>DASPTU010000084.1:0-26814 GCA_035623255.1 Terriglobales bacterium | reverse complement strand
TCATGGCGCAAGTGAAACTAGCTTTATCTCGCTTGACCTGTACTCTGGGAGTGTTAGCGCTTGCACTCGGCTTGTGCACGCCTTCCTGGGCCCAGATGACTGCGCAAGGAACTGTCACAGTTTTCGTCGTGGATCCCAGTGGGGGCGCAGTTCAAGGCGCGAAATTGCAACTCCAGGACCTTGCAACCAATCAGATCCGCGAGGCAGAAACGCAGCAAGTGGGTAGTTACAGCTTCGTGGCTCTGCCGACAGGGACCTACAAACTCACCATCTCAAAGACCGGTTTCCAGAGCGAAGTTTTGGACACCGTAGTCGTTCAGTCCAACCGTGTGACCGACGTGAAGGTGGCTCTCAAAGTGGGCGCCGCCGTAGAAAAGATCGTTGTTTCCGAAAGCTCAACTCCTTTGCTCGAGACAACTTCCAGCGCCATTGCGGCCACGATCGACATGAAACAAATTGAGGACCTCCCGCTTCAAGGCCGGGACATTAGTGCTTTGGCGTTCCTTACTCCAGGTTTCACCGGCACGCCTGGCGCCGGTACTTGGAATGGTCTCCCTCTAATCGCCCAGGGAAACAACATTGATGGAGTCATTGCCTCGACGAGCCGGATGAAATTTGCCGGCAATACTCAGCCAGGATTGGAAGCGCGCTTGGAAGACTTGCAGGAAATGACCGTCCAGACAGGCCAGACGGATTTGAGTCAGGGCTTGGGGCAAGCTTCGATGCAGGTGAATTTCGTTACGCGCCGCGGCAGCAACGACTTGCATGGCCGCTTGTTCGATGATTTTCGCAACACAGCGTTGAACGCCAACAGTTGGTTCAACAATGCGACCAGCGCACCGCGAAACCCCATCATCCTGAATGACTTCGGTGGCAACGCCGGGGGCCACATTATTAAAGACAAGCTCTTCTTTTTTGGCTCCTTCGCGATGGCTAAGCAGCCTGGCGGCTTTATCACTAGCAACACGATTCTTTCCTCCAACGCGCAGCAAGGGATCTATACGTTTACCCAGAGCGTAACGGGTGGACCTCAAGCAGGACAAACGGTGAATTTGTTCTCCCAAGTCGCGCAGCCAAGTGGACTCCCTGCTTCGGTTAACACTCAAATCTCAAATGAGCAGGCCTTGATCACGAAAGCGATCAGCTTGGGAAGAGTCTCCGCAGGATTGAATGGAAGCAACGATCCAAACGTAGAATTGCTGAGTTGGCTGGTCCACGCTCCCACCACCAGGTACTATCCCGGCGCACGAGTTGACTACAACATCTCGTCGAGGCTAAAACTCGACTTTTCGCTCGAAGAAACAAAAGTCAGCCAGCCAGACGCCACAGCCCCGCCCTTCCCTGGGTCGGATTTCGCCAACCAAGCTGGCTCCTTCAAGTCCAACAACTACATTACGTCCGTGGGGCTGAACTGGTCCGTCACTCAAAATCTAATTAACCAGTTCCGCGGAGGCTATTATTACAACGCTTTTTGGTATAGCTACGGCTCAAAGCCTACCTGGGATACCCTGCCTCAAATCACTTGGCCCATCTGCCCAGGTGGCCCGCCGCTCAATTGTTCGGGGAACGCTTTCAATCTGCCCGTGACAACTTATTATCCCATCGTGAACGCGGTCGACAATGCTGCCTGGGTGCACGGCGTACACACCATCACGTTCGGTTTTGATTTCTACCGCGAGCAGGACCACTATTGGAACCCGCCTGACGGAATTCCTAATATTGCTTTGGGGCTCGTGAATGGAGACCCGGCTTTCAACGCCTTCAATACCTATTTCAATTCTGCGAATGCCGCCGCGGCTGACCGGAATGAGGCGGAGAATCTCTATGCAACGCTCGTGGGCAGAATCTCTGGCGTAACTCCCATCGGCAGCGGATTTCCTTACAACGCCAAATCGGGACAATACGCGAAAACGGCAGGCTCCGCATACAACCTCGATGAACTCCAGAAAGGCTGGGGTCTCTACGCCCAGGATTCTTTCCACGTTAGGCCCCATCTGACCTTCAATTACGGGTTGCGGTGGGATTTCACGGGTGACGACCACGATTTAACCAGCGCTTATCATGGCGCCTCACTTGCCTCGATGTACGGGCCTTCCGGAATCGGCAACTTATTCAAACCGGGAACCCTGACCGGCACTATGAATCCAACGTACGTGGCTAGTTCGCACCAGTATTCGCCGTGGAATGTGAGCCCGCAGCCCACCATTGGATTGGCTTGGAACCCAAACTACTCGAGTGGGCTTTTGGGCAGCTTGTTCGGCGGATCCAAGACAGTCATTCGGGCCGGTTTTGATATCAAGCGCTTCACTGAACCTTACCAATATTTTTGGAATAACGCTTCCAACCACGGCTTGGCTTTCTTTCAGTATTTTTCCTTGCTGGCGGCTAACGGCGGGGGCGTGGGAACGTTTGCCCCAGGCAGCTTGACGCTTGGCACGGCGACCTTCCATCCAGACGATCCAACACAGTTCACTCTTTCTCCGGCTGCCTATGCTGCGACCATCCCGGAGTCAACGTACACCTGGAATTACTATTGGGGAGCTTCCGGTTTCGACCCACACATTAATCAGCCTTACGTTCAAGAATGGAATCTAGGTGTTCAGAGACAATTCGGCCAGAATAATGTTCTGGAAGTGCGCTATGTAGGGCACCGCAGCGTTCATCAATGGATCCAGATTGATCCCAACGAAGTCAACATTTTCGAAAATGGATTTCTGAAGCAATTCCAAGCGGCACAGTCTAACCTGAAAATCTGTATGGCGACGCCGAGTTGCGCTTCCAATCCGAGTTTTGCCAATCTGGGTTTGCCCGGGCAAGTAGCGTTGCCCATCTTTGACACAGCCTTCGCTTGTCCGCCAGGCGCTTCCGGGTGTACACCCGGCGCGGATTATACCAACGGCAGCTTCATCATAGATTTGAATCAGGGTGCCGCAGGGGCGTTGGCCACGCAATTGGCGTACCCATTCGGGACCGTACCTTACATCTGCAACTTGGTTGGCAATCAGCTACTGCCTTGCGCGAATGGCGCCTTTGCGAGCTATAACGTGCCCGGATCATACCCGCTTAACTTCTTTCAGGCGAATCCACTCGGAGCGTCGTTTCCCGGCGTAACCCAAAGCTATATTCAAGCGGGAGGTTACGGTAACTACCACGCCCTGCAGATGGACTTCCGGCAGAAACAGTGGCATGGCATGCAGTTTGACGTGAACTACACGTACAGCCACACATTGGGACTTCAGCCCGACAATCAATGGTTAGGCACCGTCACAGAATTTACGATTCGCAACCTTCGGCAAAGCTATGGGCCAACGTCTTTTGATTTGCGCCATGTGATTCACGCAAGTGGCACATTCGAACTGCCATTTGGGCATGGCAAGGCGTTGGTGAATCGGGAAGGTGTGATTGACAAAGTCGTTGGCGGATGGAGCCTGGGCACCATCGTTACCTACCAGACAGGATTGCCGTTCCAGATCTTTGGCGGCTATGGCACCTTCAATGATTATGGGGATGGTGGGTTTGTATTAAACGGCATTACAAAAGCTCAGTTGCAAGATGCCGTCGGCGTGTACCATACGTCGGGCCCGTATGTTGATCTTATCAACCCTAAGCTCCTCCAGGGCAATTCCGCGCCCAACTGCAATAGTATTCTCACCGGTGTGTGCCAGAACACGACGCCGGGAACATTGGGGATTAATCCTTGGCTCTATGGAGCGCACGTTTGGAATGACGACCTATCGCTGACAAAAGATGTTCCCATTCATGAGAGATTCCGCTTCAGCTTGCAGGCAGAATTCTTGAATCTTTTCAATCATCCCAACTTCACAACTCCAGGCCTACAGCCATTTTACTTTGGCAGCACGAACGTCCAATCGAGCAGCTTTGGACAGGCAGGATTACTGAACTTCACGAACGTGCCAACCAACAACAATAACAGCGCACGAGTGATCGAGCTGCGTGCCAATATCACGTTTTGACCCCGGCCCGGGAAACCGGGCACCCCTGGAATGCATTCACCGGATGCCTGGAGCGCTGTAAGAAAGGGCATCCGGTGAATGCATCTCTTTTTGGAGCACTCGATGGCCCGCAAGCAACGCGATCGCACGAGTGCAACCGCCCAAGAAGCTTGGAACAATAGATCGGGCTCCGCCGGTGCAGAGTCGATTCGAATGACCGACGCTCAGGAGATGCTTGCGCCGCCGTTGCCGCGATTTGAGCCGCCGCGGAGTGTGCCAGTCGCATCCGCGCGCATAACATTTGCAGTCGAGATATACTTTCAGGAGTCTTGAGGCCGAGTGCGGCACTCCTTCATGCAAAAAAGCTTTCCTTCGCTGATTCGAATCCTGCTGATAAGCGGTATTGCTGCGCTTCCTTGCTGCGGCCAGACGAGTGCAAAAAATTCCGCGCCGGCCGCTCCTCCCACTTCGGAGAATGTCTCCGCTGCCGCGGAGCGCGGAATCGAACTGGCGGCGAAAGGCCAGTGCACAGAAGCACTGCCGGTTTTGAAACGCAGCACAGCCCGCCTGACGGACAAGCAAGTCAAATATCGAGCGGCAATGGCGACGGCAAAGTGCGCGATGAGCCTGGGGCAGGAAGAAACCGCAGTACAGGCGCTGTTCCTGCTCCGGCGCGAGTTTCCACACGATCCAGAAGCGCTGTACATCAGCACGCATTATCTTTCGGAGATGGCCAACCGCGCGGCTCAGGAACTTGCCGCAACGGCGCCAAGCTCCTACCAGGCCCATGAGTTGGAGGCAGAGGCGTTCGAGTCGCAGGGGAAATGGCCCGAAGCGGCGGCCGAGTACCAGAAGATTTTGGAGCAAAATCCCAACGTGCCGGGGATTCATTTCCGACTGGGGCGTGTGGCGCTTTCCAGAGGCGAATCCGAGGCCAACACGGAAGAGGCAAAAAAAGAATTCGAGCAAGAGCTGAAAGTCGATCCGACAAACGCGGCGGCCGATTTCTCGCTGGGGGAAATCGCCCGCCGCGCCGGCCAATGGGACGGGGCCATCGCACATTTTTCGGCTGCGGCGAAAATTGATTCCGGATTTGCGGAAGCGTTTTTGGCGTTAGGCATGTCGTTGACCGCAGCGCAACGATTTGCGGAAGCCGTAAACCCGCTGGAAAAATATGTGAAGATGGCGCCGGACGATCCCGCGGGACATTACCAACTGGCGCTCGCCTACGATCGCACCGGCCGCAAGGAAGCCGCAGCGCGCGAAATGCAGTTACAGCGCGAGGCCGCCGCGAAAGCTCCGGGAGGCGATATTCCACATTGACATTGGAAATAGAGCATTGCTGCGAACGGTATCGATGATTTCACGACGACGATGGCTGCAATTGCTCGGGTTGTCGGGAGTGGGAACCGTATTGGGACCTGCGCGCTGCCGTGCCAGTTCCAAGGCGCTCGAACCACTTGAGGAAGTTGATTCCCTGCCTGCGTTTGAAGAAATCCCTTCCAGCAAAAGCGGCATCACTTGGGCGCACGTAGCCGGCGTCTCGCCGGAGATGTACATGCCGGAGACCGTTGGGCCGGGCTGCGCGTTTCTCGATTACGACAATGACGGGTGGATGGACATTTATCTGGTGAACAGCGGTCCCTGTGATTTTTATACGCCGACGCAGCCACTGCGCAACGCGCTCTACCGGAACAATCGCGACGGAACGTTTACGGACGTGACAGAGAAGGCCGGCGTCGCTGGAAACTTTTACGGCATGGGCGTGGCGGTCGGCGATTACGATCGAGACGGGCTGCCCGACATTTATTTGACGCAATACCCGCAAAGCATTCTCTATCACAACAATGGCGATGGAACGTTCACGGACGTGACGGCGAAGGCAGGAGTCGCCGCGCCGGGCTGGGCTACAAGCGCGGTGTGGTTCGACTACGACAACGACGGACTGCTCGATTTGTTCGTTTGCCGGTTCGTGGATTTCAGCAGGTCAAAAAATGTCTATTGCGGGTACGGCGCCACGAATAAGCGCTGGTATTGCAAGCCGACGGCTTACAAACCGATGCCCTGCTGGCTGTTCCGAAACAACGGCGATGGAACGTTCACCGACGTGAGCAAGGAAACGGGAATCTCGAAGTCGCCGGCCAAGGCTTGGGGAGTGGTGGCCGCGGACATTAATAATGACGGATGGATGGATTTGTTCGTGGGCAACGACACGGTGCCAAATTTTCTGTTCGCGAACCGGCGGGGAAGATTCGAAGAAATTGGAATGCTGGCGGGAGTTGGCCTGAGCCCCTTTGGGCTGGCGCGCTCGGGAATGGGCGTGGATGCGGCGGACTACGATCAGGACGGCTGGATCGATTTGTTCGTGACGAACGTGGATCACGAGCAATACTCGCTGTATCACAACAGCAAAGACGAGACTTTTACGGAGGCTGCCCCGGGAGCCGGGATTGCCGCCGCAACAAAAATGCTCAGCGGCTGGGGCGTCAAATTTTTCGACTACGACAACGATGGCAACCTGGATTTGCTGCTATGCAACGGGCATCCCGATTTGATGGTGGAGCAACGACTGCAGGACATCGCGTATCGCGAGAAGTTGCTTCTTTTTCAGAACACGGGGAAAAGCTGGAAGAACGTAAGCTCGCAAAGCGGCCTTATCTTTTCGCGTGCCCTCTCCGGCCGTGGAATGGCAGTGGGGGATTTAGACAACGATGGATCGGTCGACGTGCTCGTGGCGCAAAACGACGATGCGCCGGTGCTGCTGCGGAATAATGTAGGAAGGACAAATCACTGGCTTGGTGTCCATCTAGTCGGGCGAAAAGCCAATATCGACGCAATTGGAGCAAAGCTCAGCTATGAGGCAGGCGATTTGGCGCGGCATCAGTGGAAGGTTGGCGGCGGCAGCTACCTCTCTTCGCACGACCCGCGCGTAGTGTTAGGGCTCGGCCAGCATACCAAGATCGATTGGCTGGAAGTAAAATGGCCGGAGCCAAGCGGAAAGACCGAAAGGTTTACAGAGGTGCCCGTGGACCGTTACATTACGATTGTGGAAGGCCAGGGCAGCTGGAAGTAAGCAACCGCAATGCTCCTCAAAAAACCTCTTTGGCAAACGCGGAGATTGAATATTGCTGCCGTTATTGTCTTGGCCAGCGGCGCGACTAATCTGGCGCAGGCGCAAAAGTCCGGGATGCCAAGTCTTTCGCCCGCGGAACAAACTGCGCAAGAGTCCTCGACTCAGCCAGAAGCTGAACTCCAAAAAGGGATTGAGCTGACGCGCAGTGGCCGGTTCGCGGAGGCGATACCGCACTTTCTGGCGGCAAGAGGGGGCATTTCGAGCGAATACGCAGCGGAGTTTGATCTTGCGCTTTGTTACGTCGGCACGGGTCAGGCAGAAGAAGCGATCCGCCTCCTAAGCGAGCTGCAAAAGAGGGGATACGAAAACGTTAGTGTAGAGAATTTGCTAGCACAAGCAGATGCAAAAGCAGGCCGATCGAAAGAGGCAATGGAAGCGCTGCGCCGCGCGGCGCAATTTACGCCGAAGGACGCAAAGCTGTACATCTACGTCGCCGACGCATTTCTCGAGCGGGGGGAAGACGAGCTAAGTTTACAAGCGATCGATTTTGGTTTGAAACATCTGCCAGATTCGGCGCGGCTGCACTACGAGCGCGGTTACCTGCTCACACGGCTCGATGAGACGGATGCAGCAAAGGCGGCATACGAACGCGCGGTTGGACTGGCACCGCATTCCGAAATCGGTTACCTGGCGGAAATAGAGAAGAATCTGTTAGCCGGGAATATTTCGCAGGCCGTCGAAGCTGCCCGGACCGGAATTCGAGAGGGACGCGAGGATTATCAGTTGCTCGCTGCACTAGGCGATAGCTTGCTGCGCTCCGGCGCCAAGCCGGGGGACGCGGAATTCACTGAGGCGAAAAACGCGCTGGAAAAATCGGTGGCCGCGAGGCCAACTTATGCGAACTCGCAGATTTTGCTAGGGCATCTTTATTTATTAGAGGGCAGCGTCGACAAAGCCGTGGAACATTTGGAAGCTGGACGACGACTGGATTCGCAGAACTTTTCTGTTTATCCCCTGCTTGCAAAGGCGTACCAAAAACAGGGGCAGACGGAAAAGGCGGCGATGGTTTTGGCCACGCTTGCAAAAATGAATCAGGAGCAGGCGCAGAAGATTCGAACAGCACCAGGCGACAGTAAAGCGATTCCTGGAGCCGCGAGGCCCGAGGGCTCCTCGCCACAACCTTGAGATTGGCAAGATCGGCCCGCCCCTTAAGCGAGACGTGAGCCGGCTATCTGGAAGGAACACGAGGGAACGGGCGGTCAACAAGACCCTGACCTTCTTTGATCGTGAGAATCTGATCACATCGCAGATTCTTTAGTTTCGTCAACTCCCCGCTGGGCCACCTGATTTCCAACTCATCGACCAACGTGCGCTGGCCGAGACCAAAATGGAGCCGGGGATCCTGCGCTGACTGATAACTCATGCCGCCTTTCCGCTGGTCATACAAAACCAAGTTGGCGGCGGTGAGTTTGACGCGAGTACCCACTGCGTCACGATTCGAACGAGTCCCGATGAGGAATAGCTGCAGCCAGTGATTGGCATTGCCGCCGTCGTTGCGAAGGAGTTGGGGCGGCTGACCGTTGTTGTTAACGAGGATGTCCAAGTCTCCATCATTATCGAAATCTCCGATCGCCGCGCCGCGGCTGACGCGCGGAAGCTGGAAATCCGGGCCGAGCTGATCGCTGACATTCTGGAAAATTCCTTTGCCCAGGTTTCGAAACATCAGCTTGGGTTCCGCGTATCGAATGTCCTCGTGGTAGCGCTGGACATTGTCGAGGACATGGCCATTGGCAATAAAAAGATCGCATTGCCCATCGTTGTCGTAGTCCATGAATCGAGTGCCAAAGCCGCTCAGACGAAATGTCGCGTAGCCAAGCTTTGAAGAATAAGTTGCATCATCGAAATTTCCTGCGCCCAGGTTGCGATAGAGCCTCGCGAGTTGCTGGTCGAGGTGCGTGACGATCAGGTCGAGACGACCGCTTCCCGATACGTCAGCCGCGTCCGTGCCCATCCCCGCTTCGAACTGGCCCTCAAGCCCCACGGCAACACCGGCGGCATAGGCGACTTCACGAAACGTGCCATCCCGATTGTTGTGGAACAACGAGTTCGCCATCGAATCGTTGGCAATGAAAATGTCTTGCCACCCATCATCGTCATAATCGAAGGTCACCACGCCAAGCCCATTCGCGGGAAATTTCGCTAGGCCAGAGCGCCCGCTGACATCGCTGAACGTTCCATCGCCATTATTGTGGTAGAGCGTCGGCGATTGGCCGTGATAAACGTCAGGATGACAGTAGCTGCGAAGGCCGGGGCCTTTGCCGCCGCAATAGAAATTGTTTTCTGCCGACCAATCCACGTAGTTCGCGATGGCCAGATCGAGTCTTCCGTCATTGTCGTAATCAAGCCAGGCGGCGCTCGAACCCCACTTCCCTGAATTCGCGACGCCGGCCTTGGCGGTCACATCGGTGAACGTGCCGTCGCCGTTGTTGTGATAGAGAATGCAGCGGCCGTAGCCGAGCACGAAAAGATCGGGAAAGCCGTCGTTGTCGTAATCGCCCACCGCTACGCCCATGCCAAACAAGCCCTCCCCGCCGACGCCGGCCTTAGTGGTCACGTCAGTGAACGTGCCGTCGCCATTGTTGCGATATAACGCGCTGCGCAGCGGATGCGAAGGCGAGTAGAGGCGCGTGGCCGCGCCGTTCACCAGATAGAGGTCAAACAAGCCATTCTGGTCAAAATCGATCCAGCCGCAGCCGGAACCCATAGTTTCGATGAGATATTTTTCGCGCGAGGCAGCGTTTTCGTGGACGAAAGCGATGCCTGCGGAACGTGCAATGTCGCGGAAAATGATTTGAGTCTTGGCGGCTTCCGCCGACCAGATGGAAGAAGGCATCAGGCAAGCCGCCCCGAGCCCCTTGAGAATGTTGCGCCGGGAGGAGTGGCCTGCGTATTTCAAAAGCCTGTCTGCCTCAACGAAAGCGGACGGAGCAATTCAAAAGTGATGCTGAGCTCCATTATGCTGTGAAGAGAACTTTTGAGAGGAGCGTTCATTGGGCCGGTTTCCGTGGAGAAAGCTTGTCAATTTCAGGAAACGGAACAGGTGCGGTAAAGATGTGATCGGTAATGGTGGCGCCTCTTTGGAGAGCCTGAAGCATCAAGGTCAGAGCTTTGCCGGCGCTCGGGGGCACGATCACGGTTGCGGTGAGTTGGCCGGTTCGGACCCACGTCTGACCGGTCATGGGAACGCCGTCACAACCCAGCGTGGGAAGACTGAGCCAGTCATCGCGGTCCGGGCCAATCACGTTTTCGTCGATAGCTTTCTTCGCGCCTATGCCCATCACGTCGTTTTGCGCGAGAACAAGATCGATGCGCAGCCTTTGTGCAGCCATCAGCTTGAGCCAAGCGCAAACACTTTGATAAGCGCTCTCTTCTGTCCAGCGGCCGCGCAGAGTTGTGAGATGCACATTGGCAGGGAGCAGTTCGCTCAAGCCAGTGTGCCGGTCCTTGGAAACGGAACTGACCGAGGGTCCTTGAATGTAGAGGGCCGAACCGCCTCGCGGAAGCAGAGCCATCGTCTGGCGAGCAAGGATGCGGCCCACTTCCACCTGGTCCACGCTGATGGAAAATATCGGCGTCTTTGCGGATCGGGAAAGCTCCGCCGCATATTCCGCTTTGCGGCTGAGCACGGCCCAGCCGATGCCCGCCTGCGCGGCAGCTTGCGCAACTTGCGGGAATGCTGTCGCGCCCAAAGGCTCGACAAGAATCCCATTGGGACGAAGCGAGGGTTCCTCCTGGACGGCTTTCAATACTTGCGTGCTCTGTGTGATGGGATCGTTGTTTGCATAGACGATTTCGGCGTCCACACCGAGTTCTCCTGCAGCCGAACGCGCTGCGGCGGCTTGTTCCATCTGGTAGTCGTTCTCTTTGGTGATCAGCGAAACTAAGAACCGCGGTTTGGTCATACCCTCCCCCGGTCGACCAAAATTCGTCCCATGCTACTGCTATGCAAGCATTGTATTCGGCCCTAGTGACCTAGAGCCCAGATGCTCTAATTGGCGGCTCTGGCGCGTTGCGATTCCGCCAATTGGATCAACCCCGGCAAAACGCCGCCGAATTCTGCGGATTGTGGCTGACCAAAGGCGAAATAAATCCTGCAGAACAGCGCGTAGAGCTTGTCGTAGACCTCCTTTGTTGCTTCATTTGGCTGAAACACGCGGTACTTCGGACAAATCTTATCCTGCGCCTGTTCCACTGTCGAAAATACTCCTGCGGCAAGAAAACCGAAGATTGCTGAGCCCAAACTGACCACGCTCCCCGCAGGAACGAGCACGGGCCGACCGAGCACATTGGCATAAACCTGGTTGAGGACATCGTTTTTTTGCGGGATACCGCCCGCGTTGATGACGCGGCGCACGGTGACGCCGTGCTGCTCCATGCGATCAAGAATGACGCGAGTGTGGAGCGCGGTGCCCTCGATAGCTGCGAAAAGCTCGTCTTGCGGGGTTGTTTGCAAGTGCCAGCCGAAGGTGACACCGCGGAGGTTGGGATTGACGAGCACGGTGCGGTCGCCGTTGTCCCAGGTCATTCGCAGCAAGCCCGTTTGCCCGGCGCGATATTTTTCCAAGCCCTCGCTCAGAGTTTTCACGTCCGTTCCGGCGCGCGTGGCAATCGCTTGAAAAATGTCGCCGACGGCGGAAAGCCCGGCTTCGATACCGGTTCGCTTCGGGTGGACGCTTCCCTGCACCACGCCACACACGCCCGGAACCAATTGAACCGAAGGAGTGATTCCAATGATGCAGGTGGATGTGCCAACAACGTTGACGATGTCCTCGCTGCGACAGCCCGCGCCGATAGCGTCCCAGTGCGCGTCAAACGCCCCAACGGGAATGGGAACGCCAGCTTTCAAACCAAGTTGTTCGGCCCAATAGCCAGACAGGTGCCCGGCAAGCTGATCGGAAGTTGCATATTCGCCGCTGAGTTTTTCACGTACACCTGCGAGCAACGGATCCACGCTTGTCAGAAACTTCTCCGGCGGGAGTCCGCCGAGTGAGGCGTTCCACATCCACTTGTGCCCCATCGCACAGATGCTGCGCTTCACTTTTTTCGCGTCGGCAATTCCGCACAAAGTGGCGGCGACCATGTCGCAATGCTCGAAGGCGGAAACAAACTCGGAGCGTTTCGCCGGATTGTGGCGGAGCCAGTGGAGCAGTTTGGAAAAGCCCCATTCCGAGGAATAGACACCGCCGCACCACTCAATAGCTTCGAGCTTTTCCCGGTGAGCCTTCTCCGTGATTTCCGCTGCTTCGGCTTTGGCGCGGTGATCGCACCAAAGATAATAGTCATCGAGCGGCTGAAGGTTTTTCCCGACGGGGATGACGGAAGAGCCGGTGGTGTCGAGGGCGATGGAAAGGACCTGATCGACGGCAATGCCGGATTTCTGGAGCGCTTCACGAGTAGCAGCGGCCAACGCGAGCATGTGATCCGCGTGAGACTGTGTAGCGTACTCGGGATCTTCGCGTTTGCGGTGGAGCGGATATTCCGCCATGGCGGAAGCGAGCAAGCCGTGTTCGCTGTCGACCAAGGAAACGCGAACGTTCAAGGTTCCGAAATCAACTCCAGCAACGACGGCCATGCCGTTTCTCCGCTCGAAAACCATGCATCAATTCGCCGTGCAGCCGCCCAGATTCCTAGTCCCCGCGCCCGGGGGAATACTTGATGCAATAAAGCAGGCCGATGATCAGCAGGAGCGCACCCCACCAAACGTTGGCGTGATATTGAAACAGAACGACTTGCTTGTCGGGCGCAGCGGGATGGATGAGTTCCCAGACACCGGCGGCGCAAATCAAGATTCCATTAACGAGCAAGGACAGCCCGATGAAAAACCAGATGGAGATTCCGCCTTCATGCAGTTTCATGTTCGGGCATTCTCCCTTCGCTACCAGAAAATAATGTTCAAAGCGACAAAGCCAATGGCTACAACCGTGGCCCAGAACCACGGGCGGTGCCAGAACGTCACGTAGTTTTCCTTCGGAATGTCGGTCACGCCGTAGACGAGCCCGCTGAGTTCCGCGTCACTCTTGGGCTTGGTCATGTAGCTGACGAGAATGGTGACAACGAAGCAGAAGAGGCAGGACCAAAGGGCGCGGTACATGTTTTCCGCCATGTCGCGGGCGTCCGAAGAGAGCGCGACGTAGCGAAGCGCGGAAGGATCCACTTTCACCCAGGCATACATGCCGATCGAGGAGAGCGTTCCGGCGAAAAGTCCCCAGAAACCGCCGGCAGCCGTGGTGCGTTTCCAGAGCATGCCGAGAAGAACGGTGGCGAAAAGTGGCGCGATGAAGAAACTGAAGAGGGCCTGAACGTAGTCCATGATGCTCTTGAAGTTCATCACGAGATAGGCCGTGCCAATGGAAATGATGACGCCGACGACGGTGGACCAGCGGCCCATGGCCACATAATGCGCGTCGGATTTGTCTTTCCTAATCAAAGCCCGGTAAATGTCGTAGGTCCAAACGGTAGTGAAGGCGCTGACGTTGCCAGCCATGCCGGACATGAACCCCGCGATGAGCGCGGTGATGCCCAAACCGAGAAGGCCCGGACCACAGTAACGTGCCAGCATGAGCGGCAGGACTTCGTTGTAGCTGTGACCGCCCGTGGCAATCGCAGTGGATTCGCCTGTGAGCTTTACGGAAAGAACCGCAAGCCCAAGCAAGCCGGGGAGGATGACGATGAACGGAACGAGCATCTTGAAGGCGGCGCCGATGATGGGCGCCATTTTTGCCGCGCGCAGGTCTTTTGCGGAAAGAACGCGCTGGACCACAAGAAAATCGGTAGTCCAGTAACCCATGGAAATGATGGCGCCGAGTCCGAACACGATGCCGGTCCAGTGGATGCCCATGGGATTGTCCTTGAAATGCCCGAGCGTGGACCAAAGATGGGTGTATTCGGCCGAGGCGTTGCGCGCGATTTGCAGACGGAGATTGTTCCAACCTCCGGTTTCCACGAGGCCAAGGATCGGAATGAGCAAAGCACCAGCCCAAATCAGAATGAATTGCAAGACTTCGTTGAAAATGGCGGAACGCAAGCCCCCCAGCGCCACGTAGATTGCGACGGTGATTGAGGAAACCCAGATGCTGAAGTGAATGTCCCAGCCAAGGACCACCTTCAAGACGAGGGCCATCGAGTACATGTTGATGCCGCTCATGAGCACGGTCATCAACGCAAAAGAAACCGCAGAGAGAGCGCGGCTCGCTTCTCCGTAGCGAAGCTTCAGATATCCAGGAACGGAGTGCGTTTTTGAAATGTAATAGAACGGCATCATAACGAGGCCGAGGAATAGCATCGCGGGAATCGCGCCAATCCAATACCAGTGAGCGGCCAGTATTCCGTATTGGTAGGAAGCGGCGGCCCAACCCATCAGTTCGAGAGAGCCAAGATTTGCCGAAAGAAAACTAAGACCCGCGATCCAAGCGGTCATCTCGCGCCCGGCCATAAAAAAGTCCTCGCCGGTATTGGCGCGGCGGCGCAGGTACATTCCAATAGCCAGCACTAGACCGAAATAAAACACGATGATGGCGACGTCAACCCCGGAAAGATGCACGAGAGTGGCTGGATCACTTTGCGCCATCAAGGCGATCATTTTTTCTCCTTTGCCTGGCCATAATAGGCGTCTTTGCCGTGCTTGCGCAGAAAATGCTTGTCGTGAAGGGAGTTCTCGATAGCCCGCGCCTGCGAATTGATGCCCAATGTGAAGTACGCCATACGCGCTACGGATTCGAGGATGACCGCATTGTGTGCCGACGCTCCGGGGTCGGGCCCCCAAGTGAAAGGACCGTGATTGGCTACCAGCACCCCCGGCACCGAAGAATAGTCTCGCGGGTGAAAAGCCCGCACAATGGCGTGCCCCGTATTTTCTTCGTAAGCCGTGGAAATCTCCGATTCCTTGAGCACTTCCGTGACCGGCACCTCGCCATGAAAATAATCGGCGTGCGTCGTGCCGAAGCATGGAATCGCTCGCCGCGCCTGCGCCCAAGCTGTGGCATATTCGGAATGGGTGTGACTCACGCCGCCAATGTTGGGGAATGCTTTGTATAAGACCAAGTGTGTCGGCAAGTCAGAAGAGGGGCGGAGTTTTCCTTCGACAATTTTCCCGGCTAGGTCTGTCACAACCAGGTCTACCGGCTTCATTTTCTCGTACGGCACACCGCTCGGCTTGATGACCACGAGCCCATCTTTTCGCCAGATGCCGCTGGCGTTCCCAAACGTGAATAGAACCAGGCCTCGACGGACAAGCTCAAGGTTGGCCTCCAAAACCGCGCCGCGAAGGTCAGGCAGCAGCATCGATTCTTAGGTTGCGCCGCCAGGGCGGGCGTTCCAACCTGAGCCACCTGCCATCAAGAATGGCCGGACCAACTGAAAGCAAGGACTGTAGGGTTGCCGGATATCCACTGGGTTGCGCTTGCTTGCCGGGTCTTCAGAGATTTTCACGCCGTGACAATATCACGCTTGCCGAAGGCCTGCCAAGTGCAAACGCTTGCAAAACAGGCGGACCTGACTACCGGTTGAGCTGGTGCCGCATAGAACCAACTTCGCCACTCTTGGATATTGGCGAAAAACTGAGTTTGGAAGCGGATTTCTCGGCGCCGGAAAGCAACGCATCCTTGCCGACCGAGGAGTTGTTTGCCGATGCAGGTGTCTGGTGAGCGTTGTAGCTGATGGCAGAGTTTCTTTGAGCGTCGCTATTTACATAGGCCCATGGAGAAAGACCAGACACTCCCCATATCGCGGGGCCAGGACAAAGCGTTATTAGCGCGCCCCACGCGGTCGTTTTCAAGGGAGGCCGTTGTTAGAGTTCTTCGTCTTTCTAGCTCTCCTGGACGACCGTGGCGTCCCAACCTTCTTAATATTGGCAGCGTTTCGGCCTGGAACAGTTTGGCCAAGGGTCCTATGTCGTAGATGGTACAGGGGTGGGGCTGGGCTAGTACCAAAGGACCGCGCGCTTTTGCATCTGGCAGAGCTATGGTTTGATGGAAATTCGTTGTGCGGCCGTATACGTAGCGCTTCGGTACAGCAAGGGGTTCACTTTGGGACAAATCCCTCATTCGGTACTATTTGCAAAAGGACTCAAACGTCTCAATCTGGCACTAAGGAAAGTGTTGTTTGGTGGTCCACGAAGCAGCCTCCTGCAACTTGTAAGTTGAAGCTTTCGACTTGCTGTCAGGAGACTTTGCCGGGGACAGCGTTACTCTGGGGTCAGTCCCGAAAGGGCAAGACCGTGATGACGAGGTGGAAGAAAATCTGGACTAACCCGGCTAGAGCTGGAGAGTTCCTCGGCTGGCCTGCTGTTGTTTTCATCTCCATTCAAATTATTGTTGGCGCCCCGCTCGTGCCCTATGCGCTTTTCCACTGGCATTCCGAAGATTCGTTGCGTTTCGCTTGTTTCCTGGCGGTCGCGTTCGGTGCCTCGCTTTTTAAGGTCCGCTTACCGGGCATCGAAGCAACCATGTCAGCGAATTTCCTCTTCATCCTCGTAGGCATTCTGGATCTTTCCTATCCGGAGACGCTGTTGATGGGCTGCATGGGAGGGATAGTTCAGTCCCTCTGGCATGCCAAACCGAGGCCAAGGCTCATTCAATTGTCGTTCAACTATGCGAATCTGGCGATCTCCATTAGCGCGGCCTATGCAGTGTTTCATAGTGCCTATGCACACCGTATCGGTTTGCAGTGGCCGCTTCTGCTGGCGGCAGCCTCATCCACATACTTTGCAGTGAATACAATGTCGGTATCCGGCGTGATTGCCATCACCGAGGGGCGCAACCCCATCAAGGTCTGGAAAGAGTGTTATCTCTGGTCCTTTCCCTATTACTTGCTCGGCGCGCTGATCGCCGGCGGCGTGAGCATTATCGATCACAAGCTGGGCTGGCAAGTGGCGATCCTAGTTTTGCCAATTGTTTACTGGATTTACCGATCCTACCGGACCTATCTCGACCGCCTAGAAGGCGAGAAGAAACACACTGAAGAAATTGCGGCCTTGCATTTGCGGACCATCGAATCCCTTTCGCTTGCCATCGAAGCCAAGGATCACACCACCCACGACCATCTCAAAAGAGTTCAGACCTTTGCGGTGCAGATCGGAGCCGATCTCGGACTGTCACAGGACGAACTGGATGCGGTGCGGGCCGCTTCGCTTTTGCACGATATTGGAAAACTGGCCGTTCCAGAACAGATTCTTTCGAAACCGGGACGATTGACCCCCGAAGAGTTTGAGAAAATGAAGATCCATCCCATTGTTGGGGCGGAGATCCTCAGCCGCGTTCGATTTCCCTACCCAGTGGTTCCTATCGTCCGCTCTCACCACGAAAGGTGGGACGGTAAAGGATATCCCGATGGCCTTCGGGGAGAGGATATCCCCATCGGAGCACGAATCCTTGCTGTCGTCGACTGTTTCGATGCCCTGACTTCGGAACGGCCATACCGCCGGGCCCTGCCGACCGAAGAGGCGATCAACCACCTGAGGCTGGAGTCCGGAACCAGCTATGATCCGCGGGTCGTCGCGTGCATCGAACGGCGCCACGAGGAACTGGAGCAAAAAGTCAGAGAATCGCCGGACGGCAAGCGACTTCAGGATTTTGTTTCGAGAGGGACCGCAAATGTTGAACCGTCCGCTGGCGTTGCGATCCTACCGAAGCCATCAGAGATTCGTCACGCGTCCTACCTGGCGTCCATTGTCTCCGCACGGCAGGAAGCACAACTGCTCTTTGAATTGGCCCAAACGCTGGGCAACTCCTTGAGTCTGCGCGAGACCCTGTCTGTCGTTGCCGTTCGATTGAAGGAGATGATTCCTCACGACGCCATCGTGTTTTATGTGTTGGAAGATCAGAAGCTCGTGCCAAGGTACATCCACGGAATTGACTACGAACTGTTCAATTCCCTTGAAATTCCCATGGGCCAAGGCATTTCCGGATGGGTTGCGCAGAATGAACAGCCAATTGTTAACGGGGACCCTGCGGCGGAAACAAAATATCTCGGAGATCCGGCAAAGATATCGGTTCTTCAATCCGCGCTCTCCATCCCCTTGCCCGGCCGCGAAAAAGTAGCAGGCGTGCTCTCTTTGTACTTGCGACCGCGCCAAGGGTTTACAAAAGATCACTTGCGTCTCCTGCTTGCCGCCAGCACCAAACTTGGCTTGTCGGTTGAGAATGCGCTGCAATTTGAGAGAGCTCAAGACACAGCGAGTACCGATTTTCTCACCGGTCTGCCTAATGCCCGTGCCATTTGCGCGCACTTGGAGAAGGAAATCTCCCGCGCGCGCCGCGGATCGCATCGCCTCGCGGTTCTGCTGTGCGACTTGAACGGATTCAAGAGTGTGAATGACGGCTTTGGCCATCTGGTGGGCAACAAGCTCCTTCAGCAAATTGCAGGGAATTTGAAAAACGCCTGTCGCGACTACGATCAGGTTGGGCGCCTGGGAGGAGACGAATTCGTGTTTGTCCTTCCAGACCTGACTAAGGAAGAAGTGAGCGACCTGAAGTCCAGGCTGGAACTTGCGGTTGTGGAGGCGGCTCGGTCGGTTTGCCAATCCAAAGTTGTCACCGTCAGCATCGGCTGCGCTTTTTGTCCGCAAGACGGCGTAACGGCTGAAGAGTTGCTGTCCGAGGCCGACCGGCGCATGTACGAAACGAAAGTGAGTCATTACAAACAGTTGAGCGAGGCGGCGCGGATCGAGGCAATTAATTCGCGCTAGATCCGGGGAATTCGGGCCTTAGTTACGAAAGCAAAAGCCAACGATGAAACATCGCATTGAACGCATCGCCATGCGCGTCCTCATGCTTGTGTTCTTGAGCTTACTCGGTGGCCTGCTCACTGCAACGTTGGTCCGATTCGCTCCCGGCTACGGTGTGGATGAACGCGAACTTGATTCCCGCCTGAACCGCGCCAGTGTGGAGTCCATTCGTGACGCGAATCAAGTGCGCTCTGGCATCGTCGCTTACTACGGTCATTTTCTCGTAAGAGCGGTGCATGGCGACCTGGGCAATTCACAATGGCTCGATCGCCCGATTGCAGCACTGATTCAGGAGCGCTTTCCCGTCACGCTACGCTCGGTTCTGTTTGGAACTTTGCTGGCATGGGTGGTGGCTCTTGCCGCTTCGGTGTCGGCCGCTTTCTTCCAAAGCTTCGCGGTGGAAATTTCAGGCGCTCTGGTCAGTGGAGCGCTGATCGCTCTTCCCACTGCAGTCGTAGCGATGTTCGCCGTATATCTTGGAGCGCCGGTGTACGTGGCCATCGCGGTCGTCCTTTTCCCTAAGCTCTTCCGGTATCTCCGGAACCTCTTGGCGCATGCCGGCGCGCAACCGTACGTTTTGGCAGCTGAAGCGCGAGGAATCGGCCGAGCGCGAATCCTGTCACATCATCTGTTCCCCTTTCTTTCCCCCGCGCTATTCGCGCTCCTTGGCGTTTCTCTTAGCATGGCCTTCGGTGCAGCCATACCCATGGAAGCGTTTTGCGACTCACCTGGCATAGGGCAGCTGGCGTGGCAGGCCGCACTCAACCGAGATTTGCCACTGATCATCACCCTTACATTCCTGGTTACGCTCGTCACCGTAGGCGGGAATCTGCTCAGCACCCCTGGGGACCGGAGGGCCGTTTGAAGCCCGCAAGAATGCTGCGTTTGGCCTCCGTGGGTTTTCTCTGTGTCATTTTCCTTGCGGGACTTTTCGCAGGGGGGATTACACACTATTCCTATGCAACGCAATTCCGCGAGTTGCCGAACGCAGCTCCATCAGCGTCCCATTTTTTTGGCACAGATGGCCTCGGAAGGGACCTTTTTGCGAGAGTCATCTACGGAACGCGTGTTTCTCTTTTGCTGGCTCCCGCGGCAGCGCTGCTGTCGACGCTTATTGCCGGAGTTTTTGGGGCATTCGCGGGTATTGCCGGAGGGTGGTGCGAGAAAGCCATCCTCGCCGCTGCCGATTTAGGGATGGCGCTGCCTCTTCTATTCGTGCTATTGGCACTGCGCGCTTTTTTGCCGCTGGATTTGGACCCGATCCTTTCCGTGGTTGCGACCTTTGTTCTTTTGGGCCTCCTGGGGTGGCCTTCGTCCCTGCGCGTCGTTTGGGCTTCGTCGCGGGACTTGCGCAACTCAGACTTCATTCTGCTCGCAAAGGCCACAGGATGCCCGCCTTTGCGAATCCTCTTGCGCCACGTACTGCCAAATCTACGCCCGGTGCTTTTCGCACAGTTCTGGATCGCGATTCCAGTTTACGTGCTGACCGAAGCCACTCTGAGCATGCTGGGGCTGGGCGTAATGGAGCCGCTGCCATCCTGGGGCAACCTCCTCCGAGGCCTTGAAGATTTCTCTGTCGTCAGTGCCAATCCCTGGAGAATTTGCCCTCTCATTCTCCTTATTTTGGTGGTCATTAGTTTCCAGTTGATCTTGCCGAGACAGGAGGAAATTTCGTGATGCATCATTCGTTCAAGGGTCTGCTGCCATTTGTACTCATGGCTGTTGCGCTGCCAACTCGCGCGCAATCGGGTGGAGAGTTGCATTTTTGTCTGCACGGCGAGCCAAAAACATTCAACCCAATCCTGGTTGACGATGAAGCTTCCGAGAATGTTCGTTACCTGACCGGCGGCGTCCTCATTCGGATGAACCGGCAGACGCAGGCCCTTGAACCGGCGCTTGCCACTTCTTGGGATATTTCGCGGGATCGACGGACGATCACGTTTCATCTTCGCAAAGGCGTGCATTTTTCCGATGGCTCCTCGTTCACTTCAGAGGACGTGGCTTACACCATGAAACTGCTCATGGACCCACAGACGCATTCGCCCACCGGGGACGCGTTCCGCTCCAGCGAAGGAGCCGTCGAAGTGCGCACGCCGGCGGAGGATGTCGTCATTATCACCTTCCCTGCGTCGATTGCTGGTCTCGACCGGCAGTTCGATCAAGTCGCCATTCTCTCAGCACATTCTCCCAAGAAGGAAATGGCCGTTCTTGGGCCATTTTTCGTTTCGGAATACAAGCCGGGAGCGTACGTGCTGCTTCAGCGAAACCCGAATTATTGGAAGCATGACGCTCAGGGGCACTCCCTTCCCTACTTGGACAGCATTCGCTTGGACATTCAACGAAATCGAGATATCGAGCTGGTGCGGTTCCGCCGCGGCGAATTGCAATTGATCAACCGCCTGGACGCGGAACAATTCGAACGGTTGCGACAAGACAATCCTGCCGTGGCCAAGGACGCAGGCATCGGATTGGACGCGGAAGAACTTTGGTTCAATCAGTCGCCCGCGGCACCGCTTCCCGAATACAAAAAGGCATGGTTCCGCAAGACAGAATTTCGCAGCGCCGTTTCGGCGGCCATTAATCGCGCTGACCTCTGCCGGCTCGTCTACGGCGGATATGCAAAGCCCGCTTACGGTCCGGTTTCTCCGTCAAACCACTTTTGGTTCAACTCCGAGCTGCAGAGCCCGAAATATGATCCCAAGAGTGCGCTGGCACTGCTGATGCAAGCAGGATTCCGCTATGAGAAAGACGTGCTGAAGGACAGTGTCGGCAATCGAGTTGAGTTCAATCTGGTGACCAATTCCGGCAATGCGGCGCGAGAAAAAATGGCAACGATGATTCAGCAGGATCTCTCGCAAGTGGGAATCAAAGTGAATATTGTCACCTTGGATTTCCCATCGCTCATCGAGAGAATGACGCGCACGTTCGACTATGACGCGTGCCTGCTCGGATTGGTCAATACGGATTTGGACCCCGACAGCCAGATGACCGTCTGGCTCAGCTCCGGCGAGGACCATCAATGGAATCCCAACCAGAAAACTCCGGCCACAACCTGGGAAGCAGAAATCGACAAGCTCATGCGCGAACAGGCGAGCGCGGCAACGGATAAGGAGCGCAAGGCCAAATTCGATCGCGTCCAGCAAATCGTCGCGGAGCAACAACCATTCATCTATCTCATCAACAAGGATGTATTGCTCGCTGTCTCCCCGGTCGTAGTGGGAGCGGCTCCGGTAGTGCTGAATCCTCAGGCATTTTGGAACGTCGACACTCTTCGTTTAGCGCCAGCCCCAGAGCTTGGCGCGCAAAAGTGAGCGCTCGCGGAATGCTGCTTTCTGCTCGCATTTCGGTGGACTATCCCAACAACCCTGGTGTGCTCCAGGGTGTTTCTATCGAGATTCACCCCGGGGAAATCGTGGGATTAGTGGGCGAAAGCGGTTCAGGCAAAAGCACAATTGCTCTGGCTCTCCTGCGGCTGCTTCCTCTAAAAGGAGCAAAAATTTCGGGAGAGGTTCTTTTCGAGGGCGAAGATCTTTTGAAAAAATCGGAGAGCCAGTTGCGCGGGATTCGCGGGTGGAGAATGAGCATTGTTCTGCAGAGCCCCATCGCCTCGTTGAACCCTGCCCTGCGCATTGGCGCTCAGTTGCGCGAAGCTTGGCGCGCGCATGCGGAAGGCAGCAAGGAACAATGTGAGGCAGCCATCCGCGCAGCGCTGCAGAGTGCGCGCTTGCCGCACGACGAGGAATTTCTGCGCAGGCGGCCTTCTCAGCTCAGTGTCGGCCAAGGACAACGGGTAAACATTGCAATGGCCATTCTTCATCGGCCGGCTCTGCTAATCGCGGATGAGGCCACCAGCGCGCTGGACAGCATTACTCAGTCCGAAATTCTGAACTTATTTGCCCAGCTCAACCGTGAACTGGATATGGCCATTCTTTACATTTCCCACGACTTGCCTTCGGTCGCTGCGCTGTGCAACCGGGTGGCTATTCTTCATAAGGGCGAAATTCTGGAAAGCGCCACAACAGATTTGATCTTCAATTCTCCTCGGCATCCCTATACGCAGCGGCTTGTCAGCGCCATCCCTATGCTGCAATTACGCAAGTCGCTTGGCGACGCACGCGATGGCGAGGTCCAAGCGTTGGTCTCTCCTTAACCCCGGGATGCTCACATGGTTCTCCGGGACCCTACGAGCTCCATTTCTGGCGGCCTCAATTTAGACAAGAATCGCGCAATGCGATCGATTGTCATTTGCGGCTGGTCGCGGTGAGGCGAGTGTCCACAATCGCGAAGCAGAAGAACTTCGGCCGAAGGAATGTGCTGCTGGATCGATTCGACTTGACGAATCGTGCCGTACTCGTCATTTAGACCTTGAATCACTAAAACTGGGCATGTAATGCAGTTGAGGTACGATTCGATGTTCCAGGAGCGAAAACGCGGGTCGAGCCAGATATCGTTCCAGGCCCAAAATGCTCCATCCACGTCGCGATGATAGCGCCCGAGCTTCTTAGGAAGGTCTGTGGTTTCATATTCAGTGCGAATCTTTGCGATGCTCTCAACCGACAACTGTTCGACAAACACGTGAGGCGCTTCCAGGACCAACGCACGCGGCGAAGTCGGATACTTGCTGGCGTAGATCAAGGCAATCGAACCGCCATCGCTGTGGCCCAGCAAGATCGGATGTTTAATGCTCACCTCTTTCAGCAACGCTGGCAAAACGGTTTCAGCTTCATGATGCATGTATTCGACGCTGCGCTCTCCTTTAAGTCCATCCGAGTTGCCATTGCCGCGCCGCGAGTAAACGAACACGCCGAAACCGGTACGCTCGGCGATTTCACGTGGAAAATCCTTCCAAAGTGCGACGGAGCCGAGCCCTTCGTGCAACATCACGATCGTCGGTTGTTTGGGCAGTGCGGGAGCGAGCCATAGAGTCTCAAGCCGGCTGCCTTCGACAGTCACTGTAGCCTTGGTTCCATTCATTCTAGAACGTAGCATATTCCATTGAGAGCCAGCTCGGAACCGCAGAAACCAGCAACGACTCAAGTCACGCAATCCATCCAGGTCAAGAACAATTCCCCAGCTCAATAGCCGGTCAGCGGGCCGCGTGAATGTCGCGCCCAAGAAATTTGTATCCGTTGAGCGCCCTGCGACATCCAACTCTCAAAATTTGAGGTCGGGCCACACTGCGAGGAAGGAAATGCCATCAGCATCCTTCTCGGCAATTACCCGCAATCGATTACACGCGGACACCCTCTCATCGAGCAGCCTCTTCCCCCAGCTGTGCCCGGCATGCCTTCCTCGCTGCTCGAGCGTCGGCTCGACATCCGCACCGCCGAACAGCTCCTCGTCGCCGCGAACGCCCAAATCGGCGTCGCCAAAGGGCAATCCTTTCCGCAAATCTCGCTGTCCGGCGCAGGAGGGGACCAGTACCCAGCCGCACACGAACTGTCACTCTTTACAGATGAGAGTAGCGCGTCGACCCATTGCTATCACTTGGGATGGGCCATGTGCACAGCCTAATTCATGCTGATTCTGAAGGACTTATTTTAATTGGGCCGACTTCCTTCATCGATGCCCGCCCTGTCAAAAGTGACAGTGGAGGTTGCATCAAGACTTTCGTATTTTCTGGCGCGAGCTATTGCAAGGGTCAGTCCAGCCCTTCGTCTCTCACTCCTCGTTGTCCCCCCAGACAATAGGTGAGCCGAATGGGCGCAAACCCTCGTGCGGTTGCTCCAAGTCCATCCAATTTTGCGCTCTTAGTCTAGTCAGGAGGTAGGTACTATGAGGCCATTCCTAAGAATCTTGGTGATTGCCGTGGGAATACTAATGTCTACTGCTGGAGTCTGCGCTCAAAATAACCTATTTGTGCCGGCCGGAACACTCCTGCAATGCACTATGAATGAACCAGATTTCTCCTCGGCGACGGCAACAGTAGGAGATCCCGTGCTGTGCCACCTACGCACCCAGCAGGAGTTTGGCAGAGTACTGTTTCCCAGAGGCAGCATGTTAGGTGGGCACCTGGAAGCGGAGAAAGAGCCAGGACATTTTATCGGGAAGGGCTATCTGAAAATTATGTTCGACAGGGTGATTCTGCCATATGGCGATTTGCCCGTGCCCGCGAAAGTGATCCAAGCAACGGGATTTAAGGTGGACAAAAAGGGCGACATCGATGGGAAGGGACATGCGAAACGGGACGTTGTGGAGTGGATGATCCCGCTGCTATGGCCGTGGAAGGTCATTTCGCTGCCGATGCGTGGCCCCCGGCCCACGTTGAAGGGCGAGGAACCGCTGGAGCTGCGATTAATGGACGACATTTCCATTCCGGTGACACTGGCTTACGGGCCAATGAAGCCGGATCGCCCACCATACGCGGCCCAGCCGAGCACGTATACTGGAAGGAGTGCGAATACTGTCGAGCCAGCGCTAGAGAAGAGGATTGCCAGCGCAGAGAGTTTGGCATCCATTGCCAACGCGCAGCCGCGCATTCGGTCCACGATTCTGGTCCTGAAGTCAAACGAGACCTTCACACTGAGCAAATATCGAAGAGATGGAGATTTGTTGGTGTTCGAACAGTTGGATGGAACGAAGGGCGCAGTAAACATGAACCTCGTGGATTGGCGGAGGACCACTGAGAGGAATCGTATAGTCTCGTCAGATTAACTAACCAGGAGAGTGAACCTGCTCCGAGACCCTGCGTTACTTGCCGCAATAGATTGCAGATCGCCCTGGCCACGCAAAGACGTAATCTTGGCTGTTGACCGTGAGGTAATAGCGGAGCGTTCCGATAGGGCGGCAGCCCTCGACTGAGCATCGGATAGAATAACTACGAGGGTCCCGGATTACAGCTGAAACTGTCAATGCGGTTTTAGGGAATATAGTAAGGGTTTGCGACTCGCTGTCCGCGGAAAACAGATGCTCACTTGAAAGAAAGCGATTTGTAAAGCACTGCATTTTCTCAAGCGCAACCACATTCACCTTGCTCTTGCGATCACGCTTTCCGAGCTTTTTGCCGGGAAGAATGACCCATGGAAGGGTAACAGCACGCCCGTCTACACTGATTCCACCATATCGTACGAATAGCATTGAGTCCCCGCCGTTGACGATAGTCGTCGTGTAATTGAGGAATGTCCCCACTTCGTCCGCACTGACACCCTCGAACCCGATTCGGGAGCTCACTTCGATTGAGCCGTATGTTAGTTTGCGAATAGCATACCCGGTCAGTGGGTCTCGAATGGTCGACGAGATAGCGCCCGAGGGGGAATCCTCTCCCCATACAAACGCACTCATTACTTCTGCCTTGATCTCCTGGCCGAATACGCAGGACGTAAAAGCGAAAATCGGCAGCAGAACTCTGCAGGCATGTCTCAACATATTAAGTCACCCGTGTTCATGCGCCCTCCGAGACGCTCGTCCGACCGCTTTTGGTCATTTATGCTTGATTTTCTATACTTAATCTCGTGTTCAGCCAACTGGCAAAACGACCAGCAACTCAGGCGGGATTCTTCCCTGCGTGCGAGATGCCGATAATCTTACGCCACACGGATCTGCAGACGACATTTCGCTATTACGTCCATAGCGACGTGGACGCACAGCGAAATGCGCTTGCGACCATGGGTACAAATGTACCAGTTGGCACAACGATTGAAGGCTAAGTGCTTTTGTTTTTGAAAGTTTTGGTAGGGGCGGTGTGGATCGAACCCACGACCTTCGGCTCAAAAGGCCGCTGCTCTACCACTGCCTGCGCCCCTACGGCATGAACTCGACCGGGTCTCGCTGTGCTTGAATCAACGCCCGAGAAAAATTTTAGGATTTCAGACGCCTGCGAGTAGACTGCAAGCAAGTGTTGCGTCGACCCCCTGAGCCGGCACGCATTACCGGAGATCTCTAACAATGTCGGCCCTGTCAAATCCTTTTGTGAGCACACTTCTCCCTTCGCTCCCGCGAGTGGTCTTGTTAGGTTCTTTGACCTGTGCATCGACGACCACGGCTCGCTTGTAATCTTTCGGTCGGCT
>DASPTU010000083.1:0-3933 GCA_035623255.1 Terriglobales bacterium | reverse complement strand
CACCCGCGAAGGCGAAGTAGTTATTGCCAAGCGCATGGAGCGCGGACAACTGCTGGTGATGAAGGCGATCACCCGTTCACCGATCGTGATCAAGGAGCTGATTGCCGTTGGCGACGATTTGCGCAGCGGTGCGCGGCCGATCAAGGAAATCGTCCAGTTTGACGATGAAGAGCTGACCGAAGCGAAGATCGCCAACAAGACCAAGCAGACGCTGAAGTACATCGACAGAATCGCGGAGCTTTACGAAACCTCGTTGAAACAGGCTGCAAAGCTCGTTGAGATCCCGAAATCAAAGAAGCTCTCGTATGTTCGGGCCAAGTGGGCCCTTGCGCGCACCCGCATCCAAATTTCTCTGGCGTTTCGCGACATCCGCTTGCACTGGCGTGAGAAACAGCGTCTGATTGGCAAACTGCGTTCAACGGTTGAACACTTGCACGCCATCGAGCGCGAAGCGCACCGCCTGGAGCGCCGCGTGGACGCTGCCCTAGGCGATGTTGCCGCCGAAGCTCGCAAAGAGCTGCGCACGCGCCGCGCCGAGCTGAAGGAGATCGAACAATCCAGCGAAGTTGGACTGAAAAGCCTTAAACGCACCCTCACTCTTATTCACCGGGGTGAGGCGCAGGCGCAGCAGGCAAAAAATGAACTCACCGAGGCCAACCTTCGCCTCGTTGTTTCTATTGCAAAGAAATACACGCATCACGGCCTTCAGTTTTTGGACTTGATCCAGGAAGGCAATCTCGGGCTCATGAAAGGGGCCGACAAATTCGACTGGCGTCGGGGTTACAAGTTCTCGACCTACGCCACCTGGTGGATTCGCCAGGCCGTCACGCGCGCCATCGCCGACCAGGCACGCACCATCCGTGTGCCCGTCCACATGTTCGAGGTCATCAATAAGCTTGCTAAGTGCACTCGCCGGCTCGTGCAGGAGCTTGGCCGCGAGCCCACTGCGGAAGAGCTGGCCAAGCGGTTGGACATGACCACCGAAAAAGTGCGCCATGCGCGCAAGATTGCTCAGACACCTATATCTTTCGAGACTCCGATTGGTGAAGAGGGAGACTCTCACCTGGGCGATTTCATCGAAGACAAGGCCGTAGTCTCTCCATCGGAGGCAGCCGTGAACTTGAGCCTCAAGGAAAAGATGGCCTCAGTGCTGCGGAAGCTCAGTCCCCGCGAGGAACGCATTATCCGAATGCGTTTCGGGTTTGAGGACGGCAATCCGCGCACCCTGGAAGAAGTCGGCCAGGTGTTCGCCGTCACGCGTGAGCGCATTCGCCAAATCGAGGCCAAGGCGCTACGCAAACTGCGCCACCCATCGCGTTCGAGCCACGTCCGCACGTTTCTCGAAGGTTCTTGGTGATGCAGTTTCGTTTATCCAACAGCAAGGGAGATCGCATGAAAAGTGTATTTGTCGGAAACTTAAATTTTCAAACCACGGAGGCCGATTTGACGGCGGTATTCCAGCCTTTTGGGCTCGTAGGGCGCATTCATATTGTCACGGATCGGGAAACAGGGCGGGCTCGCGGTTTTGCTTTCGTGGAAATGCCCAATGACGCGGAGGCAGCCAAGGCCATAGCCGCTCTCGACGGAAAAGAAATGGGAGGCCGCAACCTCAAGGTCAACGAAGCGCGGCCCAAGGGCGAGCGACCCCCGCGCAGCAATAGCGGCGGCGGACGCACCGGTGGTGGTCGCGGTCGCAGCGGATTCTCGCATGAGGATTACCGGGAATCGGCTCGCCAGCCTCGCGAACCGCGCTGGTAAGCCTACGACTCGCAATGGAGGTAAAATAATACCGGAGTTCTGAGGAGACCCTTGAGTATCACCTTCCAAAAGCGCCAGAAAGAACTGAAGCGGCAGGAAAAGCAACGGGCGAAGGCAGAACGGCGGGAGCAGAAGAAGTTCGCCAAACGCGCCGCAAAAGAGGTGCTAAGCGCGCCGCCAACGCCGCCGTCCGACTCCGAACAGCAGGCTCCATCACAGGACAAACAACGGGCTCCGTCTGAATAACGGGGACTTGGACGAAAACGCGCTATACGTACAAGTGGCGTTTTATCGGGGTTGCCGTGCGCCAAGCTCCTGGTAAACGGTCTAACCGCCCATGCCGGTACTAGGAGCAAGCTGTCCGGTCATGTGAACTTCCCAGATCAGCTTGTAGAGTTCGCCAGGGAATTCGCTGTCCCGAAATGCCACCGCACGAGAACATGGTTCGCCTCGGACAATAGTGGGCATCCACCAGCACCCGTGTTCTACGATTAGGTATCGGATAAGACTTGTGGAGGAACTCCGTGCTGCAATGAGCAGGGATTGGAAGTTTTCTGATCGAGCGCTGCAAAGAACCAGATCAAATGAAATCTCCTCGACCAGTCGAGCGCCGTCCAGGCAAGAGGGGACAAGTTGGCATTCCCAGCCACAGTTCTCCAGACGCTCCAAGAGAGGGGAGAATCCTGTTCCACTCTCAGCCACCAAAAGTACTCTCACCGGTGCGGTATCCATAGCGCCCCCGGGTGGCTGAACTCAACCATTCGCACCATCGCGCACAGATTACCGTGATGCGCGACACCTAATTGAGTGGCCTACGACACAAGTGCCCGTCAGCGCCCGATTAACGGCGTATCCGAACAGGTCAAGTACTAGGATCAAGATGTCCCGGTGAGGTTCTCTGAACCGCGGATGCTAGGAGTGTTCGACAACTCGCAGGACGGTTTCAAGATAGGAGGGCACCTTCAGCCTCAATCGAGGACAACTTGTCGAGCTGATTTTGGACGAGTACACCTCCGATACCGTGCCGTGCAGCGTGAAGTGGGTAGGCAAACCTGGGTCCAAGCAAGGAGGCGAGGCGGGGCTGCGAATCAAAAAAAGTGGTAGTGCTTGATAGCAAGTGTTATTTTTGGATGCAACGATACGCAGCTTAGAGTCGCGGTCTCTGTTAATTCCCGTTCCGTGAGCTGCTCCAAGGGCTTGCTTTGGTTGCTATCCGCACCAGCCGTGAATAGTAGTTGGGTTGCCTTGTCGAAAACGCGATGTTTCCCTCTTTTTTTCCCTTGTTAACTGGGAAAGACTTGCTTCCGACCCGGAGAGCGGTTTTGGATTCGGCAAGGCCGGAACTTCGCGAAAGGGCTCGGTGAGCGCACCTTTCGTCGGTGTTTCTGCTATAAGCTGCTCTGTGCGATCCCGCCGCCGAGGAACTCTTCCCGCGATCTCGTCGCTCCGCGCCTAAGGCTCGCTCAGGAAGAATACAATGCGCTAATGGTCCAAGTGCTCCAGCGCGACGTGTTTCGCGCATTTTGCTTGGCAAGCGGTCCCAATAGGGGTCTGCCAGAAACAGGAGCAGGATCTAAGGGGCGCCCTTTTATGTTGCGTCAACTTACCAGGACAAATTCGTTCCAGTACCCATTTGTCTGGATCCGCAAAGTCTTGCGACCCAGAAAAATTAAAAATCACATGGCGTGAATTTGGGCAAGCGGTCTCGGACACAACGGTTCCACATAAATCTACCATCATCTGGTGCGCTCGAAGCGCCGTCAATTTTCAAGTCTGTAACTTCTAACAGTTTCTTGCACCGGGACACTCAACCCAAACTGACCGTAAGTCGAGGAGAAGAATTTAAATTCGCTACTGAGACCACAAATCTCAGAGTTTGGAGACGATATGAAACTGAGAAGTTCAATTATGCTGGGAGTTGTTCTGCTGTTCGGAACCGCTGCGTTTGCTCAGGATTACCCCAGGGTGGAAGTCCCAATGGAGTATTCCTACATGCGGTTCAATCCTGAGAACAGCAATATCGTTAGCGGCTTTTCCCTGAACGGCGGGGGAGGCGGCGTAGCGGTTTACGTCAACCACTTTTTGGGGATCACTGGTGAGTTTAATGGTTATCAGAGCCTAACCAGAACCTACACTTTCCCTGCGACTGCGAATAGTCCTTGCCCGGCAGGTTGC
>DASPTU010000082.1:0-108420 GCA_035623255.1 Terriglobales bacterium | reverse complement strand
TTGCTCAGAGACGTCGTATTTGCCATGAATGCTTCCTGAATTTGTAATTTGGTAATTGTGTAATTTGAAGATCCCAAGTGCAGCGATCACAAAATTACCCGGTTACAAAATTACCAAATCGGTTCTAAGCCTTCTCCAGCTGGGCGTATTTCTCCACCAGTTTCTTCAACCCGAACCTGGGGAATTGTACCGTAAGCTTGGCCTCGTCGCCTTCTCCTTCTCGCTGATAGACCGTTCCCTCACCATATTTTGGGTGTTTGACTTTTTGGCCGGGCCGGAAGCCCTTCTTGCCCTTTGGCTCGCCGACCGGCAATTTGGGAAGGTTGAACTTCTTGCCTCGCGAGGCAAAAAACTCGGCAATGTTGTCGATGGAATTGTAGGTGCGTACGGGGGACCGCTGCATGCGCTCCTGCCTTTGCGCGGTCCAGCTTGCACTCTGGTCCTCGTCTTCGTAGGCATAGTGAGGCCGGGGGCTCTGCCCCGCTGGACCCCTCGACTGCGCTCGGGGCAGGCTTGCTCGGGCGTCCGAGCTCACACGACTCCTGCGGGAGACGCCTAACTCCTCGACCAACTCTGCCGGGACTTCTTCGAGGAACCGCGATGGCACGCTGGCCTCAGGCAGGTCGGTGCCATAGCGACGACGGTAGACCGCCCGGGTCAAAATCAGGGTGTCCATGGCGCGAGTCATGCCGACGTAACAAAGACGGCGTTCTTCTTCGATATCGTCGGGCTGGAGAAACGTGCGGGAATGCGGGAAAAGTCCTTCTTCCATGCCGCACAAGAAGACCAGCGGAAACTCGAGGCCTTTGGCGGAATGCAAGGTCATCAGGGTTACCTGGGCGCGCTCGTCGTAAGCATCGGTGTCACTGACCAGAGCCGCGTGATCGAGAAATTGATCAAGCGTTTCACCCCGGTCCCGGGAGTCCATGGCAGCATTGACGAGTTCGCGCAGGTTTTCGATTCGCGAATAGGCTTCAGGTGTGTCTTCCTCCTCGAGTTGTTTGATATATCCCGTACGGTCGATGAGAAACTTGAGGACTTCGGCAGTACTGGCAGGATCGCCGGGAGAGCGAAAAGGCTCGGTAGCGCCGGCATCATGCCGGCTCGATTTCTCAGACTGCTCATTTGCCGGCGGGACGGGGGCGCTACTTTCACCATCCGTTCCAAAGTCAAATCCAGTGGGGTCAAATTCGATCTGATCGTCGGATTCATCGGAGATCTGCGGAGCCTCACTCCGCCGGACAGCCGAGGGCGGCTGTCCCCACGTGGGCTGATCAGGCCCAGATGTGTCTTCTAATCGTTCCACATAGGTTCCGGCCAACATGGCGCGGGCATCTTCGACAATTTCGCGAAAACTCTTCAGGGCTGCCAGCGCCCGCGGAGGCAAAAGCTGGCGCTCAATGGCTTCGCCGATCGCTCCCCACAGCGACAGGCCGGTTTCAAGCGCGATTCGCTCGAGAGTTTCAGTGGTGGTTTTGCCGATGCCGCGCACGGGAGTGTTGATGACGCGCAGAAGTGCAATTGAGTCGTCGACGTTATGGATGACTTTGAGATACGAGATCAAGTCCTTGATCTCGGCCCGCTCGTAAAACGAAAATCCGCCGACTACGTTGTACTTGAGCTGGTATCGGCGCATGGCCTCTTCGAAAAGGCGGGATTGAGAATTGATGCGGTAAAGCACGGCCGCATGCGGATTCTCCCCGCGCTCGACAGCCTCTCGGATATAGCGCGCAATGTGATCGGCGATGAACAAGGCTTCGTTTTCGCCGTCCGGCGCCTCGTAGTAGCCAATTCGCGTACCACCCTGGCGCGACGTCCAAAGGTTTTTGCCTTTCCGCCGTATATTGTTCGAGACCACAGCCGATGCCGCCTGTAGAATGTTCTGGGTTGAACGGTAATTCTGTTCCAGGCGAATAATCTTGGCTTCAGGGAAGTCGTTCTCGAACTCCAGAATGTTGCGAATATCGGCGCCGCGCCAGGAATAAATCGACTGGTCCTCATCCCCTACGGCACAGACGTTGTGGCGAGTCCCGGCGAGCAACCGCATCAGTTCATATTGCGGCCGATTGGTGTCCTGATATTCGTCAACGAGGATGTACTGAAAGCGGCGGTTGTAGTACTCGCGAACGCTGGGCACGGCTTTCAGCAAGCGCACGGCTTCGAGCAGCAGATCATCGAAGTCCATGGCGTTAGCTTTAGCGAGTTCCTTCTTATATTCCGCGTAAATTTGGGCAACACGCTCAGTCTTGGGGTCGCCCGATTGCAGATAGACCTCCTGCGGATCAAGCATGTGATTCTTCGCCCACGAAATGTGCGCCAGAACCGAGCGGGGTGTGACTTGCTTGTCGTCAATGCCGAGCCGCCGCATGACCGATTTCACCAGTTGCTGCTGATCGGCTTCGTCGTAGATCACAAATTGGCGGGTGAGGCCGATTGGCTTCCCGGTTGTCGATGGAATCCGCAGAGCTTCGATATCTCGCCGCAAAACTCGTACGCAGAACGAATGGAAAGTTGAAATGAGGGGCTTGGCGACTGAGAGGCCGCCGACCAGCTTGTCAACGCGCTCTCCCATTTCAGCCGCCGCCTTGTTCGTGAAAGTCATTGCCAAGATGGATTCGGGCATTACGCCGAGGCTCTCGATAAGGTGCGCGATGCGGTAGGTAATCACACGTGTCTTGCCGCTGCCTGCTCCGGCCAGAATGAGCAGAGGCCCTTCGGTGCTTTCGACGGCTTCGTGCTGCTGCGGATTAAGTTGAGCGAGAAAAGACAAAGATGGAAATGACTCCGGCTCATTCGATTTTACAGGGAATTGAGCATCTCGGGCCTTGCGCAGGGTCACGAATGGACAACCTTCAGCGCGTTCCGGGCAATGCTGACCTCGATCGGCGTTTGGCAGACGTATTCGCCGTCGGCGTAGACATCGAGCGGCTTGCTGGTTTCTATCCTCAGACGAGTGGTTTGCAGGTATTCCACCCGGTCGAGAGCTAGGTGCCGCCCGAAATACACCGTCGGGAACAGCAAGAACAACTTGAACCGACTGATGTCATGAATGATGCAAACGTCGAGCTTGCCGTCGTCGAGCTGCGCGCGAGGGGCAATCTTCATTCCATCGCCGTACGCAGGTGCGTTGGCAAAGGCGGCCAAGACAATAGGGCTTTCTTCGTGGTTCGTCATTCTGTCGCCGTCTCCCGCATCCGCTAAGCTGAGCCGCATGGGAAGAGAAGCGAACCGGAATAAAACTGGCGGCAGGCTGAGAACGTAGCCGCCGTGGCCGCGCAGCCAGCGGGGAAGTTGATTGGCGCGGCGGGCGACCTCGGTGTCGAGGCCAACCCCACCGACACAGCAGAAGTAGTGCGAAGTCGACGTGGAGAGCGCAGTGATAATTCCCAAGTCGATGCTGCGGACGTTGCATCCGCCAGACCCGAACTTCTTCCATGCTGAAAGCGATTCTCTCTTTTTTGGGAGGCGCAGGGCATGGGCGAAGTCGTTTCCGCTGCCACAGGGCACGACTAGTACCGGAAGTTGTAATTCGGCCAAGCGCGCGAGGTGACGATGGATGGTTCCGTCGCCGCCGAATATCAGGATGACGTCTGCTTCGCAAGAGCGCCCGGGAAGGCCGATCAACCACTCCGCACTCGAATTCCCGCGAAACGGCTTCAGGTCTTTCTCGGATGAATCGAGTCCGAAGATAACAGCGGCGCGCATGTGCGGCTAAAGAGTAGCAAATTCATGCTAAAATGGGCCGCTCTCGTGAGGTTGAGCTTCCTCCGTAAGGCGCAACAACCCCCGCAATCCCGACGGAACTACCTGTGGAACAAAGCCCCGCTGACGGCGCGACTATAACTTATGCGGATGCCGGTGTGGATATCGACCGCGCCAATCGCACGAAAAAGCGCATAAAGTACCTCGCGCAAAAAACCTTCAACAAAGGCGTTCTGAGCGAAATCGGCGGCTTCGGGGGGCTCTTTGCGATCGACAAGCAAAAGTACCTGGATCCGGTGCTGGTGTCGAGCGTGGATGGGGTGGGGACAAAGTTGAAGATTGCCTTCGAAATGAACACCCACCACACAGTGGGCGCGGACCTGGTCAACCATTGCGTCAATGACATCGCGGTGCAGGGCGCGACTCCGCTGTTTTTTATGGATTATCTGGCAACGGGAAAGATCATTCCCGAAGTGGTGGAGAAGGTGATCGAGGGTCTGGCCGAGGCGTGCAAACACAACGGATGTGCCCTGATTGGTGGTGAGACGGCGGAGATGCCGGGGTTTTACGGCGACGGAGAATACGACCTCGCCGGATTCATCGTCGGAGTGGTTGAGCGCGAGCGGGTTATAAACGGCAAGAGCGTTCAAGTTGGTGATGTGATTATCGGGCTGCCGTCGACTGGTCTGCACACCAACGGCTATTCATTGGCGCGCAAGTTGTTTTTTGAGGTTGCCCGATACACTCCTGAGACTTACGTCAACGAGCTCAAGGGCAAGGTCGGAAACGAGTTGATGCAGACGCACAAGAGCTACTGGCCGGTGATCAAGAAATTGGTTAGCGGTGATTGCGTATCGGCCATGGCGCACATCACTGGCGGCGGAATCACCGAAAATCTGCCGCGAGTGCTGCCACGGGGAACGGCCGCGATTATTGAAGTTGGGACCTGGCCAGCTCTGCCAATTTTCGAACACCTGCAAAAGCTGGGCAACGTGCCTCCATCTGAGATGTTGCGCACTTTCAACATGGGGTTAGGCATGCTGCTGGTGGTTCCGGCAGCCAAATTCAAAAAAGCGCAGAGCATTTTAGACAAGGTCGGAGAAAAAGCCTACACGGTCGGAAGAATCGTGAAGGGCGACCGAAAGGTGATGTACACCTAGCTTCAGCTACCGCTTCAGAAGATCCACTGGCTCGCGCACATCGATAACGCGGAAGTACTTCTCCAGCGCCGGATACCTTCTCGCAACAGCCTCATACATGCCATATGCGGCGTTCCGATACGATTGGTGACCGGCGGGGGTGGTTCTTAACTCCGAGATGTACACCACCTCGGCAAAATCCATCTTGAAAAGTGTGCGTTTGCGGAAGGCCAGCGGAATGGCGTATTGCGAACTTTCCTCCGCCTCCGGGCAACGTGCCTGAGCCAGGCGCGCGACCGCATCCGCGGTGCGCTGCATGATTGTCCGATACTTGTCCGAGAGGCCTGCCGCCTTCACTTCTTCGGGGATGTCGTAACCTTGCATTGTGGTAAAGCCTTGCCCGATCTGGATGCAGCGGCGGTGACGGTGCATGTCGCGAAAACCACCGATATCCATCAAAATGTCGAAACGGAACTGCTGCCCGGCACAGAATGGACGCAGCATCTCGTCGTGCTTGCCGCGATGGCGTAAGCCGACATCGATGATTTCCCGGCGCGTATCTTCCCCTGCGTCAGAAACTACCTGGCGAATCTGGCGGTAGGAGTAGTGCGAGCGCTCGTACAAGAGCGTGGTGGCCAGTTCCACTTCCAGGTTTTCCTCTTCAAGCAAGTCGACCAGCGGCGCCGGATCGACGCGTTGGCCCTTCATGAGTTGCTTCGCGGCATCCTGCAATTCGCGGCGGGTTTCAATTTCGTACGGGTTGGGATCGGCGTATTTGACCAGGGTTGGAGCAACTCGCACGTCGCGCAGCAACTCGCGTTCTACATCTGCGCCGAGTTCCGGCGAGAATGCGCGGATCTGGTTGACTATCTTTCTTAGAGCAGGTTCGCTGGCGTTGTAAGCAGGAGATGTTGCGGCTCGTTTCAGCAAATCCCCCAGATGCCGGACTTCTTTGTGTGTGTGTGAGAGCAGATGGGAAACCTGGCCCTCGAGTGTTCTGGCGTTGACGATCTCACCCAAAGATGTGTTGGTCGCCAACGGCAGCAGGTAGCGGGAGATATCAAACGCGCGGGCCCGCAGCGTTCGTTCGTACGCTTCCTGCTTCATGTCCGCAGGCTTGGCCACGACGCTTGCCAGATAAAGCGTCATCTTCTCGGAAAGCGATTCATACTCGGCGAACAAAGCAGCTACGGTTTTCTCATACAACGCGGCAGCATCGCGATCTTCGCCAAAATCCGGCGTGAAGTGGCCGCTCTTTTTGAAATCCTGGTATCTGGTGGAGCGCTCCTGCCCGTCCCAGCGCTGCTCGTCGGCGACCGCGATGGCGGCAAGAATAGAAAGCTTTTCGATGGCGAGCGCAATATGGGCCAAATCCGCAATCGAGCGGTGGCCGTACTGAAAGTAGAAGGTATTAAGAAACTTTTCGGCCTTCTGCTGACTGATTTCTTTCAGCGACTCCTTCATGGACAGAGCGGAGCGCGAATATTTCGCCATGGCGTAGGCCTGGATTTCGGGCTCTGCGCCATAAACGGCATAAACCTCGACTGCCGTCTCGGAGCTATAGTTTCCGTTCGTTGGTTGAGTGGAGTTGTCAGATTCAGACATTGCCGACCTCAGGTTTTAGCTGGAATTGAGATCTTACTGCAACCGTTCCGCGGGCAAACACTTTTTAGTAACTTCCCAGCGACTGGCGGAATCTTATATAAGGTTAATAGATCATTGATCATGCATCGGTTTTCCGTCTCCTTAGTCATTCCAGTTGTGTGGTTTTCCACATTGGCAGCTGCCCAAGGCAGGGGGCCGGACGTGTCCCGTCCCGAGGGCAGCGAACATCCAACCGGGGTCCTACTCTCCTGCAAGTTCGACTGCTCGACCACCGGGGTATCTGATTCTGTACCGCTGGTCTCGAAGCCAACGCTTCCACGCATGGGCCCGGAACTGGCGCTACAGGTTTATCGCAACCGGACCAGCGCGCAAATGGAGCAGCTATCTTCTTACTCTGTAGATTCATTGATTCGAGCCGAACTGCCCGACACGAAACAATATGGAGAGTACGAACTGGAGCGCCATTATGCTGCCCCGCGTTCGCTGGCCTTCAAGGCCGTGCGTTTTACCGGCGACAACTTCGTCAAGAGCAACGTGATCTTGCGCCTGCTGCAGTCGGAAGCCAGCCATGTAGAAAAGGACGACCCGTCGTTGAATGCGCTGAGCCCCGCAAATTACAAGTTTTCTTACAAAGGAACGACCCAGTTGGAAGGACGCGTGTTGCACGTTTATCACGTGAAACCCCGGCACAAGCGTGCCGGCTTATTCAAGGGACGGATCTACCTGGATGCATTCACCGGCAGCATGGTGCGGGCGGAAGGCAGGTTGGTAAAGTCCCCATCGATTTTTCTCAAGCAAGTCGAGTTCTCTCAGGACTACGCCGATGTCGACTCGTTCACCTTGCCCATCCATCTGCATTCCGACGCCAGAGCGCGCATTGTGGGCCGGATCGTAGTGGACGTTTTCAATTCCGATTACCACGTGTCGCCTGAGCCGAATGAGGCTCAAACCTCGTCCAGCCTCTAATCCATAAACACCCCGGCACGAAATCACTTTACTCACACCCTGATCGATAGCGATGACGGACCGCTCCCGAATTTTGCTGCGTGCAGTTTGGGGTTCACATATGCTTGGTCGATAGCAATGACCCAAGGTTCCGAGCAGCTCCCTCTGGAGCTTTTCACGGTATTCGTCTCCGCAAAAGTGGTGGGCGAGATCTTCGAGCGCCTAGGTCTGCCTTCGGTCCTGGGAGAAATTCTTGCCGGCATTCTGCTTGGTCCGTATGCGCTAAAGCTGATTGAGCCAAGCAACATTATTTTTTCGATTGCCGAGATTGGGGCGATTTTCGTTTTATTTAGGGCGGGCCTCGAAATCAGCCCGCGTGATCTGATTGATGTTGGCGGTAAAGCCGTGCAAGTCGCGGTTGCAGGCGTGCTTGTGCCATTTGTGCTGGGTTTCGGGTACATGAAGCTTCGCGGCGACGCCTCGAGCGAAGCTGTGTTTGCCGGGGCTGCCATGGTCGCGACCAGCGTAGGGATCACGGCACGCGTACTCGCCGATCTGCATGTGCTCTCAACCCGCACCGCAAAAATCATCCTGGGAGCTGCGGTTTTCGACGACATCCTCGGGATGGTGCTGTTGGCGGTCGTGGGCGGCTTCGCCCATGGGGGCGCGCCCAAGTGGACCCATTTGACGGTACTGGCGGCGGAAGCCGGCGGGTTTGCTTTATTCATGATCTTCATCGCCCCGAGAATCGTCCGCCGAATTGAACCTGGCGTTGAGCAGCTTTCCATGCAGAACGCCTCTCTTGTGGTTGCGCTTGGTATCTGCCTTCTGCTGTCCTGGCTGGCAGCAAAGATCGGGATGACAGCCATCATCGGCGCATTCTTTGCGGGCCTTGTGTTTTCTGATTACGCACCACACTGGAATCTGGTGCCCCGCGTCGGTGGAATCACGGAATTTCTCTCGCCTTTTTTCTTCTTTACCATAGGATCGCGCCTCGACCTGCGGCTCTTTACGGGAAAGGTTTTACTGGCGGCCGGCGTGATCTCGTTGCTGGCAATCGTTTCCAAAATAATCGGCTGCGGGCTGCCGCTATTGAGCGAAGGCTGGCAAGCGGCCTTTCGGGTTGGGGTTGGCATGCTGCCGCGTGGCGAAGTGGCTCTGATTGTCGCCTTGGTGGGATTGCAATCGGGCATTGTGCTGCAAGCCACCTACGCCATCGTGGTGTTCATGACGGCAGTGACCACGTTGATTGCGCCGCCATGGTTACGCTACCTGTTTCGCGGTGAAATCGCCGAACAAACTGAAAAAGGCACCGGCGTGCACGTGCAGCTATAATTTCCGTTTTTCAGATTGAGGAGCTAGTCATGCGTTTATCGGGCCGAATTGCGCTGGTTACCGGCGCATCCCAGGGCATTGGTCGGGCCTGCGCTCTGAAGTTGGCGGAAAATGGGGCAGCCGTCGTGCTGGCTGCCCGGAGCCAGGAAAAACTGAATGAAGTTGCGGAGCAGATTACCAAACAGGGCGGCAAGGCCCATATATTTGCTGTTGACGTCGGCGAGGAAGAGCAAATCAAGTCGACATTTAAAGCCGCACTGGCGGAGTTAGGAAAGATCGACATTCTGGTCAACAACGCCGGCATCACTCGTGATCAGCTTGTCATGCGAATGAAGCGTTCCGATTGGGATGCGGTGCTGAACACCGATCTGACCTCAGCTTATCTCTGTATTCAGCAAGTGATCGGCTTGATGCTGAAGCAGCGCTGGGGACGGATCATTAACATCACTTCGATCTTCGGTCAGACGGGTCAGGCAGGGCAGGCAAATTACGCTTCTGCGAAGGCGGGCTTGATCGGATTGACGATGGCGATTGCAAGAGAGGTAGGCTCGCGCAACATAACTTGTAACGCTGTCGCGCCGGGGTTCATCGAAACTGCCATGACGGCCAGGCTGCCGGATCAGTTGCGACAGGAAGCCTTGAAAAACATTCCGCTGGGACGACTCGGCACGCCCGAGGACGTTGCCAATGCGGTGGCGTTCCTTGCGTCGGAAGAGGCCGGGTATATTACCGGCCACGTGCTGAGCGTGAACGGCGGGATGCTGATGGGTTAGGGCAATCAATGCAGGGACAACGCGAAATGACAGAGGCTTCGAGTTTGTCCGCGACTCCGGACTTTTCCATCGCTCAGGCGCAGTCCCAGAAAGATGTCGCGCAAGCGCGCGAGCTCTTTCTTGAATACGCAAAGTCCCTCGGCTTCAGCCTATGCTTCCAGAACTTTGATCAGGAACTGGCAAATTTGCCGGGGGACTATTCTCCGCCCGACGGCCGACTCCTGCTCGCGAGGCTTGGGGACGAAATCGCGGGTTGTGTAGCGATGCACAAACTCGAGGATGACATCTGCGAGATGAAACGGCTTTATGTTCGGCCACGATTTCGCGGTAAAGGCCTGGGCCGCGTCCTGGCGAACGCAGTGATTGCGGAAGCGCGCAAGATCGGCTACAAGTTTATGCGGCTCGACACGGTGGAACCCGTAATGAAGGATGCTGTCGTGTTATACCGGCGCTTGGGCTTCTACGAGATTGCGCCTTATCGTGTGAATCCCATGCCGGGCACGTTGTACATGGAAGTGAAACTGTAAGCTAGTTCACCGGAGCGCTGAGGAGTATCTAATGAAAACGGTCTTTCTAATCGCCACGCTTCTTCTGACCAGTTGTGCGTTTGCTGCCAGTTCGCAAAACGTTTCCTATAAGAGTGGAGACGAGACGGTCCAGGGAATTCTCTACAGGCCGGACGGCAAAGGGCCATTCCCTGGAATTCTGGTGATCCACGAATGGTGGGGCCTCAACGATTGGGTTAAAGAGCAGGCCGCGAAGCTTTCCGATCAGGGATATGTGACGCTTGCGCTCGATCTTTACCGGGGTAAGGTTGCAACCACACCGGAAGAGGCGCATGAAATAATGCGCGGAGTACCGGAGGACCGGGCGAAGCGAGATTTGCATGCTGCGTTCGAGTTTCTGAAGTCACAGTCAAACGTGAAGAGAGATCGGCTCGGAGCGATTGGCTGGTGCATGGGCGGAGGTTATTCGCTCGATGTGGCGCTCCAGGAGCCGGCCTTGAAAGCAGATGTAATTAATTACGGCCATCTCGCCACCGATCCGAGCGCGGTCGACAAAATTCAAGCGTCTATCTTCGGTATCTTCGGTGCGCAGGATCGTGGCATTCCGGTGGAAGACGTAAAGAAGTTTGAATCGCTGCTAAAAGAAAAGGGCAAGAGAGTAGAAGTCGTCATCTATCCGGATGCCGGTCACGCTTTCGAAAATCCTAACAATAAAACTGGTTATCGTCCGGAAGATGCAGCTGATGCGTGGAAACGCACGGTCGACTTTTTAGCCAACACTCTGAAGATGTAAGGCGAGCGCGGATCTGTGAAAGCAACATCCCCCGTTCGTGCTAGCACACTGACACTGTAGTTCTTATCGATGGCACGAATTTCCACTTGCCAGACCGTACTACTCTGGTTACTATTCAGCATTCCCAGAGGCCAGTTGGGCGCTTCCAGATGAACATCGGCGAGACCATTAGAAATTACCGCCTGCAAAAGGGGATGTCGCAGGGCGACATCGAAAAGCGTACCGGTTTACTGCGCTGCTATCTTTCACGAGTGGAGAACGGACATACGATTCCATCGCTCGATACGCTCTCGAAGATTGCGGGCGCTATGGAACTTCCGTTGTCCCAGTTCTTCGCAGAGTCCGGTCACAGCAACGGCGCCAAGGGATTACCGCAACTCTCCGATGACGAAGTACGGTTCCTGAGCCAGATTCGCCGCTACGCCGTTAGTCTCAACGACAGCGATCGCAAACTGGTCCTCGCCATGGTCAAGAAAATGGCGGCGAATTCCGCAAGATAGCACTCAGCATTCAGACCGCTGTGACCTTCGTTGCAGCATCCCTGGGCGCGATTTTTGGCGCATTTCTCACGCGTACAGGCAGACGAGGTTCCCACAGTGTTATTCAGCTGAGATGCCGCCATCCTTCGAGGTACCTGATTGCGGACTGCTGATTGCTGGGTGCTTACTGCCAGTGACTTTGGTTCCATCCCCATGGTGACCGATGGAAACCTCGCCACCTTGACTTATGCCCCGTAGACTTTCATCGGGAGAACTCGGGTGACAGTTGATGAGGAACTGAATCTGCTTGAGTCGCAACTGCGCCGGCTCAAGATCGAGTACGAAGTCTACTTCAGCAACCCCACAAAGAAGCCACCGACCGACATTGAATGGAAAGTGCTTTCCCTGCTCAGAAAGTTCAGCGACGGCGGCCGTATGAACTTCTCCCAACGATTCCGGTACAACGAAATAGCCCAGCGGTATGCGATTTACTCCGACTTGTGGCGCAAGAAGGGCCGGATCCGCGAAGAGGGTTATCGGCGTCCGCAAGACGCTCTGCTTTCGGTGCAAGGGGTGCGACCGGAGGAACATGCGCCGCAGCACCATCCGGCGTATGGGCTGTCGCACGGAACAGCAGCAGCGGCGGCGGCAGCCAATGCTGGAGCCGGGCCACTCACCGTGCAATGCTCGAATCCTGGTGCGGAGAGCGATAAGGTGCAGGAGCTCTATCGCGCTCTGGCGAGTGCCAAATCGAAGACGGGAGAGGCGCAATCGGGAAACTTCGAGAGCTTCCAGGCGTTCGTACAAAAGAAGACAGATCAAATCCGCAAGCAATACGGTTGCGGTGCAGTGGAATATAGCGTCGACACCCAGGATGGCCAGGTCCGGTTGAAAGTCAAACCAAAAGTCTAGTCGTGATCGCCCCTCGGGCTCTTCTACTTAAGCCATAACCTCGGCTGAGTGATCGTTCGCAATCAGGGCTGTTAGAATTTCCCGTTGTGTCAAGCGCAAATTCTACCGCGGAGCCCGGAATGTCGAACATCCAGCGAGCTATTCTCAGCGTCACTGATAAGACTGGCCTGGTGGAGTTTGCGGGAAGGCTGGCCGCGCTGGGTATCGAACTTGTCTCAACTGGCGGAACCGCCAAACTCCTGCGGGACTCGGGCATTCGCGTGAAAGATATCTCAGAATTGACCGGCTTCCCGGAGATGCTCGACGGGCGCGTGAAAACCCTGCATCCGAAAGTGCATGGAGGGATCCTGCATCGGCGCGAAAATGCTGCGCATCGTGCCGCAGTGGCCGAACACGGAATCGAGCCCATTGACATGGTTGTTGTCAATCTGTACGCGTTTGAAAAGACAGCGGCGAAGCCGGGGGTCCAACTTGACGAGTTGATCGAGAACATCGACATCGGCGGACCGTCGATGATCCGATCCGCTGCTAAGAACTTTCACGATGTCGCGGTGGTGACCTCACCTGCCGATTACGACGGCATCGCAACCGAACTCGAGAGTTGCGGCGGCGAATTGTCCAGCAAGACCAGATGGCAACTGGCGCAAAAGGCGTTTGCGACCACGGCGGCGTACGATTCCGCGATTGCTTCCACCCTGGAGCAAATTTCCGCTGATGGGCTAAAACAGGCTGCCACATGCGGCTTTCCTCAAGTGCTGCGCCTGATGTTCAATAAGGTGACGGACCTGCGCTATGGTGAAAATCCTCACCAAAAGGCTGCCATGTACTCCGATGGGTCAGGCAAAGGAGTAGCGAATGGAAAACAGATTCAGGGCAAGGAGCTCTCTTACAACAATATCGTCGACTTGCAGGCAGGCTGGGACCTGGCCCAGGAATTCGATGAACCCTTCTGCGGGATTATCAAGCATACGAACCCGTGTGGAGCGGCAACGGGTAAGACTTTGGCAGATGCCTACAAAAGAGCCTTGGAATGCGATCCCGTATCAGCTTTCGGCGGAGTGATCGGAGTGAATCGCAGCATCGATCAGGACACGGCAGAGGAAATGGCAAAACTCTTTCTTGAGGTGATTGCTGCGCCGGGGTTTGACGACGCGGCGAAGACCAAGTTTGCGAGCAAAAAAAATCTACGCCTGGTTGAAATTCAGAAGGCCCCACAAGAATGGGTGCTGAAAAACATTTCGGGGGGAATGCTGGTACAGGACGTTGATGCCCGTCCTCTCAGCGAAGCTGACTTGAAGGTCGTGAGTAAGCGCCAACCCAGTCCGGCAGAGAGGAACGCTCTGCTGTTCGCGTGGAAGGTTTGTAAGCACGTCAAGTCGAACGCCATCGTATATGCCCGCGACGGGCAAACTGTGGGTGTGGGAGCGGGCCAAATGAGCCGTGTAGATTCGTGCAAGATTGGCGCAATGAAAGCCGTGCTGCCTCTGAAGGGCACCGTTGCCGCATCCGATGCTTTTTTCCCGTTTCCTGATGGCGTGGAAGAAATCGCGAAGGTAGGAGCCACCGCGATCATTCAGCCCGGCGGGTCGGTACGGGATCAGGAAGTGATTGCGGCGGCTGACCGGTTAGGACTGGCTATGATCTTCACCGGAATACGGCATTTCCGGCACTGAAGGAACGACCACGAGCACCTACTGTAAAAACTGCAACGGCTAACAGTCGCTGTACTTATGGTCATTTTTCTGTTGCGAAAGAAGACCCGCTTTTCGCCAATCCTGGATGACGAAGGTTTACAATAGCTGGAGCACCCGCCCGCGGCGGTTCAGCATCCAATCGCCTATGGCTTTGGGATTCCGAAGGGTCTTGATGACAAGCAGACATTTTCCTCTTTTTGTCTTTGCGCTCCTTTGTGGGGTAAGCGCGAGCGCACAGCAGTCGCCGGCATCGGCGGCTTCCCAATCGAGTGGCGAATCGGTCAAAAAAATCGAAGCTACGACTCCCGCCCGCAAAGTGGATCGCGCATCCGCTTACTACCACTACGCGCTGGCTCACATGTATGAGGAGCAAGTCGCAATGTACGGTCGGAGCGACCTGGCCAGCAAAGCTATCGACGAGTATCGGCTCGCCATCGAAGCCGACCCAACCTCGGAGTATCTGACCGGCGGGTTAGCGGAACTCTACGCCAAGACTGGACGGATTCGCGATGCGGTTCTGGAGGCCCAGGAGATCCTTAAGCGGGATCCAAACAACCTTGAGGCCCACAAGCTCCTTGGGAGGATCTATTTGCGTTCCCTGGGCGATACACCCGGGACGAGCGGATCGGACAGTGTGCTTAAGCTGGCGATCGAGCAGTATGAAGAAATCATCAAGCTCGAGCCCGATAGTGTCGACGATTACATCCTGTTGGGACGTCTTTACGGCCGCAATAACGACTTGCAGAAAGCGGAGAGTGAATTCAAAACCGCGCTGAAGTTGGAGCCCGAGTCGGAGGAAGCGGTTACGGCGTTGGCGTTTCTGTATACGTCGGAGGGAGACTCGGCGCGGGCTGCGGAAGTCCTGAGCAAGGTTCCTGATTCCTCGCGCTCTGCCAAGCTTTACTCCGTGCTCGGTTACACCTATGAGCAGCAGAAAGACTACAAGAAGGCAATCGATGCGTATCGCAAAGCGATTGCGCTGGATCGCGACAATCTTGACGCCATTCGGGGCCTGGCGCAGAACCTGATGAACGACGGGCAAACGGATGCGGCCCTTGAGCAGTACAAGATCATTGCCGATGCCAATCCGGAAGACCCGCAAACTCATTTGCGGATGGCGGAAATTTATCGCAAGCAGGGGAAATTCGACCTCGCCCTCGATAATCTAAAAGCAGCGCAGGCGGTAGTTCCCGACTCGATGGAAGTACCCTACAACATGGCTGTCATCTATCAGGCCCAGGGACGGTATGACGATGCGGCGCAGACCCTGCAGGAGCTGCTCAAGAAGACTGAAAAGCCTGACGGAAAATACACAAAGGACGAAACCAACAATCGCGCGCTGTTTCTTGAGCGGTTGGGAACGATCTATCGCGAAAACAATAACAGCCAGCTCGCAATAGAAACCTTCCGCAAGATGTTGAGCCTCGGGGATGACAACGCCGAACGCGGATACCAGCAGATCATTGATACAAACCGCGAAAACAAAGACTGGCAGGCAGCCACCGATGTTGCCAAGGAAGCGGTGCAAAAGTTGCCCAACGACCGCGATCTGAAGATGGTCTATGCTTCGCAGCTTGCGGACATGGGCAAGCCCGATGAAGGCATACAGCAAGTCAAGTCGCTGCTCGCAGGGAAGCCCGAGGACCGCGAGGTCTACATCACGTTGGCGCAGATGTACAGCCGCCTCAAGCGCTGGCCGGAATCTGAGGAGGCTCTCGATAAGGCCAGCCAGCTTTCGGTCAAGGACGAAGATAAGGAGTACGTAGAATTTCTGCGTGGCTCAACCTACGAACGCCAGAAAAAGTACGATCAGGCTGAGCAAGTTTTCCGCAAGATCCTGGCGAATGATCCAGACAACGCCGCCGTGCTCAACTATCTTGGCTATATGCTCGCCGACCGCGGCCAAAAGCTCGATGAAGCGCTGATCATGATCAAGAAGGCGGTAGACCTCGAGCCGGCCAACGGCGCATATCTGGATTCATTAGGATGGGCATATTTCAAGCTCGGCAAATATGACCAGGCCGAAGACAATCTCACCAAGGCTTCCCAGCACATGGGAGCTGATCCTACTGTGCAGGAGCATCTGGGCGATCTGTACCAGAAAACCGGCAGGCTGAAATTAGCGGCAGCCCATTGGGAACTTGCGATTGAGCAGTGGAACAAGACGGTTGCTCCGGAAGTCGACAACGAAGCGCTGGCCAAAGTTCAGAAACAGCTCGAATCTGCCAAGGTCAAGCTGGCAAAGGGCGAATCGGATAACAAGTAGCGAGTAGCCAGGAGCGGGTGCCAGGCGCGAGCATTCAGGCTACCGATTGATACTCTGACTCCGTATGATCGCCATTGCCAGAGCCGCTCAGCAAGTCCTGACGCAGACGCTCCATCTGCAGGGATGCTTCCTTGATCTGCTCGGCGTATGCGTGCCCTTGTCGCGGCAGAAATCCGCCATAGTTCTGCAGCAGGAGGCGAGCATTGTTCTCGATGGCCGATGCTTTAAACCGGTCCTGGTTCGACAACGCAGAAGTCAATTTTTGAAGCTGTGAATCACGCTGCGCCAGCTCTTCTCTACTTCGCGCAGTTTCCTTCTCGAGAATCCTTCCGTGATAGCGTGCGAGCAAGAGTAGCAATCCGGTGAAGGCGAGAAGAGATAAATTTACGACCAGAGTTTGCTTCAAAGCTGCTTTCAGCGCCGCATCCCGCTCTCCATAAAATTTCAGAAAATAATTGCTCTCGGCCGCAGACAAGGAGGCCAGAAGCTGGCGGGCCTGGTCCATGTACTGCTCGCCTTCATTCGAGGCGACAAGTTTGAAGGCACGGTGGCGATAACCCTTCTGCCGCAAATCAATGGTGTGCTCCATCTCGGCCTGTTTGGAGTTAGCTAGAGACTCGAGCTGCGACTCCAGAGATCGTTGGTTCTCGCTGCGGCTCGCTAATGTCGCACGCAACGTCGCAAAATCCGCGGCAATCCTGTCTTTCGCAGCGGTGAAGGGCTGCAGGTAAGAAGAATCTTCGGTAAGCAGGTAGCCGCGTTGACCGGTTTCCATGTCGCTGAGGTCGGCCAGAACATGCGAGATATCGGCCTGGAACATCGAGCTTTGCAACGTCAGGGCCGCGATCGTGTGAACCTGCCTTAAATGTTTGACCGCGAGATAAGCATTCACGGTGATGAAAGCGAGTAACACGGGGGCCAATATTTGCAGCGCAAGTTTTCGAATCATGCTAGTTTTCCCGTCCTGCGAGTGAAGTCCAGAAGGTCTTCAGCCAGAATGCGATCAGTTTTGTGAGTGGTTCACAAATTTGCGGAGTCGCTACCATGGCTGTTCCGTTCCTGACTCTTTGCTGTTTAGGAATAATAGGCCTCTTATTGCACCGGAGCGGTTTATCTTTATGGTGCCCACCGATCTGTTCCGCTATTGAAGCGCACTCCGCGATCACCGTGAGCTGATTGAGGCATCGACTATAATGAATGTGTTGGCAGCTGGACCGGACGGCCGCCCCGCCGATTCGGCAGGCCCTGATTGAGGCTTTTGAGGACTTGCGGAATCGGCGGGGAGGAAAGTCCGAACTCCATAGAGCAGTGTGCCGGATAACGTCCGGGAGGATGGGTTCAAGCCCATTCGACGGAAAGTGCCACAGAAAACATACCGCTCCGCCGTTCTTGTGAGGCTTCGACGCGCAGGGTAGTGGCCGGGTTTCGAGGGGTCCGCGCGAGATTCCTCGCCCCGCTGGTGAAAAACGCGGGGCTTCGGAATGACGACATTTCGGATCGTTGTCTGAAATGAGCAACCGGACGAGGCCCGACGAGAACGGCGGGGTAAGGGTGAAAAGGTGCGGTAAGAGCGCACCGCTGCCGCAGCAATGCGGCGGGCATGGCAAACCCCACACGGAGCAAGACCAAATAGGGAGGAAGTCCCCGCCTGTTCTTACGGACCCGGCGGGACACGTGCTGGCTCGGCGCGTCAAACCTCCGGGTAGGTCGCTTGAGCCGCACAGTAATGTGCGGCCCAGAGGAATGGCCGTCACGTCGCAAGACGGACAGAATTCGGCTTACAGGTCCAGCTGCCATCTTTCACTTGTCGGGGTCCTTCGACTCGCTACGCTCGCTCAGGATTTCGGCACGCGGCTCAGACGCCGCGTAATCGCCTCAACTTACAGGTCCGGCTGCCATCTGTTTTCTGACACCGGATCCTTCGCTCCGCTCAGGATTTCGGGAGGAGCCTCCCGCTACGCTCACGCCTCCTAAACGACCATCATTCCTTGTAGAGCCAGCCGGCGACCAGAGTTGCGAGGATGCACCCTACCCAGATGTCGAGCATCCAGCCGAGAGGGAACATCCGATCCACAGGAGACCAAACTGCCTGGGCGAAGTTGCCGGGGAAGCTAGCAGCAAATCCCACCAGGAATCCGATTTTCAACGCAGTACCGGGACCGGGCCCCAGAGTCTGGCGGGACCATGCGTACAGATGGGCCAGAATGATGCTTATCACAATCAAAATGATGAACCACTGACCCACAAAAAAGGGATACCGCGGCTGCTTCAGGAAAAGTCCGGCATTTTGTGCGGCAAGGTAGCGAGCGTTGCCGATGATGACAAGGCCAGAGACGAAACTCCAGAAAAACCAGACTATGCCGCCGACAATACCGCCCAGAAATACACGCGCGCGATTTAACGCCATAGATCACCTCCGACGCAAAGTAGACAGAAATAATGACGGAGGATAATGCGGGAAGGATATCACTAAAGTGCGCGTAGGTTCACAGCTGGGACCCTGCACTGCAGTTGTTGAGGAAATGCAGAGATCCTTCGACTCCGCTGCCTGACTCGCAAGCGAGTCAGACTGCTTCGTTCAGGATGACAATTTCGGGCTTCGGAGTGCCCAACTGGCTACTGCCGAGGAGCAGCGGGCGGCTGGGCGCCAGGCGTCGAGGCCGGTGAAGCTGAGTTTGCACCGGTTTGCGGCGCCATCACATCTCCGATCACATCACCCGACACGATCATTTCGACGCGGCGATTCAGCTTGCGGCCGGCGGAGGTTGTGTTGTCTGCGATTGGATTTGCCTTTCCCATGCCTTTTGCAAACACATTGTTGATCGAGATCCCGGAATCGACCAGGTAGTCACGAACGGTTGCAGCACGCTTTTCGGAAAGGCGCTGGTTAAATTCGTCGCTGCCGGTGCTGTCGGTATATCCCTCGATATGGAGCTTCAATTCCGGATACGCGAGGACGATGCCTGAGATGCGGGCGAGACGCTCGCGGGCGGCCGGTTTCAGCGTGTACTGGCCAGGATCAAAGAGGACATCCGGCATGCTCACCACCAAGCCACGGTCCGTATCCTTGGTTTCGAGCACCTGATTCAGCTGCTTAAGAAGACGAGCGCGCATTTCTTCTTTTTGGCGAATTGCTTCCTGCTTGTCCTTTTCAGCTTGTTCAGCGGCGAGACGCGCCTGCTCGGCTTCGGCTTGAGCTTTCTGCTGCTCGGCCACAGCAGCCGCCTGCTGTTGCTGAGCTTCGGCCTGAGCCTTCTCGGCAGCTTCGCGATCAGCCTCGGCCTGAGCGCGACGGCGTGCATCCTCTTCCGCCTGGGCCTTGGCTTTCGCTTCGGCTTCGGAGGCGGCTTTGGCGTCCGCTTCGGCTTTTTCCTGTGCTTCCTGCATGGCACGTTTTTCCGCGGCGATCCGTTCTTCTTCTTTCTTTTTCAGGGTCAAGACACGCGCATCCTCGGCCATCTGGGTGGCGCCGCGAGCTGCGGTTCCAATCGGAGTTCTGCCTTGCTTACGCTGCAGATAATCCTCGGCCCGAGCAAGAAAATCTTCAGCTTTGCTCAGGGAGTCAGCGGCATACTGCTGCGCGCCGGCAGCTTTTGCAATGGCCACTGCGTTGCGCGCTTCGAGCAGGTCAAGCGGAGTGTTGGGAGCGGCTTTGGTGGAAGGAAGCTGATCGGCAGGAACATCGATGGTGAATTCCGCGCCCTCCAGCATGTCAAACTTGGCGTCAATCGGCGTTTCGAATCCCTTGGTCTCCCAGCGCACGATATTCTCAACGGCTACCAAATCGCTGGGATGGATGACAGAGAAATACGGTTCCGCCGTGATGACAAGGCCGAACGCTTGCAGATCAGTGGTCACGTCGATCTTACTACTGCCGTCTTTGTTCGGAACCATTTCGCCAAGATTCACCGAGCGGCCCTCGGGCGTGATCGCCCACAACACGTAAGTGAGATACTGGGGGCCGAATTTGCTGGCGGGACCAAGACGCTGAATTTCGGCGCTGATCGCGAGGCGTCCTTCTTTGCCGTCCACTTTGGCGCGACCGGTTGCATCGGGCATGAGACTGGTGCCCTTTAGATCAACGGTTGTCGAACCGCCGCGATGCCGGTAGTTCACTGCCTTTGTGGTGCGCGAGACCACCTTTACGCGAAACACCGGCGTTTGATCCATTGGTTCGACGGGTGTGGTCGTGTCTTGTGCCCAGATGGAGGCAGCAGATATCAACACCGACAACGCGATCAGAGACTTCCTCATACGATCCCTCTTCATGTCTGACATTTTTAGGATTTCGCGGAATGAACGCTTCCATGAGAGCACAATTTTCAGGAATTCCTCAAGGTGGGGGACCATGGAAGGTCACGTGGCGTCAGGGGCGTGGATGCCCGTCCAAAGTGTGCGTGCTTGATTTCGCGCGGCTGAACCTCGCTTCCAAACACTAGCTCTAGCGGTCATCTGATCAGTTATCCACAATTTCTTGCGCTTCCCCAAGGTCTGCGGTGCAGTCCGTAGTGACCTAAAACTTTCCTATTGACAACAAACAGTTTAGGCGTAGGATGTGGTGAAAAGTGGTAGAAAGTGGTCTAGACGGTTGTGGCGGTGGGCGGATCTGTTAAACCGAGAGGCGCCAGTGGAATTTGTGGCTGACTCCCCCAAGAACAGCCCGAATGAACCGGAGATGAACGACCCTTTCACCGCTTTTGCCTCCCTCGTTGTGGTGGCAGTTGTTGCTGCCAAAAGGTACAGCGCCCCATTAAAGGGCAGAATGCATGTTTCGCGGCAATCACCCAACCCGCGTGGACGAAAAGGGCAGACTCAAAGTCCCTGCGGAATTCAAGCGGGTAATCGACGAGAAGTACGGTCAGCAATTTTACATAACCAGCCTCGATGGCAAGAGTGCACAAGTTTATCCCTTCGAAGAATGGGAGCAGATCGAACAGAAGTTAGCCGGGCTTTCCACTTTCAATCCGACGAAGAAGAAGTTTCTGGATCGCGTGAACTACTGGGGTCAGCAAGTGGAAATGGATGGCCAGGGGCGGTTGTTGATGCCGCAATTGCTGCGGGATGCCGCGCAGATCAAAGGCGAGGTGGCCGTAACGGGGCAGCTGAAGTATCTGGAAGTTCGCAACCTCGAACTGTATCGCAAGGAGATCGAGCAGCAACCATTCACGTCTGAGGATGAGAAGACGCTCGACGAGCTGGGCATCTAGGCAGCTCCAGCGAACCGAAAGGCGGGGTTCGCTGGGGGCCCCGAAATATGGGCGAGGGTTTGGAAGACACCCCCGAGTGGGGTGGGCATGGCAAGAAAGGCGAAGTTGGCCATGTTCCGGTTCTTTTAAAAGAAGCGATCGACTTTTTAGCCGTCCGGCGCGGCGGGACACATATCGACGCCACGGTGGGCCTTGGCGGGCACAGCTACGAAATCGCAAAACGCCTCGGCGCACCGGGTCATTTGATTGGGGTCGATAAGGATCCTGCAGCGCTGGAAATCGCGCGGGAAAGGCTGAAAGCAGGTTCCTCGACTGCGCTGTCGTCCCGTAAGCGGGACGACGTGCTCGCTCGGAATGACAAGTGGGTAGGGGATTGGCCGAGCATTACTTTGATTCATGGATCATTCGCTGATCTTGCGAAGGATGTGGGACGAATGACGGTGGATGGGATCCTGGCGGATCTAGGGGTCAGCAGCCTGCAGTTTAGCGATCCAGCGCGCGGCTTCAGTTTTCAGGCGGAAGGACCGCTCGACATGCGTATGAACCCGCAAGCCGAGCTGACCGCCGAACAAGTGGTAAACCACTTCGACGAGCGCAAGCTTGCCGATGTGATTTACGAATTCGGTGAGGAAAGGAGGTCGCGGAGAATCGCCAGAGCCATTGTCCGGTCGCGGCCGATACGAAGTACCGCACACCTTGCGGATGTCATATCAGCCGCGGCCCGGCCAATGAAACATGAGCGCATTCATCCTGCGACACGGACCTTTCAGGCTCTCCGGATCTTCGTAAACCGCGAGTTAGACGAGCTGCGGGCGCTGCTCGAAACAGCCCCGCAGCTGGTGAAGCCGGGCGGGCGAATCGTGATCATCAGCTTTCATTCGCTGGAGGACAGAATGGTAAAAGATGCTTTCCGCGAAGGTGCGAAGCGAGGTCAGTATCGGCTACTTACAAAGAAGCCGGTAACGCCCAGTGAAGAAGAGATTGATCGCAATCCGCGAGCACGCAGCGCAAAATTGCGCGCCGCGGAAAGAGTTTAGCAGCGCTGCCATTTTGGCGGCGGAAGCCGGCGGAGACGCCGGCGCTACAAGTTTCCGGGGCGGCATCGCCTCTCTCACTAAGGGCAAAAGGAAATTCCACCTTCTCTCGATGCCGCTCCGGAGAGGTTTGGCAAGGCTGCCGTTTTGGCGGCCAGGCGGCGGGACACCGGCGCTGCAAAGGTTCTGTTGGGGGTAGAAAAGAGGCCACGATGTTCACAGGAAGAATGATCGAAGACTTGATGCACACGGTAGAGTCAGCCGAGAGACGCTGCTCGGAGGAACTTTCACGGCAAGAGAGGCTGGCGCACTTCTACGCCATCTCTCAGTTCGAACTCGCGCAGTTCGAAACCAGTCTTGCCGGGGCCGCGTAATGGCTGCCGCCTCCGCGGTCATCCATACTGCATATCAAGGTCGCCGGCAGCCGTGCTGGAATGGGACGCCGGAAATTTACTTTGCGAAACCTATCGACAACTCACGCCTGGTAAAAGTCGAGGATCCCAAACGCGGCCGCGAAATGCGGCAGTTTGGCATCGCCCTGGGTTTCCTGTTCGTGCTGGTGATGATCTACACCTGGCAGCACTTCAAGGCGGTCGAGTACGGATACAAGGTTGAATCACTGAAGCTGCAAAGGGACGGAATGCTGGAAGAAAATCGTGCTCTGCGACTGGAAGAGGCATCTTTGCGTTCTCCGGATCGGATCGACAGATTGGCACGTGATTTTGGAATGCAGCCGCCCCAGGCGGGACAGGTCGTGCGCATGGATTCTGCGTCTTCCGATGCGGGCGCTCCGATCGTTGCCCGCGCCGCTGCAGTCTCTATGATTTCGGTTCCATAGAAGGCTGGGTAAACACGCAGAGACTTCTCGGGCGGCTTGCAGGGCAGGCCGCCATGTTTGTGTAAGGGCCTAACGTGGCTTCCAATTCATCGCGAAATCTGAGCGATACTCGCCTGTATGTTCTCGGTGCTTTGCTGATTTTGTGGTGTAGTGCCATCTGCCTGCGGCTGGTCTATCTGCAAATTTTTCGATACGGCAGCTTTGAGCAACGGGCCCAACACCAGCAGCAGCGCACAGTGGAAGTTTCGGCGCGGCGAGGAATTATTTACGACCGGGCTGGCCGCGAACTGGCCATGTCGATCGCGGTTGATTCGGCATTTGCAGTTCCCACTGAAATTCCGAATCTCGCCCAGACCATTTCGCTGGTTTCGCGCATCACGAAATCCGATCCGCGAGAACTTCTCGCCCGCTGCAAGGCAGCAAGGACGTTCTGCTGGGTTGCGCGGAAAGCTGATGCTGAGACCGCTGCGCGCATCCGCGCGCTCAATTTGCGCGGAATCTACTTTCAAAAAGAATCCAAGCGTTTCTATCCGAAAGGCGAATTGGCGGCACAGGTCATCGGTTACGTGGGAACGGATGACGAAGGTCTGAGCGGGATTGAGCGTGAGTACGACGACAAGCTGCGCGGCCAGCCCGGGGAAATGCTGATCTCGGTCGATGCCCGCCGCAAATGGTTTGGCAGCGTGGAAAAACAGCCGGAACCCGGTAAGAGCGTGGTGCTCACCATTGATCAGCAGATTCAATACATAGCGGAACGAGAGCTGGCCTCCGCAGTGGAGAGCACTCATGCCATCAGCGGGACCATCGTGGTCGAGAATCCGCATACCGGCGAGATTCTGGCGCTGGCCAACCGTCCGACGTTCGATCCTAACCGCACACGGGAGATCACGCCGGAGAAGCTTAAAAACCACGCTGTCAGCGACGTCTACGAACCTGGATCGACCTTCAAACTGGTCACGATATCTGCCGCGCTGGACGAGAACCTGACCCGGCCCGAGGAGAAGTTTGATTGCCAAATGGGATCAATCGTGGTTTTCGGGCGGCGCATTCACGACTGGCATTCATTCGGCGTGCTTTCGGTTTCCGACGTTCTTGCTCATTCCAGCGACGTTGGGACGATCAAAATCGCGCTGCGGGTCGGCGATGAGCGCATGTACAAATACATTCGCGCATTCGGCTTCGGCCAGCAGACCGGCGTGGAGCTTCCGGGCGAGACCCGGGGCCTGGCAAAGCCACTGAACCGCTGGTCCAAGGTTTCGATTGGTGCTATCGCCATGGGGCAAGAGATTGGCGTATCCCCGTTGCAACTCGCTGCCATGGTTTCGAGCATTGCCAATGATGGCGTTATGGTGGGAGCACACATAGTCGCCGCGACCACCGAACCGCAAAACACCCCGCAAATGATTGCGTTTCACCCCACACAGGAACGCAGAGCGATCTCGACCACGACGGCTGCACTGATGCGGCAGATGATGCAGCACGTCGTCCTGCAAGGCACGGGAAAGAAAGCTATTTTGGAAGGATATAGTTCGGCGGGTAAGACGGGGACCGCGCAGAAAATCGATCCCGCTACCCATACTTACTCACGAACGAAATACATTGCCTCTTTCGCAGGATTTGCGCCGGTCAACAACCCCTCGATCGTGGTGGCCGTCATCATTGATTCACCGGAGGGGAAACATCATGGAGGGGACGTGGGTGCGCCCGTGTTCCAACAGGTCGCGCAGCAAGTCCTGGAATACTTGCACGCACCACATGACGTAGAATTGCCGCCCAGCCGGCAATTGCTCTTGGCCTCACGCCAGGTAAAAGAAGAGGAGATCGCCGAAGAATCTGCCGATCATCTCGGGGACCCTGTGGATGTGTCCGACGCTTCCGTCTCCAGTAGCGTGGCAGCGGTGAACACTCCTGCTCCGCCTGCAAGAAGTGCGACTCCTATTGTTCCTGCGGCACTACTGCAACATGAACCGTTATCTGCGCCGGAAACAAAGGATGCCGCTTTCCAACCGGACGCTGCAGAACCCGCTCCATCCACCGGCACAGTCGTGCTTGATATCGAGCAGGGCGGTATAGCGGTTCCGTCTTTTGCCGGCAAGAGCGTGCGGGCTGCCGTGGAGCTAGCCGAAGAAAGCGGCCTGGACCTGGACGCGGTAGGCAACGGGGTGGCTCAAGATCAATCACCTGCGGCTGGAATGCGCGTGCCCAGCGGCTCGAAAGTTACCGTAAGGTTTGGGCGCTAGGCGCTGCTTCCAATAAAATCATAGCAATGACCTTCCAACAGCTTCTCTATGGGGCGGAGGTCCTGTCGCAAAGCGGGAATCCGGGCGTGAGTGGTGTCGAATACGACTCTCGCAAGATTCGGCCTGGCGATGTTTTCGTGGCAATGCACGGCGAATCCCGCGACGGAAACAAATTCATCGATAACGCGATCGCAGCGGGAGCGGTGGCGATTGTTACGGACTCGTCCTCCGAGAAACCCCGCGCCGGAGTCGCATGGGCGCAAGTCCCTCAAGGACGCCGCGCACTTGCACGTTTGAGCGCAAACTTCTACAAACGTCCGGCTGAGCGTCTAGCGGTCATCGGAATTACAGGAACCAATGGAAAAAGTACGACCGCGTTTCTGTTGGAATCCATTCTTTCGGCAGCCCATCGCAAATCCGCGCTGATGGGCACCATTGAATACCATGTGGCGGGCAAAGTTCTTCCTGCACCGCATACCACTCCTGAGTCGCTGGAAGTGAATCGCATGCTCAATCAGGCTCTGGGAGATGGCGCTACCGAAGCAGTCATGGAAGTCTCTTCGCACGCACTTGCTCAGCAGCGCGTCTACGGAATTCCGTTCGATGTTGCGGTGTTTACCAATCTCACTCGTGATCACCTCGATTATCACCACACGATGGACGAATACTTTGCTTCCAAACGAATTCTGTTCGAAGGCTGCGGCACCGATGCACCCCGAGTGGCTGTGCTAAACACAGATGACGAATATGGCCGGAGCCTGGTTAAGGTCAGTCAGAAGAATGGGTCGGAGTTGTTGACTTACGGATTCAACGCAGGCGACTTTCGCGCAGAGAAGATTGACGTCGGCCAGCGCGGCACGCGCTTGGACGTGGTGACGCCAGAGGCGACGATTCCAGTCTTTTCCCCACTCATTGGCAAGGTGAACGTATACAACATTCTGGCTGCTGCGGCGGCGGCTTTCGCCCGCAAGTGCCCGGCGGAATCGATCGCTGTCGGCATCGAAAATCTGACTTGCGTTCCCGGCCGTTTTCAACGCGTCGACTGCAGTCAGCCGTTCAGCGTGGTTGTGGATTATGCTCACACTGACGATGCGCTGCGAAATCTCACCTCACTCGCGCGCAACTTTGTGCATCAGGCGGGCAACAAGGGGCGGGTAATTACGGTTTTTGGCTGCGGCGGCGACCGCGATCGTGCCAAACGTCCTCTCATGGGAGAGGCGGCAGGCCGAGGCAGCGATTTTGTGGTGCTCACCTCCGATAATCCCCGCAGCGAGGATCCGCTCGCCATCATCAACGACGCGCTCGTGGGTCTGCAGCGATCCGGTGCGAAATACAGAATAGAGCCGGACCGAAAAGCTGCGATACAGCTGGCAATTCGCGAGGCCAGAGCAGGCGACATCGTGCTGCTTGCCGGTAAGGGGCATGAAAAGGTTCAGATCACGCGTGCTGGATCACTTCCTTTTGACGATGTGCAGGTCGCCCGCGAAGTACTGCAAGAAGCCGGATTCAACTGCCAGGAATCGGTTGCGACTGCCGGAAAGATCTCATGAAACTGCCGCTTTCCCGGATTGCCGGGTTTTTGGCCGCCGGCGGCGAATTTGAGCACGATGCGCTGGCGCTCGGCTATTCGATTGACTCACGCACGATTCAGGCCGGCCAACTTTTCTTTGCGGTCAAAGGGGAACGTTTGGACGGTCACGATTTCGTGAGCCAGGCACTTGAAAGAGGCGCGGTTGCGGCTGTCATTGCCACGGATCAGCTACCACGGTTTACGGCAAAGCGCGGGCTCATGGTGGTCGACAATACGCTGGTTGCACTACAAACCTTAGGAACTGCCGTCCGCCGACTTTGGAGCAAACCACTGGTCGCCATCACCGGGTCTACCGGCAAAACTACGACAAAGGAAGCCATCGCTCAGATACTTTCAGCGCGTTTTCACGTTTTGAAATCAGAAGGCAACTTCAACAATCATTTCGGCCTGCCGTTGATGCTACTGAAGCTTGAGCCGGAGCACGATATTGGTGTCATCGAGATGGGGATGTCCCATGCGGGAGAAATTTCGGCGCTGGCAAAGATCGCGCAGCCCGAGACAGGAGTGGTCACCAACGTAGCGCCCGTGCATCTGGAATTTTTTGCCTCCGTCGCCGGTATCGCGCGGGCGAAGTATGAGTTGGTGCAGTCGCTTCCTACGGGAGGAACTGCAATTCTTAATGCCGATGATGAATACGTTTCGCAATTCGGACGCGATTTCCATGGCAAAGTGATTTTTTATGGAATCAACCGGCCGGCGGACGTTCGCGCTGAGAACATCGAAAACCGCGGCGAGCTGGGATGCAAATTCGATCTTGTTGTGGGCAGTGTCCGGAAAAGTGCGGTTCTACCGCTAATCGGAATTCATAATGTATATAACGCGCTTGCCGCGGTCGCCGTCGGACAGGAACATGGGCTCACTACTACTGAGATTATTGAGGCTCTCGCGTCTTTGGTCGCGGCGGATAAGCGCGGGCAGGTCGTCCAAGTCGGCAACATCACCGTGATCAACGATTGCTACAATTCCAATCCAAAAGCTCTGGATGCCATGGTGGACGCACTAGCCAGCATGCCGGCAAGGCGTCGCATTGTGGTTGCCGGCGAGATGCTCGAGCTCGGGATCACAGCGGCAGAACTACATCGCCAAGCCGGATCCCACGCCGCGAAGCGGAACATAGACATTGTCGTTGGGGTTAGGGGCTTGGCAAAGGACATGGTTGAAGCTGCGGCCAGTCACGGCCTGCAAGGGCAGTTTTTTGCCACTCCAGAAGAAGCTGGTGAATGGTTGGCGCGAGAGACGCGCGATGGAGATGTGGTCCTGCTGAAAGCGTCGCGAGGTGTAAAACTAGAGAACGCGCTTGACAGATGGACCTCGGAGCGCGGCGCGGCGGTCAACCAACGACGAGGAAGATAACGGAGGCGGATTGCTTTATTGGCTGTTGTACCTGAAGTTATTTCATTACTTCCCGCCGTTCCGCATCTTCCGCTACCTGACGTTCCGGACTGCATTTGCCAGCCTCACGGCATTGTTCACCGGGCTGATAGTTGGGCCCGCCATCATCAATCGCCTTCGCGAATTCCAGATCGGCCAGTATATTCGCGAGGAAGGCCCGAAAGCTCATCAGAAAAAGGCAGGCACTCCCACCATGGGCGGTCTGCTGATCGCGATTTCGACAGTGATTCCGACGCTGCTCTGGGCCGATCTCAGCAATCGCTTTGTCTGGATCGCGGTGCTGTCCACGTCGGCTTTCGCGGCCATTGGCTTTGCCGACGACTACGCGAAAGTTGTTCACCGCAGAAACCTCGGGCTGACAGGCAAGGCCAAGCTGGGATATCAGATCCTGACGAGTATTCTGATCGCAGTTACGCTGATCGCCATGCAAACCTACGGTCTTTATTCGACCAGGTTGCTTGTTCCCTTCATCAAACAATTCCGGCCCGACCTGGTGATTGGGGCTTGGGAACATAACCCTCATCTCTGGCCGCTGGCCTTTCTCCCATTTGTTCTTTTTGTGGTCGTAGTCATCGTTGGTTCCAGCAATGCCGTGAATCTCACGGATGGTTTGGATGGCCTCGCGATTGGTTGCACCGTGATTGCCGCTGGAGCTTTGACCGTGCTGACCTACGTCAGCGGGCACGCGACATTTGCTTCTTACCTGGAATTGCAGCGAATGCCCCAAGTGGGCGAGTTGACTATCTTCTGCGGCGCGATGGTGGGCTCGGCAATCGGATTCTTATGGTATAACGCCCATCCGGCCGAAGTTTTTATGGGCGACGTAGGATCGCTAGCGCTGGGCGGAGCGATTGGCACCGTCGCGGTCATCATTAAGCAAGAGCTGCTGCTGCCGTTTATTGGCGGGGTGTTCGTGATTGAAGCGATTTCGGTGATCCTGCAGGTGGCCTCCTATAAGCTTCGTAAGAAGCGTATTTTTAAGATGGCGCCGTTGCATCATCATTTTGAGCTGCTGGGTTGGTCGGAATCGAAGATTATTGTGCGCTTCTGGATTGCGTCGCTGGTTTTTGCGTTGTTTGCGCTGACCACTCTTAAACTAAGATAAATTCGCCACACTGAAATCGCCTTTCATGGAACTGCTCAACAAGCGCGTTCTGGTCGTCGGGCTGGGCAAGTCCGGCATAGCTTCGGCCTTCTTCGTGAAGAACCGCGGTGCGCGAGTTACAGTTTCTGATACAAAGACTCCGGACGAACTGAAAGCGGAAATTCCTCGGCTGCTGGATGAAGGTATTGTGGTCGAAACCGGCGGACACGGTGATCGTACCTTTCAGAACCAGGACCTGATCATCGTCAGCCCAGGCGTGCCCCTGGACGCTCCACCTCTGGTGCAAGCGCGAGCTCTGGGAGAAAAAATCATTGGTGAAATCGAACTCGCAGCCCAGTTTTTCCCGGGCACCATCGTGGCTATAACAGGTTCCAACGGAAAGACCACGACAACGGCCTTAGCCGGCGAGGTTGTCAAAAATGGCGGGTTCCCGACAGTAGTGGGTGGGAACATTGGCACTCCAGCCATTTCCCTGGTGGAAGAAGCGACGGCGGACACGATCGCTGTGCTGGAGGTCTCGAGTTTCCAGCTTGAAACCATAGAAACATTTCGTCCTCACATTGCCGTCGTGCTCAATGTAACCCCCGACCATCTCGACCGCCATCGCACGTTCAACGCTTATGCCGACGCCAAAGCGCGCATCTTTGAGAACCAGCAATCGACCGATTTCGCTGTTCTGAACGCCGATGATCCCACCTGCATAGCCATGGCTTCACGCACCCGAGGGCAAGTTGTCTGGTTCAGTCGAAAGAAGGAAATTGAACGAGGAGCCTATGTTCGAGATGGGCGAGTGCTGTTTCGCGATTTCAATGGCCAGCGTGAAATCATGCTGGTTTCCGAGATTCCCTTAAAAGGAGCGCACAACGTCGAGAATGTTCTCGCCGCAGTCTGCGTAGGTGTTCTCAGCGATGTCGAGGCACGGCGGATCGGCAAAGCTGTACGGGAGTTCCGGGCGGTCGAACATCGCCTCGAACATGTGGCCTCGATCAACGGAGTGGAGTACTACAACGATTCCAAAGCCACGAACGTTGATGCCACCATTAAGGCGCTGGAATCGTTTCCGGCGAATATTCACCTGATCCTCGGGGGGAAAGACAAAGGCAGCGACTACAGCGTATTGAACGATCTTCTACGGCAACGTGTGAAACGGGTATACACCATCGGGGCTGCGGCCAACAAGATCGAATCGCAGATCAAGGGAGCGGCAGAGATTGTTCATGCCGACACATTGGAGAATGCGATCAGACAAGCCAGCGATGCGGCACAACCCGGCGATATCGTGTTGCTAGCCCCTGCCTGTGCCAGCTTCGACCAGTTCCGCAATTACGAACATCGGGGGAAGGCGTTCAAGGAAGTGGTGCGCAGTTTGGCCGAGACCCAAGTCGAGGCTTCCTAGTTCTCCGCTGAGATCCCAAAGCGAATCCCTCTCGCCGGCGCCAAAGCGCTCCTGGAACCAAACAAGTTACCTTCCTCGCAAAATCCAGAGAAGTTTTTCCCGTGTTCCTGCGGCTCCGTGGTCAAATAAAAAGTTTTCCATGGCCAAGCGCGTTAGTGTCGATCGATGGCTGTTCACCATCACCCTGCTTCTGATTTTTATCGGACTGGTGATGGTGTTCAGCGCCTCGGCGGTGATGGCAAAAGAGCGCTATGGTTCCGGATACTTTTTTCTGCTGAGGCAGTTGGGCTGGGCGACAGGCGGGCTTCTGCTCATGGTGGCTACCATGAAGCTGGACTATCGCCGCTACAAACATCCAGCGGTGGTTTTCTCCCTGCTCGGTGTAACTACCCTGCTGCTGATTTCGGCCTTCCTTCTCGATCGTTCGCACCATACGCACCGCTGGATCCATTGGGGGCCGTTCTCCTTTCAGCCGTCGGAGATGGCCAAGCCGGCGATCATCCTTTTCCTCGCGTTTTTCCTGGAAACGCGCACGAAATCGATGGACCAGTGGCGAAACACGGTCTTGCCGGCGGTGCTCCCCACGCTGGTTTTCATAGGTCTTATTGTTTTTCAGCCGGACTTGGGCACCGCAATCGCCTGCGCCGCGATCACCGGGTGTGTTCTGTTCGTTGCCGGCCTGGAGTTGCGCTATCTCGGATATGCTTTGGTGGGATCCTTGCTTCCTTTATATTTCCTGATATTCCATGTGGCTTACCGTCGGGCACGCATCCTGGCGTTTCTTGACCCTTACTCAGATCCACAAGGCCGCGGGTTTCACATCATCCAGTCGCTGATCGCAGTGAGCACCGGAGGAATTACCGGAGTCGGCCTCATGGAAGGCAAGCAGAAGCTGTTTTATCTGCCCGAGCCGCACACAGACTTCATCTTTGCGGTGACGGCTGAAGAAATGGGGTTGCTGGGTTCTCTGGTGATCGTCGCGCTTTTCGCGATTTTCTTATGGCGCGGCACCCGCACTGCATTGCGGACGCAAGATATGTTTGGGCGATTTCTAGCCGTGGGAATCACCAGCATGATTGTGGTGCAAGCGTTCATCAATATCAGCGTGGTTCTGGGGCTGATGCCGACCAAAGGCATTCCCCTTCCCTTCGTCTCTTATGGCGGCTCATCTTTATTCTTCGCTTTGGCCTCGGTGGGGGTGCTGCTGAACATCTCCAAACAAGCAGAATAGACCGGCATGGGGATGTGCACCGTCCCAGGTTCGATCAGGATTCAACTCAGCAACCGGAAGGTTAACCTCACCCGCTCGTGCTCCCGGTTTTTCAATTTATAGTCAGTTCATGCGGGCGATTCTGGCAGGCGGCGGAACTGGGGGGCACGTCATTCCTGCCCTGGCAATCGCTCAGCAACTACAGAAACAATTCGCCGCCGAGGTTTTGTTTATTGGCACGAGCCGGGGGATTGAGAACCGCCTGGTTCCGAACGCCGGCTTTGCACTGCGCCTGGTGGACGTTGGAGCGCTGAAAAATGTTGGCTTCACCACCCGCCTGAAGACCCTTTTCGCTCTGCCGAGGGCCGTGTGGTCGGCGGGGCACATTCTTTCTGACTTCAGGCCTGATGTGGTCATTGGGGTTGGCGGATATGCGTCCGGCCCGGCGATGTTAGCTGCAGTATTGCGAAGAATTCCGACATTGATTTTTGAGCCCAACGTCGTTCCGGGATTCGCCAATCGGATCGTTGGGCCCTTCGTCTCCGCCGCTGCCGTCCATTTCCAAGAAACCGCCAAATATTTTCCGCATTCCAGAGTGACGGGCGTTCCGGTGCGGGAAGCCTTTTTTCAAACGGGAGGGGACAATGCGGCTAAACCCACTCTCCTCATCTTTGGTGGAAGTCAGGGGGCGCGGGCAATCAACGAGGCTGCGGTCAAGGCGATACCAGAGCTTGTGAAGCGAATTCCCGGGCTGCACGTGGCCCATCAAACCGGAGAAGCTGACTATAATGCGGCGAAAGCGGCGTACCCTGATCCGGGCGGGCAGGTTGAGATTTACCGATTCATCGACGATATGCCGGCTCAGTTTGCGCGAGCCAGCTTGCTAGTTTGCCGCTCGGGGGCGAGCACGGTCGCGGAGGTGACAGCTGCGGGAAAGCCTGCGATCTTTGTGCCGTTCCCACGCGCGGCCGATGACCATCAAAAACGTAATGCGGAGGCCCTGGTGAAGGCAGGAGCAGCCGTGATGCTGGAGCAGTCGCAACTCACCGGCGAGACTCTGTTGAACACGGTAATCGCGCTTCTTAGCGATCAGGGGCGGTTAAGAGCGATGGGACAGGCGGCTCGACAGCTTTCTCATCCCAAAGCCGCGCAGGAGATCGCAGAAATTGCGGCACAACTGGCAGATGTCAAGTGACGGTTGTCGTCGCAAGCCGTTGAAGGCTCGTGTAGTCTGAAAACTCATGTTCGCCAAGATTCAACGTATTCACTTCGTGGGCATAGGCGGTATCGGCATGAGCGGAATTGCCGAAGTGCTGCTCAACCTCGGCTACAAGGTCTCCGGTTCCGATCTCAAAACCAGCGTTGTTACTCAGCGTCTGGCAGCCCTCGGAGCACAAATCTTTGAAAGCCATAGCGCCACGAACGTCCCGGGCGCAGAGGTGGTGGTTACAAGTTCTGCGATCGCGGCAGACAATCCCGAAGTTGCCGAAGCTCGAAGTCTTCACATCCCTGTCATTCCACGCGCCGAGATGCTGGCTGAGCTGATGCGTTTGAAGTACGGCATCGCGATTGCCGGCATGCACGGCAAAACAACGACCACTTCCATGGTGGCGGCGGTTCTGGCCGGCGCAGGTCTGGACCCGACGGTCGTTGTCGGCGGCCGCGTTGATGCCATGGGTTCTAACGCCCGGCTGGGCAAGTCGCAGTACCTTGTCGCCGAGGCCGATGAAAGCGATCGATCGTTCCTAATGCTCTCACCCATCCTTGCGGTGGTCACAAATATCGATCGCGAGCACATGGATTGCTACCGCAACCTGCGCGATGTGAAGCGCGCATTCCTGGATTTTATGGATCGGGTGCCGTTTTATGGGGTTGTCGTTCTCTGCAATGACGATGGATATCTTCGCCGGCTAATACCTCAGATCCGCCGCCGCACAGTCACCTATGGAACGCGGCGAGGCTCAAATTTTCACATCAAGATGGGCGAGTCCGCAGCGATGACTGGGCGGACTCAGCCGCTCAGCCGCTTTCGGGTCACTTTTGGAAATCAGGATCTGGGCGAATTCACCCTGCATGTGCCCGGAGCGCACAACGTTTTGAATGCCACCGCGGCAATTGCGGTTGGCGTTGGTCTTGAGCTAAGTCCCGACCAAATTCGCAACGCACTGGAAAATTTCCGGGGTGTAGATCGCCGCTTTCAATTGCGTGGCAAAGCGGCCGGTGTGAGCGTGATCGATGATTATGGGCATCACCCTACCGAGATCCGCGCCACCTTAGCTGCTGCACGACAATGTGGCTTCCGCAAGATCCATGTGGTTTTTCAGCCGCACCGGTACACCCGCACGCAGGACCTGATGGACCAATTTGCAACTGCATTCGGGGATGCGGATACGCTTATCGTCCTTGATATTTATGCCGCCAGCGAAAAGCCCATTGAAGGTGTCACCGCCGAGGTTCTGGTACGACGGATCGAAGAGGCTGGACACAACGCTCGCTATATGCCCGATTTCGACCATGCGGCGGATGCCGCGGCAGCCGTCGCGGAGGAAGGTGACATGATCGTAACTCTAGGCGCAGGAAGCGTTTCTCAGCTTGGCCCGATGATCCTCGAGAAACTCGGTGCCCGGGAGCCGTTAGTCGTCACAGGTTTGAAATTCTCAACCTAAGAGACGCGGCGAACCCGGCGGAACCTTGTCTCAACTCCGTTATACATAACAAGAAGCAAACTGCCGATAACAAATCTGTGAGCGATTCGTCTAAACCCCATAACGGAGCGAGGAGCAGCAACATGAGCTCGGAAAAGACGATGTACTGGGTGTCGGTGGCGGTTCTGGCGGTGGTTGTCGGCAATCACTTCGTGAACCGGTATCAGGGCGGTTGCGTGATTGATCGCGCAACTGCGGCAGTGCAACGCCTGACGGCCGATGCGACCCATTTTTCTGCGATGGCTCAGGCCGTGTTTGCCGGAAACCCTCAGCTTGCAACTCCTGAGCTCCAGCTTGCCAGGATGCAAGGCCGGTTTGCTTCGATCGAGGCGAATATGGCTCGTCAGCAAGCTGCGTGCGCACGTGCACAGGCACACCATGCACGGATGATGGCGCTCAGACTTGGCTTCGGGCAATCTGCCCGCTCACATCTACGATGCCTGGAATAGCACCTTAGTCTCCCCTCGCGAATAGACTCTGAGCAAGGTGGCTGCTGGCCAGGCGTTGCACTCATTCTCTCCTCAGATATGAAGATTTCGCGTGAACTGAGCGAACGTTGAATCTTCCCGCCAAGCCCGATGATCAGTAGAAAACAGCAGGGCCCTTAGGAGGTCATCTTGTACGAAGTAATTGTGAAGCGGTTTGAGCATCCCGACGAGATGCGGGCCTTTGAGAAAGGCAAGTTTGAACTGATCCATATCAACGGCATGACGATCGGCCGGGCAACCTATGAGCCGGGATGGAAGTGGTCAGAGCACGTGGGCCGAGCTATGGGCGCGAAGAGTTGCTCGGTGGAACATATCGGGATCGTCGTGTCTGGCCGGGCAACGGCGGCGATGGATGACGGCCGGGTCATCGAGATGAAAGCGGGGGACGTTTTCTATATCGCACCCGGACACGACAGTTGGGTTGTCGGGGATGAGGCGTATGTTTCTCTTCACCTGATGGGTGCGAGTGACTACGCTCGGAAAAAATAGGTCAGATCTGGTAATCAATTTCGTGAATGATCTGCTCCAGAGCAGCGCCTGAGTCGCCGTTAGATGCCAGTTCGCCTTCCAATTTGTGAACGCGTTCGCGCAGTTTATTGACTTCGCCGGCCACGGCAGCAAGTGCCTCGGAGAGCGGGTCGTTGATTTGCTTAGGATCGGTGATCACAACACGTTTGCCATTGCGGAAGATGATGTGACCGGGAACTCCAACAATGGTGGAGTCATCTGGAACGTCTCTGGTCACAACCGACCCCGCCCCGACGCGGCAGTTGTTTCCGACGGTGATGTTGCCAAGAATCTTGGCGCCGCCTCCAACTACAACATTGTCGCCAATGGTGGGGTGTCGCTTGCCGTGCTCTTTGCCGGTACCGCCCAGAGTAACGCCCTGGTAAAGCGTGACGTCGTTGCCCACCGTCGCGGTCTCGCCGATGACCACTCCCATGCCATGATCAATAAATAAACGGCGTCCGATCTGAGCTCCGGGATGAATTTCGATTCCGGTAAAGAATCGCACAACTTGCGAAAGCCAGCGCGCGAGCAGATAAAGGTGGCGGTTCCAGAGCCAGTGGTTGATGCGGTGAAACCAGAGCGCATGCAGGCCGGAGTAGCAGAGGAAAACTTCCAGCCGCGACTTGGCCGCCGGGTCGCGCTCCAGCACCGTCGCCAGATCCTCGCGAATTGAAGATGCTAAACCGGGCATTTCACACCGCCGCCGTGACCATTTCTGCGGATTCCTTGCGCAGGTCATCGAAGAGTACGCTGGTCAAGTAACGCTCGCCAAAATCCGGCAGGACCACGACAATCAGCTTGCCGGCGTTTTCGGGACGGCGCGCCACTTTTAACGCAGCAACCACCGCAGCACCGGACGAAATTCCGACGAGCACGCCCTCTTCCTTGGCCAGCCTGCGCGCCATGATGATTGCCTCATCATTTGTGACCGTAATGATCTCATCGATGAAGTCAGTGCGCAGAATTTTGGGCACAAATCCAGCGCCGATTCCCTGAATCTTGTGCGGAGCCGGCTGTCCACCGGAGAGCACCGGGCTATCGGCAGGCTCGACGGCAACTGCTTTGAATGACGGCTTCTTCGGCTTGATGTATTCACACACGCCGGTAATCGTGCCTCCAGTGCCTATTCCCGAAACAAGTATGTCGGCGGCCCCGTCGGTGTCGTTCCAGATCTCGGGGCCGGTGGTTTCGAAGTGAATCCTGGGATTTGCGGGATTGTCGAACTGCTGGAGCATAAAGCCATTCGGATTGGCGGCGAGCAATTCTTCAGCTTTGGTGATTGCTCCACGCATGCCCTTCGGTCCGGGGGTCAGCACAATCTCTGCGCCAAAAGCGCGCAGCAAGACACGACGTTCGAGGCTCATCGTATCAGGCATGGTCAGGATGAGGCGGTAGCCCTTGACGGCAGCAACGAACGCCAGAGCGATACCGGTGTTGCCACTGGTAGGCTCAATCAGAACCGTACGCCCGGGATGGATTTTGCCCGCCCGTTCCGCTTCGGCGATCATGCTCACCCCAATGCGGTCCTTCACACTGGAGCACGGATTGACACTTTCCAGTTTGGCGGCAACGGTGGCTGCACAGCCTGCAGTGACTTTGTTCAGATAAACCAGCGGCGTGTGCCCAATCAATTCGGTTACGTCATTCGCGATTTTCATAATCTCCGAGCTCCTCGGACTTCATCTGAATTCAATTGTGCAGAATTGTACGGCTAGCGACAACAACAGCCTAAGGCTTGAACATGCGGAAGAAAGGATTGCAGCTTGAGACTCATCGACTCGCCTATTAGATAACGTGGACGCGCCTGAAGATGCGGTGATGTCCGTCACTCCTCAAATGTTCACTTTCGAACACATCTTTCCACGGGTGCACAGGGCACACCCGCTTGAAGCCGCCAATGCCGGAGCGAAAACCTTAGAAATCTATCAGATACGCCAAGCGGACCAATGGCGAACAGGCTGCTGTTCCCTCAGGCATGAACACTAGCGCGATAACCGAATTCCAACCAACTGAGTTTGAAACAGCGCGAGTCCTGGTCGCTGATGATCAAGCGCCTGTTTTGGACGCCTTGCAACTCCTGCTCAAAGGCCAGGGATACCGGACGCAGGCAGTGAACGAGCCGTCCCGCGTGTTGCAAGCACTCGAATCAGAGCAGTTCGATGTCGTGCTGATGGACATGAATTATGAACGTGACACCACGGCAGGCGAGGAAGGATTGCAATTGGTCTCGCAAATTCGAGCCCACGACCAGAATGTGCCGGTGCTGGTCATGACAGCGTGGGGAAGCGTGGAGCTGGCAGTTGAGGCCATGCGTCGCGGAGCGTCCGATTTCGTGCAGAAGCCGTGGCAGAACCATCAATTGCTGGCGAAGTTGCGGGAGCAAGTTGAGCGAGCTCAGATCGAGCGGCGGGCCCAACGCTGCCGCGAGGACGAACTGCGTGAAGCGCGGGAAATCCAAAACAAGCTGTTCCCCGGGGACCTTCCTGAAATCTCCGATTATGAGATTGCGGCGGTCACCAAGCCTGTCCGCTTTGTGGGCGGCGATTATTACAACGTCGTCCGTGTCAGCGAGAGAGCGACTGCGCTTTGCATCGCCGATGTCGCGGGCAAGGGCACGCCGGCGGCGCTGTTGATGTCGAGCCTGCAGGCAGCGTTAAAGCCGCTGATCTGGCAAGGGTTGGCTCCGCGCGAACTCTGTTCGCGGTTGAATCGCATGCTGTGCGAAATCACCCCGGCAAACAAGTTCACTTCGTTCTTCTACGGCGTGCTGGATAATAAAGAAAATCGCCTCACCTACTGCAATGCGGGTCACAATCCTCCGATCCTGGTTGGGACAGGCGGACAAGCAGTGGAGCTGAACGCGGCAGGAGCAGTGCTTGGGCAATTTCCCGACTGGGCCTATGAGCAGAGTGAAATCCAGCTGAAACATGGAGACCGACTGCTGATGTTCACCGACGGACTGGTTGAGGCGTGTGGACAAGGTGGAGAGCCGTTCGGCGAGCCGGGATTGGTCAAAATCGCGCAGGCGAATCCGTTTTGCGCTGCCACGAGCTTGCTTAATCGCATCATGCACGGGGCTTCAGAGCACTGCGACGGCAGATTTCATGACGATGCCAGCCTTGTAGTGCTGCGAGCCATCTAAGCTATTTTGGACTTGACGAGTGGCAGGTCCGAGCTCTGCCTGATTAATCCTCACCACCAAAAGAACGCGTAGAATAAGCGGCAAGGAAAACACCTATGGCGACTACGCGTACGGCGCGTCCACAGGCGACTTCAACCGAGGCCCCGCCAGTTCCGCTGACAATCGAGGGTTACAGCGTGCTTCACCAGATGATGCGCTTGCGGTGGGCAGCATGGCGGCCTCTGCGGACCTCGATCAAAAATGAACTCGTGAAAGAAGCCGCCAAGGTTCTGGCCAAGATGGAACAGAACAAAAACGGGCAATCCGCCCTGTATTCCCTGCTGGGACACAAGGGCGATTTGATGTTTGTCCACTTCCGGCCGTCGTTTGAAGAGTTGAATGAGGCAGAGGTAAGCCTGGCTCGGCTGAAGCTGAGCGACTTCCTTGAACCAACGTCTTCATATCTGTCGGTGATTGAGCTGGGGCTCTACGAGTCCAGCATGAAGACATACAACGAACTCGTGGAGCGGGGAGTGCAGCCGCATTCGGAGGAGTGGAACCAGGCGATCAATGAGACTCTGAATCGCCAACGCGAGGCGATGCGGCCGCGCCTGTTTCCTGAGATTCCCAAGAATCGCTACATTTGCTTCTACCCGATGGATCGGCGGCGGGGAGAAGAGCGCAACTGGTATACGCTTCCGATGGAAGAACGCGCCCGGCAGATGAACGAGCATGGGCTTGTGGGACGGCGGTACGCCGGCGAAGTGAGGCAGATTATCAGTGGGTCCATCGGATTTGATGATTGGGAGTGGGGAGTCGACCTGTTTGCCGACGACCCTATCGTCTTCAAGAAGCTGATTTATGAAATGCGCTTCGACGAAGTCAGCGCGGTCTATGCGTTATTTGGACATTTTTATGTGGGCATACGCGGTTCGTCGGGCGAATTGGGCAGATTACTAGGCGGAAAAACACCGAAGGGATAAAAAATGGCTGTTTTCGGACTCATTGAATACAAAGATGCCAGCCCGGAAGTGCGGGCGGTCTACGACGACATCATGGCGACTCGCAAAACCGACTGGATCAATAATTTCTGGAAGGCGATTGCGCATGACCCGGTCACCCTCAAGCGCACATGGGAAGACATCAAGCAGATCATGGCCCCCGGTGCGCTGGATGCGGTCACCAAGGAGATGATCTACGTGGCGGTGAGCGTCAGCAATCAATGTGATTACTGCATTGCTTCCCATACGGCATCGGCGAAGAAGAAAGGTATGACTGTTGGGATGTTCAAAGAGTTGATGGCCGTGGTCGGTATGGCGAATGAAACCAACCGACTGGTCGCGGGGTATCAGGTCGAGGTTGACGAGCAGTTCAAGACGAGCAGCTAGGAGTCGGTAGCTCGCGGCTGAGGAACAAGTGGTCAGGAGGGTCGGTAGTCGGCACCGACTCCCTACTTGCTGTTCCGCCGAGATTGCCTTTTCTGAAATTTGAATTCGTGGATCTTCATGTCGACCCGACGGCCACGGAAGGAGACGCCCTCAGCCTCAAGCCGGAGGCGTTGCTCAATCGCGTAATCGCCGCGCAACCTGATTTCTCCTCCGGATCCCAGCACGCGATGCCAAGGCAACCCGATGGAGCGTCGCAACACGCCGACCACCTGTCTTGCGGCGCCAGGATGACCGGAGGCGCGGGCCACAGATCCGTAAGTTGCAACTTTGCCCCGCGGGATTTTGCGGATGGTTTCAACAATTCTGACGTGGATGGTCACGGCAACCATTCTATCTTTCAATATCAGCAAGCCGACCACCGTCGCAAAACGGCTCTGGCTCTTGACCTACAGTGTTAGACTCTGCCCATGATTTTTGGGCTTCATGTTTTGCTCTACAGCAATAATGCGGAAGCGGATCGGAAATTCTTCCGTGACGTGCTGGGATTCAAGGCGGTCGACGTTGGCGGCGGGTGGCTGATTTTCCGAACTCCTCCTACGGAGTTGGCGGTGCATCCGGGCGATGGCAAATTTACTCAGTCGCATGCTGATCATCCGATGAGCGGAGCGGCTCTTTATTTGATGTGTGACGACCTGCAGAAAACCATCAAGGCTCTTGCGAAGAAGAAAGTAAAGTGTAGCGAAATCGAGAAAGAAGATTGGGGAATCCGCACCACCATCCCGTTGCCCAGCGGCGGCGAGATCGGGCTATATCAGCCTGCCCACAAGTTGGCGCTGAAGGCGTGACCTTTCCTTGACACCCTTCTCGGGTGGCCTTTATCCTAACTTCAGCTCCGGAAAGAACTTGCGCCTGTGAGCGTCTCCTGCGCCGGTGGCGGTATCGGATGGGGCCCGGGGATGTTGATGTTCATTGAAATTCATGAGTTGGAACGGCACCCGGTTGATTTTGACGAGAAGATTCTGTCCGGCACAATTGATCTCGGATCTGATTTGCGACAAGAGAGCCAGTTGCATACCAGCGGGCGCGCTCAGCTAGTTGAAGAACATCACGGCAAGCACAAGGTAATCAAGGACATCCGGCTGAATGGCGAGCTGTCCACAAGGGTGGAGATGGCTTGCGCTCGCTGCCTCGAGCCGGTGATACAGGATGTGGCGCGCAACTTCGAGCTCCTTTATCGTCCACTAGGCGCGGATGCGGGACGCGAGGAGACGTCGGTGGCGGGGACGGAGGCGGAAATCAGCTACTATGAAGGCGCAGGCTTGCTGCTCGAAGATGTGCTGCGCGAGCAGATTTTGTTGGCCGTTCCCTTGAAAGCAATTTGCCGGCAGGACTGCAAGGGACTTTGCGCACAATGTGGCGCTAACTTGAACGTGGGCCCATGTTCATGCTCAGGGCCAATGGAAGATCCGCGCTGGGTGGCGCTGAAAGACATCCGCGGCAAGCTGGAACATTGAAAATCTTAAACCGCAGAGGACGCGGAGATCACTGAGGAATCCAAGATGCCTAATCCAAAACGGCGACATTCGAAAGCGCGGACCAGCAACCGGCGCGCGCATGATGCGTTGAAACACCGTTCACTATCTGAATGCCCCAACTGCCACGAGCGCAAATTGCCCCATCGCGCCTGCCCCAAGTGCGGTTACTATAAAGGCCGGGAAGTTCTGGAAATCAAAGAAGCCAGCTAACTTCGCTTCACACCATGCCAAGCGTCATAGCCTTGGACGCGATGGGTTCGGACCGCCGGCCGAAGCCTGAGATTGAAGGTGCGATCCAGGCAGCGCGGCACTACAACGTGCGCGTTCTGCTGGTGGGCCCTGAATCCACGCTCAGGACAGAACTGGGCCGCTATCCCGCAGCCGCGGACCTGCCAATTGAAATCGTCCATGCCAGCGAAGTCATCGGCATGGAGGACAAGGCTGTGCAGGCGGTGCGCAGCAAACGCGATTCGTCCATGCGCGTCGGATTGCGCCTGGTACGCGAACGACAGGCGGTAGGATTTGTCACGGCAGGCAATACCGGCGCTGCGATGGCTGCCGCCAAGATGGTGTTAGGTGCCATCCCCGGGGTTGATCGTCCTGCATTAGCGGCTGTTTTTCCAACCGCAATGGGAACCGCAGCAGCCCTGCTCGATGTGGGCGCAAACGTGGACTGCAAGCCGCACAACCTTGAACAGTTCGCGGTCATGGGAGACATCTATTTCCGGACCATGTTTGGTACACGCAACCCGCGCGTGGGTTTGCTTTCGATCGGCGAGGAAGAAACCAAGGGGAACGAGCTGACCAAAGAGGCGTTTCAACTACTGAGGCAGCTCCCCTTGAACTTTGTGGGAAACGTCGAAGGGCGGGACCTCTACAACGGCCACGTGGATGTAATTGTGGCCGATGGCTTCGTCGGAAACGTTGCACTGAAGATTTCGGAAGGTGTGGCAAATCTGGTTCGTTATACGTTGAAGGAATCGCTGAAAGCGACCATTACACGGCAGGTCGGGTATCTTCTCTCCCGCAGCGCGTTCGCCGATTTTAAAAAGCGCTTAGATCACACCGAATACGGCGGGGCGCCATTGCTGGGAGTGAAGGGAGTTTGCTTCATCACCCACGGCTCGTCGAATGCGAACGCGATTAAGAATGCCATTCGGGTTGCGGCCGAATTCGCGGCAGGCGAGATCAACGAGAAGATTGAGAAAGAGCTGGCGGGGATTCGCGAAATGGTTGTGTCCACCTAGGCCCTGGACGGCCTTGTCCGGGTAGACTAGCGGTAGCGCCTGAACTAAAGATGGAAAAGAACTTTACCGATTGCCCGCATTGCGTTTTCCTCCACAAGCGCAAGATAATCCGCCCCGCGGTCCACGGCCCCCTGCTCTCGCGGTCCGATGGACGCACCTTTCACGTTTATCTGGAAGAATCCGGTATGCAGAGATGGTCAGCGGAGCCCGATTCCGGAACTCAGATTTTCGGGCTCTTCCGCTACGACCTTGATCCATGTTCAGTCAGGGCGGAATCGACGCTGATATTGATCCCTGATGCCGGAGACGACGAAAATCGAGCATTGGCAAAGCTGGAAGAAGCAGCCGATTTATTGGCAGGACTTCTTGAACGCGCAGAGGTGCCGCCTCGGCTTTACACACTAATTATGGGAAGCCTGAACCCTGGCCCGGGTCTCGCCGGATTTGCTATGAACTGTGCGCCGGTCGGCAAGTCAGCATGACATACTCTCACTCATTAGCTAACGGCTCGATCGCATTCTTATTTCCTGGCCAAGGCTCGCAAACTCTCGGCATGGGCAAGGAATTGACACAGAATTATCCAGTCGCAAGGCAAATCTTCCAGGAGGCCGACAAGGCACTGGGCTACAAGGTTTCTGAAATCTGCTTCGAAGGCCCAGAAGAGAAACTTCGGCTTACTGAGATTACGCAGCCGGCCATCCTCACCACATCGGTGGCTGTCTGGCGTGTTCTCGATGAACGCGGCATCAAACCGGCATTTGTGGCAGGGCACAGCCTCGGAGAATATTCGGCGCATGTAGCTGCGGGAACCTTAAGCTTTGCCGACGCGGTCCGCACGGTAAGTAAACGAGGACGGTACATGCAAGAGGCTGTTCCCGTGGGAGTCGGCGCAATGTCAGCCATTCTTGGAATGGATTTGAATCGCGTGACCGCAGTCTGCCGGGATGCCGCCCAGGGGCAGGTGTGCGAACCCGCCAACATCAACTCCGCCGAGCAGATTGTCATCTCCGGGCACACAGGAGCCGTTGAACGGGCGACGGAGCTCGCTGACGAGCGAGGGGCCAAACGAGCCAAGATACTTCCCGTCAGTGCTCCATTCCATTGTTCCCTGATGAAGCCAGCACAGGACCGATTGGCGGCGGACCTGTTTGATCTGCCATTTCACGGCCCCAGCGTTCCAGTCGCCTGCAACGTTGACGCGGTGCTGATTGAAGATGCGGAGCGATGCCGGGATGCGCTGGTGCGGCAGGTTACGGGTTCGGTAAAGTGGGAGCAGTCCATGCGCCTCCTGATAGCCAAAGGAGTGCAGGCATTTGTGGAACTTGGCCCCGGAAAGGTCCTTTGCGGGCTTATGCGGCAAATCGACCGCTCGAAGCTTTGCCTCAATGTAGCGGATGAGGCTTCTCTGCAGAACACCCTGGAGCAGATCGCGGTGAAGGCCTGACCTACTTATTCGGTTAGCCAGCTCCACCAATTCCCGCATTCAATGTCGTAGGGAGAAAAGGACAAAGTCTTATCGCCTTTGTCGACCCAGACATACGCGTGGTCGGCCCGGTGATTGACCGTGACCTGCACAATCACACCATTTCCCCCGTTTGGACTCAGGGAGCAGTCCACGTGGTATGACTTGATCAAACCCCACTCCCCGCCCGGGCCCCAATCACGGTAGAAATCATTGAACTGGTAATTTGGGTACTTTCCTGGGTGCTGCTTCCAATCGGGATCGTGGAACCAAATTGAATAGGCGGAGTTGTAGTCCTGTTTCTGCAATACCTCGAAAAATCTTCGTACGACGGCGCGTTGAGAGTGGTTGCGGAGATGGTAAGCGGCCCATCCGCCAATGAATGCGACAACCATCAGCAGGATGATCAGCCTGCGGCGGCGACGCTCGCGCGCCAGGTCGTACTGCTGAGCATCCAGTAGCGTCATATTTTCTAAGCATAAAGGAAAGCAGCAGCAAACCAGAAATTCGCGGTGATCTTGCGTCCACCCTCGGCTCGGGAGTCGGCTTTTCCGACCAGAACCAAACCCTTAGTGCACGCCGGTTGGCCTTGCTCGGAAAGCCTTCCCGCCGTATAATGAAACTGGACTAAAACAGTGCTATTTAGGACACACAATCAACCGCTTGGTTGACAGCAACTTACAAATGATTCGCTTGGGAAAATTAACGGACTACGGATTGGTGGTCATGAGCCAGATGGCGCGGCGTCCTCAGAGTGAGCTGCATACGGCGAGGGATCTGGCGGAACGCTGCCGCTTGCCTCTACCCACAGTGAGCAAGCTGCTGAAACTGCTATTGCAGGGTGGGTTGCTGCAATCCCATCGTGGGATCAAAGGTGGGTACAGCCTGGCACGCGAACCGAAGCTTATCTCGATCGCCGACATCGTGACGGCGCTCGAAGGTCCGCTAGCTTTGACGGAATGCAATATGGATGTGGCCGGACTTTGCGACCTGGAGCCGTCCTGTCCGATCAAAGACAATCAGCGACTAATCAATCAAGTGGTGCGGGGGGCTTTGGAGAAAGTGATGCTTTGGGACCTGATCCGTCCTATGCAGTTCGCAGCCATCCGCGATAGCCACGGCAACCTCGTGCAGATTGAGAGCCTGACCTCCGGGAGAATGCAATGAGTACGAATGTGAACACGATCCGCGATCTGGCGGAACGCGAATATAAGTGGGGCTTTGTTACCGAAATCGAAGCGGAGCGGGTGCCCAAGGGGCTGAATGAGGAAATCATCCGCATCATTTCGGCGAAGAAGCAAGAGCCGCAGTTCATGCTGGATTGGCGGCTGAAGGCGTACCGGCATTGGGCATCGCTGGAGAAGGCCCAGGCTGAGCCGAAGTGGGCGAACGTAAAGTACGCTCCGATCAATTATCAGGAGATTGTTTACTACTCAGCGCCAAAGCAGAAGCCCGGCCTGAAAAGCCTAAATGAGCTGGACCCGGAAATTTTGCGGACATACGAGAAGCTGGGGATTCCGCTGGAAGAACAGAAGCGGCTGGCAGGAGTGGCGGTGGATGCAGTGTTTGACAGCGTCTCGGTCGCCACGACGTTTAAAGAGAAGCTGGCAGAAAAGGGCGTGATCTTCTGCTCTTTCTCTGAGGCGGTGCAGAAGCATCCGGAGCTAGTGCAGAAGTATCTCGGCTCAGTAGTTCCTTATACCGATAACTTCTTTGCGGCACTGAATGCCGCGGTTTTCTCCGACGGATCGTTTGTGTATGTGCCGAGGGGCGTACGTTGTCCGATGGAGCTTTCCACATATTTCCGGATCAATGCGGCGGAAACCGGGCAGTTTGAGCGGACGCTGATCGTGGCCGATGAAGGCTCATATGTGAGCTACCTGGAAGGCTGCACGGCGCCGATTCGCGATGAGAACCAGCTGCATGCGGCGGTGGTTGAGCTGGTGGCGCTGGATAACGCGCAGATCAAGTATTCGACGGTGCAGAACTGGTATCCCGGAGACAAGCAGGGACGCGGCGGAATCTACAACTTCGTGACCAAGCGCGGAAAGTGCGCGGGGGTCAACTCGAAGATTTCCTGGACCCAGGTGGAAACGGGATCGGCCATCACCTGGAAGTATCCCAGCTGCATCCTTCAGGGCGAGAACTCAATTGGCGAGTTCTATTCTGTGGCGCTGACTAACAATTATCAGCAGGCCGACACCGGCACCAAGATGATCCATATCGGAAAGAACACGAGCAGTACCGTGGTCTCGAAGGGCATTTCGGCCGGGCATGGGCAGAATACCTACCGCGGGCAGGTGAAGATTCAAAAGAGTGCGACTGGCGCGCGCAATTACACCCAGTGTGATTCGCTGCTCATCGGCGACAAGTGCGGTGCGCACACGTTCCCGTACATCGAAGTGAAGAATTCGACGGCGCGGATGGAGCATGAGGCATCCACGTCCAAGATCGGCGAAGACCAGTTGTTCTACCTGCAGCAGCGCGGTTTGAAGACGGAAGACGCGGTCTCCATGATCGTGAACGGATTTTGCAAGCAGGTGTTTCGCGAGCTGCCGATGGAGTTTGCAGTAGAGGCCCAAAAACTGCTGAGCGTGAGCCTGGAAGGCAGTGTGGGATAGAAGAAGACCCACCCTACATCGCAACGATCGCTTTGTTAGGGTGGGGCGCCCGAGAAGAGGCTTGCTCAGGATGACAAATGGGAGAGGAAAACTACTAATGAGTTTGCTGGAAATCAAGAATCTTCATGTGACGGTGGGTGGACACGAGATCCTGAAGGGCATCGATCTGACGGTCAATGCGGGCGAGGTGCATTCGATCATGGGCCCGAACGGGTCGGGCAAGAGCACGCTTGCGCAAGTGTTGGCGCGACGGCAAACGTATGAGGTGACCCAGGGCGAGGTTCTTTTCAAAGGCAAGGACCTGATCGCGATGAAGCCGGAAGAAGCGGCCTGCGAAGGTGTGTTCATGGCCTTCCAGTATCCAGTGGAGGTTCCCGGTATTGGCAACACGTATTTTTTGCGCTCGGCGCTGAACGCGATCCGTAAATATCGCGGCGAGGATGAAGTAGACGCTGTCGACTTTCTTCCAATGTTCCGGGAAAAACTCAAACTGCTGGAGATGGACGAAAAGCTGATGAGCCGCTCGGTCAACGAGGGCTTCTCGGGCGGTGAAAAGAAGCGCAATGAAATTCTGCAGATGGCAGTACTTGAGCCCAAGTTGGCGATCCTTGATGAAACTGATTCGGGTCTGGACATTGATGCCCTGCGAATTGTGGCAAAAGGCGTAAATGCGATGCGCAGTCCGGAACGCGCCATGGTGGTGGTGACGCATTATCAGCGGCTGCTGAACTACATCGTGCCGGATTTTGTGCACGTTCTGGTGGACGGAAAACTTTTGCGTTCGGGCGGCCCGGATTTGGCGCTTGAGCTCGAAGAAAAAGGCTATGGCTGGATCGAAGATGAGGCGCGGCAAGGTGCGCCGGCCTCCGCCTGATTCTTCAACCACATACCGAAGAGAGTTAACGAAGGAAACAATTAATTGAGCACGGCAATTCAAAGCGTCGGAAATTATCTGGACATCTTCACCGAGTTCGAGAAGCACGCTCCCGGTCGGGAAATCGCTTGGTTGCGTGATCTGCGAGCCAATGCGTTCGCCCGTTTCTGCGAGACTGGTTTTCCCACCACACACGACGAAGACTGGCGCTTTACTAATGTTTCTGAGATCGCACGCACGCAGTTTGCATTGGTGAAGGAGAGCAGCGCACGGAATTCGATAAGTAACTTAAAATCCGCGTCAGTTGCGGGGTCCGCGGCGCGGTTAGTGTTTGTGGACGGAGCCTTCGTGAGCGAGCTGTCCACCACGGGTGCTTTGCCTGCGGGTGTAGAAGTTCTTAGCCTTACGCAGGCAATTACTCATCGGGCCAAGGAACTTGAGGCTTATCTAGGCCGATACGTAGATATCCGTCGCGATGCTTTCGCCGCCCTGAATACAGCTTTTCTTGACGATGGAGCATACGTGCGCGTCCGCCGGGGCAATGTCGTGGATGCATTCATTCATTTGTTGTTCGTGTCGACGCAAAACGAAATTCCGACCATGTCGCATCCGCGCAATCTACTGGTATTTGAAGACGAGAGCCAGGCAACGGTGGTCGAGGAATACGTTTCGCTCGGCGATGGGACCGTGTTGTCAAACAGCGTTACCGAATTGGCAGCGGGTGAGAACGCAACCGTCTCGCATTACATGATTGCACGCGAGCATCGCAAGGCATTTAACGTTTCTACGCTACGAATTCAGCAGGCGAGGAGCGCCAATGTGGCATCGCATTCGCTGCTGCTCGGTGGCGGGCTGGTGCGCAACAACGTACATCCAGTGCTGGCCGGCGAAGGCGGGGAGTGCCTGATTAACGGATTGTTTGTCGGAGAAGGCCGGCAGCACCTCGACAACTATATGTACGTCGAACATGCCAGCCCACACTGCAGCAGCCGCCAGTTTTACAACGGAATTCTGGATGGGCGATCGCATGGGGTCTTTCATGGGCGAATTGTGGTCCACAAAGACGCCCAGAAGACCGACGCCAAGCAGACCAATCGCAATCTGCTGCTCTCCGACGATGCGCAGATCGACACGAAGCCACAGCTCGAGATCTACGCTGACGATGTGAAGTGCACGCACGGGGCGACCATAGGGCAGATCGAAGAGAACGCTTTGTTCTATCTGCAGTCGCGCGGCATTGACGAGGTTGCGGCGCGGCGGCTGCTGCTGTTGGCGTTTGCGAGTGAATGCCTTGATCGTATGCGGCCCGGGGCCGCGCGGGATTATTCCGAGCGTTTGATTCACCAGCATCTACTGTCAGTGGCGAATCATGTGCCCAGCGCGCCCAGCGGCGACGGCAAAGAAAGATCGTGGGAGGAAATTGGATGACGACTCTCGCCAGATCACCATTGCAAGCCGGCCGGGCTACGGTGAATGAAATCGAGCCCAGTTTCGACGTTGAAAAAGTGCGCGCCGACTTTCCGATCCTTCATCAACAGGCGCACGGCCACCCGCTCATCTATCTGGACAACGCTGCCACATCGCAGAAGCCGAAGGCCGTGATTGACGCGATCGTGCAGTACTACGAGCACTACAACGCAAACATTCATCGCGGAGTGCACTATCTTTCCGAGCGCGCCACCGCGCAATACGAAGCAGCCAGAAAAACTGTGCAGCGGTTTATCAACGCGTCGCGGCCTGCAGAAATCATTTTTCTTCGCGGTACAACCGAGGCGATCAACCTGGTGGCACAGACTTACGGGCGTGTTCACGTCGGGGCCGGCGATGAGGTGCTCATCACAACCATGGAGCACCACTCCAACATTGTGCCGTGGCAAATGCTGTGTGAAGAAAAGCGGGCCAAGCTGCGGGTCGCACCGATTAACGACGCTGGTGAGTTGATTCTCGATGAATTCGAAAAACTACTCGCCCCACGGACAAAGATTGTGGCCGTTGGCCATGTTTCAAATGCGTTGGGGACCGTGAATCCCATTGCCGCGATTGTGAAGATGGCGCATGCAAGAAACATCCCTGTCCTCGTCGATGGCGCCCAGGCGGTGCCGCGCATGCCGGTTGACGTGCAGCAGCTCGACTGCGACTTCTATACTTTTTCGGGACACAAGACCTATGGCCCGACCGGTATTGGAGTGCTCTACGGTAAATTGCCCTTACTCGAAGCCATGCCTCCGTATCAGGGTGGCGGCGAGATGATCAGTTCAGTCAGCTTTGAAAAGACTGTTTACAACAAGGTGCCGCACAAATTTGAGGCGGGGACACCAGACATCTCTGGGCCAATCGGGCTGCGCGCCGCGATCGAATATCTCGAAGCCCTTGGAATGGAAAATATCGCCAGGCATGAGCACGATCTGCTGAACTATGCCACCGAAAAGGTTTCTACAATTCCCGGAGTTCGTATCATTGGAACCGCGAAGGAGAAGGACGGAGTCCTGTCATTCGTGATGGAGGGGGTACATCCGCACGATATTGGGACGATTCTGGATCAAGAAGGAATTGCCATTCGGACCGGGCATCATTGTGCGCAGCCGGTGATGGCGCGATTCGGGCTGGACGCCACGGCGCGCGCCTCATTTGGCGTATATAACACGATGGAAGAAGTCGAGGCCCTGGTGCGGGGACTTAAGAAAGTGCGGGAGGTTTTCGGCTGATGCCGGACTTGCGCGACCTGTATCAGGAGTTGATCCTGGAGCATAGTAAAGCTCCGCGCAATTACCGGGAGTTGCGCGAGGCCGATCACAAGGCGGAGGGCTACAACCCGCTTTGTGGAGATCACTTTACGGTTTTCCTGCATATGGAAGGCGATACCATTCGCGATGTGACGTTTCAAGGTTCAGGTTGTGCAATTTCGAAGGCCTCAGCGTCGATGATGACGCAGAGTTTGAAAGGAAAAACACGGGCGGAAGCGGAAGAACTCTTCGAGCGCTTTCATAAACTGGTCACGGGGCAAAGCGGAGATCAGGCGGAGCTGGGCAAGTTGGCGGTGTTTGCCGGCGTGTCAGAATTCCCGACGCGAGTAAAATGTGCGACCCTGGCGTGGCATACGCTGGAAGCGGCCCTGGAAGGCAAGCAGGACGCGGTTTCGACCGAGTAGGGCTGAGGTTCGTATGTACGAAATGATTGAGCTAAAACGCGCGTGTGACGCGATTGAGATTCCGAGCGGAATACATCGGATGTTGCCGCAATTGAGCCGCGTGCGAATCGCGCAATTTTTGGGCAGCGGGTACACCGTGGTCAGCGATATGGGCTGCATGTTCAGAATTGATGCCAAAGATGCCGATGCGCTGGGGATGACCCCTCCCGCGGCTGCGGATGAAGCCGGCGTCAAGACTGAATTCAGCGAACAGATGGTTTGGGACCAGCTGAAAACGGTTTACGATCCCGAGATTCCGGTCAACATTGTTGACTTGGGCCTTATTTATTCGTGCGACATCACGCCGGATGAGCAGGGTGGAAAGAAAATCAAGGTAAAGATGTCAATGACTGCTCCCGGCTGCGGCATGGGCAATGTGCTCAAGGCGGACGTGGAAAGCAAGCTGTCGCGACTGCCGGAGGTCAGAGCAGTCGATGTGGAGGTGGTTTTTGATCCGCCATGGAATCCTGGCCTGATGTCAGAAGCTGCGAAGCTACAACTGGGATTTGATCTGGACTACGGAACGCCAGCCGCGGGGATGTCGCGATAGATGAATCTGCTAATCTGGTATGGTTTGTCTCAGTCCAGAGTCTTCACACATCCGAAGGCATCTAATACCAAGTGAGCAAAAATCATTTTTTCTTCCAGCATTATGGGTTAAATGAGCGCGATCTGGAGCGCTATTTGGCAGCCGCCCTTTCTGCAGGCGGCGAATATGCTGACCTTTATTTCGAATACCTCTCCTCGACCTCGCTGATGGTGGACGAGTCCATGGTGAAGTCGGCTTCTCAGGGAATTTCGGCCGGGTGTGGGGTAAGAGTCATTGCTGGAGAGCGAACCGGCTACGCCTACACGGACGACCTTTCGCCGGAGAGAATTTTGCGCGCCGCGCGCACGGCTGCGTTAATCGCGAGCGGTCCGGCAAAAACGCCAAGCGTTGGCTTCCAGGAGAAACTGGCCCGCAGCCTGTACCCGGTAACGCTCCCTTCTGTGGACGCGGAAATTACCGCCAAAGTTGAGCTGGTGATGCGGGCGGACCAGGCAGCGCGTACCTATGATTCGCGAATCAAGGAAGTTCGAGCAAGTTATGGCGATGAACTGAGGAATATTCTGGTTGTCGGCTCTGATGGCACTTTCTCCGAGGACTCCCAGCCGCTGGCTCGTTTAAACGTCTCCTGCATTGCGAAGACAGAGGGGAACTCGGCGCGCGGAAGCGCAGGTGGCGGCGGACGGGTCGCCCTGGACTTCTTTTTTGGTGAGAAGGATCCTGAACACTTCGCAATTGAGGCTGCCCGCCAAGCGGTGTTGCAGCTCGACGCGCGAGAAGCGCCGGCGGGGGAGATGGAAGTAGTGCTTGGCCCGGGATGGCCCGGTGTGTTGCTGCACGAGGCGGTTGGCCACGGGCTGGAAGCGGATTTCAATCGCAAGCAGACGTCTGCATTTGCCGGCCTGATCGGTAAGAAGGTAGCGAGTGAAAAGTGTACGGTTGTCGATAACGGCACAATGCCCTGGCGGCGTGGATCTCTTAATGTCGATGATGAAGGTCAGCCGACTCAAAATACGGTTCTGATCGAAAACGGAATTCTGAAGGGCTACCTGAGTGACAAACTCTCGGCTCGTCTAATGGGAATGGCTGACACTGGCAACGGGCGGCGGGAGAGTTACGAGCATATCCCGATGCCGCGTATGACAAATACGTACATGCTGGCTGGCCAAGATGATCCCCAGGACATTTTGCGATCGGTGAAGCGCGGCATCTACGCCGTCAACTTTGGTGGCGGACAAGTCGATATTACGAACGGCAAGTTCGTGTTCTCGGCCTCCGAGGCTTATTTGATTGAAGAGGGCCAGGTGACGGCGCCGATCAAGAACGCTACCTTAATCGGCAACGGACCAGATGTTCTCACGCGCGTTTCCATGGTCGGCCATGACCTGAAACTCGACGAGGGCATTGGGACTTGCGGCAAGGATGGTCAGGCGGTGCCGGTTGGTGTTGGAATTCCAACGATTAAGATCGATCGTTTGACAGTCGGTGGGACTGGCCGAAAGGACAGCGGGGGCTTCATGCAGTAGGCTCCTTAGCCTCAGGAACCTTGAAGATTGGCATCTCCTGCCTCAGCGGTGAAAAATAGATCTCATGTCTTCGACTCAATTAGAAACTAAGGACCAGAAACTCGAAACCGACCTCAGAGAGGTCGCTCAGGACATTGTGCGCCGAGCCATGCAAGGTGGCGCGACCGCGGCGGAATGCGTAATTCGGGAGGGCGACGAATTTTCCACGCTCGTACGGCTGGGTCAAGTGGAGACTCTGAAGGAATCCGGGTCGAAGGCGATTGGGGTCCGCGTATTTAACGGCAAGCGGGCGGCCAGCACCTACTCCAGCGATTTCTCTCGCGAAGGGCTCGATCGGATGCTGAAGTCTGCTCTCGATCTCGCCAAGATTACGTCTGAGGATCCGTTTGCCGGAATTCCCGAGGCATCGCAGCTGGGTTCTTTGCCCGGCGATCTGGATTTGTATTCGTCGGATGTTTACTCGTTGCCCGGAGAGGAACGGATCAGCTACGCCCGCCGCACGGAAAAAGCAGCGTTGGATTTTGATCCGCGGATTAAGAACTCCGATGGTGGCTCGTTCGACGCCGCCACCGGTCATAAGATTCTCGCGAACTCCCACGGATTCATCGGGGAATACAAGCGTTCGTACTGCTCGATTGCTGCCGTTCCCATCGCGCAATCTGAGAATGGGACCATGCAGCGGGACTACTGGTTTTCCGTCGCACGCAGCTTGAGCCGGTTGGAATCTCCTGAGCATGTCGGAAAAGTTGCAGCCGAACGCACCATCCGGCGGCTGGGAGCAAGGAAAGTAAAGACGGCGCATGTGCCGGTCGTGCTCGATCCTTTGGTTGCGGTTTCGATGCTGGATCACATCTTCGAAGGCGTGAATGGTGACTCGGTTTATCGAGGCGCTTCGTTCCTTGCCGGGAAGCTGGGACAGAAGATCGCTGGTGATCGCGTCACTTTAATTGACGACGGCACGATGCTGGGCGGATTCGGGTCCAGCCCATTCGACGGCGAAGGCATTCCAACACGGCGCACGGTCGTGATTGAGAATGGAGTGCTTAAGTCCTACCTCCTGAATACTTACACCGCCAAGAAGCTAGGTTTGGAGACCACGGCGAATGCGTCACGCGGCCTGGCAGGAACGCCGGGCATCGGGCCGGGGAACTATTTCCTGCAGCCGGGAGCGAAGACCCCACAGCAAATCATTTCCGAAATCAAAGAGGGCTTGTACATAACCGAATTTCTCGGACACGGCGCAAATCTGGTCACCGGAGACTATTCGCGTGGCGCATCCGGCCTTTGGATTTCCGGCGGCGAACTCGCGTATCCGGTGGAAGAAATCACCGTTGCCGGGAACTTGAAAGAGATGTTCTTCAACATTTCTGAAATCGGAAACGATCTGGAGTTCCGGGGCGCGATGGCATGCCCGACGATCAGAATTGATGGGCTGACGGTCGGGGGCGAGTAGGTCCTCTCTGGGAACCGTGCCCCTACATCTTGGCAAGGGCCGCGGAAGAGTGCGCTTCTTGTCGAGTTCCTTCGATCAAAACTATCTCCGCTGAGATTTTCTGCGGTGGGTTTCCATGCACCTGCTGCGAGCGCTCTATCCGTACCATAGCGCGGTCTACTACGCGTGCCAGTTCGTTTCCATGATCTGGTTTGCGGTCTTCTTTCAGCCGGTCCTTTGCCTTCTCGGCAGAAAACCAGGTGCGATTGCGGCCCGGCTCCGGCGGCGGTTCAAGACGGGTGACCTCACACAAATGAGCGCTGACCTTGATCCTGGTAAATGCAGAGTTGCGCCATTTGTGATGGCGGTAATGGGTGAAAGACGCCTCTTCCATGCGGCCGTGAACTCCAGCTTCCTCGAAGGCCTCCAGTGCGGCAGCCTGGGCATGCGTCAATCCCGGTTCGACGCTGCCTTTCGGGAATGTCCAGCGGCCCCGTTTCGTCTGCACCAGCAGAAACTGGATGCCGTTGGGCCGGATGCGGTAACACACTGCCGCCACCTTTTCACATTCTTTGAGGCGGCGCAGATGCGCAAGCCGAAGAAACTTCGCAGCTGGCCGGAGGGGGGCCTTGCCGAGAATTTCGCCATTGGAGCCAGCGCGCACGGCAGCAGAGTGCACGATGGACGCTGGGTCTGGCTAGAACTCAGTCTGGTTCGGGCTGTTCGGGAATCTGCCTGCGTACTTGCGTTTAGCCTTGCCTAGGCGGTATTCGTCCTAAAGGACCAGGTGAGCGTGGAACAGCTTCGTTGTCTTCGCTGCGGCAGGGAAGTTGAGCCCGGGCACAAATCCGTGGCCGTTTACATGTTTGCTCAGACGGTCGGCATCCGACCGAGACAGAAGTCGGCTGCGCAGCGAATCTGCTTTTGCCCGCAATGTTCGGTTTCGCTCGCCATGGGTCCGGCACCCGAGGGCGCACTGAACGTGGCAGCCTGGGAAATGTTGAGGGAGTTGGTCAGTTCGGATCCTGCGCTGAACGAGGCAGCATGGGATAACCTGCGGGGCCTTGCGGGATTACTGCCCGCGACCGGCACCGACGGCCGTCCCCGCCGCGAGCCCACCAGCGGTTATTTCGAGTTCTAAGTTCGTTCAGCCGCGAAAATCGACAATCAAAAATCAACCATCTACAATCGCTTCGTGGATGGCCTGATCGAACCATCTCCGCTGCGCCCGACGGAGCCGGAATCCAATTTGCGTCCGATTCTGATTGGGCTGGTGATCATAGTTGTTGGCGTTGGGGTCATCGTCCTATTGTCGCGGGGCGCGTCGAAGGGCCCAGCGGAGGCGCATCCGTACGCCAGTAATATCAAACTTTCTGACGTAAAGATGAGTCAGGCGCAGAACTTTGTGGGGGCAAGTGTCACTTATATTGACGGAATGGTAAGCAATGCGGGGGACAAGACGGTGACGCATGCGAAGGTGCACGTGGAATTCAAAAATTCGCTGGACCAGGTTGTGCAAGTCGAAGATCTTCCCTTGCGTGTTTTGCAGACGGGTGGGCCATACCTCGACGCCGTCGATCTTGCTACTTCGCCACTAGGGCCGGCTCAAAGTAAGCCGTTCCGGCTTACGTTTGAGCATGTCAGCGCAGATTGGAATCAAGCCTATCCCACGCTGCAGGTCAGCGACGTAACTGTGAAATAAGCCCTTCGCTTGTGAATAGCGGTTCGCCGAATCGTGGAATGTTTAGCTCTTCTTGGTTACATCCAGTTTTTGGCGGAACATCTTCGTCGCCAGTTTGCGAACCGTGTCGCAAACTTCTTTGTTGCCGGAGAGGTTGCGGAGATCCTGAATCAGCAGGTTCTTGAGCAACCCCAGAGAAACGTCGATGGGAGTGCGCGGATTGAAGACCAGGTTGCGCAGAATGGGATATTGCTTGATGAAGCGGCGCTTCATGGAGATTTCCCGCAACACGGCTTCCAGCACATTTTTTTGACTGGCAAACCTCTCGACCTCGGAATCCGTCACCTTGGGAGACTCTAGGACAGCCAAAGCAACAATTTTGGTACCATCGCGAATGAGCAGCGATCGTTCTTCTTTCGTGCCTTTCATAGCCAGAAGAATGCGGCCCTTGGTATCCAGCTTGGAGATCTTCTGAAGAGCGCTGCCGCGCTGCTCGTCTGCGCTGAGAATCCATTTCTTCTGTGGAGCACGCTGCGGGTTGGCATCAGCAGAAGGGGTGGAAGCCGCGGCGGCGGCCGCCTTGGCTTTCGGCTGCTCTGCCGCGTCGGTGGTCAGTTCCCCGGTGAGGCCGCTTACCGGTTCAAATGACTTTTTACCCTCGGCGGCGATTTCGGCTGCATGCTTTGCGATGAAGTCATTGACTGTCTCGTCTGACATGTCCGCGGAAGTTTCTTCCTGATCGGGAACAGAGTTAGCTGGATTTTCGGCTGGAATTACCTCCGGTGGGGGCGAGGTTTCCGTGGACGGTCCTGGTTCCTCTACAACGACTGAGGCAGTCTGTGCCGCCCCCTTCAATGCTGCCAGCTTTTCCTGAACCTTGGCGGCTGTCGCCTGCGTGACGCTGGGACAGAGCGAGAGGGTTTCCAACACTGCCTTGGAGGCACTGGCACGCGAGCTGCTCAAAATAAGTTCTACCTGCTCACGGCTCGCCGAAGCTGCCAAGCGGATCAGAAAACTCTCGGCGACCGATGGATTTTGCAGCAGAACCGGCAGCAGCGATGGCCGCAGGTTTTCCGGATCGATGAAGTAGTCGAGCACTTCCCTTGGAGTTTGTGGGTTGGCCGCCGCCTCACGCGAAGAAACTTCATCCCAACCGGCAAGCGTCAGCCGGGCCTGCTGGCCGAAGACTTTATTGTGATTTGCAAGATAAACGAGGATTTCGATCATCTCCTGGGGAGGAACAAGAAGGGCGCCCTTGGCGGCAAACTGCATCATGTTTGAGGGCAGCGCCGACTTCCGTATGCTGTCGATCATTCGCGGCATAAGATCACGATCTCGTTCGAAAGTGGGGGAAGTTACAGGATGCTGCGGCAGTAGGCTTTTTGCCAGAGATTTCGGGCTAGTAACGTTACGAAGGGAACTTACTCGTAGCAGTTATGTGATGCTCGTTTCAGTATAGGCTCCGTAGACGGCTCGCAGAGCTTCACAAATCTCACCGACGGTGGCGTAGGCGCGAACGGCATCGATGATGTAGGGCATGGTGTTCGCAGAAGACACGTTGCCATTCGATTCGGCCTCCGGTTCACGGGACGCTGCTTTTTTAAGCGCATCGAGACGACGACCAACCTCATCATTCGAGCGGCGGGCACGTAATGCTTTCAACTTTGCCGATTGCTGCCGGGCCACGCTTTCGTCAATGTAGAGAATATTCGGCGGCTCCTCTTCAATGGTGAAGTCGTTCACCCCAACGATGATTTTTTCTTTGGCTTCGACGGCGCGTTGGTACTGGTAAGCGGCTTCCGCGATCTCCTTCTGCGGGTAACCTCGTTCGATGGCTTTCACCATCCCGCCCATGGCATCCAGCTTGCCGAAGTAATCGAACGCACCTTTTTCCATATCCAGGGTGAGGCGTTCGAGGAAATATGAGCCGCCAAGCGGATCGACAGTCTGGGTTACCCCGGATTCGTAGCCAATGATTTGCTGAGTGCGCAGCGCAATGCGGGCGGCCTCTTCGGTCGGGAGCGCCAGAGCCTCATCGTAGGAGTCTGTGTGGAGCGATTGCGTTCCGCCCAGGACCGCAGCCAACGCCTGAATAGCTACGCGGGCGATATTGTTCATGGGCTGTTGCGCGGGCAAGGACACTCCGGCGGTTTGGGTATGAAAACGCAACAACCACGTACGCTGATTCTTCGCGTGGAAGCGCTCGCGCATGACTTGGTGCCAGATTTTCCGTGAAGCGCGGTACTTTGCGATCTCTTCAAAGAAATCGTTATGCGCATTGAAGAAGAAGCTGAGGCGAGGGCCGAATTCGTCGACATCAAGGCCTCGACGCATCGCCCATTCCACATATTCCACTCCGTCGTAGAGAGTGAATGCTAATTCCTGCAGGGCTGTCGAACCGGCTTCGCGAATGTGATATCCGCTGATCGAAATGGTGTTGAAGCGCGGTGTGAATTTCGAGCCGAACTCGAAAGTATCAACTACCAACCGCATCGACGGTGCGGGCGGATAGATGTACTCCTTTTGCGCAATGTACTCTTTGAGGATGTCATTCTGAATGGTGCCGGAAATTTGTTTCCAGTCAGCTCCCTGCTTCTCAGCGACCACCAGATACATTGCCCACAAAATGGAAGCAGGTGAGTTGATGGTCATCGAAACCGTAGTTTTCTCGAGGTCGATTCCGCTGAAGAGAATCTCCATGTCTTCGAGAGAATCGATGGCGACGCCGCACTTGCCAACCTCGCCCTCACTGGCTAGGTGATCAGAGTCATAACCCATCAGCGTGGGGAGATCGAAAGCAACCGATAACCCTCCACCGCCATGCTCCAGCAGATATTTGTATCGTTTGTTGGTCTCTTCCGGCGAGGCAAATCCGGAAAATTGGCGCATGGTGAAGAGCTTGCCGCGGTATCCGGTGGCGTGGATGCCGCGAGTGTACGGAGGCTGGCCGGGATAGCCCAAATGCTCTTCATAATTCCAATTTTCAGGAAGATCGGCCTGGGTGTAGAGACGGCGTACGGGAACGCCGGAAATGGTGGTAAAGCGGGCATGCCCGTTGTCATCGACGTTTACGCCGGTTGGGGCGCCGATTGGCCGCTCCGGAGACTTTTCCAGAGTCCGTGCCAGCGTGCTTTCTGCCCACTGTTTCTCAGAGGCGGAGGGGTGGCGCCCTTCAAAAACATCAGCTATGGGAGTTTCTGTCGTTTCGGTCCGCTTTTTGTCAGCCACGCCGCACCCCGGCTCATTAGATGATATGTGGAGTACCTGAGGGGGAGCAAGCCGCATTCTTTTGGAGCAGTAGGTTCATTCAACCGTCTCGCCGTATGGCGTTCGTCCCAACTCCCAGGCTTTAGCATATTTCCAGGAAACGTAACCTGCGTGATAAAGGTGCAAGAGCAGGCCTTCGCGGCCGTCGAGAAAACCAAGACGGAAGAAGTAGTTGTAGACAAACGTCAGCGCCGGACGAATGACGATATTGAGCGGATTGAAACCGCGGTACCCTCTTTCAAACGCGACTTGCGCCCCAGACGAAGAGTAGCTGTTCATATGAGCAATGTAGCCGCGCAGCGTGGGATAGGCGTTGTGAATCAAGGCGTGCTGGAACCGGCCGGTTGGGCCGTTCACTTTTATGGTCGGATGGGCGCCGTACTCTTGAAATTTTCCGGCGCCGTGGCGGATCAAACGGAGCTTGGGATCAGGATAGAAGCCACCGTGGCGAATCCAGCGACCAAGGAAAAAATTCTTGCGCGGAATCCAGAAGCCATCGACCTTTGGATTCGTCCCAAGGGCTTGATCAATCTCAGTTACTAATTCCGGTTCGAGCTGTTCGTCTGCATCCAGCTGCAGAACCCAATCACCGGCCGCCTTGTCTATGGCCGAATTTTTTTGGCCAGCGAATCCCTTCCACGGTTCGCTGTAAATTTTTGCGCCGAAGGAGCGTGCAATCTCGAGCGTGCGATCAGTCGAACCCGAGTCGACAACGATGATCTCGCCGCGGCCCTCACGGATGAGCGGAAACACGCTCTCCAGCGTGCGAGACAGATTGGCTTCTTCGTTCTGCGTGATGAGAACGACGGAAAGCGTCACGCGCAAAGGATAACAAGCTGAGGCGGCGATTTGAAATAACTCTGAAGCGGGTCTCGATCTTGCATGGCGGCTGGCCAAAGCGGTAGTGGGTCAGTTTGAAGGGAACGAGAGCCATACGCGCGATTAATGCGTCGGTCGGTCCCTCGCTGCACTCGGGATTTCGGCGCGCGGCTCAGACGCCCCGCAAGCGCCTCAATGTCGTGCGGCTTGCTCAGGATGACAAACAAACTGACCCACTACTCACCAAGCGAATTGGCAGCTGGCTTGGGTTGAGAAAATATCAGTAGCCTGTCGCCTGGTGTTCAATCCGGAGCGGCTCCTGCAGCTCCGACTGTGGCTGAGGCATCACCGACTCCACCTCCGGGCGTGGTGACGCGTAAGGAACGTTGGGCATGTGAGTCACTTGGCCGCTTTCGGCATCGGCCATGATGATTCCCGAGCGCTCGAGCAAGAGTCCGGTCGCGCGATCCATTTCAATTTCGGCTTTTTCATACGCCGCCATCGCCGAGACCAGGTTTGACTCAGCGGAGGTCAGAGTAGCCTGGTCCTGCAGGACCGTAGTTGGGGTACCGACTCCAGCCGCCAGTTTCTTCTGATCAGAATCGAGGGTTTGCCGCTGGAAATTGACAGCCGCCTGGGCAGCGGCGACCGCTGCGCGGTTTTGCTGGACGTCAAATTGCGCATTACGGACTTCGATACGCACCTGATTTTCGAGCTGCTGCAGTCTTACCTGCGCCTGCCGGTATTCAAGCTCGGCGCGAACCTGGTTGGCCACTGCGGTGCGATTACGAATAGGAATGTTGAGGGTCACACCCACACCTTTATCGGGCGCAACCGATGTGAATAACTGCTCCAGAGTGCCGCCATAGCTAACGGGCTTTCCGGCTCGGAACGGAGGAGCGGCAGTCGCGTTATTAAAGCAGAAATTCGTGCTAGCGCCTGGAGTGCACACCGGCACTAAGGGGTTGATGTCACCACCGATGCCCGAACCGCCGTAGTAGGCGTAAAGGGCAAGTGTCGGCAACATGGCATTTCGAACTGCTTTGTTGTTGACTTGCCGGCTATTCAAATCAATGCGTGATTCGGAAAGCTCCGCGCGATGACTCAACGCATCATTGATCAGGTCCTCGGTGGGTACGACTGGTTCCTTGCCGGGCAGCTGCATAGTGGAGGTGGGGATCACTTCGGCGGAGGCCAAAATCGGGTCGACCAGGTTTCGGCTTAAGGCATTCTTCATGAGCAGTTCCTGAAGCTCGAGGTTCGTCTGGGCGAGAATAAGGTTCTGTTGATCGGTCGAGACAGTGCTCTCAGCGCTGACTACCTGGATTGGCGGTAAGGTCCCGAACTGCACCTGCTTCTGGTTGTCGGCAAGCGTGCGTTGCGCGAAGGTCAGTGCCTCCTGCTGAACTTTGACATTCTCGTAAGCGTAGACGAGGTTCCAATAGAGATTTTCGACTTGATCGACGGTCGTGATGACCTGGAGGCGGAAGGCAACGTCAGAAATCTCGCGGTTGTTCCTGGCGATGCGAATGAACCGAGTATTAGGCAAGAAACCGAATCCCTGAAGCAGATTCTGTGTCAGCCGTAACTGGAAGCCAGAACTAAGTGCTGGGGTATAAGTCACCGTCCGGTTGTTGCTCGTCACATGAGTATTGTTGAAGCCCACGGACATATTGGTGCCCCACTGAAAACCTTGAAGATAAGAAAAATTTGCGGTTCCAGTATTGGTGTTGGCGACTCCATTCGGCACTTGGGTGAATATGCTGGTGGATTCGACGAAGCCGCGATCCATCTGCAAAGTACTGCTGACAACCGGATCAAAGCTTGTTATTGGGGAGCCAATGCCCAAAGTCGAGCTGACTAAACCATTGGTTCCGGTGCCAACACCACCCGCGGCGACACTTGTGCCACCGGTGCCAGAACCAACAGTCCCGCTCAGACCACCCACCCCACCGCCCGGCGTGTTTTGGACGATGCCAGTATTGACACCCAAGATTGTAGATCCGGCTTTAGCACGCAGCACATCTGTGTCCGCGATGTTCAGGTTGTAGCGCGCCAAAACGATGTCGAGGTTGTTCTCCAGGGCGAGGGCGACTGCATCGTTGATGGAGAGCACGATTTTGCCGTTACGCATCAACTTATCGACCCTGGCGGTGTTGCCCAAATTCGGAGGGGGAACTTCCATGGGCTCGTAGGGCGCGATGACGTTGGGAAACGGCGATGGCGGCCTGGAATAGTTCACCACTCGTGCCGCATTTGGCTGCGGGGTTTGCGGCAATGCGGGAGAAGCGCCCGCCGGTGAAGAACCCTGCGCCAGCAAATTTGGGGAAACGAAACCGGTCAGAAAAATCGCAGTAATCGTCAGAAGTGTTTGCTTCAAGCCATCCGAAAACATTTCAGTTTGTCTCCTTGGACTTCTAACCTGAAAAGACAGGTCTGCTTAATACGGGAATTGGATGCTGAACACGCAAGAACCATCCAGAATTCGCGATCCCGGTCGCGAAGAATTATAGGGCGGGAGATTGTAAAGATTTGCCAAGGCAGAGGGGACGCAGGTACTCACGGCGCAACTTCATGCTGATTGCCAAAGGTTCAGAAAGGACTGAGGTGTCACGCGGCAGGATGCGGTACACCTCAGTCTCAATCGGATTATTGAGGTGGTTGCGGTTGATTCGGTGGTTGTGTGGTTGGGGCCGGTGGCATAACGGATTGAGGATTGCCGCGCGGCTCGACGTACGGTACATGTGGCGTATGGGTCATTTGCCCGGTCTCGGCATCGGACATGATGATGCCAACATGATCGAGCAGAATTCCGGTCGCCCGATCCAGTTCCAGACGTGACTTTTCGTAATTTGCCATTGCCGAAACCAGACTGGACTCAGCCGTCGCTAATGCCGACTGATTTTGCAGAACCAGCGTACTTGTCGAAGCTCCGAGGCTTAGCTTTTTCTGCTCCGCATCCAACGAGGTACGTCCAAGTTCGACAGCAGCACGCGCGGCATCAACGGCGGCACGGTTCTGGGTTAAAGAGAACTGCGCGTTGCGCACCTCGATTCGGACCTGGTTCTCGATCTGCTGCAGCCGCATCTGCGCCTGGCGATACTCGAGTTCGGCCCGAACCTGATTTGCCTGGGCATCGCGATTGCGAAGCGGAATGTTCAAGGCCAATCCAAGCCCTTTGTCGGGGGCGGTTGAATTCACCAGGTTATTCAGGGCGGTGCCGTAGCCAATCGTTGGTGAAGCCGGAAGCAGCGTACGGTCATTGAAGTCCGGGTCCGGCCCTGAGCAGAAACCCAGAGAACGAATTGCGGAGTTCTGATTGACGCAAAGATTCGCGGGATTCTGTGCGCCTGCCAGTCCCGATCCGCCGTAGTAGGCGAAGGCATTCAAGGTGGGTAACTGGGCGTTACGAACAGCTTTGTTGTTGATCTCGCGGTTTTGCAGGTCGATCCGCGACTCGGCCAATTCGGGGCGGTGATTCAGCGCATCATTGACCAGTTCCTCGGTGGGAACAACCGGCTCCTGCTCAGGGAGCTTCATGGTAGAAGTAGGGATCACTTCGGCGTCGGCCAGCACAGGATCCTGGAGGGTCCGGCTCAGCGCATTTTTCATCAACAACTGCTGGAGCTGAAGATTGTTTTCAGCGGTGATCAGGCTTTGCTGGTCAGAGGCCACGGTGCTTTGCGCCCGGACCACTTCAATCGGCGCCAAGCTACCAATCTGTACCTGCTTTTGCGTGTCCGACAGAGTTTTCTGTGCGAAGGCCAGCGATTCCTTTTGCACACGGACATTCTCGTAGGCGAACACCAGATCCCAATACATATTCTCGATCTGATCGACCGTGGTGGTGGTTTGCAGCCGGAATGCAATGTCAGAGATCTCGCGGTTGTTCTTGGCAATTCGGATGAACCGGGTGTTGGGCAGGAAACCAAATCCCTGCAGCAAGGGTTGTGTGACGCGAAACTGGAAGAAGGAATTAATGAGTGGGCTGTAATTCGTAAAAGGCCCATTGGTGGTAATGCGGGTATTATCAAACCCGACGAACAGGTTCGTACCCGAGTGCAACTGCTGGTTGTAGCCAAAGTTGTAAGTCTGCGTGTTCTGCGCCAGCACCGGAACCCCGGTAAAAACGCTCGAAGCAATCGTATTGTTGTGGTCCCATTGAAGATTGCCGGCGAGAACGGGATCAAAACTGGTGATCGCCGGCCCGATTCCTAGAGTCGACGTCACCAAACCGGCGGTACCTGCTCCAATACCGCCGGCCGCAACACTTGTGCCACCTGTGCCCGATCCTACAGTTGTACCCAGGCCGCCTACACCTCCGCCGGGAGTATTCTGCACGACACCGAAATTGACACCGAGAATATTCGCCCCAGACTTCGCCCGCAGAACATCGGTATCGGCGATATTCAGGTTGTAGCGGGAGATGGCCATATCGAGGTTGTTTTCCAGGGCGAGGGCGACCGCATCATCGATGGAGAGCATGATTTTGCCGTCATGCATCAACTGGTCGATAAGAGGAGTGTTGCTGAGTTTTGGCGGTGAAACGTGGCGCGGCTCGTAGGGTACCAAGGGATTGGGGAAATGCGCGCGCGGCCTGGAATAGTCCACACTCTGAAAGTTCTGAGGCTGCGGGGCTTGCAGTGCGGGTTGTGCAGTTGGCGCCGATGGGCCATTCTGGGGTGAAACTTGCGCCCAACTGGCTATGGCGACTGTTAGGGCAAATGCGATTGCGAGCGACCGAGTAACAGAATTCCTGGTAACAAGGAAATGCATTGGTTTATCTCCAAAGAAATCTGCGGTTGAACGATACAAAGGCGGTGTTGAACACCAGTGATTACGAAAAATAGCTGTCAGGGGTTTCAACTTTTTGCTATCCGGGAGCGACCTGATCGCCGTAGTGGATGAAATGCAATAGTATAGCTGACGCCGCGAGGTTGATCGGGGACGGAGCAATTCGCGGCGCTTCCGGCCCAGACGGGCTGTAGTCCCGATGATGCTTCCCGAAGATGCGAAATATCAAGCTTGTACTGGCCTATGACGGGACAGAATTCTGCGGATGGCAGGTACAGCCCAACTCGGTCACCATCCAAGGCACATTGTCCTCCGCAATTGGACGTATTACAGGAGAAAAGGTATTGCCGCAAGGCTCAGGACGCACCGACGCGGGCGTACACGCGCTGGGACAGGTGGCTACATTTGGAATAGACTCGCCCATGCCCGCAGCAAATTTCGTCAAAGCTTTGAACGACATTCTGCCGACCTCGATCCGCATCCTAGAGGCAATCGAGGCACCGGAAGAATTTCACGCGCGCAAGTCGGCTCGAAGTAAGAGTTATCGTTACAGAATCTATCGCGGCGCAATTTGTCCGCCATTTCTGGCACGGTATGTTTGGCATTATCCCTACCCACTGAATGAAGACGCCATGCTGCGGGCATCATCGTTCATCGTTGGCGAACACGATTTCACTTCATTTGCGGCGGCGGATCCCGAGCGTGATCGTGAGGAAGAAGCCGTCTGCAATATGCGGCATATTTTCGAATCCACGTGGGACAGGTCGGGAGATGAACTGGCTTACACGGTGCAGGGGAACGGATTTCTGCACCACATGGTGAGAAATCTTGTCGGAACCTTTGTGCTAGTGGGCAAAGGAGCTCTTCAGCCGGAAGACATCAAGCGGATCTTGCAACTTCAGGACCGTTCAGCCGCCGGGGCAACCGCGCCGGCAAGCGGACTGTTCCTGGTTTCAGTCGAATACTGAGGCGTTGTCGCACTGCGTCCTCCATCCTTCCTGTGGTTAAATTGTTTTGCATTTAATGTCTGCAAATGTCCAAATCGGCGCCGCGAAAGTCGCGTCAGTAAATCCCGCGACTGGCGAGGTATTGCGCGAATTTGAATCAGCCACTGAGCAGGACGTACAGGCGGCTGTGGCCCGGGCACGGAGTGCACAACCGGCCTGGAAAAGAACCGGCGTCAATCGGCGGATCGCGGTTCTACGGAACTTCCAGCGTTGCCTGCATGAGCGCAAGATCGAAGTTGCGCGGGTGATCACAAGTGAAGTGGGGAAGCCGGTCGGCGAAGCATTGCTTACAGAAGTGCTGGTTGTGCTGGACGCGGCCCGGTTTTGCATCGAGAACGCCACCAGTTTCTTGCGCCAGGAGCCGGTGCCACATGGCAACCTGGCGATGAAAACCAAGGTGGGCCATATCCTGCGGGAGCCTTACGGGGTAGTGGGAATCATTTCGCCGTGGAATTATCCTTTCTCAACTCCCGCAACCGAAACATTAAGCGCACTGGTCACCGGGAATGCTGTCGTGCTGAAACCCTCTGAATTCAGCTCGCTGGTGGCTCTGGAACTCGTCAACTTATTGCATGAGGCCGGTGTTCCTGAAGATGTTCTCCAGGTCTTGGTGGGAGACGGAACCACGGGAGCGGCTTTAACGAATGCCGCTATCGACAAGCTGGTCTTCACTGGCAGCGTGCCGACCGGTAAACGCATTGCGCAGACCGCGGCCGCGCGGCTGCTTCCGGTGGTGTTGGAGCTGGGCGGTAAGGACCCGATGGTGGTGCTTGATGACGCCGACCTCGAAGTCGCGTCCAGTGGCGCAATCTGGGGTGCGTTTACCAATGCCGGGCAGGCGTGTCTCTCGGTCGAGCGCTGCTACGTTCACCGCGATCTCTACGAGCCATTTGTCGCACTGTGCGTACAGAAGACAAAGCGGCTACGAGTGGGCAACGGATTGGATCCCGATACGGATGTTGGCCCGATGATCCACGAACGGCAACTGAGAATCGTGGAAGCGCAGGTGGACGATGCCGTTTTTTCCGGAGCACGAGTGCTCGCCGGCGGTACGCGTCTCAAGAATTTGGGCGCGAATTTCTATGCGCCGACGGTTATGGTCGACGTGACTCACGATATGAAAATTATGCGCGAGGAGACGTTTGGTCCCGTGCTCCCGATCATGGCATTCGATAGCGACGACGAGGCAGTACAGCTGGCGAATGACTCTGATTATGGGCTTGGAGCAAGTGTTTGGACCCGCAATCGCACACGCGGCGAGGACGTGGCGAGTCGAATCCAGGCGGGAACAGTGATGGTGAATGACTGCGTTTCGTGCTTTGGCATCAGCGAAGCGTTGCATGGCGGGATGAAAGCCAGCGGCCTGGGACGCACGCACGGTCACTTTGGGCTGGAAGAGATGGTCAGGGTAAAGTACTTGGACGTTGACCGGCTTGGCAGTATCAAAAAATCGTGGTGGTATGGGTATGGTGCGGAATTCACGCGTCAAATGGGCGGCGTGATTGATTTGATGTTCGCTCGCAAGTGGGGCGAGCGACTGCGAGGGGCCCTGCTGACAGCGGGAACATTTCGGCTGAAAAGAAAGCTCTAAAATAGCGGGGCGATGATGGGATTCAAATACCTGGACCCTTCGCTGCGCTCAGGATGACACTTCTAATTATTCGGAAGGGGTTCAGGGCATCGGACTGCTTATGGCTGATCAAAAACGTGAATTACTTCGACACACCGTAGCAACACTGGCTTATCGCGGGGCGAAGGCAGTTCGTGGTGCGCCCTCGGAGTTTGCCGACTTCAAAGGAGCCGACAAAGCTCCGGGCAAGATTCTCGCCCACCTCGGCGATCTGATGGACTGGGCGCTTTCCATGGCAAATGGCAAACCGGAGTGGCACGATTCCGCACCACTTGCCTGGGATCGGGGAGTCCAGCGCTTCTTCGCTGCTTTGAAAGCCTTCGACGACTACCTGGCATCCTCCGAACCTCTGCAGACCCCGGCTGAGAAGCTATTTCAAGGTCCAATCGCAGATGCTTTGACGCACGTCGGACAGATCGCGATGTTGCGGAGGCTGGCTGGCGTGCCTATCAAGGGAGAAAACTATTTCATGGCTGAGGTGGTTGTGGGACGGGTTGGATCCGAGCAGACTCCGCCCAAGCGGGAATTTTGAGGATTCTGATTCGCCACGGGGTGCCAACCTCGATTAGTCAGTCCGGATTCTAAGTCTGAACAGACGCTTCGCGCGGCATGGCCCCCGCGAGCAGAAGTACCGTCCCGCAATACATCAATGTATCCGCCAGATAATTAAAGCCATCGAGATTGGCGCGTTCCACGATCGCGATCGGCACGTAGACAACCAACACCACGAAGAGCACGGTCAAGCCCAACGATGTCGCCGCTGCGCGGGTTTTCTTGCCGAAAAGCAGCAGGGCCCCTGCGACTGCGTAAATCACGGCCGCCAGATACGTCCAGATGGCATGTCCGAAGACGTACTGAGGAGTCATCATTTCCAGTGGAATGCCGGGAACGTGATCCGCATGCAGAAGTTGCTCGAGGCTGTAATACAGCACGGGAATTGCAGTGAAGTATCGAGCGATCGTCGCAAGGATGTGCCGCTTGCGGCCTTGTTCGCTGAGGCTGGCAGCCAGCGCCAGAGGGCCGCCGCTGAAGGACAACTCCCGCAACATGAACGCCAGCGCAAACCGGTCTCGCGGATGTCGTGCCCAACCCGGCGCATCCATCAACACTACGAATAGGAAGAACGTCAAGGCGAGCAGACTGGCCGCGAGACGCGCCTGAATCCTCGTTACCAGGCTCAGCCCGGCTGCGATAAAGCAAGTGCCTACGAAGTACGCCCAAAACAGGTGCCACGGGATCCACGCCGGTACGAGCGATGCGATGACCTTCGTCAGAGTGAAGTGTTCAGTGCCGAAGGCCACGATTGGCGCCGCATAGAAAAGCGGCCCGAACAGAATCAGCTTGTCGAATCCTCGTGCCTTCTGCCAATCGCCGCTAAGAAAAATCGTGACCAGCCCGATTGCAAGAACCACACCAAAGGCAAAATATGCCCAAGTTACCTCGTTGGGGACTACGAGGAGAGCCATGACTGACGACGGATTTACCAGGCTGCCGTTCACGACGATTCCTTTCCGTCTTCCGACCTCCGACTTGTGGTCTCAATTACGGTCTCCCAACCCATGTTTGCTGCGGCAAACTTTGCAATAGGTGGGAGGTTCTGTATTATCCACGCGGTGGTGAACCGGCTTCAACGTGCGCAGGTATGCAAAGATAGCCTTCAAGTCCTCATCGGTAAGATTGCGGAAGTACCCCCAAGGCATCGCATTGGAAAGCAGACGCGCTTTCACCCGCCCATTACGGATGGTCTCGATGAACATCTGTTCGTCGAAATACGAGATTCCGGAGGGATCGGGTGTGAGGTTCAAGCTGGCAACGGTCGGTCCCCAGGGTCCTTCCATAAGTCCGCCTCCCGCGAAGCTTAGTCCCGCCAAAGCGTTACCTTTTTCATCGACGGGAGTGTGGCACAGGTCACAATGCCCAACTGTCACCAGGTATTCTCCATATTTCACACGGTCTGACTTGTCGGGCTCTGGGACGTGTTCCACCGGCGGCAGGGGTTGAAGGGTCTGGATGACCTCTTGTGGCAGTTCAGTCTTTGGCCTTTGGATGTGTACGGGCGCTATCGAGCGTTCATAAACAATGATTGATGCCAGGTCCTCGTCGGAAAGATAACGAAAGTAGTTGTAAGGCATGAGTGGATATAACGCCCTGCCATCATGCCCTATGCCACGCCGCAAAGCCCGCACGAAGTCGGCGTCCTTCCATTTGCCCGCACCATAGTCCAGGTCGGGAGAAATGTTGGGAGCCACGACACGGTGGGGAAGCGGAACCTCGCTTTCCTCTGGAGGAAAGACGAAGCCTCCTCCCTTTTTGCCGGGCAGCGGCTGCGTGCCCCGGTGGACATAATCAATTTCCGAGTGACAAAGGAAGCATTGCACGAGACCCTCGACCAGGTACTTGCCGCGGGCCAGGCGTTCCGGAGTGCGCGGAATGATTGCCAGGTCGAGCACGGAGGGTCCGTCTTTTTGTGGTAATGCAGGCTTCGTGGACTTACAGGAACTACTCAGAAGAAGTGTCAGGAATGCAGTGATAAGCAAGGCACTGCACCCAAAGCGAACTGTCGAACAGCCCTCCGGCAAAGTTCAACCTCCGCAGGCTCACAGCAAGTGTCTGAAAGATCCCCTGGTGCACGTTGAGGGCCTTGAACCTAAACTCGGACTTATTTCGTTTTCCCCTGGCCCTTCAATATCCGCACGGTCGCGGTTATTGTGTTCCAATTCCGTGTGGTTGCCGGCACGCCATAAAGCTTATCGATCTGGCCAAGATACGTAATCGTCTTCATGTGGCGACGGTACATCCCAAACACGAATTGGCCTTCTGACGCGATCACCCGCACTAACCACTGACCGTCTGTGGGAAACCTGACTGGAAGCGACGCTCGGACACCACCGGCTTTCGACAATATGCTCACGAATCGAACAACGTCCGGCGGTGACGGCTCGGTCCCAAACGGATTCAGCGTCTGCAGCCGAATTAGGTCGCGGCCATGGCACAGCACCACTTTCGTTTCGAACGGCAGCTTGCTAAGTAGTGCGGTACGGAACTTTGCGCGAGATCCGGGTTTGCGAACGACAAAGGTGCCGGCAGCACCCACATTCACCACATCGTACGCGCTTAGTTTTCGTGCGACGATACTTGGGCGAAACGTTCTGTGTCCACCAACATTGACGCCTCGCAGGAAAACCACGAGAGCCATACCCACGGATTATGGACGAAAATGCCAACGCGTCAACCATAAATCACGACAAGACGAAAATCGCCGATACTCAATGAGTTCTATCGCCCGATAAACACCAACGAGGCGTTCTTCCAAGACATGTAGAATCGAGAAAACCAGGATCGAGCAAGAGCCGCCATGCATGCTGCCGTTCTGCACACACTCGGAAAACCACCACGATACGGGCAATTCCCCGAGCCAGTCGCTGGTGCGGATGAAGTAATCGTGCATGTTCGCGCCGCATCGCTGAAACCTGTCGACAAGCAGTTGGCCAGTGGCTCGCATTATGCCAGTCCGCGTGAACTCCCGGTAATCTGTGGCACGGACGGAGTCGGCCAACTCAGCGACGGCCAACGGGTGTTCTTCGGCGGAGCTCGACCGCCATACGGCGCCATGACGCAGCGCACAGTTGTGCCGCGTGCATTTACCTTTCCGATACCAGAAGCGATCGACGACGAGAGTGCAGCTGCACTGCCTAATCCCGCGGTTTCCGCTTGGCTCTCGCTCACCCACGGAGCGAAACTGGCACCCGGCGAACATGTCTTGATCCTCGGTGCTACGGGCGTGACGGGCAAGCTGGCCACGAAAATAGCCAAGCTTCTCGGTGCGGGTCGCGTGGTCGCTGCAGGACGCAACCAGGAGGCCCTGAGCACACTGCGTAAACATGGCGCAGACGCGACTATTCGCCTTGACATCCCTGCGCAGGAGCTCACGGACGCGTTTGTGCAGCAAGCCGGTGAATCCGGTTTTCAGGTCGTGATCGATTACGTGTGGGGCAGTCCCGTCGAAGCGTTTATGGCTGCACTCACGCGGAAAGAATTTGCGGTCATCAAGTCGGAGACTCGATTTATTCAGGCCGGGGAAAGCGCCGGGGCGACGATCTCACTCCCGGCAGCTGTGCTTCGTAGCACTGCGCTGACCATCCTCGGGACTGCAGGTATCCCCGCCCGGAACATTCTGGTGGATGCGTTACAGAAGGTTATGGCGCACGCTGCCAGCAGAGAGCTTCAGATAGACACCGAGCGGATTCCGCTTGCTGATATTGAGAATGTCTGGACACGCGATCAAGGCCGCTCCCGCTTGGTGATCATTCCATAGCTATGGACTGTCCAGTCGCCAAGTGGCTGTGTTGACAGCTACCAGGAGCCATTCGTCAGTTGGCGATAAATCGCAATTGCACTCAAAATGCCGAGGCAGGGGTGTGAGCGTCGTGGCCTATTCTCGTGAGGGAATTTCTTTCCCTAGATCGGTCCCCAATCCCAGGACACTTCGGGAGAGCAGTAAGCTTCGGTAATTTTCACGGTTACAGAACCTTGTTTCTTCTTTCCCGTACGCGGAACGACACCCACGCGAATCGTTCCGCTGTTATCCGCCTTGATGAGGAAGTTAGTGGTCGTGTCTGATGAGAGACGGTAATGAACATCCGTGTTCGGCGGGTATCCAGTGCCAGAGAGAAATGCCAGAGTGAACTCTTTCGGGTAGTGGGTGTTGTGACGGAAGGCTTGTCGGCATTTGGTGGCCAGCTGAGGGCCTTGAAAAGAGTGCCTGGAGGAACTCCCTTTACGAAGATGTGATACTGAACGACGAGATCCTGCCCCGACTTGCCTTTGCGCGAAACCTCCTTCGCCTCGATTGACATGCCTGGCGGCACCATCTGCTCTAACCCGACCTCTATGCTCATGAGACGTTGGACAAGTTGCGCGACGCTATCTGGAGTTATCTGGGGCTTCTGCCCACGTGCCATCCCGACGGCAAGCACTAAGAGTGAGGGAACCACCGCAAGCCACGCGCGGCGAGGAGCGTACGTGAGGATCGTGGCCAGGTGTCGATAAATCGCCATTTCACTCATAATTCGGTTTCATGCGCTAGTCACTTCTGCGGCGTCCATCGACCTTGCCAAGTGTGAACAAGAGATAGTCAACAGTTGCATCTGCCACGTTGGAGAATTCCTGAATGCACTCGTATTTCGCATCTCTTGTAAACCAACCCTAAATCCGTTAGCCCAACTGGATCCTAACATCTCGGTCTTAGAGTAAGACAATGCGATAGTGGGAGATAGCTGCAGACTCCCGAACGTCAGCTGGTGAAAAATCGCAATTACACTCAAGACCGGCCGTCGAGCAGTTCTCCAGCGTCTGGCCTCCGCTAAAACCGTTCGAGTAGAATAGGGGTTTGCCGCTGAATTCGGCGGCCATTGACCACTTCGACGAGGAATATCTTGGCCACGACCGCTCCGGGGATGCAAACCGCGCCACAATTACCGAATCATAAGGTCAAAATCAAAAAGCTGGGACAGCGCTCCTGCAATGAAAAGGACGCCAAAGGCAAATTTTGTGGTGGGCATCTGAAACGCTGGTTTTACATGAGCGACGTTCTTGAGCAGGAATGTGGGGACGTGGAGAAGGCCTGGGGACGCGATGCCGAGGTGTATCGCTGCGAGCATTGCAAGACTTTGTATTTGCCGAATCCCGAGGAATCGCGGACCAGCGTGGCAGGTGAAGGACAAACCTCGGTATTTGGGCTGACGATTCCGGGCAAACAGAGGTAATACTGCCGAGCTCGGCTCGCCGGGACAGGCGAAACGCGTCTCCCGATAAGAGGATGGGCGGGCGGGGCGCCCGCTCAACGCAAGCAATCATGAAATCCGAGCTGATTTACGACTGGAACCAGATTCATCCGGCCTCGCTGCGGACCACTCATCATGTATTGCTAAATGACGAGACTCTTCGCGACGGCTTGCAGTCGCCCTCGGTCCGCGACCCCTCAATTGACGAGAAAATCGCGATTCTTCACCTGATGGAAGCATTAGGGATCAACTCGCTTGATCTCGGCTTGCCGGGCGCGGGCCCCCGCGCACTGGAACACACAGAAGCGTTGGCGCGCGAGATCGTTGCGGACAAGATGAAAATCCACGCCAACTGCGCCGCGCGAACCTTAGAGGGCGACATACGGCCAATTGCCGAGATCGTGCAGCGGACGGGATTGAAGATCGAGGCGGCGACTTTTCTTGGTTCCAGCCCGATCCGCCGCTACACCGAGGGCTGGAGCGATGATTTTCTGCTGCAGACGACGGAGACAGCCGTCAAGTACGCGGTGTCTCTGGGGCTGGACGCGATGTACGTCACGGAAGACACGACGCGCTGCGATCCAGAAATGGTGCGACGGCTGTACACGGCAGCAATCAATTGCGGCGCGCGGGCGATTGTGATCTGCGACACGGCGGGACATGCAACGCCGATGGGAACCTTTGCCCTGGTGCGCTTTGTCGTGGAAGAAGTAGTTAAGCCATCGGGCGAAACAATACGCGTGGATTGGCACGGCCATTGCGATCGCGGCCTGGCAATCGCAAATTCCATGGCGGCGTTGGTTGCGGGCGCCGACTGCGTTCATGCGACGGCGTTGGGGATCGGGGAGCGCGTCGGCAATACCCAGATGGACCAGATGCTAGTGAATCTCCGCCTGATGGGGATTCCGCCGTGGGCAGACCAGGACCTGACAAAACTCAAAGATTACTGCCAGGCGGTGTCGCGGGCCACTGGCGTCCCCATTCCGATCAACTATCCGGTGGTGGGCGAGGATGCCTTCCGCACGGCAACCGGCGTGCATGCCTCAGCGGTAATCAAAGCTTACAAGAAAAACGACGTCGAACTGGCAAACACGGTTTACTCGGGCGTGCCTGCGCATGTGTTTGGGTTGGAGCAGATCATCGACATTGGCCCGATGAGCGGCAGATCGAACATTCATTTTTGGCTGGAGCGCCATGGAATATCCGACAGCGACGAGTTGGTCGAGAAAATTTATCGCCGGGCCAAGGAATCCAATCAAGTTTTGAGTGAGGCTGAAATCCTTGAGTGTGTGAATGGCGCGGAGATGCGTTGAGCCGACGAGGAAGCGAGCCCTAAGCGCCCGGGATGGCAAGCTAATGACTATGCCAGAAAAATTACCAACGCCGGATGACCAGCTGCAGTTCGAGTTCAATCGTTGGGCCGCCGAAGGTGAAGGCGAAAAGATGGAGCGCCATCACCTTAACATCACCGAAAAAACCATCCAACTGATGGACCTTCGCCCCGGCGAACGGGTTCTGGATCTGGGTTGCGGAGCGGGATGGGCAACGCGTCTGTTGGCGCGATTGGTGGGGGAAGGCCCGGAAGGTTTCGGCCAGGTGATCGGGGTGGATGTTTCCGACGAGATGATTCGCCGCGCCCGCGCCACCTCGACCGACTTTGAAAATATTCTTTACGTGTGGGGCTCAGCCCAGCAGATTCCGTGGGAAGAGAATTTTTTCGATAAGGTGCTCTCGGTCGAATCGTTCTACTACTATCCCGACCAGGAACGCGCCTTGGCAGAGCTGTTTCGGGTGATGGCGCCGCATGGACGTCTGTTTATCCTGATTAATCTCTACAAAGACAATCCATACTCGCAGCAGTGGGTCGACAATCTGAAGGTACCGGTGCACGTCCGATCCGAGGCAGAGTATGTTGAGCTGCTGAAGAAGCACGCTTTTGAACATGTAGAGGCACGGCGGATTCAGGATGACACACCTACTCCTGATGATTACCAGACCAAGTCATTCCACAGCCTGGAAGACCTGCGAGCGTTCAAGCGCATGGGCGCCTTACTTCTAATGGCTTCGAAGCCCGACGTGCGAAATCCCGCACCGGGCTACACAATCTATTAAGAAGAAGCCAGGGCCTATTCTTTCAGCCGGTTGTACTTCTTCAAGATGTCGCGCAAACGATCATGCGGTAATCCCTGAACGGTGTGGTTGTTAATGCCGGTCATGGTGTCGGCCGCCACCATCGCGTTGACAACCGCCTCCTCGGTAGCCTGCACGGTAGCCAGGAAAATAGGGTCAAGCTGTTCGTTGGGCAGCATGGTGACCTGATGCAGCCCCTTAGAGCCGGCGGCACCGGAATTCGCGGTTGAGAAGGCGATGAAGATGTCGCCCGATCCGTCACCGGAGTAGCTGCCATCTCTTCCTAGCCCGAGCGATACTCGTCGAGCCACGCGTTTGAGTTGAGTTGGGATGAGCGGAGCGTCGGTCGCCACAACCACGATGATGGAGCCTGTATCGTCGTTGTAGACGTGGCCGGGAATTTCCTTTCCCACGGGAACGCCCGCGATGCGGAGTTGGTCGCGGCGTCCGTAGTTGCATTGCACCAGCACTCCGACGGTGTAGCCGCCGTGCTTGGTATCCAGCACGCGGGAAGAGGTTCCGATTCCCCCTTTGAATTCATTGCAGATCATTCCAGTGCCCCCGCCCACACTGCCTTCCTCTACCGCCCCGCTGCTGGCGCTATCCAAAGCATGAAAAGCGTCCTCGGGCTTAACGTGAAATCCGTTGATATCGTTCAAGTAGCCATCCCACGTCTCAGCTACCACCGGCAAGGACCACCAGTAGCCCTCCATGTCTGGATGCCCATGCTTTACCCTCCAGGCAATGACCGCGTCGCGCACAACGCCGACGCTGTGAGTGTTCGTGATCATCACCGGCCCTTCGAGGAATCCGGAATCCTCCACCCAAGTCGTGCCAGTCATCTCGCCGTTGCCGTTGAGGGTGAACCATGCGGCAAAAACTGAATTTGAAGAATCCTTGCCACGCGGCAAAACGGCGGTTACGCCCGTGCGAATCGGGCCAGCACCCACTTTCAGCGGGCCATTCCCTGAGATCAGCGTGGTCTGGCCGACTTCCACCCCTTTAACGTCAGTTATTGCATTAATTGGACCGGGAGTCCCGTCAAAGGGAACGCCGAGATCGCGGGCGCGCGGCTTGCTCTGACTGATGACAGGTGCAGCGGACAAGAGAAAAAACAAAGCAGAAATGCCGATCGCATTCCATCTTTTCAGCATCAGATTTCTCCGCGAGAGAGTATAAAGTACTATTTATATTTACTCGGTGACAGTCGAATCGGAGGGCAAGGTGGAAGGTTGGAAACGCGCCTTATTGGCTGGCTCAGTTGGAGCATCTGTGATGATGTTCTTCAAGGGGAAGACCACGGCGGGAGTAATCCTGGCGGGAGTCGGACTAGCGACGTTGGCGTCTGAGTATCCCGAGAAATTCGCTGAGATTCGGGAGAGACTGCCGGAGTTCGTGGAACGCGGCAACACTTTTTTGGACGTAGTGTCGAGGGTTGGGGAAAGGCTGGCAGAAGCAGCCGAACATCGCGGCTCGAACTGGTATGAAGCACTAATACGGAGCTGAAGCCAGGCCCACTCCAGAGATGAGCCCCGAAAGCAAGCAGAAGATCCAACTCGCGCTGGTGCTGGCTATTGCGATCGCTGGTGCTCGCACGGCTTATATTTTTTATCAGCGCCATGCGGCAAAGATCGAGCAAGCCAGCCAGCAGGCACCGCCGCTAAATCCCGACTATTACGTCACCCCGAAAAAACTTTATCCCTTTGATCTCAAGTCCGCACAGCAACTGACGCAGCAGGCGGTTTGGGTCAAAGAAGGGTACCGCTACACCTATTATGCTTACGAAAATCGTCGCGCCGATTTTTCGCATGAAGCCGGACAACTGCTGCCGCTCGAAGAATTGCACATCAAAGACGTTGTTCTGGATCGGACCCCAGGATCAAGCGACGAGCGGCAGATCATGGCTGCCTTTGAGAGGAATGGAAAGACCTACGCTGTGCCGATTGGCTCAGTGAAGAGCGGCAATTATCAAATCTATTCGGACGAAATGTTCTACATTCAGGATCCGCATGAGCTTTATAAGCATTGGTCGCCGGATGTTTGGCAGGCGATCGATCAGCACCAGGTCAAGCCGGGCATGAGTGAACTGCAGGCCGATTTTGCGATTGGGATGGGAATTCCCCAGCCCTCCAGCAGTGCGGAAGTCAAAATCGTGAATTACCCGAACGGCGGCAAGCCGTTGAGCATTACATTCCGGGATGGAAAAGCGGCTGAGATCGGGCCGGGCTAAACCGGCATTTCATTTGAGCTTGGACGAGTTCTCATCTGCCGTTTTCGTTTCATCAACATGAATGACGCCGTCCTCGTTCGTATAGAACGAACGATGATCGGTATCCTGCTGCTTGGGAATGAGCACCAGTTCGTACCCATCCTTGCGCTGCTGAAACTGAACGGTGTAATCGCCGCGGTCTGGGTTCAGCATACGTCTGGTGAAGTTTCCCGTGTGGACAAGATCGGAGAGCGAGGCAGCGTACTTGTTGTTTTTCTTGTTGTAAAGCTTTTGCGCACGAATCACGGTGCGCATGTAGCCAAGAGCGTTGGCTTCGGACTCGGAGCGGGCGGGATCGCCGGGGAACTTGGGCTGATATGTAGTTGGCGGCGGGGCACTCGGAGCCGGGGTGCTCTGGCTCTGCGCCGCCAAATGAAGGGTACCCAGGATACATGCCGCCATAACGGCGATCTGTAACAGTCGTATTGGCATCCGCTTTAGTCCTTTGGCTCTTATTTTTTCATGTTACTCCCGTAATTTTAGAATGCGTTACGCACTTTGTCGCGGCTGGGGATACGGCTATGCTAAGCCTATCCATCATTCTGGGTATGCTATGAAATCAGCATCTGCCACGAAAACTGCCTTAGCAAAGAAAAACCCGATCCGCATTGCCGTCGTAGAAAGCGATCCTTTGCGATTTGTTGGGTTCAGGGCGTTGTTTGACAACGAGCCTGATTTTGAGCTGATTGCCGCCACGCTGCCGGAAATCAGCCTGCTGCAAAACGTCAGTCTGATCCTGCTGGGCAATCGCAACGGCCACAATCTGTTTGACGTAATGGCCAGCCTGAAAGCCACGCGACCCGATCTGAAGATCATCGTGACCGGCTCCGGGGTTGACGAGGAAACGATCCTCAAAGCCATCGCTTCGGGGGCGAAGGGTTACGTGGATGAGGCGGCTTCACCCACGGAATTTGTGCAAGCTATCCGGGTGGTGAATGACGGTTCAGTTTGGGCACCGCGGCGCGTTCTCTCCATGTTCATCGAGCGCGTTTCCTCGGCTCCCGGACGTGTGTTCCCTGCTGGGCGAGTGAGTTTTACCGATCGCGAAAAAGAAGTGTTGGACATGCTCGTGGCGGGCCGGTCCAACAAAGAGATTGGAGCCGCGCTGGGCATCGAGGAGCGGACGGTAAAGGCGCACGTGGCCAAGCTGATGCGCAAAGTTGGCGTGCAGAACCGCATTGCGCTCTCGGTGCATGCCATCACCCACTCGCTGGTATCCACGAAGTAGGTTTTTCGACCCGATAAGTAGACTAGTCTGCCAGCTAAGCTACGCCCACCATTGCGATCAGACAGGCGGATTTTGAGTGTAATCGCCCATTACAAAAGTCACCACTGGTAGCCCGTTGGACAACCCAGGTCGCAACAGGATTAGCATCCTCGTAATCTCTCGACTGGGGCCCCAAAGCTGCAGAATAGCGACCTATGGAAAAACTCAATTGGCGTCGACTCCTTCTGGGCGGTGTGGCAGCCGGAGCTGTTCTAATCATCCTCGCGAGTGCTTCTTCGGCACTCTTGATGGCACAGCCAAGCCTGGGAAGAGCCCTGCATGCCTTTCGTCCATTCTCAAGTGGCCTTGGTGAAGCTGTGTTTTCAGTTTTTGTGTTCGTATTTCTGGGTGTGATTATGACCTGGTGCTATGCGGCACTTCGGCCACGCTTCGGCACTGGTCCAAAAACCGCAGCTATAGCAGCTTTTACCGTGTGGCTCATTCTTGCCGGCCAGATGTTGATAAGCGTGGCTGTATCCGAAGTGACCCCAAGTCTTCCCCCCGGTCCCATGTTGCCGATGCTGTATCTGGCGATCATCATTGCTGGCACCGAGGCTGGCGCGTTCATTTATACGGAATAGCCGTGTAATCGGAACATACTTGGTGCAAAATCCCTCTGGCACCGACTGACTCTCACGAAGATATTTTAATGTCCCTCCTGTGGCACTCCGATATGTTCGCGGGAGCGAAATTCTATTCCGGCAGGTACAGCTGAAGGTATCGGCCCCGCGTAAGGCCCTGGCTTCGGCAGAGGTGACGCCAAAAATGTACAAACGAACAGGACGAGCGGTACAAGAATGACCACAGCCACAACCGCGACATAAATGCGTGTGCTGCTCATTCGTAGACTCAAAGACACGATCGTGCGAAATCACTCGACTTTGATAATCGGGAAATCGTAGGTCTCCGGGGCGAGGTAAGTCAACGCAGCTCAGCTATGCAACCTTGGGGATGACCGTCGAAAAATCCCAATTACAGTCAAGATCCGCCATGCCCCCGCGTCCAGTACCGGTGGGCGCGGTGGACACAACTGAGAAGTAACAGCCGGGTTGGCACTCTTTGGTAACTTGCGCGTGGCGAAAATAGGTTTCTAAGCTGAACTGGTGCGATTAAGGTCCTTAATGCTGTGTCGGCAGCCGGAAACGGTTGCGCTTGCCGTGCGTGCATGCCGGGAGCTGGGGGTTGAACTGCAACATTACTCCAGCGCGAAGGCAGCCGTGGAGAATTTTCCGCTCCACAGTTTTCAAGGAGTGATCGTTGACGACCAGGATGGACCTGGGGCGGCGTTGTTGCTAAGCGAGGTCCAAGGATCCGCACGGGGCAAGAACACCCTAATAATTGCGCTGGCAAAGCCCGATGCAGCTCTTGATGCCGTCTTCGGCGCTGGAACTCACCTGGTTATTTATAAGCCACTGACGCACGAGAGATTACGAAACGGGCTTCGCGCCATCAGCACTCTGATGGGCCGTCGACGGCGGCGGGCTTCACCTCGCTTGAAAGTGAACCTGACAGCGACCCTTACCGTCAATGAAGCGGAAAAGATTCCAATCAGGATTCTGGACATCAGCGTAGGCGGGGCGGCCATTTCCGTTCAACGGCCATTTTCCACAGTCAGGTCCCTGGCACTCAGTTTTGCGCTTTCGGGAGAGCAGCCCACAATCACGACGGCAGCGGAGTTAGTGTGGAAAGACGTTCGGGGTAACGTGGGAATCGAATTTCTGAATACCGATCCTGAGTTCGCTAAATCGATGGCAGCTTGGATGAAGACGCATTCGACGCCACGGTAGAGTCGTCCTGCAGCGCTGCGAATCAGGATCGGGCCTCTCGGTTCTTAACGCGCGCTTAAACGGGCCCCAAGTTACTAAGGTACAGTGACCCTGGTAATCTTGCCGCTTCCGTGCTCTTCACCCATACTCGCTTCACCTACCACAGAACCTGGGAGACGGGGTTGGGAGCGGAGATTAGGATCACCGTTGCCGACCCCGAATTTTTTTGCCCATCAAGTTCCCAGATAGTTAATAAACGCCAAAAAAGACCGCAGCTTTCACAGGAGCAACCTTTCTAGAATCGGGTTAAGACTCCGCAGAGGAGAATCACGCAATGAAGAGATTTATGCTGTTGTGCGCCATCGCCGGTGTAACGCTCATCGCAACTGCCTCTCCAACGGCTGGCGGCAAGGCCGCAGACCGGGTGCAGGCGGCGGCTGAGGTATTGGGCGACATTCAGGCCGCCCCAGATCAAGGAATTCCGGAAGCGGTACTGGGATCCGCCGAGTGTGTCGCCATCGTGCCCAGCATGCTGAATGGGGGCTTCATTGTGGGTGCCCGATATGGCCGCGGGGTAGCGAGTTGCCGCACGCCAAAAGGTTGGAGCGCGCCGGCATTCTTCATGGTTGGGGGCGGGAGCGTCGGGTTTCAGATCGGCGGGCAAGCGGTTGATGTAGTGATGCTGATCATGAATGAGAATGGAATGCGCAACTTGCTTTCGAGCAAATTCAAGCTTGGAGCGGATGCCAGTGTTGCTGCCGGTCCCGTGGGACGCGCTGCGGCAGCGGGTACAGACTGGAAATTGCGTGCGCAGGTGCTCAGCTACTCGCGCGCTCGTGGTGTTTTTGCCGGTGTTGCACTCAACGGCGCAGTGGTCAAGCAGGACAAAGACAGTACGCGCGAGTTTTACGGGCACATGGTTACGCCTCAAGCCTCACTGCAAGGATCGATTCAGGCGCCGCAAGGAGCATATCCGTTTCTTGCAAGCCTCTCGAAGTGGGCGACGGAAGCCGCGAAGTAGCGGCGCTTTCGGCACCGGCAATTTCAAGGAATAGCGCGCTCCCGCGTGCAGTTCCGACCGAGAGATAAGCCAGATCAGGTATACTTGCGCGGTTTTCCAGTTCACCTCGGAGTGTTTTCATGCGTCGCTCTCTTTTCCGCATTTTTCAGCTTAGCCCACTGTTAATAGCCGCACTTTTAGCTTTCTCGGCAGCCGATGCGCCTTCCTCGCTGCCCGCGCCTCCAGTCGCCAAGAAAGTGCCGAAGGTCACGGAAATCAACGGACGCAAACTGGTCGACAACTACTTTTGGCTGCGCGACAAGCCGAATCCCGAGGTGAAGGCGTATCTCGAAGCGGAGAATGCATACACGGACGCTGTGATGAAACCCACGGAGGGCTTCCAAAAGAAACTGTATGGCGAGATGCTAAGCCGGATCAAAGAAACCGATATTGATGTTCCTTACAAAGAAGGCGATTACTTCTATTATTCGCGCACTGAAGCCGGCCAGCAGTACCAGATTCGTTGCCGTAAAAGGGGCAGTCTCGATGCCCCCGAGCAGGTGGTACTCGATGTCAACCAGCTTGCCAAAGGGCAGGTTTTCATGGGTGTAGCCGCGTACACGGTCAGCCCAGATGGAAATCTGCTTGCGTATTCCACCGACGACACGGGTTTCCGCCAGTATGTGCTGCACGTGAAAGATTTGCGCACCGGTGAGCCGTTGCCTGATCACGCCGAGAAAGTTGGGTCCGTGGTCTGGGCCAACGATAACAAAACGTTGTTCTACACCGTCGAAGATGCAGCCAAACGGCAGTATCGGCTTTACCGGCATAACGCGGGCACGACCGGGCCCGACGCTCTGATCTATGAAGAGAAGGACGAAAGATTCGATCTTGATGCAGAGACGACGCGTAGCCGGGCCTACATTTTTCTGGTTTCCGGCAGTCACACGACTACCGAGGCTCGTTACATCCCCGCTGATCAGCCCATGGCGGACTGGAAAGTACTGGAACCGCGGCGGCAGGACATCGAGTATTACCCGGACCACAATGGAAACTCTTTTTACATCCGGGTCAACGATATGGGGCGAAACTTCCGCCTGGTCAAGGCTCCGGTTAGCGATCCTCGCAGCCAGAACTGGCAGGAAGTGGTGGCACACCGTCCCAGCGTGATGCTCGAGGATGTCGATTTCTTCCAGAATTATTACGTTTCCTTCGAGCGGGAGAGTGGCCTGCCGCAAATCAGGGCGACGGATTTAGCCAGTGGGCAATCTCGGCGCCTTGACTTCCCCGAACCCGCCTATGTGGCGTTTCCCTACATCAATCGTCAGTACGACACCACAAAGTTCCGTTACACCTATCAGTCATTCATCACGCCTCAGTCGATTTTTGAATACGACATGGCATCCGGGACCGAGACATTGTTGAAGCAGAAGGAAGTACCGGGAGGATACGACCGCTCACGCTATCAGGTGGAGCAAATCTATGCGACCGCCACGGATGGGACGAAGATTCCGATCTCGGTCGTCCATTTGAAGGGTGCAAAGCTCGATGGAACCGGGCCTATTTATCTGGAGGGCTATGGTTCCTATGGCCTTCCCAACGACACTTTCTTCAGCTCGAATCTGTTCAGCATGGTGGATCGGGGAGTGGTTGCGGCAGACGCGCACATTCGCGGCGGCGGCGAGATGGGCAAAGCCTGGCACGATGACGGGCGCATGATGCACAAGATAAATACCTTCACGGACTTCATCAGTTGCGCTGAATACCTGGTCTCGAAGGGCTACGGCTCAAAGGACCGGCTGGTCATCGAAGGGCGAAGCGCCGGAGGCTTGCTGATGGGAGCCGTGCTCAACATGCGGCCGGATCTTTTCCACGCGGCGCTGGTGGGAGTGCCGTTTGTGGATGTGATCAACACTATGCTAGACGAGTCGCTGCCTCTGACGGTACCGGAGTTCGAAGAGTGGGGTAACCCGAAGGAAAAGGTCGCGTTCGATTACATGATCTCGTATTCACCGTATGATAATATCGAACCTAAAGCGTACCCTAACATGCTGGTGAAAACCTCTTTCAACGACAGCCAGGTGATGTATTGGGAACCAGCGAAATATGTGGCCAAAATGCGGGCTACGCGTACGGATCACAATATCCTGATTCTGAAGACGAACCTCGATCCGGCCGGACACGGCGGCGCTTCCGGGCGATATGATCGGCTCCGAGAAGCCGCTTTTGATTACGCGTTTATCCTGACCCAGATGGGGATTCCGAACTGATGAACCCCTGAGTTCCGGCTAGAAACTAACCCACGGGTTCCCTAAAAATGCGACCAGCTTCGCGACCGTACAAAGCCTTGGGTAACTTTGGATACCGATCAATTCGGGCGCATACTCAGAGTTGCGGGTTATGCCTTACCCAACTCAATCACGGCCCATCACTCAAGGACGGCAGCGTGGCGGTCCACGCGTTCGCTTCTCGGAAGTGACTCCTGCCGTCCTGCGTTTTTCGGACGGCGCCCGGACGGCAGGGACCCTGCAGTTAGTCTCGGTGACTGGCGGGCTGATGGGCCTGTCTCAGCCGGTTAAACCGAACTCGGTGGTCAAAGTAATGTTCGTAGCCCCCACCGGCTCGGTCTTCGGCACCGCTAAGATGCTGAACCCGGTGAGTTGGGCTCTACAGCCCTTCCGGTTCGTCGCACTCCACGACGACGATCAATACCGATTAAGAGCGGCGATTCAATCTTGTTTGGAGAAGGCCGCTCGCGAGAACCGGCAGAGCCGTCGCGATCTGATGCAGATTGAGAAATCCCGACCCTGGTAACTGACGGGCCGTCCACTTTCGATGCCTTCAGAGCTCTTTGCCTCAGGTGTAAAATTTAATCCTCTCACCGGCCCCCAGGATGGTCATGCTGTCGAAGTGCGCCAACCCGCGCTGCTCCAATCGTTTTCTTTATTTTCGGGATGGCAAGCTGTTTCGCTGGGAAGGTTTGCAGATCGTGGATCATCCTCTCAAAAAAGATCCAAGTAAACCCCACCGGAAAGTGGAATTTTTCTGGCTTTGCGGGGATTGCGCCCGCCATATGATCGTGGTTTTTAAACCAGGAGCCGGTGTCAGCGTTCGCCCCATCGTTCGCGTTCACAAAGCTGCATCTTGAACCCTCACTTGTGGTTCTTCGGATATCTCCCGCTGAGAGCGTTCCAGCGCACAACAAACATCTCTCCCAGCATGCGAATGCCATCGCGTACCGGATTGATGCGTGTGCCTTCGCGATGCGACCAGGCTACCGGAACTTCGGCAACCTTCAGGCCATACCTTTTTGCCAGGTAAAGCAGCTCGGGGTCAAAACCCCAACGCTCGATTTTTTGAGCTGGAAAAAGCTTCATGGCAGCAGCACGCGTAAAGGCCTTGAATCCACACTGGGTGTCTTTGAAATTCAAACCCAGGACCAGGCGAAGCGTCAAATTGAAGACGCGCCCGAAAATCTGGCGATACAAGGGCTGTCGCTGGATCTGCAGTTCAGTGTTCAACCAGCGCGAACCAATAGCGACGTCTGCACCCTCGCGGATGGCAGCAAACAGCTTATCGGCTTCGCCGATCGGCGAGGAAAGATCGGCGTCGCTGAATAACAGGATCTCGCCGTTGGCATGCAGCATTCCATTCCGCACACTGAACCCTTTGCCGCGGTTGCCGGGATTCTCGATGAGCCGCAACATCGGGTGTTTGTCGGCGTACTCGCGTACGATCTGCGCGGTGTCATCACGCGAGCCATCGTTCACCACAAGTATTTCGGCGTTCCAGTTATGGTGACCGGCGAAAGCCAATATCTTTTCGAGCGTCGCGGCAACGCGCTCGCTTTCGTTATACGCAGGAAGGACGATGCTGTAGGTAGGTGACAAGAATAGATCGCAGTTCAGCCAAACCCTGAACCAAGGATTTTATAAGGGGAGTTGTCTTTCTAGCAGAGCACAGTTCGGTTCTACCCGGACAATGTCATGAGGCGGAGGACGAACCTTGAACTGCTTAAGCCACCCGGCGCCGTGCCAACATTAAGAAGAACTCGTTCACCAGTTCCTCATCCCACAATCCCAAACGGGCTTCCCGCCGCATGGTAACAGCGGCTTCCTCGTGATGCAGCGCGGGTTTGTAAGGACGGGCCGTGCGAAGCGCGTCATAAACATCCACAACCTGTAGAATCCGCGGAAGCAGCGGGATTTCGCTTTTCCGTAGTCCATCCGGATAACCGCTGCCGTCTGAGTGCTCATGGTGGCTGCGAATGATCGGAAGTATCAGCCGCAGCGACTTGAGCGGGCGGCAAATGTTCTCTCCGGTGACAGGGTGCTGTTTCATGACCACCCATTCCTCATCAGTCAGATTGCTACCCTTCTTCAAGATCTCGTCAGGCACGGCGATCTTGCCCAAATCATGCAAATACCCGCCCCGCCGCAGTGCCACGATGGAATCCTCATCCAGGCCCAGGTGATGACCGAGATTTGCTGCGTTCTCGGCCAGCCGTTCGCAGTGGCCTACGGTGTAAGGATCGCGGCTTTCTACGCTTAAACCAAGGGTGCAAATGACGGACTCGGCAGTTTCCAACTCGTCGGTAAACTCCTTCAGCTTGAGCAGCGACTTCACGCGCGCGAACAATTCTTCGGAAAAGATCGGCTTGTTAAGGAAATCGTCTGCCCCCGCCTCGATACCATGGAGCCTGTCCTCACGATCGCTCAAACCCGTGATCAAGACGAAAGGGATGAGGCGGGTGGTGGGATCTTCTTTCAGCTCGCGACAAAGCTCGTATCCCGATCTGCCCGGCATGACGACGTCGGAAAGAATCAGATCGGGGGCCTGCCGGCGGACCTCAGCCTCCGCCTCCGCCGCGTCCGCTACCGTTACTACTTCGTAGCCTCGCGTTTCGAGCAGTTCCTTCATCAACATCATCGTGTCAGGATTGTCATCTACAACCAGGATTCTTGGCGCGCGGCGCCGCAGGGGAAGTTCGGTACAGCGAGCATTATCTTCGGGACGAATGAAAAGAGGCTGCTTGAGGGGGAGATCCATGGCACTACGTAATGCTCAAAGGGTATTGTAAAAGATTAAGCGGTGAAACACCGGAACATTGACGAAGAAGCTCGATTGTCACCAACATTGACATTCCCATTATGGAAGTGCGGCATGCGGGCCTTCCGTTTACCTTGAGTTTAGAGCGCGCCGTCGCTGGTAATGGAAGGCTGCTGGATTCGGGCGGTGGTGTCAGATACGTTGATCGTGAAATTCACCGTTACCCGGGCTTGTGTCTCGACCGGCTTGCCATTCTCGTAATACGGTTTGAACCGCCACTGACGCACAGCTTCGCGTGCCGCTGAAACCAGAATGGTTGGGCCACTGAGCACCCGGAGGTCTTCTACGGCACCGTCAGGCGCGATGAGCGCCTGCATCAGGACCGAACCTTGCACGGACATCTGACCAGCGAGCAACGGATACTCGGTCGCGGGCAGCGGCGCGTTGATAGAAGCCATCTGTACCCGCTCGGCGGTAGTTCCGGTTGCGCCCGACTTCGATGAGCTGATCACACTCGCCGCCGTCTCCGGCTTCGCAGAACGCTTCGCAAGAGGCTTTGGGGACTCGGCAGCCGGCACTGAGGGCAGTTGCACAGAAGTTTGAGCCGGGGTGCCTGGCGTGGATGCTGCCTGCTGTTCCTCAGGAACACTTGGTTCAGAACTGCCGAACCAGTAGTCGCGATCCCTGATCACCAGCACGATCAGCGCGCAGAGCAGCAGAACTACGGCAATCGACAGACGGCGGCGCTGCTTGTCGGGGCGAGCTATCGCTGCGATTGCGTTGCCCTGCGGTGTTAGTGTGCCGTCCAGCATTTCCTACCTTTGTCCTGGTGCGCACTACTAAGATGAGGCAGCTCTTGAAGCAAGACAATGGCACGGGCGATGGAGTGTTATGGCACGGGCTGACGATGGCATGGCACGAGTGGGCCATGACGTAAGCGTGACAGGTTGCAAGGGAGTGCGGCGGAGTGTGCAGATTGTTGCGGCTGAGTCTGCAGCCGGCCCTGGACTCGGGCTGGCTCTATTTGCAGTTTCTGCGCGCGGCAGGCTCAAATTGATCCAACTGGGCGTCACGTTGGGTGGTGAATTTCCCATCCGGTGATTTGCCGTACAGATCGGCTCCCGGACAGTAATAGAGCCCAGTGTGCAGGTCTACCCAGACTTGAACCTCAGGATTGCCCGCCGCAACAGGAACGGGCGGAGCCTCGGCGAGGCCCATGCCAACAAGCATCCGTTCAGAAAGGGTGAGGGAGGGCTGGTAAGCCTTTGCACGAACCACCTGGTTTTGCGCCGGTGGCGAGCCAGCAGTCAAAAATGCGAACAGAAGGATCAAACCCGCGAGACCGACGGAAGCATCGCCGCGATGAGTTGCAAACCAGGCTCTCCAGCTCGGAGTCTGATCAGCGGTGTCGGAGGGCTGCAGTACCTCAGAAATCATTTCGGGGCTAGTCGTTGCTTCCAGGAACTCTAACCCAAAACAGAAGCCCGACCGATTGCGGATGATTCCGGAGATTCGCACCCTAGCCGAGTTCTGGAACTCGACCGCCATGAGATCGCCCGGGAGCAGGTCGATGCCTCCATACAGTGCCATGCCACGCTGGCTGATTTCGCAGGCGAGCCCGGGCACAGACATTTTTGATGAATCACCTTCGGCCGAGATCAGGACCGGCAGGCGCACGTGATAGCGCGGTGCGATACGTGTGTTTTGCGCCGGATTGGCAAGTGCCGTTGTCATTGCCACCCCCCTACTTCAGCCAATCAAAATGGAGGAGGTACACCGCGCTCACCCAAGCCAAGGCTGCGAGGGCAACGGTTCCAAAGAGAGCTCTGAGGATTGGCTTCCGGGAAGGACATCGCTCTGCGGATGCAGCCCTGAACTTCTCAATCCATTGCTGCTCGTTGTTCAGCTTTAAAGACTCCTGAATCGTGGCGCCGAGACGACGACGATCGGTGGAGTCGAGCGAAATAAAGCGGAACGGTTGCCGCTGAGGGTTAACCGGGGTCAGGAGTTCCGCCGCGCCCAGCACCGATCCGGTACGCGTCAAGAACATCAACTTAACCTGTGCACCTTGAACAATGAGGGTGGGGAGGGAAAGCAGGCCGCCAGTAAGGGATACGACGTGCAGGGTGCCTGAGGTTCGCTGGCCGTTCTGGAAACGAAGAACGGCCGGCGTAACCGTATCAAAATAAACCCGCGGTGCACGTTGGGGAAGGCTGCCCATACTTCGTGAGAGTATGCGCTGGGGTGGTTACTAATTGAAGATTACGGAGGTGCCATTTTGGGACTGATTCTGCCCATGGGCCTCGGTCACGTTACCTTCCCCGGTGGTCGGTTTGGGCCTTTTAGTCCCCGGTTGTTTCCACCATCGGCAACGCCTCCACCGGCCCTTCCCTGGTGATTTGGGCACTGGTGACGAGAGCCACCGAGGCAATCACGATAGCGCTCCCGGCCGCGATATGTGCGTCGATTCGTTCGTGCAAGAAGAGCCAACCGAGGAAGACCGCGACAACCGGGTTCACGTAGGCATAGGTGGACACCTTGGAGGTGGGGACGTGACCCAGCAGCCAGATATAAGCCGTATAGCCTATCCAGGAACCACAGACAATCAGGTAGAGAACGGCCCCGAGACCTCGCGCCGTCCAGACCACGGAAGAAAAGTCTCTCAGAGATGCGGCGACCAGCAGATTAGCCAGCCCGGCGGCAACCATCTCCCACCCCATGGCCGAAAATGGGTCTACATCCGGCGATTTCCACTTCTTGGCCAGCACCGAGCCTAATGCCCAGCTGAAAGAGCCGCCGATCAGACTGAGCGAAGACCACAATTCGGTTCGTCCGAAGGACCCGGTTGCCATGAGCTGCGGCCACAAAAGAACCACCAGACCTCCGACTCCAAGACCCAGGCCGGCTTTACCACGCGGAGAAATGCGGTGATGTCCGAGCAAGAGCCTGTCGAGGACCAGAAACCACAAAGGAGTGATGGCAATGATCAGCGCCGCAAGACCGGAGGCAATGTGGGTTTCGGCGTATGACAGAGTCAGATTGCCTCCCACGAGCAGCAGAATCCCGACGACCGCCATTTCGCCGAGTTGCCTCCGGTTATAAAGGATTTTCCGGCCGCGGATGCCGCAGAACGCCACCATGAACACCCCCGCAATCAAGAAACGCGTACCGCACATCAAAGCTGGCGGAATGTGCTCCACGGCAATGTCGATACCTAGATACGTGGAACCCCAGAAAAAATAGACAAGCGCAAAGGCAAGAATGACCGCAAATCGGGTTGGACGCGGAGCTGATGTCATGCGGCGTGGTATGGGTAAAATTATCAGACACGAATAATGGGGCCGGCGATTCGCTACTTTTGCCGAAGCGATTGACTTCGCGGGCGCGTGTCACTAATGGACAGCGCCGATTGGGGGTTACCTCGCTGCAGGCTTTGAGCTATACTGGCTTTGGAATGTGTTGCCATGCGTTATCAGCTCACCAATTCGCATTTGCCCGTTTGCTGGCTGCGGTCTCTTGTATGTCCGCGCCGCTATCGGGCGGTGTTGCCTTCCCGCCTGCGCCCCAATCTCTTCGGTAGCGACTAGTCGCGAATCCTCCTTTCTGGTTCAGAACCTGACGCGCTGATCCACTCGTGTGAAGCGGCGCGAGTCAGCAATGCTGACTACTAACTATTAGCTAATGACAACTGATTTTGGAGGATCCCATGCCGACGAATACCTTGATTGCACCGAAACTCAAGACCGCCCTGCCCGGTCCCAATGCCAAGCGCGTCCTCGATGGCGACGAGAGATTCATTTCACCTTCTTACACCCGTTCTTATCCCATGGTGGCGAAAAAAGGACGCGGGATCGTCATCACCGACGTCGACGGAAACGAATTCTTTGACTTCTCTGCCGGCATTGCCGTAGTTTCCACCGGCCATTGCCATCCGCACGTGGTTGCTGCGATTCAACATCAAGCCGGGGAACTGATTCACATGTCCGGCACGGACTTCTATTACGAAAACATGGTGACCTTGGCTGAGAGGCTGTCAAAGATTGCTCCGATGGCCGGCCCGCACAGAATCTATTACGGCAATTCAGGAACCGAAGCCATTGAGTCTGCTTTGAAGCTGGCCCGTTACCATACCAAGCGGCAAAATGTGATCGCTTTTTACGGCGCATTTCACGGACGAACCATGGGAGCCCTCTCGCTGACCGCCTCGAAGCCCCAGCAGAAGAGGCGGTTTGCCCCGCTGGTTCCGGGTGTGACGCACATTCGCTATCCCGATGTGTATCGCGACGCCGGCGGGCAGGAGCCCGAGGCGTTTGCTTTGAGTTGCGCTCGTTTCATCGAAGACAAGCTTTTCCGAACCAGCCTCCCGCCTGAGGAAGTAGCGGCGATTTTTGTCGAGCCGATCCAGGGTGAGGGTGGATACGTGATCGCGCCGACCGTGTTCATGCAGGAATTGCGGCGGATTTGCGACCGTCACGGAATTCTGCTGGTAGTCGACGAAGTGCAAAGCGGAGTGGGACGCACCGGCAAATGGTGGGCTGTCGAGCACACCGGAGTTCAACCCGACATCGTTTGCGTCGCCAAAGGAATTGCGTCCGGGATGCCTCTCGGCGTGACCATCACTAAAGCTGACATCATGGACTGGGTTCCGGGTTCCCACGCATCCACGTTCGGCGGAAATCCGGTTTGCATTGCTGCCGCATTGGCCACGCTCGATGTAATCGAGCGCGAAGGGTTGCTCAAGAATGCAACTGAAGTCGGCAGTCATATGATCAAGAGGATGGCCGACTGGCCCAGCAAGCACAAGCTGGTAGGCGATGTGCGAGGCCGGGGTTTGATGATCGGCGTCGAGATCGTCAAAGACAAGAACACAAAAGAACTCGCTGCTCCTCAACGAGACGAAATTGTCCAGTTTGCCTTTGAGCGGGGGGTTCTGTTTCTTGGCTGTGGTCCGAGCACCATCCGCATCGCGCCGCCGTTGATTGTCACGAAAGAAGAAGCCGACGTGGCTATGGATACGCTCGAAGAGGCAATTTCGATCGTAGAAAAGAGCGCATAGGCGCGGCCTTCGAGGTCTGTGCAGGAGATTTGCTGTGTCTCAGGGAATGGTTGAGTCGATCTACATTGCGTCAGCCGCGAAGGCGCCTATGCGCCGGGTTGAAGACGTGAAGGCGATCCCGGGAGCGGGTCTGGAAGGGGACCGCTATGCGTCAGGAACCGGAACTTTTTCGCAGCCGAAGCCCGACCGCGAGTTGACCCTGATTGAAAGCGAGGCGATTGAAGCACTGAAGCGCGATTACCACGTGGACATCGAGCCGGGAACTGCGCGTCGCAATATCGTGACTCGGGGCGTAGCCCTGAACCATCTCGTTGGGCGCGAGTTTCGGATCGGTGAGGTAAAAGTTCGCGGCATTCGACTCTGCGAACCCTGCGAACACCTCGAGAAGCTAACCGCGGAGCCGCTGATCAAGGGTTTGCGACATCGCGGAGGATTGCGCGCCCAAGTCCTGACCACTGGTGTAATCCGCCATGGTGATCTATTTGTTTTCTAGGCAATTGTGACCGTGCAGTCTGGCACAAAGAAATCGCGGCGAAGGTTTGCCGCACGCATCCATCGATTGAACTTCGCTCTTATGGGTGAACAACGCCTTGATCCGGCAATTCACAACTCGTACGCTGCTTGCCCTGGCTGCCACCCTGATACTTTGGGCTTCGGCTTTTGCTGGGATCCGGGCAGGTCTACACTCGTACTCTCCGGGACAACTCGCGGTTTTGCGCTTCATTGTGGCTTCGTTGACCCTGGTTGTCTACGCAGCAATCGCCCACTTCCGGCCTCCTGAGTTGCGCGACATTCCCGGCCTGACTCTCTGCGGGATTGTTGGCATCAGCTTTTACAACCTCGCACTGAACTACGGAGAAACCCGCGTCAGTGCGGGTGCGGCCAGCCTGCTGATCGCATCAGTGCCGATCTGGACGTCATTGCTGGCCGGCATGGTGCTGAAGGAGCGCATCTCGCTTCGCGGCTGGCTTGGCGTGCTGGTGAGTTTTGCAGGAGTTGCACTGATCGCCAGCGGGGAAGGCCAAGGCATTCGTCTTTCGCCGCAAGCGCTTATCATTCTCGCGGCTGCGATCACCTCTGCCGTATACATTGTGCAACAAAAACATTTCCTCAGCCGCTACAGCGCGCTGGAGTTTACTGCTTACTCGATCTGGATCGGAACGCTCCTTATGCTGCCGTTCGGCGGAGGGCTATTCCACGTTTTGCTGACAGCTCCTGCCAGCGGCACTTTAGCTGTGATCTATCTCGGAATCTTCCCCGGAGCATTGGCATACGTGGCTTGGGCGTACGTTCTTTCGCATGGTCCGGCTGGACGCATTACCACACTGCTCTATCTCATTCCGGTCCTTGCCATCGGCATTGCCTGGATTTGGCTAGGGGAAGTACCGCGAGTGCTGTCGCTCGTCGGCGGCGCACTCGCGCTGGGAGGCGTTTTAGTTGTGAACGCGGCCCGCGGCCGGAAACTTCCACGCATAGTTCCCACTCAGAAGATCGCTGCTGCCGGCCCGCTCGAAGCCAGCACTGCTGAGGCGTTGGATTGCGAAGTCTGCGGCGAATAGTTCCATGAGTGAACGCACATTCCGTGATCGTGATATCGGTCACAGATCGGAAGAGTTGCTGTGCATATTCTGATTGCAGAATGTTTTCCGGCCGCCTGACCCATGCTCTGATCCGCACTCTGGATCGCCTAACCGAACACACCACGGATTCTGACAAGAGCCCCGAACATCAACGCACCGGAAAACGCGGTGAAGAGGAGGCATACTTTTATTTGCGCCGCCACGGATATGTCATGGTGGCACGAAACTTCCGTTCGCCGCATCATCGCGGGGAAATCGATCTCATCGGATGGGACAAAGACGTCTTGTGCTTCGTCGAGGTGAAGACGCGCACCACCCACGATGTCAAACCTGCTGAAGCGGCCGTGGATCGCGACAAGCAGCGCACGCTTGCGTCCGTCGCCCGCGATTACTTGCGCCACATGGCACTCCCGTGCCAATGGCGCTTTGACGTGATTTCCGTATATTATGATTTTCAATTCGGCCGGCCGCAGTTTGAGTTATTTCAGAATGCCTTCCCCGTGGAGTAAAATTTAAGTTTCGCGTTTATCGGTCATATTGAAAGGATTTAATCAGTGCCCGAGCTTAGAAAAGATCCAATCGTGGGCCGGTGGGTGATCATTTCCACCGACCGGGCCAAGCGGCCCACAGATTTCGCGCGTGACGCGGTAAAAATCAAAGGCGGCTTCTGTCCCTTCTGTTATGGCAACGAGAGCAAGACTCCTCCGGAAATTCAAGCCTATCGGCCTAATCCGAACGGCGGCCCACCGCCGCAGCGGGATACCCCGGGTTGGACCGTGCGCGTCGTTCCAAACAAATTCCCGGCGTTAGGTATAGAGGGCAGCCTGAACCGGCAGGCTGAGGGAATGTTCGATCGAATGAATGGCATCGGGGCCCACGAAGTCATCATTGAAACTCCCGATCACAATGCAACTCTGGCGACGCTGCAGCCGAAACGCATCGAGGATGTACTGTGGACCTTCCGTGACCGCATTCTCGATTTGAAGAAAGACCGCCGCTTCAAATTCATCCTGATTTTCAAGAATCATGGCGAGGCGGCGGGCGCATCGCTTGAACACGCACACTCGCAATTGATTGCGTTGCCGATGCTGCCGATTTATCTGACCGAAGAAATCGAAGGTGCCAAGCAGTACTACATCTACAAAGAGCGCTGCGTTTTTTGCGACATTATCCGGCAGGAGACCGAGTCGGGCACTCGCGTCGTCGCCGAGAATGAAGACTTTCTGACGCTTGCGCCTTACGCCCCGCGCTTTCCGTTTGAAACCTGGATTTTGCCCAAGCAACATGAATCGGCGTTCGAGAATTCGTCGTCGCACATGTTCGAGAATCTGGCGAAAGCTTTAAAGAATCTGCTCATGCGCGCGGATCGTGTGCTCGACAATCCTCCGTATAACCTCGTAATCCACACTTCGCCGGTGCAGGACCCGACAAACGATCATTACCACTGGCACATCGAATTCATGCCCAAGTTGACCAAGACAGCAGGATTTGAGTGGGGCACTGGTTTCTACATCAACCCGACGCCACCCGAGGAAGCTGCGAAGTTTCTCCGTGAGGCGGGGATAGAAGAGCAGATGCCTGCTGTGGTGGGCTAATAACTGCGACAGATGATGCCGGCGCGCGGCGACCTTCCGCGCGTTTTTCTTGTATTGCAATTCCCTGCCGCACACTCGGCGTGGCAGCGACAAGCTCTGCTAAACAAGCCAAAATAAGCTAGACTATGCGCGCTCGTCTTTCCGGAGAATTGCTGCCATGAAAAACTCTCGCAACTGTTTTGTGGTGCTGTGGTGCGTCTTTCTTCTTTCCTGTTTTGCTGGGCAGATTAGCCAGGCTGCCACCACCTACGATCAAAGTCTTTTCAAAGGGATGAAGTGGCGTTCAATCGGGCCATATCGCGGCGGCCGCGTACTCGCAGTCACCGGAGTTCCCGGCGATCCTTACACGTTTTATTTTGGCGGCGTTGCGGGTGGCGTTTGGCGTACCACCGATGGTGGGCTGAATTGGCAGCCGCTCTTTGACAAAGAAGCCGTCTCTTCTATCGGCGCTATCGCAGTCGCCGATTCCAATCACAACGTGATTTACGTGGGCACCGGCGAGGCTTGCATTCGCGGCAACATCTCGTATGGAAATGGCGTGTACAAGTCCAGCGACGGGGGCAAAACGTGGACGAACATCGGGCTGAAAGACACGCAACATATCGCCAGTGTCATCATTGATCCTCGTAATTCCGACATCGTGCTGGTTGCCGCCCTTGGCCATGCGTACGGGCCGAACGTTGAGCGGGGCGTGTTTCGCACAACCGATGGCGGAAAAACCTGGACCAAAGTTTTGTACAAAGATGACAAGACGGGCGCCATCGATGTGGTGTTTGATCCGAGCAATCCGAATGTTGTGTTTGGAGCGCTCTACGAAGTGCAAAGAACTCCATGGAGTTTGAGCAGCGGCGGGCCTGGCAGCGGACTGTACCGATCGGCGGACGGGGGCGTGACGTGGAAGCGCCTCGAAGGCCACGGGCTACCCAGCGGGATTATGGGGCGAATTGGAGTCTCGGTTTCCGGAGCTGATTCGAATCGCGTTTACGCGCTGATCGAGGCCAAGGACGGTAGTGGTCTCTATCGTTCGGATGACGGCGGCGACAGCTGGACCAAGGTCAACGACGATCAGCGCCTGACGCAGCGGGCCTGGTACTTCACGCACATTTTCGCCGACCCGAAGAGTGCCGACACGGTCTACATGCTGAACACGGGCATGTTTCGTTCCAGTGATGGGGGCAGAAGCTTGACGCTTTTGCCTGCGCCGCACGGGGACCACCACGGGCTTTGGATCGATCCCACAAATCCTCAGCGCATGATCAACGGCAATGACGGCGGCGCCACGATAACTGTGGATGGAGGCAAGAACTGGACGACCCAGTACAACCAACCTACAGCCCAGTTCTATCACGTCGCCACTGATAACCAGTTCCTGTATTACGTTTACGGTGCACAGCAGGACAACAGCACGGTCGCGATCGCCAGCCGGGCTGACGACGGCTACATTGGCCGCCAGCACTGGTACGACGTGGGTGGTGGCGAGAGCGGTTATGTAGTTCCTGATCCGCGTGATGCCAACCGAGTGTATGCGGGTTCAGGGAACGGCCTGATGACGCGCTGGGACAAGCGCACGCTGCAGCTGCAGGACATTACGGTGTGGCCGGTCGATTACTCGGGACATGGCGCCAAAGACATGAAATACCGCCTGGGCTGGACCGAACCCATCATCGTTTCTCCACATGACCCGGACGTGATTTATACGGCTGCTGAAGTCGTTTTCAAGAGCACGAACCATGGCCTGAGCTGGACGGTAATCAGCCCCGACCTTACCCGCAACGACAAGAGCAAGCAGGAATCCTCGGGAGGACCGATCACCAAGGACAACACCAGCGTCGAGTATTACGACACCGTATTTACGATTGCCGAATCGCCGGTGCAGAAAGATCTTCTGTGGGCTGGCAGCGACGATGGTCTTGTGCACATCACGCGTGATGGCGGAAAGAACTGGACGAATGTCACGCCGAAAGGCATGCCGGAGTGGAGTCTCGTAAGCATGATCGAAGCGTCTCCGCATGACGCCGGCACGGCCTACATCGCGCTTGACTGCCACAAACTCGACGATCTCAAAGCTTATGTCTACAAGACGACGGACTACGGCAAAAGCTGGACGAAGCTGGTCAACGGGATTCCCGACGGCGCTTACGTGCATGCAGTTCGCGAAGATCCTCAGCAAAAGGACTTGCTCTATGCCGGAACCGAGACTGGGGTTTTCGTGTCATTCGATGGCGGTGCGAACTGGCAGGCCTTGCAGCTAAACCTGCCGCAGACACCGATTCACGACTTGGTTGTAAAGAACGATGATCTGGTAGTCGCCACGCACGGGCGCTCGTTCTGGATTCTGGACGACGTCACGCCGCTGCGCCAGCTCGGTCAGGTGGCAAATTCCGACGTTTATCTCTACAAGCCTCCGGTTATTTTCCGAACTTACTTTGCGGAGTTCTACGATCGCCATCAGCCGGTTGGCCAAAACCCGCCTCATGGTGCGGTGATCTCGTACTTTTTCAAGTCCGCGCCAAAGGGCGAAGTAACGATGCAAATCCTGGACTCCCAGGGCAGCGTCGTGCGCGAATTTTCCAGCGTGGAGAAGAAACAACCCGAAACCCCGCCAGAATGGCCGGAACTGGTGCCTCCCGAGGAGACCATTCCCGTCGAGGCCGGCATGAATCGATTCACGTGGGACCTCCGCTACGACGGTCCGCACAAGCTGCCGGGAGAAGTTTTGGCGGAGTTCCGCTCACGTGGCCCGATGGCTCCTTCGGGGGTGTATCAGGTGCGGCTTACCGAAGAGGGGAAAAGCCTTACGGTGCCGTTCGAGCTGAAAATGGATCCGCGCGTGAACGTCTCGGCGGCTGACATGCAGAAGGAATTTGATCTGGAACTTAAACTGCGCGCCGTACTGAGCGACTTGCACGATACTGTGCGCGAAATTCGCGAGACTCGCGTTCAACTGCGTACCGTTCGTGATCGGCTGGTTGATGTGCGCTACAAATCAATCACCGACAGTGCCGAAAATCTCGACAAAAAGATGACGCCGATCGAGGATCAATTACTGCAGACCAATGCCAAGAGCTCGGAGTCAACTTTGAATTATCCGGTGCTAATTGACGAGCAATTGCACGCGCTGGTTGGCAGCGTGGAATTCGATGGCGCACCGACGCAGCAAGAGTATGCTGCATTTGAGGTGCTCAGTCAGCAAGCAGCCCCGTTGATCGCACAATGGAGAGAAATCCGGACAACTGACCTCGTCGCGCTGAACGACATGATGCAGAAGGGGAATGTCCCCGCAATTTACCTGGCATCGCCGAGTACTGGAACGAAGGTGACGCAAGCGGCAGGGGGACAATAAAAACGCTGGGACCTACGCTCAGGACTCCAGTTGGCCACAAATTGCAGGTGAGAATCTTGTAACTCACCTTGCGGTTTTTCGACGCTTGGATGTTCTGCGATCTCTCTTCTTGCTTTTGAGCTTCGCGTTGGCGGCGACCATCTCATAAGATTGCCGGATGCAATCTCTGAGGTCTCCATCTTGCAGAGCGTCCAATCGATCCAGCATGACCCATTTGTAGCGGCCAACGTAGGGCGCGGGCCGGATGTCCTCCAGTTCACATAGCTCAGCAAACTTCTCTGGCGTGCATTTGAAACACATGCGCTGAGGCACGGAGTCGAGTCCGAGCATGACAAAGATTTTCCCGCCGACTTTGAAGCACAGCTCGTCCTCCCACTGCAGATTTTCGGTGGCATCTGGAAAAGTCAGGCAGTACTTGCGAATAGAATCAGCATTCATAAAAAGTAGTTTCTTCGTGGTGCGTAATGTATCTAAGACGGCATAGGAGATTGAAATGCAAACTAAGCAGCTTGGCAACTCGGATTTGCACATTACTCCAGTCGGCTTCGGAGCGTGGGCGATCGGCGGAGCAGGCTGGCAGTTCGCCTGGGGCGGACAGGACGACAACGACTCAATCGGCGCCATTCATCGAGCACTGGAACTCGGAGTGAATTGGATCGACACCGCTCCGGCTTATGGTCTTGGACACTCTGAAGAAGTTGTGGCGCGAGCGGTGAAAGGATGGTCGGGCAGCAAGCCCTACATCTTCACTAAATGCGGCCTGCGCTGGAATTCGACCGGCACGCTGCAAAACGTGCTTACGAGAGAGTCCATGCGTGAAGAGGTGCAAAACAGTCTGCGGCGTTTGCAGGTGGAAGTCATCGATCTGTATCAGATTCACTGGCCACCGGAGCCGGACTCGCCACAGTTGGAGGAAGGGTGGTCCACTTTGGCGGATTTGAAACGCGAAGGCAAAGTGCGCTGGATTGGAGTGTCCAATTTCAACGTGAAGCAAATGCGCCGCGCGAAGGCCATTGCCCCTATCACCTCGCTCCAGCCTCCTTACTCGCTCATTAATCGTACAGTGGAAGAGGACATTCTTCCGTATTGTCTTCGCGAGGACATCGGCGTGATTGTTTACTCGCCTATGGCGTCCGGTCTTCTAAGCGGTGCAATGACACGGGAACGCGCCGCCAAGCTCCCTAAGGATGATTGGCGGAGCTCCGATCCGGAATTTCTCGAGCCACGGCTGTCCCGCAATCTTGAGTTGGTAGAGCGGCTTACGGAGATTGCCAAGCGTCACAACCGGCTTCCCGGGGAAGTTGCCATCGCATGGACGCTGCGCAATCCGGCAGTGACCGGGGCCATTGTTGGAGCTCGCAACGCGCGCCAGGCAAATGGAGTGATGCGCGCCGGCGAACTTCGCCTTAGCGATAAAGAAGTTAATGAGATTGAAGAGTTCCTCGAAACCGCGGCGTAAGCCAATCCAGTTTGACAGGGAATTTTCACGAGTGCTACCGTCAGCCGTTCGCGCATGCGTCAACGACTTGAGTACGGGCTCGCCTGGATACTGATCAAGGTCATCGGCAGTTTGCCGCGTCCATTGGCACGCGCCGCAGGGACCCTGCTGGCCTGGACAGTTTACGTTTTGCATGGGCGGCTGCGTCGGGTCGGGATGCGCAACCTAGAGCTGGCCTTTCCGGATAAGACACGGCACGAGCGAGCCAAAATTCTGCGTGGAGTTTTTACTTCTTTTGGACGCCAGGCAGCAGAAGTCTGCCTTTTTCCCAGATATACCCGGGAAAATGTTGGCAAAGTCGTCGTTTACGACGGGTTTGAAAACTTCGAGCGTGCGCTGGCGCGCGGCAAAGGCGTGTTGTTTTTGACGGCGCACCTGGGAGGATGGGAGCTTTCGGCGTTTGCCCATTCCTTGAACGGCTATCCGCTGCACGTCGTCATGCGGCCCTTGGACAACGTTTACCTCGACTATTTAACTCGCCAGTACCGCACTATGCACGGCAACACGATGGTGGATAAGGACGACTTCGTCCGGGGACTGCTTTCTGCCATGAAGGCAGGGGAAACGGCAGGCATCCTCATGGACACGAACATGACCCCTCCGCAGGGTGTATTCGTGAATTTTTTTGGGATCCCGGCGTGTACAGCGAGCGGCTTGGCGAGAATCGCATTGCGGACTGACGCCGCTGTCGTTCCCGGATTCACAATCTGGGATCCCGCCTTGGGCAAATACCGGTTGCGATTCGAGCCTGCTGTGCAACTCGTGCGCACCGGCGATAACGAAGCCGATGCCGTTGCCAACACCGCGGCATTCACCAACATCATCGAGCAATATGTCCGCAAACATCCCGATCAGTGGCTCTGGGTGCACCGCCGCTGGAAAACGCGGCCGCCGGGAGAACCACCGCTCTACTAGTAGCTAGTGGCCAGTAGCTGGAATGAAGCTTCAGAGACTGTCACTAACTGCCAGCTTCTCGCTACCGGGAACCTCACCATTCAAAACCAGTCGCTCCGATACGCCACCCACCAACTCACGTAAGCAATTGGGATTGTGGCGGCCAGCGCCCACCAGATCGGCAGCATGAAGTCTGCCAGCAGACCCAACACAATGAAGCAGGCCCAGAAAACCTTCCGTTGCATTTCTGCAATTCTAGCCTGTAGCTTTCATTTCCTGCGGCGAACGTATAAAACTGTGCCATGCCGCGCTCCGTCAGCGAGGTCGCCAGTTTCGTGCAGGCCCATTTGTTTGGAGACGGTACCGTGCAGCTGACCGGCATTTCGGCGATTCGTGCAGCTTCCCAAGGAGACTTGGTCTTTGTAACAGATGAGCGAAAGCTTCCGGAGGCCTTGGCAAGCGGCGCTTCGGCAATCATCACCGGAGAATTTGGACGGAACCATGCAGCCACCAAGCCGCTGCTGGTGCACCCTCATCCTCGTTTCGCGATTGCCCGAGCTGCGCAACTATTGCGTGTCGGCCTAAAGCGGAAGGTGGGAGTTCACCCTAGCGCCATCGTTCACACCTCCGCCTCACTCGGTATCGATGTAAGCATCGATGAACGGGTGATCATCCGAGGAGACGCCAGTATCGGTGCCGGGACATGGATCGGTGCCGGTACTGTGCTTGGGGAGAATGTCTCCATCGGCGAAAATTGTGAGCTTTATCCGAACGTGACGGTCTATCCGGGCGTGCAGCTCGGAAATCGGGTGATTGTGCATTCGGGCACGGTGCTAGGTAGCGATGGTTTCGGGTACGTCCGCGATGAGGGGAGCGGTCGCTACGAGAAATTTCCCCAGCTTGGCCGGCTTATCGTAGAAGACGATGTTGAGATCGGCGCGAATTCCGCGGTTGATCGCGGGGCGCTCGAAGTGACACGCATTGGCCGCGGCACAAAGATCGACAACCTGGTACACGTCGGGCATAACGTGCAAGTTGGAGAAGATGTCGTCATTGCAGCCCAGACGGGCCTTTCTGGCAGCGCAGCCGTCGAAAACAATGTTGTGATAGGCGGGCAGGTAGGCATTGCGGATCACGTTCGCATCGAGGCCGGGGCAATTTTAGGTGCGCAAAGTGGGATTCCCAGCAAGAAGGTCATCCGGGGGAAAGGCGTAGTATTCTGGGGGACGCCCGCGCGGCCTATTCGTGAGTATCTAAAGCAGTTGGCAGTTCTAGCCCGGCTGGCAAAAAAGGAATAGCTCCAGCGCAAAGAGCATTTATGGCGGTGGTCGTCGTAGGTGGACATTCCCGGAGCGTTGGTAAGACCAGCGTGGTTGCAGGCCTCATCTCTGCATTGCCGGAATACCACTGGATCGCGTTTAAAGTCACCCAGTACGGACACGGCATTTGCTCAAGAAGCGGGAAGGCCTGTCAGTGTGCGTCGGATGACCATACCTGGGCAATTTCGGAGGAAAAAGACCGCTCCGGCGACTCCGATACCTCTCGCTTCCTGCTCGCTGGCGCAAAGACTGCGTGGTGGGTGCGAACCGAGCAAGGCCGTCTGGCAGAAGCGATGCCCAGCATCCGCCAGAAACTCGCAGATTCGCGAAATGCGATTTTGGAGTCGAACAGCATTTTGAGCTTTATTCGTCCTGATCTTTATTTGACCGTCCTTGATCCGGCAAAAGCCGACTTCAAGAAATCAGCCAAGGAGTTTTTCGGGCGTGCTGACGCGATCATCCTCCATGATTCAGAGAATGGATCCGCGTCGAGCGACATTGCGTTAAACGACATCAGAGTTCCCCAATTCCGGATACAGCCTCCGCCCTATGTTAGCGATGAGATCGCAAGCTTCGTCAAAGCGAGGCTGGCGGCCATCCCCGTGTCTCAATAAACCGACGGGCTGTTAAGATCATCCTCAACGTGAGCATAATGAGAATTGGCTACGGCTGGGATTCGCACGAATTCAAAGTTGGAATTCCGCTGAAAATTGGCGGGGTCACTCTGTCTCATGACAAGGGACTGGGTGGACATTCGGATGGAGACGTGCTTCTGCACGCCATCACCGACGCGCTGTTGGGAGCAATCGGAGCGCCGGACATTGGAACTCTGTTCCCGCCTTCAGATCCGAAGTGGAAAGGCGCGGATTCCGCGGTTTTCGTGCGCGAAGCTCTACGGCGGGTCGGCAGCGCAGGTTATTCCCTAGCCAATATCGACTCCACGCTGATTCTGGCAGCCCCGAAAATCGGTTCACACGCGCAGACTATCCGCGAGCATGTGGCGAAGTTGCTGGCTATTGCGCCGGATTGCGTCGGCCTCAAGGCAAAGACTCCCGAAGGAATGGGAACCGAAAACGCCGCCATTGCGCAGGTTGTGGTTTTGCTGGAGAAATAAACATCACTACAGAGGCCACAGAGGACACAGAGAAGAGGCTGCGGTGCCCCAAGGATGGCGACTAGTCTGGAATCGATACTCTCGTGACCAACGTTGGAGTGATTTCCGACACGCACGGTCTGCTTCGGCCGGAAGCTATCGAGGCACTGCGCGGTTCGGATTACATCATTCACGCCGGTGACATTGGGGATCCGACAATCCTCAAGAGGCTGGCTGAACTCGCGCCGGTGACGGCCGTTCGCGGCAATGTGGATCGCGAATCATGGACGCAAAACATCCCTGAAACAAACGTTTTGGAAGTCACTGGGCTCTCCATCTACCTTCTACATGATCTGCACAAACTCGATCTAAGACCAGAGTCTGCCGGCTTTGCCGCGGTCGTATTCGGACACAGCCATGTTCCGAGGCAAGAGACGAAAAAGGGTGTGCTGTACTTCAATCCGGGAAGCACTGGACCAAGAAGATTCAAGCTGCCGGTCAGTGTAGGCCACCTGTTGATCGACGAGGGCAAATTGCTTAGCGAAGTAGTCGAGCTGACGATTCCAGATTAGAGCTTCACTTCTCGGGACAGCCAGCTTTGCAGCGGGAAGCGGCTGTCCCTGCCTGGTTCGGTACAATCCTCACAGTGTCCAGTGAATTCCTTATTGAGGCGCGCGCCGGAGCAGCGCGCGCGGGCAGACTCACTACACCACACGGAGAGGTGGAGACCCCGGTCTTCATGCCGGTGGGAACAGTTGCTTCAGTGAAGGGCGTGCCGCAGGATCTCCTCGAGGAACTGGGCGTTGAGATTCTTCTCAGCAACACCTATCACCTTTACCTGAGACCGGGAGTCGAGCAAATTCGCAAGCTTGGCGGCCTGCATCGGTTCATGTCATGGCCGCGCGCGATTCTCACCGATTCGGGGGGATTCCAGGTTTTCAGCCTCAATGATCTGCGCAAGGTCAGCGAAGAAGGCGTGACCTTCCGGTCGCACCTGGATGGGTCAAGTCATTTCCTGCGCCCCGAGAGCGCGATGGAGGCGCAGATCGGGCTGGGGGCGGACATCATCATGGCGTTCGATGAGTGCACCGAGTATCCGGCAGAAACCGGCCGGTTACGCGACTCCATGGAGCTGACGCTGCGCTGGGCAGGGAGAAGCAAGCAGTACTTCGAGGAGCATAAGAGCGAGGTGCCGTGGAGCAATAGCGCAATGGCGGACAACAACGTCCGCGCTACACAGACACAGGCGCTTTTTGGCATCGTGCAGGGCGGCATGTATCTGGCCCTGCGCAAGGAATCGGCTGCACGCACCATAGAGATCGGCTTCTCAGGCTATGCCATCGGCGGGTTAAGCGTCGGCGAGCCACGACATGTAACGCGCGAGATCGTCGAAGCTACGGTTGAGCATCTTCCGCGGGAGCAGCCTCGCTATCTCATGGGTGTGGGGACACCCGAAGAGATTGTCGATTACGCGAGTCTCGGAATCGACATGATGGACTGCGTCCTCCCGACTCGGGCGGCTCGTCATGGCCTGCTTTTTACTTCGTTGGGACGAATCTCCATCAAGCAGGCGCAGTATGCCGGGGACGAGAATCCGCTCGATCCGAATTGCCACTGTAAAGTTTGCCGGCGATACTCTCGCGCCTACCTTCGACACTTGTATGCCTCGAACGAAATCCTGGCGCAAGTCCTCAACACCACTCACAACCTGAGCTTCTACCTTGACACTATGCGAGCGGTACGTCATTCTATTTCTCTTGGGAGAGGGGCCCGTTTTCTATCCGAGGTCTGGACTCAAGCCAAGCCGTAGCTCGGCAACCCCTCAAGTCGTCCGAGGCTGAAGGAATCTCCGGCTGATAACACTGGAAACTCCGGCAGTACATTCCAAATCAGCGGTGCGTCGATAGGCGCCCCGGTTCTCCCAGAAACGAAAGCCGTTGATGAACACAGAGGCATTGCTGGCGATACAAACGGGGAGCGGATCCATGGGCTGGTTGGGATTCGCACCGCTGATCTTTATTTTTGCGATTTTCTACTTCTTGCTGATCATGCCGCAGCAGCGGCGACAGAAGAAGTGGCAGCAGATGCTCTCAGAGCTAAAAACCGGCGATAAGGTTGTGACAACTGGTGGAATCCGTGGAACTATTATTGCGCTGAAGGATGATGCGATTCAGCTGCGAGTCCCGCCGGACAATCTGCGGATCGAAGTGAGTCGAGGCTCAGTGGCTTCGGTCACGACGGCAGAAGAACCCGGCAAGGCGGCAAAGTAAATTACGGTGCCAGTTTATTTTCGCTATCCCGAACGAAATCGAGGGAGCTGCATTTCAGACTGCAGATTCCCCTCACGCTCTCATCGCGCGAAACGCGACTGGTGAGCGGTTCGGAAGGGCAATTTAACAAATTGGTTTATGAATAAGAATCTAGGCTGGAAACTCATAGTTATCGTAATAACGCTGGTTGTCTTCCTTTTCGGCATCTTTGGCATCCCTCAAAGCTGGTCGGGGCAGGGGTTGGTAGCGGCCTTGCAGAACCGCATCCACCTGGGTTTGGATCTGAAAGGTGGTACCCACCTGATTCTCCAAGTTCAAGTCAATGATGCGGTCAACGTGGATTCGGATAACGCCCTGGAGCGGCTAAAGGCCGACCTGCGCGCGCATAAAATCAATTATGCCGAGATAACCAAGCCCGACTCCGCCAATAACCCCGACAAGATTGTGATTAAAGGCGTACCGCCCGAGCAGAGCTCTGATTTGCGCTCGATAGTGGGCGACCGCCTCCCTGAGTACAACTTAGTGTCCGGCGCAGAAAACACTTGGACGGTTTCGATGAAACCGCAAGCTCTGGCGGAACTGAAACAGCGAGCCGTTACCCAGGCCATTGAAACCATTCGCAATCGAATTGACCAGCTAGGGGTCAGCGAACCCGTGATTGAGGAGCATGGGCTGGGACAATATCAGATTCTGGTGCAACTGCCGGGCGTGGATGATCCCGCACGCGTTAAGGAGATCATGCAATCGACAGCGATGCTGGAGATTAGGCAATCGCTTGGCGGACCATACTCCAGCGAACAGCAGGCCTTGCAGGACCATGGCGGAGTCTTGCCGCCGGATTCGGTATTGCTGCCGGGACGCAGCATTGGCGTAAAGCAGTCGGACGAGGGACCGGTGTGGTATCTGATTTCCCGTTCGTCGGCGGTTACCGGCCGCGATCTGCGCAACGCGGAGCCGTCACGCGACGAAAATGGACAGCCATCCGTAAGTTTCAATTTGACCAATGAAGGCGGGCGTCGGTTCGCAGCGTTTACTGGCGCCCACGTTGGGGACAACCTGGCTGTGGTGCTCGACAACAAAGTCCAGGAAGTGGCGGTCATCAAAGAGCAGATTCATGACACTGGTGTAATCAACGGGCGCTTCACCGAGCAGGAAGCGAAGGACCTGGCCATGATTCTGCGCTCTGGCGCGTTGCCAGCAGGAATCAAATATCTGGAGGAGCGGACGGTGGGACCCTCGTTGGGAACCGACTCGATCCGGGCGGGCGTAACGGCGGCCGTGATCGGCATGTTAGCGGTTCTGATTTTCATGCTGATTTACTACCATGCCGCCGGTATCAATGCCGATGTTGCGCTGATCCTTAACCTCATCATTTTGCTGGGATTCCTTGGCTTCAGCGGGGCCACGCTCACTTTGCCGGGCATCGCCGGAGTGATATTGACCGTGGGCATGGGCGTGGATTCCAATGTGCTGATTTTTGAGCGTATTCGAGAAGAATTAAGAAACGGGAAAACACCCCCTTCAGCAGTCGAGCAAGGTTTTAGCCATGCCTGGATTACGATTGTGGACACCCACGTCACGACGATCGTATCCGCTGTTATTTTGTTCATCTTTGGCACAGGTCCTGTACGTGGTTTCGCCGTGACGCTGAGCTTTGGTCTTTTCGCCAATCTATTCACGGCCGTGTTTGTCTCACGCGTGATCTTCGACTGGGTTTTGTCCCGCAAGCAGCGTGGTGAAGCGTTGAGCATTGGGTAGTAGCTACTAGCCTTCGGCTAATAGCTGGAAAGGTCTTGAGCAGGTGGAATTTTTTCGCAATCCCAACATAGATTTCCTCGGTAAGAAGTGGTATTTCCTGGCCTTTTCTTTGATCTTCAGCGTTGCTGGTGTTCTTTCGATGTTGTTCTGGCATGGCGTTCCGCTCGGAGTCGATTTCCGTGGTGGCACTCTGGTCTACGTAAAATTCGCGCAAACTCCCGATGACAACGCGATTCGCGGCGCCATGGATCGTGCGGGACTGCACAACGCCCGCATCCAACGCTACGGTGTGGCTGGCAGCAACGAAGTTCTCATTGATGTGTCGGAGCAGGAGACGAGCGAGCAGGCCCTCGATCGCAGCAAAACGCAGATCATCAACGCGCTCGAGACCAACACGCCGACTGATAAACAGGACCTCAACAATGCCAGTGTTCTCGCCGTAAGGAGTCACCTTTTACAAAAAGATCCCCTCCATTTAGGCACGGATGCGGAGCAGCGCTACGGGCAAATTGCCCAGGGGATCGTCGATTATCGCGACAAAACCAAAGGGGGTGTACTGAATTCGATCGACGAACTTAAGGGTGCCGCCGAACCTGCCGTGATCGCCTCTTTGAATGACGGTTTTTTCCTCTCGAATTTTGGCGTGCGTAACGTTGAAATCGTCGGTCCGCAGGTTGGAAAACAGCTACAAACCCAGGCCAAGTTGGCAGTTCTGTATTCGCTGGCCGGAATGCTGGTGTATCTGGC
>DASPTU010000081.1:0-37351 GCA_035623255.1 Terriglobales bacterium | reverse complement strand
ATGCCCGGCAGAACCGCCTGGAGCAGCGCAACGAAATCTCCCTGCACTCGGCGACCGGTCTCCAGTACTTCTTCATGATTCAGAGGCGTCTCCAGAATTCCCGCAGCCATGTTGGTAACGCAGGATATAGCGAGGAGCTTGATCTCCACGTGACGCGCCACAATTACCTCAGGCACGGTGGACATGCCGACGAGATCAGCACCGATCGTGCGCAAATACCGAATCTCGGCCGGTGTTTCGTAACTGGGACCGAGCAACGCAGCATAAACACCTTCATAAACGGCCTGGCCCAGCTTGTGTGCGGCTTCGAGCGCGAGCGCACGGTATGGCTTGTAGTAAGCCTGAGTCATATCTGGAAAACGTGGCCCGAAGCGCGCGTCATTGGCGCCCACCAGTGGGTTTTGTCCTTGTAAATTGATGTGATCGGAGACCACTACCAGAGCACCCTGTTTGTACTCGAAGTTGATGCCACCGGCAGCATTAGTGAGGATGAGCGCACGAATTCCCATCCGGCCGAGTACGCGCACAGGGAATGCCACCTCTGCGGCTGAATAGCCTTCGTACAGATGCACTCGTCCTTGCATGACAGCGACGGAAATCCCCACAGCACGGCCAATCACCATCTGCCCCTGATGTCCCACAGCGGTTGAGCGAGGAAAAGAAGGAATTTGCGCGTAGGGAATCTTGGTCGCGTCGGTGAGTTCGTCGGCAAATGCACCTAGGCCCGAGCCGAGCACGACCCCGATCTTCGGCCGTAATGGAGTCTGCGAAAGCACGAAGGTCGCAGCGGAATCGGCGAGGATGAAAGTGTCGCTCATCGAGCACTTAGCACTCGGTACTTAGCACGTAGTATTCGGTCACGGGTCTTTTGCCAAGCCACATTACTGACCCTTCGGGACGAACTGCTAAGCGCTGTAGCTAATATTTCTTTTCAAAAGCGGTGAATTCCTGCTCCAACTTCCGCTGGAGCTTCGCGCGTTCGTTGGTTGCGAGAAACCTCTCACAAGTCGAGAACGGCTTTTCCGTTGCTGTAGCCGTACACTCCCTGACCATGCGAAAATTTTGGGGATCGGTCCAGAAGCTTGCGCCAGGCACAAAGCTGTGCTCTAGCGACAACCGAGCCATGCGCTTCAGATCGCGGTATGAAATCGAATCGTAAGTTTCTACAGCGCGCAAATATTCATGCGTCATGTCGGAGCGGGAAACACCTTCATCATCGGTTGCGAGTGCGACCGATACGCCATATCTCATGTATGTCGGCAGAGGATGATCGTTTCCCGCAATGCCCAGAATCAGATCGTTCGACGTCAGGCAGATCTCGACCAGCACATTGTGTCTCGCCATCTCCCGCAACAGGCCGATCGGGTCATGTTCGTTCATGATATCCACGCCATGTCCGATCCTTTCGGCATGTCCGCGCTCGATCGAATCGCGTATGTGAAAAGTCACACCTTCCGCCGGCACCAGTCCAAAAGCCAATTCGCCAGCGTGCAGGCTGATATGCACCTTTGGGTAGACCTCATGAAGATAATCGAGCATCTTCATGTGTAGTCCGAAGTCGTGCATCGGGACGTACCAATCCTCGGGCATCACCAGGTTCAACCCCACAAAGCGCGGATCGGAGCTGGCCAGTTCAAACCCCAGCAAAATCTGGGCAAAGACGGCCTCCGGTGGCAACCCGCGTAGAACCTGGTACAGGTAACGAATGTTGACATCGCACCCAGAATTTGCCTCGGCCGTCCCGCACTTTAGGCGGGAGCGCATTTTGCTTTCGTCCACATCGAGCTTCTTGCTCGTAGCCGCAGCGATATCCTTCAGGCCACCGGCGAGCAGCTTATCGCGAAGTTCGGGCAGGTGCTCATCCCAGCCGATCTTAATCCCCAGATGTGCCGCTTCGAGACCGTCTGCAGTGTGCATCAGTTCGACATACTGAAGGTGATCTGCGGCGGCTTGGCGTGCAGCATCGGCAATGGCGTCAGCCGCATGGGTCTGGGAAGCAAGCAAGAATTTGTCGAACGTTGCGAAGAAGTGATCGTGGCCGGATTCCTCTCCAGGGTTCCAGTTGCGCATCGACCAGGCGTCGATCATGGAGTTGTAGAGCACGTGATCTCCGTAGGCGCAGCGAATCGCCGGCTTGCTGGTAAACCGCTCACAGGAGGCGTCACAGGGAGGAGCGATTAAGACCGACGTCGTGCGGTCGACGCAGAGATTGTCATCGACGGCGAAGTCGATCCAACTCTCGGCATAAACTGCGCCCGCCAGATGATTGTGCAGGTCGCCGCCTTTGGGCATTTCCCGCAGAAACGCCAAGGTAAGCAACGGCTGATGACGAATCGATTGGAGATAACGGGCAGTCCGCTCCTCGGCGCTTCCTCTGGACTGTCCGCCCGCCCAAGGCGCTGCGAAGAGGAACGCCGTTAGTCCTAACAAAAGACCAGCTCTCGTCACGAACCCTCCCGCTTTATGAATTCGGCATTGTAACGTGCTGGAAAAGAAAACGTCACGAGAATGGAAGAAGAAACACCGGGTGCGCCCGGGGTTTCTGAGATTGGAAGATGAAATGTTCCAGTTCTGAGTATTTCGCTTGCCGGGGAATTGTGCTCAAAAACCGTTTTTTTGTTTAAAGCAGAGCTATCCAGAAGCATCAACAGTTCCGGCAGCAGAGAATTATCATTCGTGGGTGTGAGGGTTGAGCCCCCTGGCGCAGTGCCGTCACCCGAAGCATGATCGGTTATCTCACTGGATGATCCGGCAATTTCATAAACCTGCACAGACATACCGCCATCAGAAACAAACAACCCGTGAGAACCCCTGTGCAGCACAGGTCTTGAAGGATTTGCACAGGACAATCGGAGCACGCGCAAACGTTCGTTTGTCGTTCCGGTCCTAAAATCCACGGGAAATCAATATCCGTGTGGCTGCTTGCTTTCCGCTTGGGAAATGATGCACTGACCTCAGTGCATATGCTTGTGAACCCGTTGCACTTGCTTGAATTGCAAGCAGATGGAACCGCAGCATTTTCATTGACTGCAAGAATAGAAAGAGTAAAAAGAGAATCGTTCTTCGACAGCTTCTGAAGTTTACCCGGTTGGTGTGGCGTCCGGGGCCCGAGCAAGGTCACCTTTTGCATCGCAAGATGACGAAGGGAAGGCTAGCGAGGGTCTATAGCAAAGCGCTGGTCGAGGCGAACAAGAAGATTTGTTGAAGGCAGGATAGAGTCCCGAGGCGTTGGGTTGATTTATCCGGTTGGCGGTAAGCCCGGAGCCCGAGCAATGATCGCGCATCGTTTCTCGCAAGGAAATGATGAATGCAGGTCAGCGAGGGTCTAAAGCGAGCTACTGGCCGAGACGAATGATCCCAACACCACCTCGGGGCTCTTATTTTTTGCCCTTGGGTTGGCTCGCCCCTACGGCCCCTGCTGGACCGCAAATCTTTCCTTTGGCACAAGCCGAGTTCGGAAGATTGAACGCGTTTCAGGAACCTCGGCCACAACGTCTGCATTCAGCTCGTAGCTTCCGCGCGGAAGGTTATCACCAAAAGGAATCTCCAGCCCTTCCGTCTGCTTCTTCAAGGTGAAGTGCTGGTAACCAATTGCGGTTGCACGTCCAATCTCGTTTACGGCGAGAACAATTCCTGTGAGGTCGAAATCGTGGTCCGTCTCATTAGAGACCAGAATCGACCCATCAAGCCGTTGCCCATTAACTTTGGGATAGCGTCCCCACTGTGCCATAAGAGCCGACACCGCAACCAAGAGAAAGTCATGTGTGATCTGGTAAGCGGGTCTGCCGCTGTCGGTCACGGTGACCTTGACCTTAAACTCACCCGTTTTCTCCGCAGTGCCCGAGAGTTGTCCGTCGGCTTGCAGAACTATGCCGGCTGGCAGAGAACCTTCCGTGATTTCCCACTTCAACGGCAGCACTCCCCCATGGGCTTGAAGATGAAACTGGTACGGGGTTCGAACGAAAGCCTTGGGCAGGCTCTGGGTGTCAATGGCAAGGGGAGGAGCTTGATTTTCTTGTGCCGACAGTGGCCTGCACGGCAGAAGAAGAAGCAAAGGTGCGAGAGGATAAAGGATCCTGATTACCGTTCTGTTTCGAGACATAGGCCTTAATTCGTTATTTAGCTGGCGAGTGCAGAAATCCATCCACAGCTTGCAGGAACATTCGAGGCTGATCTACGAAGGTCATGTGCCCAGAATTCGGCAGGATGACGAGTTTCGATGCGGCGATCCTTTTATGCATACTTTGGGACAGCGAAGGATCGCACTCATCGTGATCACCGACAATAATTAAGGTTGGTACCTTTATTCCCGGCAGTCGGTCTGTATACTCGACGGATTTCAAATTCCCATCGATTACGAATTCTCCGTGTTCACCCCACATTTCGCGATACAAGTCCCAACTTGTCTTCCCTTGCTCGATGGGATCGTAGTTGGGATCGGGCCGGTTGTGGTAAACGTACGGAAAATAGCCCTCACCCCAGGCCGCAATCATGTAATCGTTGGTGTAGCGATTCTTTTCATAATCTTTACCGTGGCCGAAGAGCTCCTCCTTTTCGAGTTTTTCGATGCGGTCGCGTAACTCCGGCGCCATATTCTGTTTCATGCGAACGAAGACCTGATTCAGTGCGACTGTGCTTGACCAGGTGCTGCCGAGAATCAGATGTGAAAGATTACGTTGATACTTGAGTGCGTACGCCTGAGCAAGCGCGCCGCCATAGGAGTGGCCAAGCAAGCTGATTTGGCCCAGCCCCAGAGCCTGACGAACGGCCTCCACGTCCTCGACCATATTCTCGATGGTGTAGCCGGATGGATCTTCGAGCTTCTGTGAGCGCCCGGAGCCACGCTCGTCAATAAAGATGACGCGATAGTGTCGCATTAGCGGAAGGAGGTAAGGCAAGAAGTAGTCATGGGATGCGCCGGGCCCTCCGTGGAGGATCATGAGCGGCTGACCGCGCCCCGTTGACAGGTAATAAATCAGGATTCCGTTCGCGTCTACAAAGCCCTCGCGAATAGGATATACCTCATCGGCCGCATTTGGTTTTGGCGCTCGTCTGGTTTGCGCGGCCGCGGGAATAAGAACGGTGGTGAGCACGAAGAATAGGGAAAAAAGCTTCGGCGTTAGTTTCATAGCAGCCCATCGTAATTCCGGCAGACAGGCAGAGCAACCGGAACCGCTCGCTGTCTTTTTCGAAAGGCGGCGTTCCGGCTTGCTTTTGGTGATGCGGATCACATCCTGTCGTGCCATGCTTGCTCGATGATTACGACCTGATGACGTTAAGCTAGTTTGTTTTCACGGGAGTATTATGCGTGACTGTGTAGCCAGGCTTTGGCCAGAAATCCAGTGGATCGAGGACGCGACCTTGCGCGAGCAAGTCACGCAGACCTGGGTCAAAGCGCTGGAGCGGAGTCCGCTGAAGCCTGACGATCTGAACAAAATTCCCTTCACCCTGTTGATTCCCAACTGCCCGATCACCTTCATGGAACATAAACGCTGTGTGGTGCACATCGCGCGCCACTGTGTTGAGAGCATGCAGGAATTCATGGGCCGCGCGCTACCCATTAATATGGACACAGTGATAGCTGGAGCGATCCTTGCCGATGTGGGCAAACTACTGGAGTACGAGATTGGACCAGACGGCAAGAGCCGTCAGAGCGAAAGAGGCGAAGCACTGCGGCATCCCTTCACCGGAGTTGCGCTGGCCCTGGAATGCGGTGTGCCCGATGAGGTCTGCCACATTATCGCGGCACACGCCGCCGAGGGCGATTTGGTTAAGCGTACGACCGAGGCTTTCATCGTGCATCACGCTGATTTCGTGGCTTTTTTGCCCTTCAAGAACCCAAAGAATGTAAGGCTTAAATGAGGAACGCAGTGGATCGTGGCCGGACTGAAACTCGGAGTGAAAGTTGGGGAAGACGGTAACAGAAGGAGACTCGGTGTCCGTTAAACATGCTGCCGCCCTCAAGGAAACTGTCACAGCTGAAATGGCCCGATGGGCAGCCTCGCTCCAATACAAAGATCTCTCACAAGAGGCGGTTTACCAGGCGAAGCGATTTCTGCTCGATTCGATTGGCTGTGCGCTCGGCGGATACACGCAGCACGACGTAGGAATCGCACTCGAAATTCTGGATCAGATTTCCGGTCGCGGTCCATCAACTGTCATCGGCACAGGCAAACGGATCGATCCGGTTTCTGCAACGCTGGCCAATGCGTTGATGATCCGCTGCATGGATTACAACGACATTTACTGGAAGCAGGATCCCTGCCATCCTTCGGACATTTTTCCTGCGGCCCTGGCCTGCTGTGAACGTGCAAAGAGCGATGGCAAAGAACTGGCCGTCGGCCTGGTGCTTGGTCACGAATTTGAAATGCGCTTGTGCGAAGCGGCATTTCCCGGTATTCGCGAACGTGGCTGGCATCATGCGACCCTGACCGCATTCGTCTCGCCCATCGTGGCTGGCCGCGCGCTCCATCTTGGGTGGGAGCAAATCCAGCACGCGATCGGAATTTCTGCAAGCCATCATGCAACATTTGGAGCCGTCACCGCGGGCAAGCTCACCATGATGAAAAATACAGTCGATCCGATGGCGACGCAAAGCGGCGTACTGGCTACGCTGATGGCTGAAAAGGGCTACACGGGCCCCGAGCATGTGGTGGATGGAAAGGAAGGATTGACCCATTGCTTGGGGCCGGAATGGAATCTGAATGTCTTGACGAAAGACCTTGGAGAATCGTGGCGAATTAGGCAATGCGGGATGAAGGCATTCCCGACCGAGGCACTCACGCATACACCCATCTCCGCGGTCCTGGACATGGTCAAATCTAACGACTTGAAGCCAGAGCAAGTCACAAAAATTCAAATTCGTTCTTTGGCGCGCGCGGCCGACATCCTCTCTGATCCGAGCAAGTATGATCCGCGGACGAAAGAAACTGCAGATCATTCGCTTCCCTACGTAATTGCTGCGGCACTGGCCGAGCGTCAAGTTACGCCGGCGCAGTTCACGATGGAAAAGATTATGGATCCGACCATCCGTGCTCAGCTGAAGAAAGTTGAGGTGATCGCCGACCCAGAGATTGAAAAGGTGTTTCCGGCGCTGCAACGCGTAATTGTGAACATTAAGACGATCGATGGCAGCGAGTACAGTAAGCAACTGGATTATCCAAAAGGTGATCCGCGCAACCCGCTTACCGACTCAGAAATCGAGGAAAAATTCGCGGCGCTAGCGGAAGGGGTGTTGTCGGCCAGAGCTCAGAAGAAACTAAAGGGCGCCATCTGGAACCTCGAAAAGATCGAATCGGTTTCCAAGCTTATGGCTCTTATGAAAGCTGATGTGCGGGCAAAAAGAATTGCTTCTAAGCGCAGGAGAATGCGTTAAGAAGTAGCAGGAGCAGCTATGCCGCAGACCATTGTTGAAAAGATCGCCCAGGCTCATCTTGCGGAAGGACCGAAGCGCCCGCTGAGGACCGGGGATTTCGTCTCCATTCGTCCGCACCGAGTCATGACCCATGACAATACTTCGGCGGTGATGAGCAAGTTCAAAGGAATCGGCGCGAAGAAAATTTACGATCCCGGACAACTCGTTTTTGCCCTCGATCATGACATCCAGAACCAGGACGAAACAAACCTGAAGAAATATCGGTCGATTGAAGCTTTTGCCAAGGGACATGGGGTGGATTTTTATCCGGCCGGATCTGGTATTGGCCACCAGATCATGGTCGAGCGTGGATACGTTGTTCCCGGCTCATTCGTAGTCGCGTCAGATTCGCACTCCAATATGTACGGTGCGCTTGGGGCGGTTGGTACGCCCATTGTTCGCACTGACGCCGCGGCAGTCTGGGCGACGGGGGAATTCTGGTGGCAAGTTCCACGCAGCATCCAAGTCGTGCTGGAAGGCAAGCTCCCCGCTGGCACAACGGGCAAAGACGTAATCATCACCTTATGCGGTCTCTACAATCACGATGAAGTCCTCAATGCGGCGCTCGAATTCAGCGGACCTGGTGTTAGCAGCTTATCGATGGACGCGCGCTTTTCGATCTCCAACATGAGCACCGAATGGGGAACCCTGGTCGGCTGGTTTCCGGTGGATGAAGTCACAGTTCGTTACATGCGGAGTGTCCACCAACGTCTGAAGGCGCTAGGCACTGAGCGGTTCTCAGAGAACGATATGAATAATTGGGCAAACAATCCTCCCCAGCCAGATGCCGGCGCACCCTATGCCGCTCGCATTGTCCTCGACCTTTCCAAAGTCACACCCCACGTTTCCGGCCCCGATACCGTCCAGGTCATGGCGTCTGTCGATGAGATTGAAAGAAAGAAAATCCAAATTCAGAAGGCTTATCTCATCTCGTGCATGAACTCGCGGGTAGACGATTTGGACGCTGCTGCTGGAGTATTGAAGGGCAACAAAGTCGCTCCAGCGGTTAAGTTTTACTTGAGCGCCGCTAGTAAATGGGTACAAGAGGAGGCTGAGCGGCGCGGTACCTGGCAAGTATTGCTCGATGCCGGCGCCAAACCACTGCCTCCGGGATGCGGCCCCTGTATTGGCCTGGGAACGGGTCTGCTCGAAGCGGGCGAAGTGGGAATCTCGGCAACCAATCGGAATTTTAAGGGCCGCATGGGGTCACGCGATGCTCAGTGCTATCTCGCGAGTCCGGAGGTGGTGGCTGCTTCAGCCATAGCAGGCTACATCCGTGGACCGCATGCGTTAAATGATCGCGAGCCGGCACGTAACTATAAGGAATTCGTTGTCCCCACTGCGACAGAAAAAGTCGAGATTCTTCCCGGCTTCCCCGAGCGCATTCGTGGCCGCCTGGTGTTCATGCCGCCGGACAACGTCAATACCGACGCGATCTATGGCAAAGACTATACCTACCGTGACGACATGACGCCTGAGATGATGGCGAAAGTGGTAATGGAAAATTATGATCCGCAATTCACTTCCCGAACGGCGATGGGGGACGTGATCGTTGGAGGCTTTAACTTCGGCACCGGATCGAGCCGGGAGCAGGCTGTCACGTGCCTCAAGGCAAAAGGCGTTCCGTTGGTCATTGCGGCCAGCTTTTCGCAGACGTACCTGCGTAACGCGTACAACAACGGTTTCCTGTGCGTCGAAATTCCGGAATTGGTGAGGTACTTGCGAGAGCAATTCACGAAACAGGTTGCGGCCAAAGAGAAAACCATCATCCCGGGAGAGGAAATCGAGATTGATTTCACCTCTGGTATCGTGCATTGGCATGGCCATGACTTTGCGTTTCCGGCGCTGGGGAGTGTTCCGCAATCACTAGTAGTCGCGGAAGGCATCGAGAATCTGGTCGCTCAGCGTTTGGGATTGGTATAACGGGAGTAACAAGAAAGAACATAGACGGCAGAGAGGAAGTAGGGTTCGAGGTCTCCCAATGGCGAAACATACGGTTATCACGATGCCCGGAGATGGAATCGGCAATCAAGTTCTGCCCGAGGCGTTGCGAGTGTTGAATGCCGTCGGCTTTGAAGCCAACTATATCCACGCAGATATTGGATGGGAATGCTGGCGAAATGAGGGCAATGCCCTGCCGCAGCGCACGATCGAACTACTAGCCAAGTATAAGCTCGGTCTTTTTGGCGCGATTACCTCGAAGCCTAACAAAGCGGCACAGGAGGAACTCAAGCCCGAGCTGCGTGGCAAAGGGTATGTGTATTACAGCCCGATCGTTACCATGCGCCAGAAATTCAATTTGGACATCTGCATGCGCCCTTGCATTGGATTTGCCGGTAACCCGCTGAACTACATCCGAAAAAAAACTGGCGGAGGGTTCGACGAACCGCAGATTGACACCACAGTTTTTCGCCAGAACACGGAAGGCATGTACGCGGGAATCGAGTGGACTAACCCTCCCGACAACGTACGCGCGGCGCTGGCCAGCCATCCAAAGTTCAAGGCTTTCGCAGAGGTTCCCGGTCCCGATCTTGCGGTCAGCGTGCGCCTGATCACTCGCTCCGCAGCCCGTCGAATTGTTACTGCCGCTTTCGAGTACGCTAAGAAACGGGGCTTCAAAGGTGTGACCATCTGCGAAAAACCAAATGTCGTCAGAGAAACCTCCGGAATGATGGAGGAGACTGCGAAAGAAGTGGCCAAGAATTATCCCGGGATTGCGCTATGGTCGACCAACATCGATGCCCAGCTGATGTGGCTGAATAAAAATCCCGAGGATTACAACGTTATCGTGGCGTCGAATTTGTTTGGAGACATTCTGTCCGACGCCTTCGCCGGCCTGGTGGGCGGGCTCGGCTTCGCCGCCTCCGGCAACCTCGGGGAGGAGGTCGCGGTCTTTGAGCCAACGCATGGGTCGGCGCCAAAGTACGCCGACTTGAATCCGCCAATCGTCAATCCAATCGCAATGATCCTCTCTGCAGCGATGATGCTTGACCACATAGGGGAGGGTATGAAGGCGAATCGAATCCGCAAAGCGATTGCCGCCGTCGTGCAGGAAGGAAAAGTGCGGAGCTATGACATGATCCGGCTCTCAGGCGGACCGAAGGCTATTTCTCAAGGTGCGGCATCAACAGTTCAAATGACCGACGCGATTCTGGAGAAGCTTGGAACACAACAAGTATCGAAGGCAGTGGCGGAGGCGTAAGGGCGTTCTTGTTCTCCCGGCCGATGATTTCAACTATGAGCACTGCGATGCACATCTCGGCGACAAAAGCTGAGGCGGGGCACTGGGGCAAAGAGATTCGCTCCGATCTGCATGTTGCGATAGAACCGCGCGAAAGTGGCGGCCTTGAAATCGCGCTGGAGTCGCGAGTGAGTCTGTACTATGGCGACTCAATTCTGCGCCAAACGCGTGAAGTCCTCGAAGTTCTCGACGTCAAGCACGCGCGAGTGTCGATTCACGACGAAGGTGCGCTGCCGTTTGTCATCTCAGCGCGAATTGAAACCGCCGCGAAGCGAGCCGGGCTAGGTCACGACAGGAAGGCTTTGCCGGAGCGAATTTCGCGTCCGGGGCCTTCCCCGCGAGACCACTTGCGTCGTTCCCGCCTTTATTTGCCGGGCACCGAGCCGAAGTACTTCATCAATGCTGGTCTCCATGCGCCGGACGCCATCATCCTCGACCTGGAAGATTCGGTTCATCCCGCCGAAAAAGATGCAGCCCGAATTCTGGTGCGCAACACGCTGCGTGCCGTCGATTTTGGCGTTTGCGAGCGCATGGTGCGCATTAATCAATTGCCGCGTGGTCTGGATGATCTGGCTGAGTTGATACCTGAGGCGCCGGATTTAATCCTCCTGCCTAAAACGGAGAAGCCCGAGCAGGTGATGGAAGTCGATCGTGTAATCAGTGATCTCAAAGGGCGTCACGAAATTGAACGTCCTACCTGGATCATGCCAATTCTGGAATCCGCGCTTGGCATCGAAAATTCGTTTGCGATAGCAAACGCCAGTACGAACGTCGTCGCTTTGACTATCGGACTCGAGGACTACACGTCGGATCTCGGTGTGGTGAAGACCGGAGAAGGCCGAGAGACTCTCTACGCTCGTATGCGGCTGGTAAATGCCGCGAAAGCTGCAGGCATTCAGGCTATTGATTCTGTCTACGGCGATGTAGCAGACCTTGATGGATTGCGCCGATGGGGCGAAAACTCACGCGCTCTGGGGTTTGAAGGCATGGGTTGCGTTCATCCCAGCCAGATTGCCGTGATCCATGAGGCATTTTCGCCCTCGCAGGCGGAAATTGATAAAGCGTTAAAGATTGTGGCTGCCTTTGAAGACGCGCAGCAGCGCGGCCTCGGAGTCGTAAGCCTCGGTTCGAAGATGATTGATCCGCCGGTGGTTGAGCGGGCACGGAAGTTGATAGCGCGGACCAATCAAACCGTGCGACATGGGTGAGGACGGCGGAGCCGGTTAACGGACTTGACTCTATGCTGGTGACTACAGAACTCGTGCAGAATGCCGCCGGCCGCATGGTGCCCCCAACCGTCAACGGCAAATCACAGGTCCCCTACCTGGGAGTCGGGCAGTACCACCCCCATGGCCGGAAGGCCGCACCGCCAGTACGGTCCAGCAACGAATATCCGGAGAACGGCGACAAGCGTGTGCCGAATCTCGAAACCGCTTTACGTAACTGTGGGGTCAGCGATGGAATGGTGATTTCGAATCATCACCATCTGCGTGATGGCGACAGTGCGGCGCTTATGGCCCTGCAAGCCGCGGCCAGACTCGGCGTCAGAGATTTAATGTGGTTCCCTAGCGCGTCTTTCCCTTCACAAAAAGATGCAATCCAACTGATGGAAAGCGGTGTTATTCATCACATCGAAGGCAGCATGAATGGGCCGCTGGGCGACTTCTGCACACAGGGCAAAATGCGCGGCATGGGAGTCTTACGTTCACACGGCGGACGCTGGCAGGCCATTCAGGATGGCGAAGTTCACATCGATATTGCAATTATCGCGGCGCCGACTGCTGATGCTTTCGGGAACTGTGATGGCTCACACGGCAAGTCAGCGTGTGGATCATTGGGCTTCGCACTGGCTGACTCGATCTACGCTGACCACATCATCGTGGTTACGGACAATCTCGTTCCGTTCCCTTGCATTCCCTGGCAGATTCAGGGCAACAATGTGGACTACGTTGTCGAAGTGGAATCGATTGGTGACCCTTCGAAGATCGTGTCGGGTACAACACAAATCACTCGCTCTCCCGACCGCCTGCGGATCGCTGAATTTGTCGCAAGGTTTCTGCGCGAATCCGGCATCATGCACAGTGGATTTTCGTTCCAGGCCGGTGCGGGTGGAATCGCTCTTGCCTTCGTCGATTATCTGCGCCGCATGATGAAAGAAGATGGCGTCAAGGCGCGCTTTGTCCGCGGCGGATCGACGAAGTATCTGGTCGAGCTCTTACATGACGGTCTGACAGATTACATCCTGGATGGACAGACGTTTGATCTCGATGGCGTGAAGTCGATAGCGAGCGATCCACGACACGTCGCCACGTCTCCGTTCACTTCTTACAACTATCACGGCAAGGGAAATTTCGCCTCGATGGTGGATGCGGTGGTGCTGGGTGCAACCGAGGTCGATGTCAACTTCAATGCCAATGTTGTGACTCACTCCGATGGACGCCTGCTGCACGGTATTGGCGGTTGGCAGAACTGTCTAGCCGCAGGCTGCACGATTCTGGCCCTGCCGTCATTCCGCGATCGCATCCCGGTAATCGTGGATGAGGTAACCACCTTGACCGGACCCGGCGAATTGATCGATGTTGTTGCGACTGAACGCGGTCTTGCCATTAATCCTCGCCGCCAAGACCTGATCGATGCCGTGAAACATTCGAGTCTTCCCATCCGGCCTATTCAGGACATAAAGACAGAGGTCGAGCGTATTTGCGGTGGTAAACCGGCACGCCCGAAACGCGGCGAACGTCCCGTGGCGGTCGTGAAGTGGGTTGACGGGACTGTGTTAGACACGGTCTGGCAAGTCATGTGATCGATAACTCTCGGTGCCCATATCCCTGCGCGTACGCTGACCCAAGTGATCTCGCCCAGCGCCGCCTTCCCACCACCCAATGCAAACAGGTCTGACCTAGCGCTTGACAAGAGAGCCAATGTCGTTCACCTTGTTTGGTCTTTAACCGGTTCAATTTTGCCAAAGGTGACCTGAATGAAGCGCTGCGCAGCCTGGTGGTTAAGTTTTCTCTCTCCGCTGGTTCTCTTTTTGTTTCAGGCGAACTGCTTCCTTTTGTCGCAAGACAGCTCCAAGGATCGGATTTTTTTCAATGCAAAAGTCTTCACTGCTGACCCGCAGAACCCTTACGCGGAGGCGGTTGCGATTCGCGGAGACAAGATCCTCGCAGTGGGCAATCTTTTGGAGGTAGCAATGTCGGCATCGAAAGACGGTGAGCGGATTGATCTAAAAGGCAAAACTCTTTTCCCCGGATTCATAGACTCACATAGCCACTCGATAGATGGCGGGCTCAACCTCATCTCTGCAGATGCCAGCGAAAAAGTGGATTCTTTGAAACAGCTTCCCACGTTCGTCCAAGACGCGGAAAGAACGGGCAAGGGTATGCGTGGCGACATTCTCGAGGTGCTCGGCTTACCGTTAGAGTTTTGGTCGCATCCCGATGTGCTTGACGCCGATTTCAGCACGGGACCTTACGAGAAGCAAGATGTTCTGCTGCGCGGCATGGACGGTCACACAGCATGGGCGAATCGTGCCCTACTGCAGCGCGCTGGCATAACTGCAGATTTTCTGAAGACACTTTCTCCGACGGAACGCGGTTATTACGGCATTGATAGGAATGGGCGGCCGAACGGATTCCTGGTCGACGCCGGGACGGCGAAGATTGAGCCGCTGCTGCCTCCCCCGACCAATGATCGTTTACTTGTGGCAGCACGTGCCGCTCTCCAATACAACTACAGCCTCGGAATCACTGCATGGCTCGATCCGCTCGCGGCCGACTACGTGCTGACGGGTTACAAACTGCTGGCCGACCGCGGAGAACTGACCTCGCAGGTGGTGGCGTTTCCGCAGGTTTTGGCTAAGGACCCAGCGGCCGAGCTAGCGCACGTCCAGAAAACACGTGAGGCATACAAGAGCGTACCGAATCTGCACGTCACCGGCATCAAAGTTTTCGCCGATGGAGTGGCGGAATATCCTTCACAAACCGCGTACCTGAGCAAGCCGTATAAGAATAGCGGACGTAACGGCGAGCTTTTGTTCGATCCGGAAAAGTTCGCTGAATTGTGCATAGCAGCGGACAAACAAGGTTTAATTGTTCATGTACACGCGATCGGTGATGGCGCTGTAAAAGCTGCGCTGGATGGAATCGCTGCCGCGCGCCGGACCAACGGCAATTCCGGCCTGCCCCATACTCTGACGCACGAACAATTCATGTTGCCGGAGGATTTTGCGCGATTCCATGAACTCGGTGTGATAAGCGCCCTGCAATTGTTCTGGGCTGATGCCAGTGAGGATACGATTGAAATCTTGAAGCCCTACATCGATGCGGGAATTTATCAGTGGCAATACCCTGCACGCGCAATTCTCGACAACGGTGGAATTATTTCGGGTGCCAGTGACTGGCCCGTCTCGACTGCCAATGTTTTCCGGGCGATTTACCAGGCGGAAACGCGCAAAGGTCCAGAAGGAGTGCTTGATGCATCGCAGGCTATGCCTCGTGCAGCGATGTTTTATGCCTACACTCGAAACTCTGCCCACGCCATGAATCTGGATTCAATCGGAAGCATTGCGCCGGGCAAGAGTGCGGATCTGGTCTTGCTGGATCGTGATGTTCTGACGGTCTCTCCTGAACGAATGCGCGAGACGAAGGTGCTCTGGACAATGGTCGCAGGCAAAACCGTGTACCGTGCAAAGTAAAGCGACATGTAGTCGAGGCTTACTTGTTATTGTGACGTTTTTCCTGTTCAAGGATCATCTGATCAAATGCATGAGGCAGATTCTCCCGTCGCGAGTACGGTCCCGGCTTGTATGATCGCGACCCGATCCCAGCTTGTGAAAGCTCCGAAATCCTCCAGTCCTCACGGTTGGTCACATCCCAGAACTCGACGGCATCATCTCCCACGAAATCCTGCTTAGCCATCTCGAGCGAATGAAAGTGCCATTCGCAAATGATCTCTGTACGATCAACAGCCCTGGGCCATAGGGTATGAGTCATCATGTAGTCGGGATGTAAGCTCAGAAGTAAATTTGGATAAATAGCGTAGTAATGCACCCTCTGGCGTTCCTCACCAGTCAGGCCGGGAAGACAAGCACGACGCAGCTTGCCGTCGTTACTCATGGTCTGAGCGCCATTTTGAAATTCCATCGAGCCGCCAATATAAGAAGGGTGGGGCTGGTCGTTGTCCCCTGACATGTAGTCTGAAATGGAACTGAGTGCCGGGTGCAACACAGGGCAATGCAGGCACTCGTTGTAATTGAGCACGACGAGCTTCCAATTGGCCTTCACGTCGTAAGAAATCCGCCGATACAGCTGCAGTTCGTGCATCCGCCAATGAGCGAACTTTTGCGGGAGGTCTGCAAGCTGCTTGGCGAGCGGCTCGGCGTGCTCACTCAGATTGATGAAGATGTGACCGTCCCAAACGTCTACGTTCACACGATTCAAGGGGTAATCTTCGCGGCAGAAACTGTCGTGCATGTGTGGGGCGCCGATCAAACGACCGTCTAGCCCGTAGGTCCAACCGTGATACCCGCACTGAATGCGTCCAGCGAAACGCCCCTCTGCCGCTCCACAGATGCGAGTACCACGATGGCGGCACACATTGAAAAATGCGCCAATGGCCCCTTTGTTATCCCTGACGATGATGATGCTTTCACCGGCGAACTCTCGAAGGAAATAGTCTCCGGGATTGGGAATCTGAGCGGCTCTTCCCGCACAAACCCAGGTACAGCAGTAAAAGTGTTCCAGTTCGCGCTTAAACACTTCGGGGTCGGTGTAGTAGCGGGCCGGCAGAGTGGTGGCTACATGCTCAGTTTGAACGTGCATCCCTTGCCCCTTATTCGAGTCGAAAGCTGTTCCGAATACCTCCAAATTGGTTACACGCCCGAACGATGTATGTCAACATCTAAGCGGACTTATGAAGCATAGGTCTTTGATTCGACGAAACCGCAAATTTTCGCTACCTTTGTCACTCTGCCGCCAAAGCCTGGTTGAAAAATGGCGAGTACGTTACTAAGTCAACTGAATTCAAGACCATGGTCGAAAGATTCTCATACCGCGGCTGGAACAATGTTTACAAATTGTCGAACCAGGTGATCGAGTTGATTGTCACCGCAGACGTCGGTCCGCGGATCATCTGGTACGGATTTCGCAATCGCGAGAACCTGCTGCACGAAGTTGAAGCAGATGCCGGCAAGACTGGCGGTTCGGAGTTTCGCCTTTATGGTGGACACAGGTTGTGGGTTTCTCCGGAGGTCGACAGGACATATTATCCGGATAATTTTCCGGTTACAGTTTCTCAGCATGGCTGCGCGATTCGTTTCACCGCACGACGAGAAGACCTGCCGCCGGGTACTAATCTGCAGAAGGAGATCGAAATCGAGCTGTCCGACAGTGGGTCACAAGTTCAGATCACGCATCGAGTCAAGAACGGTGACAGCCGGCCGACCAGACTCGCCCCCTGGTCACCGACAATGATGTCGGCCGGCGGGCGGACGATCTTGCCGCTGCCTCCGCGCGCCCCTATGCAAAATAATGTTTTGCCCGTCGGAGTGCTCGGCGTATGGTCTTACACCGATTTTGCGGATCCGCGTTGGACGTTCGGTACCAGCTATATCCAGCTTCAGCAATCGCCGGGTCCGACCGGGCGCTTTAAGGAGCAGATGGGAGGCATTTTTAACCCAGCCGGATGGGGCGCTTATTTTAAGGCTGGTTACCTGTTCATCAAGCGCGCAGCGGTGATCGCTGACGCTCGATATCCCGACTTCGGATGCAACTTCGAAGTGTTCACCAACCCTGAATTCATCGAACTGGAAACGCTTGGGCCTTTGGTGGAACTACAAGCGGGAGAAGTGGTGGAACATGTGGAACATTGGTGGCTGTTTGCCGGAGTGCCTGCCGGAGAAGATGATGCGTGGATCGAGTCAGCCATAATTCCCCTGGTGAATCAGACGGGCTTGACACTAACCGGTCTGCGCTGAGTTGAAAAAGTCGACGCGCTTAGTTTCTACGATCGCGCAGACCACCTCTCTAGTTTCAGATTTTCTCAAACGTCCCTCTAACCAGACAATGAGCGGTGGTTTGAAATCCTGCTCCCCTTGCGCTCTGTTCAGATGCACTACTGGAATGTCAGAAATGTACTTTCGATTTTGACCCCACAAGCGAAGCACGTGCAATATCAGCCCACGCCACTCGAAAAGACCTCACTCAGCTTTGAAGTGTTCATTGTGTAGCCAAGCGCAATGGTTTGGCTCCGATTAGCTGGGCGGTTATCACACGCCGTTCACAAATAAAAAGAGGGGACCCTATACATGACTTTGAGGAAGAGTCACGCGCTAATAGTCGCCATATTTTGGCTTATGTCTGCGTCAGGCTTCGCTCAGAACTACAGCCTCACGAATCAACAGCCCGTCGGCCGCGTACCTTACGCGCAAAATCTGAATTCGGTTAGCACCAAGCAGCTTCCGTTAGACGTGATGAGTCACCTGGCGCCAAGCTCTGATGCGATCGCGGTCAACGTGCTGCAGGACAACGGCGGTTGGGGACCACTCAGTTGGAACAGTGGGTTTTGGGGCTCTGCCACTTTTTCTACACCCGGTCCTGACAATTGCTGCTCGATGCCGCTGTACTACGCTACAGCATCCGACCCCTGGTACGTGATCACAAGTTGCGTCGATGGCGGCCCTTTGGGAATACCGTTCCACGCGCCCAGCGGAGCAAAGTTTACACTGAGCAATAGCGACAATTTTCTGGACATCTGGGACCAGTCCCAAGGATATCTGCTCGAGTTCTACCAATATAAAAAGCCCGGCCTGAGTCTGCCCGCCTGCACAGCAACCTCTGCCTCTCAAGCCTGCGCCCTTTCCATGTATACCTGCTCGATGAGCAGCTTTGATACGAGCAAGGATTGGGGCAGCCACAGCGCTTCTCGTTCGGGTGGATTTAAGCCCTTCATGGGAGTGATCCGAATGCAGGAATTGATGCAAGGTCAGATCAATCACGCTTTGTATCTGAGCACGGATTGCGTGGTTGGGCCTGCGGTGTTCCCGGACGTTCCCAATCAGATGGCTTATCCATGCGGTAAGGGTTCGACACCAGGACCCGCTAACCGTCCGCGGCAGGCTTCGTTGTTTTTTCTCGATTACACCGATCAGCAGATTGCCGCCATGAATGTGCCGCAGTGGCAGAAAACCGTGCTGACAGCATTCGCTCACTACGGCGGTTACATCGGCGAGGCGGGCGGAGGAGGCTCAACACTCAACCCGTACATGGAATCGGGTGAAGCTTTTGCCTTCGCGGGCAAAACCAACCCTTTTGTACAATGGGCATCCTCGCAACCCGGGCTCTCTCATAGTTGCAACTCCAACGATTGCCGCTACTACTTCAAATTCCTTGACTCGGTTCCATGGGTGAGCGGACCTGGGTGTCCGTCGAGTACTTGCAATCTCAGCCATCACCTTCATGTCGCAGATCCTTGCGTAGTCGCTGGCCTGGCCAACCAGCCCTCGAACGCCGCGACTCCACCATGTGTCTGGCCGGTGACGGTCGCATTGGCTGGTAGCGGTGCTGGCAGCGTGAGCACCAATCTGAAGGGAGGTAATGGCAGTTCCGGCGGTACGCTGTATGTGGGTAGTGGAATCACGGTGACGCTTACTGCGCGTCCTAACTCCGGCTCGAGCTTTTCGGGTTGGACTGGTGCATGTGCGGGCGCAGGCACAACCTGTGCAGTGCGGGTTAGCCAAGCAACCACAGCCACCGCTGTGTTCCACTGACAGCACTCGAGCGATTAGCTGCCTCCACGCGCGGTATTGAGAGAGGTTCCAACTAGACGAACCCAGCGCTTGGGTCATAAGAATCTGATGGTAGACAAGCGCCAGGTGCTCGCACAGTGGGCCCACCTGGCGCTTTTTTCCCTCCTTCACTGGAGCCGATTGATTGGGGAGAAACCGCTTGATCGTCCTTGACTTCGACCGGGCTCGCAGATTCGGCACGGGCCAACCACATTCCAAACCTGCACCGTGTTCGATCAGCCGTTCCTTGCGAACACCTGGATTCAGACGCAACTTGGCACGCTCGAATGCGACTTATTAACTAAGCAATTCTCGACTTCGGCGAGTGTGAGAAGGTGAACAATCCTTGCGGCAGCGAGCGTCGAGTTTGACGCTGTTACCGGCATTTGTTGTAAACTTTTATTTCCAATACACTCATAGCCGGATGTTTGTGGGGACTCCGGTAATCCTAATCCGAAGACGCACTCCTGAATCGCGTCGCACGTTTCAACGGAAGGAGAAGCCCTATGAATGGCAGCCGCAGAGACTTCTTGAAGATGTCTACCCTCGGTGGCGTCGGCTTAACTTTGCTTGGCTTCGACCTCACCCCTGCTTATGCACAGCTTCGTGAACTCAAAATAGCCCGCGCATCGGAGACGCGCTCAACGTGCCCCTATTGCTCGGTCAGTTGTGGCGTCATCATTTACACGATTGGCGACAAAGCCAAAAATGTTACGCCTCAGGTTGTCCACGTTGAGGGCGATCCCGACCACCCCATCAACCGCGGAACGCTCTGCCCGAAGGGAGCGTCACTTGAGCAAGACATCCTCAATCCCCGCCGCCTCTTGAAGCCACAGGTTCGGCGGCCGGGATCGGATCACTGGGAGGACATCGCCTGGGACCAAGCCATCAACGAGATTGCTCATTGGGTGAAGAAGACTCGTGACGATACTTTTGTTGACAAGGATTCGCAAGGGCGAACCGTCAACCACTGCGAAAGCATCGGCTGGATCGGCGGCTGCACCGACACCAATGAATTCAACTATCTCGTCGGCAAAGCCATGCGCAGCCTGGGGATCTGCTATTACGAAACCCAGGCCCGTGTTTGACACGGCCCCACGGTCTCAAGTTTGGGACCAACGTTCGGACGCGGGGCCATGACCAATGGCTACACCGACATCAAGAACACCGACATGATGCTGATCATGGGTGGCAACCCTGCCGAAAACCACCCATGCGGATTCAAATGGGCCATTGAAGCCAAGCGCAACCGAAACGCGAAAATGATCGTAGTGGATCCACGTTTCACTCGTACCGCTGCCACCGCTGATCTATTTCTTCAGATTCGTGCCGGGAGCGACATTGCATTTCTGGGCGGCATAATCCGCTACGCCATCGAAAACAATCGCATCGCGCACGAATATCTGACCAACTTCACGAATGCCGCTTTCATTGTGAAGGAAGGTTTCAAGCTTCCCGAAGACGGCCTGTATTCAGGGTTCGATCCGGCGGCTCGGATTTACGACAGGTCCACATGGAATTATCAGGAAGGCGGCGATGTGAGTGGCACGGCTGCGGCCGCTGTCGCAATGGCGTCTCATGAACCGCCGAGCGCAAATGCACCGACACAGCCGAATGACACCCACGGCGGAACTGGAGGCCCGGCAGGCGCTAACGCGACCCAATCGCCGAAGCCGACGCCAATGCTTCCTCCTAACACAGCCTATGATCTGACACTCCGCCATCCACGCTGCGTCTATCAACTGTTGAGAGAGCAGTATTCGCGGTATACGCCGGAGATGGTCGAGCGGATCACGGGCATTCCGAAGGATCAGTTTCTGAAGGCCGCCGATCTGTTCACTTCGATCCGCAAAGACGCCGACATGCAGAAAGCCGCGACCATTATTTATGCGGTTGGGTGGACACAACATACGTACGGCACGCAGATTATCCGAACCGCAGCAATGCTGCAATTAGTGCTAGGCAATGTAGGCCGTGCAGGAGGCGGGGTAAACGCGCTTCGTGGCCACTCCAACATTCAAGGCGCGACGGATATGGGCGGTGTTTTCGACATCTGGCCGGGGTATCTGAAGGTGCCAAATCCGACCGATGTCGATCTGAATAGTTACCTGAAGCGAACCACTCCGACGCCCTCTAAGCCGGGCATTTGGGATTCGTATAACTACTGGTCGAACACACCGAAATTTGCGGTCTCCTTCCTCAAAGCTCTTTACGGAGATGCCGCCACCAAGGACAACGACTGGGCGTTTCACTACATGCCAAAGGTAGATCGCAACTACTCCTGGACGGAATTGTGGGACCGGATGTACAGCGGCTCGGTCAAAGGGCTGTTCGCCTTCGGCATGAACGGCGTGGCCATTGGTCCAGATTCGCAGAAGAACATCGATGCGCTTAAGCGAGCCGACTGGCTCGTGGTGGGCGAGATCTATCCTGACGAGACGAGTGAGTTCTGGAAATCTCCGGGAATTACGCCCGATGAGATGAAAAACATCAAAACGACGGTCTATCGCTTGGCGTGCGCAGGGTTTGCTGAAAAAGACGGTTCGATGACCAACTCGTCTCGCTGGCTGCAGTGGAAGAATGTTGCTCTTCCGACGCCTGCCCAGGCCCGCCTCGATCAAGACATCGTGGCCCAAATCTTTTTGCGTGTGAGAGCTCTTTACAAAGCAGAACCGGGTAAGTTTCCTGATCCGATCCTGAATCTCACGTGGGGATACACAGATCCTCAGCATCCGTCATTGGCTGAGCTCGCAAAAGAGATTAACGGGAAAGCCCTCGCCGATCTCACCGATCCGAAAACGCAGCAAACCCTCAAGAAAGGTCAGCAGCTACCGGGCTTTGCATGGCTTAAGGATGACGGGACGACTAGTTGCGGAAACTGGATCTATTCCGGCAGCTGGACAGAAGCCGGGCCGCAACTTGCGAGGCGCGGCACCGACGATCCTTCCGGCCTGGGCATTTACCAGAACTGGGCCTGGTCGTGGCCGGCGAATCGCCGAGTCCTTTATAACCGGGCGTCTTGCGATGTGAACGGCAAACCCTGGGATGTGCAGCGCCGGCAGATCTGGTGGAACGAGGACGCGCAGCTCTGGGTGGGCAACGACGTTCCCGATTTTAAAGCAGATTCCCATCCCAAGGAGCACATGGGGCCATTCATCATGATTCCGGAGGGCGTCGGACGGATTTTCGGTCCGCTCGCCGCATTCGCGGATGGGCCGTTCCCCGAGCACTACGAGCCGATTGAGAGCCCCATTCAAAATCCTCTTCACCCCAACCAGTCGAACAGTCCTGTCATTAAGAAGTTCAAAACACCCCAAGACAAATTTGGCACGCCGAACGACGGCTACAACATCGTCTGCACGACGTATCGGTTGACCGAGCACTATCACTATTGGACGAAGAACAACCCCATGAACGTGCAGCTCATTCCTGAGCAATTTGTCGAAATCCCGGTCGAACTGGCGCAGGAGTTAGGGATTAAGGGAGCCGATAACGTCAAGGTCACTAGCGCTCGTGGGCATTACATCGCAAAAGCGTTTGTCACGAAACGTATCAAACCGATGACTATTGATGGCAAGAAGGTTTACCAGATCGGCTTGCCCATTCACCAAGGATATCGTGGCATCCAGGAAGATGCTGGGAAAGAGTCGAAAACCATTGCAAATCGGCTCACGCCGACCGTAACAGACCCCAACGCTTATACCCCTGAGTTCAAGGGTTTTCTCGTAAAGCTTGAGAAAGTGTAGGGACGAGTATGAGTCAGGCAATACTGCAAATCCGCAGAATTTCAGGACATCCCGGGCCGGTACCGGGCGCCGACGTTGAACGCGCCGAGCAGGTTTGCAAGCTGATCGACACCACTACCTGCATCGGTTGCAAGGCATGCGAGGTCGCGTGCCTGGAGTGGAACGGCTATCCCTTCACTGACACAACTTTCAATAACACCTATCAGACCATGCCGGACACGACATGGAAGTACTGGAACTTGATCCGGTTCAACGAGTACGAGCGCGAAGACGGTACGCTCATGCTGCTGATGCGCAAAGATCAGTGCATGCACTGTGCGGACCCCGGCTGTCTGGCCGCATGTCCTGCAGACGGCGCCATCGTCCAGTACCACAACGGAATTGTCGATTTTCAGCAGGAACACTGCATCGGTTGCCAGTATTGTGTCACAGGCTGCCCTTTCAATATTCCGAAGTTCAATTCCGATACGAAAAAAGTTTTCAAATGCACGCTATGTGCAGACCGGGTTGCGGTTGGCTTGGAACCGGCGTGCATCAAGTCGTGTCCGACGGGTTGTTTGCACTTCGGTACGAAAGACGACATGACCATCCTGGCCGAAACTCGCGCCAAGCAGCTGCGCGAGCATTACGGCTTCGAAAAAGCTGGCGTCTATGATCCCCCGGGCGTGGGTGGCACGGGAGTCATTTATGTTCTCCACGACACAACAAATCCGGAAGCGTACGGTGGCCTGCCCAGGGACCCACGTATCCCATGGGTGGTTCGGCTTTGGAAGGGTCCAGCGAAATGGATTGGCAACCTTGCCATGTTCTTCGGTGTCGTGGGAGTTACGCTGCATTATCTCCGCTACGGTCCCAAAACTGTGCGCGACCGTAATGGCAGAGGAGATCAGCCATGAGCGTGTCTCAGACCATCTCGCATGCCGTTGGCATCCTGAAAGACGGCAGAATTCTTCGCTACACGCTTTCCGAACGAGTGAACCACTGGACTGCCGCGCTGACCTACATCTATTGCCTGGTTACCGGATTGGCTTTCTGGTCGCCCTATATGTTCTGGTTGGCTGATCTGTTCGGAGGTGGCCCGACTGCGCGATTCTGGCACCCCTGGCTGGGGGTGGTGTTCGTCGTGTCAGTGTTATGGATGTTCAGAGTCTGGCGCGATGACATGCGTATCACCGATGTCGACCTGGCATGGAAGAAAGCCATCGGGCACTACATCCGCAACGAAGACGAAGACCTTCCCCCGATTTGGCGCTTCAACTACGGGCAGAAACTATTCTTCTGGGTGATGCTCTACGGAGCAATTCTCCTTCTGCTTTCCGGTCTGATTCTGTGGTTTCCGGAATCAATTCCCTGGAACCTGCGCTGGTTGCGCTATCTGGGAGTTGCGGCCCACGTTACTGCGGCGTTGGTGACGATTGGCGCTTTCATCATCCATGTCTATATGGGAACGGCCATGGTACGCGGTGGTTTCACTTCGATCATCCGGGGCGAAGTCTCGACTGGCTGGGCCAGAATGCATCACCGCCTTTGGTACGAACAAGTCATGCGCGGAAAACGCGGCTAGAGATGAAGCGTTCCAAATGGGACCAACGAATTGAGCGGACCGAGGAATTGGCCCGGACTTATTCGTTTGCGGCCCAGATACTGCGTTTTTATAAGCATGTCGTGATCTTGCAGCAGGAATTCTACGCTTGCCTGGGAGGAGCCAACGGAAGTAGAGCTTCGAAACGTCGCTCACATCTGTTTGACGAAGAGCTCGACTTCGAATTCCTGATTCCAAAGTTTCCAGAATTTCTTTCCCGGATCGAAACAGTTTCACCTGAACCAATCATGCAAGCGGCGCGAAGCCTGAAGGCACAAGGGTCGAGTACACGCGCAGAAATTCTGTCCTCACACTGGAGGCACGATCACCACATTGACCCCAGACCGGAATCAACGCTGGTCCGAACTTTTCTGCAGCCCTACGCCGAGTTTATTGCAGATCACTCAGATTGCGCGGACCACAGCGAGGCAGTCGGCGTTTGTCCGTTTTGTAATGGCAAACCGGCGGTAGGCGTATTGCGCCCGGAAGGCGATGGTGGAAAACGATCGTTGATTTGCTCTCTGTGTTTCACCGAATGGAAATACGGACGCATTCGCTGTGTGGCCTGTGGCGAAGAAGCGGTAGATAAGCTTGCAGTTTACACAGCGGAGCAGTTTCCGCAAGTCCGGGTGGAGGCATGCGATACCTGCCACCGCTACATTAAAACCATGGATCTCACCAAGAATGGCCTGGCTGTACCGATCGTCGATGAGCTTGCAAGCCTGCCTTTAAACTTGTGGGCGCAAGAGCATCAGTATGTCAAGCTGCAGCCAAACATTCTTGGCATCTAGGACGTTTAGGTTTCTATAGCTGTACTTCGTCAGTGTTCAGATCGAAATCCCTTGCGACAGGTTCCAGTCTCGGACCGAAAGTATTAGAATCCGATGATCATTACGATGGAGGGCCAGATGAAGGCGGTTTCTGGAGTCTTTCGTTCACGAGTTGACGCCGAGCGCGCAGTTCCAGTGTTTCAGTCGGCCGGTGTTTCCACTGAAAAAATGACGGTGTTAACACCGGGTGACATTCAACGGGGATCGACGGAGGTGGGATCGGAAGCCCTCTCCGGGCCGTCGGGAATGCCTGTGTTCACCGCTGTCGTACCTGGCGTCGGAATGATCACTGCGCTGGGACTGCTCGGCGCAGCGGTGCTGCGCGCCGCGGGGGCTCGTGAAGAGGCGATCGCGGGAACCAACATCGAGAATCCCGCGAGCGATGAACTCCCCGAGGATGAGATCTTTGTGTACGAGGAGGTTCTGCGCAACGGTGGCAGCATATTTGTGGCAATGGCGGAAGAGGAGGCTACGGGGCATTTGCGAGAACTGCTGAACGCCAACGGAACAGAATCCATCGATGCGGCGCGCCATCGCTGGTGGTACGGTCTGCGCAGCTCGGAAGAAAAGTATTATTCGACATTCGATCGAAACTTCTCCGAAGACGAGAAATTCTATCGGTTGGGATTCGAAGCCGCGCTCCACGCGAGGACCCGGTGCAAGGAGTACGACCAGGTGGTCGGCGAGATGAATGCGAAACTGGAAGATGTGCAACGCAAATATCCCGGTGCCGATGTCGAGAAACCATTCGTCCACGGATATGAGCGCGGCCGCGATTACTATCAGGGCTTGTGCAATCAGGCCAGCGCTGCCTAGGGCATCTCGCTCATTCTAGTTCGCAGAGAGCACGATTCTGCCGCAGTTGCTGACTCGTGGTATGCGTACATCACAGCGCGAGTGCGCGTAGAGACGATCGGATTTTAGCGGCTGCCTCATCTGGTGTATCAGCAATGTTTCTTGAAGCTATCACTTCGACCGCGACATAGCCCTCGTAACCCGTTGTGCGCAGACCGCGCACGAATCCCACGAGATCGACCTCGCCCTCACCTGGCAGCATTCGCTCGTCAGCCCGGGCGCCGCTTCGCCCTCTACCCTTGCGCACATCGCTGAGGTGTACATGCACGATCTGAGAAACCTTCATCGCGGCAATGCCGGATTCTCCTAGCCCGGTTGTATAGCAATGCAGCGAATCCAGAATCAAACCAACGCTTGGCACGCCTATTTTCTCAATGAACTTCAAAGTTTGTGCCATGGTGAAGATGAATGGGTTCGCTCCGGTGGAATTGGCACCTCCTGCCCGCAGGTGGTGGGGCCCCAGCCATTCCAGGCCAAGGCGGATTTGATGTTTGCTGAGCAGTCGGGCCATTTCAGCAAGGCGGGCAGCGAGCAGATTTCCAAAGTCGTCGGGATTCGCGTTGACGGCTGGAGGAAGATAGGTGTAGCAGCGTTTAATGCCGAGTTCCTCGGCAAAACTCGCGATGTCCGCTAACCCGCCAAGGGATTGCCGAAATGTTTCTTCATCCTTACGCCACTCGACGCCCACGAGGCCCATTTCTGGAGCCAGTCCAAATATCACCGGAACCACACCCTTATTTGCGAACTCGACTTTCAGCCCTGACGCGCCACCTAGCTCCTGCGCAGTTCTCATTACCGCCGTCAGGCTGGGAATGTCGATTCCATCGAATTCATGACGGGCAGCCAGATCCGCATAGTCGAGAATCGACATGCGCTCTGCGCCCACACCTGAGGCATTCAGCGAAACACGCATTCCGTTATCTCTTGTCAATTAGTGTGACTGGTTTGCTGCATGGTCTAGCAGTCTTTCAGCAGCTTGAACATCGCACTTTGATCGAGGTGATCGAATCCAAGTTCGGCGACCTGATCAAAGCGTTCGGCAGCAAGCTTGGTCAGCGGTACGTGAAGCCCGAACGATTTAGCCAACGATAAAGCCTGGCGCATATCTTTCCGCTGTACGGAGATGGTGGCCCCGGGCGCATAGTCACCTTTGATCATGCGCGCGCCATGTTCGCGCAGGACGCGGGAATCAGCAAACCCGCCTTGCAACGCCTCACTGGCCTTGGCCAAGTCGACACCAGCACAGGAAATCAGGCCGAATGCTTCGGCTACCGCGGCAATGGTTATCCCAACTATGACTTGATTGGCCGCTTTGGTGGCCTGCCCTGCGCCAACCGATCCGACGTGGGTCACACGATTGCCGAGGATCGAGAGAATGGGCATAGCGCGTTCCAGGTGCGCCGCCTCACCACCGACCATGATGGTCAACGTCCCTTCCGCCGCACCCGAGACTCCGCCAGAGACTGGCGCATCCAGGTAGTCGATATTACGCTGTGCTGCCGTGAGGGCGAACTCGCGTGTCGCGGTGACATCGGTCGTTCCCATGTCTATGATCAGTGACCCTGGGCGAAGCCCCGCAAAGACACCAGCTTCACCTTTTAGCACGTCGCCCACGGAGGCGGCATCGAAGACCGTCAAGATAACAACATCAGCGTGTTGGGCGGCTTCGCGAGGATTCGTTACGCCATGCAAGCCATGGCGGACCATCTCGTCGACAGCAGCGCGATTCCGGCTGCTGACAAACAGTTGGGCACCGGCGCGGTGAACCCTGAGCGACATCGGGCGCCCCATGTTTCCGAGCCCAACCCAGCCGATTGTCAGATTCTTGAGCATGGCGGTTTTCAGCGAAGAATTACTTTGCTGCCTCCTGCTGGGTCAGAGCTTTCAGGTAGAAGTAATAAAAATCGAGACCGCGATAGAAGGATTCCACGGGAAGCCGTTCGTCTTTGCCGTGCGCGCGAATGTCGTCATTGTCGAGCGCGATACCGGAGATGCCGTACGTGGGAATTCCGGCCGCGAGCGTATAAACCGAATCGGAGGCGCCGGTCTCCATCTCGGGAATGACCGGCGTGTCCGGCCACATCCGCTCGGCGATCTGTTTGATCGGCTGGATCACGTCCGGCGGTATGGTGAGCGCGGAGAAAGACTTTGTATCCGGCGCCGAGTCAAATAGCCGTCCCGCGAAATCTCCATACTTCACCGTAATACTCGGGTCGGCAAAAATGTGGATGAGATTCTGACGAACCTCTTCTGCAGAGTGCCCAGGTAGTATCCGGCAGTTGACGTTAGCGGAAGCAGTCTGGGGGAGTGCGTTATTGGCGTGTCCACCCCGGAGTCGAGTAGGCACACACGTCGTGCGCAGCAGGGCGTTGTAGTACACGTTGTGCGCGAGCATTTCAAACGCTGCAGGATCCGGTGGTTCCTGCAGAATCCCGTGAATCGCAGAAGCATCCGCCGCAGGAACGCGAGGGGCAACCCCAGAAAAATAGCCGCGAGTGACAGCGTTAAGCTCAAACGGGAAAGGTGAATGTTCCAGGCGATCAAGGGCCGCCGCAAGATGGAAAATGGGGTTGCCGGTGTGGGGTAGCGAACTGTGCCCGCCGCGATCGCTGACGGTGAGCTCGTAGTCGGCGTAAAGCTTTTCAGCTGCTTCAACTCCAACCACCAAGGGCCTACCGTGATCCAGTTCAACCCCGCCGGAATCTGCGTTGATGGCAAAGTCTGCGTTCAACAACTCGCGACGATTTTTCACCAGCCAGGCAACACCATCGTCGGGGCCATTCTCTTCATCGGCGGTGAGGGCCAGAATGAGATCGCGATCGGGTTGGTATCCCTCGCGCCGGAGGCGGATGAGATCAGTAACCAGAATCGCGTCGCCATCCTTCATGTCTTGTGTGCCGCGTCCGTAGAAGAACCCATCCTTCTCGACGAAGTGAAACGGGTCCATGGTCCAATCCGATGGTTTGGCGTCGACCACATCGAGGTGGCCCACGATCAGGATTGGCTTTTGCGAACCACGGCCACGGTATCGAACTACGAGGTTCTGTTTGCGCTCGTTCGGCCCCACGAGGGAGACATCATTTTCTGAAAAACCTGCATCGAGGAAGCGCTGCCTCATCTCTGCGGAAGCTCTGGTGATTGAACCAGCGGTATGCGAAGTATCTATATCAATGAGTTGCTCAAAAATAGCGCGGGCAAACTGGCGATCTTTCTCCGAAGCGGGTTGCAAATGCAACAATGAGTCTGCGAACGCAAAGCATATGAGAAGCAATGCTAATGCCGCGTAAGCCTTCAAAAAATTCCTCCGACTCGGATGTCGATCGAGCGGCTGGCCCCCCTGATTATGATCGCGGCATGGACTCTGGTCGCCATAGTCATGGCACCCGGGAATACAGGGTAAATTATGTGAGTCGACCCCGAATTAGGGTTGGGGTCTCACCCGCATCCCTCGACTCGAAGCTTCCCAGCGAGATTGGCCACGCCCGGCCAGAACTCTTCAAGGAGCGTTCGCCAGCAAGAATATTCCGCGGAGTCCACGCATTCTTCGGCTTCAACTTTGGTGAGAGGTAAAGTCCCACGTCTGTAGCCACCGCACAAGCAACATGCTCTTGCAGGAGAAGACGATCATCCATCTCGACGTCGTAACAAGCGGCCCACTCACTTTGGTCGGAGGAACTATTGATCAATCGCGCGGTAACCCGCACACGCATCCCGGCCTGCAGTACCGCACCTTCCAAGACACAATCCGCCCCTAGTTCTTGCCCGATTCTTGACACCGATTGGGACCCATTCTTGTATTGCATGGTAGTGGTCCGAGAGACAACGCGTAGTGAGCTATTGGTTGAGAGATAAGTAGTAAGGAGCTCGGTAATTCCATCGGCGAGTAAGTCAGAGTTGCACGGGCAACTCAAATCGTGGAAGGGGAGAACTGCCACAATCATAGGCCTGTCATTATCTTTGCCGCACATCCGCACCGATTCGTCAAGCCAGGGTCCCCTTCGATCATCTTTGGAGGCCGAATTTACTTGTGCGATGAATCGGTAGCCGCGACGATGGACGGTTTCAATGAAGCGTGGGCTTCTGGCATCTTCGCCGAGGACCCTGCGGATCTGGCGGATACAAAAGTTCAGTCCTCCGTTAAAGTCGACGAAAACCCCGTTATCCCAAACTTGGCGCTTGATCTCCTCGCGGGTAACGATCTGGCCTGGCTTCGAAGCCAGCAATGCGAGGACTTTGAAGGGCTGCGGCTGCACGGTAAGGCGTGTCTTGCCGAGTCGAAGCTCGCCTGACGCGACGTCCAGCTCGAAAGAATTAAACTGAAACAGCTTTGCGGATGCAGACCCGCTAATCCTCTTAGTAACCATCGCCATGACGGTGGACTCTCCTTGGGTGCGGATTGTCAGACCCAGGACGTTAACGTCCAGGTATCATACCATCAGATATATGTCGCTGCCCCTCAATTCCTTCGGTTTCAATGCGTCGCTCTGATTCCAGACTTGTATGCCCAAGTGACTTTGGTATGATCATCAGACTAATTTGCCGTCGATCCTGTAACCAAACCGAAACTGTCCGGTCAAGGTAGGCATAGGGAAGGAACGATTAGGAGGTTTTGTGGCTGATAAGGTGATTGTAACTTCTGCGATTACAGGCTCGATCCACACCCCCACGATGTCTCCATACCTGCCGTTTAAGCCGGAAGATATTGCGCAACAGGCGATTGAGGCGGCGCGAGCCGGGGCGGCGATTCTGCACCTGCATGCTCGTGATCCTCAGAACGGGCGCCCCCTGGGTGATCCCGATGTGTACATGCAGTTTTTACCCAAGATCAAAGCATGTACGAATGCGGTGATCAACATTACCACCGGCGGAAGCTTGTATATGGACCTTGATCAGCGATTAGCAGCCGCGCGGCGAGCCAAGCCCGAAATGGCCTCATTCAATATGGGCTCGATCAACTTCTCCATCCATCGGATGGCGAAGCGTTACAACAACTGGAAGTACGATTGGGAGGAATCGTTTCTCCGGCAGACTGAGGGCAATATTTTCCGCAATACCTTCATCGATATGAAGCGTGTCGTCCAGGAGTTGGCGGAAGGCTGCGGTACACGCTTCGAGTTTGAGTGTTATGACATCGGGCAGCTTTACAACCTGGCATATATTCTGGACGAAAAACTGGTTGAACCGCCGCTTTTCATTCAGACCATCTTCGGGATCCTTGGCGGCCTGGGAACAGATGTCGAACTTCTGAGTTACGTTCGGGCAACGGCGGACCGATTATTCGGACGGGAGAATTATCAGTGGTCGATTTTGGGGGCAGGTCGACACCAGATGAGGCTTGTCACGATGGGGGCGATCATGGGCGGAAACGTCCGGGTTGGTCTGGAAGACAGCCTATTCCTGAGCAAGGGTGAGCTGGCAAAGTCGAGCGCAGAACAAGTAAAGAAGATATGCCGCATATTGAACGAACTGTCTCTGGATATTGCGACTCCCGATGATGCTCGCAAGATGCTGGCTTTGAAGGGCGCAGATCAAACCGCGATTTAGCCGGTCCCGCGTTAGATTTCCTGTGACTCTGCCGGCCGGGTGGAACGTCGCCAGTAATAGTACGCGGGAACTCCGGTCAACGCGAGAACAAGCCCTACGATCGACTCAACCGGACGGTGAACGAGGGTGTTAATCAAGAAAACGGCTGCAATCAGGAGGTAAGCTGCAGGTACCCACGGATAGCCGAAACAGCGATAGGGACGAACTGCCTGAGGTCGGGTGTGGCGGAGAATCAGGACTGCAGCTACCGTCACTGCGTACGTCGCGGTCATCATGAAAGTGAAACAAGTGTAGATTTGTTCGTAACCACCGCTGACGGCCAGAACACAAACCCAAATGCATTGGGCGACCAGGCTGACAATCGGCGTTCTCCAATCGGGATGAAGAGTTTTTAAGGACGGGAAGAAAACGCCGTCTTTGGCCATCGCGTAGTAAACCCTGGCACCGCCCAGCGTTACTACCGACATCGATCCAAAGCATGAAACGGCGATCACCAGTGATACCAGCCGGCCCATGTTGTCCGAGAACAGTACACCAACAGCCGCCTGAGCCAGTGTGGATTGTTGCGCCAGTTCACGCATCGGCATGGCATAGATAAAAACGACATTTGCGGAGACATAGGTGAGAATGACGAGCACGATGCCGCCAATCATGGCGCGCGGCAGATTGCGTTCGGCGTCTTTGATTTCTCCCGCAACCCAAGAAATGATGTTCCACCCATCGTAGGTCCAAAACAGCGCCACAAAGGCAATGCCGATCGCTGAGAGCGAAGGCCATACCGGCAGCGATGTCTGGGGGGAAAAATGCGCCCATGAACCTTTTCCCAGGGTAAGGCCCAAGCCAACCATGAGGCCGACACAAGCCAGCGTCAATAAGCCTGTAAAGTTTTGCAGGATTGCAGCAACCTTGACCCCACGGATGTTCACCGCCGTGAGCACAATAATTGCGACGACCGCAACCAGCGATCCACGAGTGAAGTGCCACACAACGCCGGGAAGGATCGCGTGGGCATAGAGGATCTTCTCGGCAGAGAATGGTGGAATTACCTTGCCCACGAACAAAGCGAAGCCCATGGCAACTCCTGCCAGCCCTGCACTGTTTCCAGCGGTGAACAGTACCCATCCGTATATGAATGCTGCGAAGTGGCCGTAGACTTCGCGGATGTAAACATACTGGCCCCCGGCTTCGGGAAACATGCCTCCTAATTCAGCAAAAGCAAACCCCGCGAGAAGCGCGACCAGACCAGCAACGACCCAAAGAAGAAGGCATAGAATTGGGTTCGGGATTTGTCGCGCGACGTCCGCAGGGGTGATGAAGATTGCCGACCCGATCACTCCCCCGACTACGATCAGCGTAGCATCGAGCAAAGTGAGCCGACGGAGCAGCGTGATCGCTCCGGTTTTCTGGTTAGATTGAGCCGAGGGCGAATCGGGTTCCAGGGTGATTCGCATGTCAGGTCAGAGTTGCGCCAGGTGTGTCTGGATAAGAGTTATTGGAGCCGCAGTTCTCATGCCAGATTCAGCCAAACCATCTTCAGTTCCGTGTAGTGCTCAATGGCATGCATCCCTAATTCGCGGCCGAAACCGGAATTCTTATAGCCACCGAAGGGTAACGCAGCGTTCAATAGCCCGTAAGTATTGATCCACACTGTCCCGGCTTTGAGTTGGCGGGAAACGTTGTGAGCTTTTTTCACATCTCTGGTCCAGACGGCAGCTGCTAAACCATACGGGTTCCGGTTGGCCAGGTCGATGACCTGATCCACGTCATCGAAACTGAGGGTTGCGAGCACAGGGCCAAAAATTTCTTCCTGTGCGATTTTCATATTGTTGTCCACCGCACCGAAAATTGTCGGCTCAATAAAAAATCCCTGGCCGCCGTCGACCGAAACACGGTTCCCACCGGCGATCAACTTCGCGCCCTCTTTCTTTCCTGAGTCGATGTAGTCGAGCACGGTCTGCATTTGTTCCTGGCTTACGATTGAACCCATGCGGGTTTTGGGATCGAGTGGATCGCCGGGTTGCATCTTCTTGGCACGCGTTACCAGCTTGTCCATAAAAACGTCCTGGATTTTGCTCTCCAGGAAAAGGCGCGAACCGGCATTACAAACTTCCCCCTTGCCATAGAAAATCCCGTTCATCGCGCCTTTTACCGCATCATCAATATCAGAGTCGGCGAAAACGATGTTTGGGGACTTGCCACCCAGTTCTAATGTGACCCGCTTTAATCCATCGGCCGCGTCGCGCATGATTTCCCGGCCCACTGCAGTCGAACCCGTAAATGCAATCTTGTCGATTCCTGGGTGGCGGACCATCGCCTTTCCAGTTTCCGCACCTCCAGTAACAATGTTCAAAACTCCGGGAGGAAGTCCGGCTTCGAGAGCGAGTTCTCCGAATCGTAAGGTGGAGAGCGGCGTCTGCTCAGCGGGCTTCAGGACAACCGTGTTTCCGCATGCCAGAGCGGGGCCGGCTTTGTACGAGGCCAGCAGTAACGGAAAGTTCCACGGAATAATCAGGCCAACCACGCCCACCGGCTCGCGGAGGGTGTAGGTAAAGGCGGTTTCAAAGGTATTGACGGTTTCGCCTTGAATCTTCGTTGCCAGGCCGGCGAAGTAGCGCAGAACATCGATAACCATAGGCATGTCGATGTTCCGCGATTCTGAGATCGGTTTGCCATTGTCGAGGGTCTCGATCTCGGCAAGCTCATCAACGTTCTTTTCGACCAAGTCTGCCAGCCGCCAAATCAGCTTTCCACGGTCGCTCGCGGACATCTTCCGCCACACACTACCGCGGTCTTCCAGAGCAATGCGCGCCGCCGCGACCGCCTGGTCCACATCTGACGCCGATGCTTCTGCAACTCGTGTCAGCACTTGCCCCGTAGCGGGATTGATCGAGTCGAACGCCTTTGTAGTTTCCCGCCATTGCCCGTCGATGAGCAGACGCCCGGGCTTAAGTTTCACTTTGGCAGCAATCATACGGACTCCAAAAGGCCATCATGTAAACGACGATTTCAGTTTTACCATGCCGGCTCCGCTACTTTGGGCCAACGAGAGCCGGAATTGTACACCCGATCTGTCGATCACAAAGCTGTTGTTTCGGTGCTCGGGGTGGCGAGGTGCGATCTCCTGTTTAGCGTCACGATACATACATATATGAATGCCTGAAAAGTGAGTTTTTCCTGAGTTCCTGAGTAAGTTCCTTCCTGTGAATGTTGGCTGCACGCCGACCCTCAGCAAAAACTCACATAAAACTCAGAGACTTGATCAAAGAGGAGGTTCTATTCTTGCCGCCTGATTACAGCGGGGCCGGCGGCTGCTTATGTCCGCTTTGCGCCTTCAGGTAACCCACACGAACGGAGATGGAGAGCAAGACAATGGTTCAGCGGATTGCGGATGGGTTCTCGGATAGTTTCAGCAAGGCGGTGGTCGTGCCCATGGGCGAGTACAGCCTTGTGTTCATTAGTGGGCAGGTCGGCCATCCTCCTGACGGTCCCGTGAAGGTTACGGCCGAGCCCTTCGAGGAAGAAGCAAAATTGTGCATGGGCAACGTTGAGCGGGCGTTGAAAAAAGCCGGCGCCACGCTGAAGGATGTAGTTCGCGTTACGACCTACCTGACCGATGTGGAACGTGACTATCCGGCGTGGAACAAAGTTCGCAAGGCAACCTTCGGCGGCGCATTACCCGCTAGTTCCACCATCGGGATCAAGGCGCTGCTAGTCAACGCGCGGATGGAAATTGACACCGTCGCCGTGATCAAGAATGGAAAGAAACGTGGCTGATACCGCCGTCGAATCCACCAGACCAATGACAGTAGCCGATCGCAAGGCTATCGAAGAAACATACCGCGCGAGAACCCGGAAGTCCGCGGAATTAGTTCAGCGTGGCACTCGCAGCCTCCCGGGCGGAGTGACGCGGGGCTTTGGCTCTTATCAGCCTTACCAGGCAGTGATGGAGCGCGGAGAAGGCGCTTTTTTATGGGACATCGACGGCAATCGTTATGTCGACCTGATCTATAACGGACTCAGCCTGATTCACGGCCACGCATATCCACCCGTCATCAAGGCAATGCAGGAATGGCTGCCACGCGGATGGGCCTGGCTCAGCACTTCCCTCCCCCAGATCGAATTTGCTGAGCTGTTGAGCCGACGGATCAAAACGTTCGAGAGGGTCCTGTTCACCAATTCCGGAACTGAGTCGGGCATGCTGGCCGTCAAGCTGGCCCGGCACTTTACCGGACGGCCGCTCATTTTGAAGGCTACCGCGGGATATCACGGCACTTACAGCGACCTTGAAGCTGGACTGCACGGACAGGGCGAAATTCCAGGTCACACGGTGCTCGCGAGTTTCAACGATCTGGAATCGTTTGAGCAGGCCTTTGCAAAGCACGGAAAACGAATAGCGGCAGTGGTGCTTGAACCGGTGATGTACACCGGTGTAGTCACGCCGCCGGTGGGTACTTTCCTGCGAGACGTGCAAGCGGCAGCTCACCGGGCAGGCGCACTGTTCGTGCTCGATGATTGCCTGATGTTGCGGCTGGCTCAGGGCGGCTCGGCAGAAAAATTCGGACTGCAGCCGGATCTCACGTTCCTGGGCAAGTTCATTGGCGGAGGGACGCCAGTGGGTGCCGTCGGCGGTCGTGCAGAGATTATTGACCTCGCCGATCCCTTCCATCCCCAAGGGATTTATCACGGCGGTTCGTTCAACGGCAATGTGTTGGGCTGTGTTGCCGGACGCGTCACGATCGAAAACCTGACGGCGGCGAAAATCTCAAAGATGGACGACCTGGCAGCGCGTCTGAAGGCAGCGCTTGAGGCGCGGGCGGCCAAGCTGGGCCTGCCCCTGACGGTGCCGAGTAACGGTTCGGTGATGGGAGTTTATTTCTCGCGAGAGAAGGTGGGTCCGGGTCCGGAAGTACCGAATGCGGATGTCAGTCAGAGCTTTCACCTTGCCTGCTCGAACAACGGTATCCACATGGGGCCGGGCGGGGTCATCGCCATGTCCACCGCCATTGAAGACGCCATCATGACCGAGGTGATCTCCGCCATGGAGGATGCGATGGATCGTGTCGCTGCGTGAGTTGTCTGTGATCGTGGCAGATTGGGTGATGTCTGTTTGGGTGTTGTGCCTGCGTGAGGAGAGGGGGTGGCTCCGATGTTGATGGAACCACCCCATCTAACTTTTCGTCGCTCAATTTGCTAGCTTGTCGAGTGCCGTGAATGGCATGCTTTTGAGAATTCAGAATTGGGATGATTCCGGAAAGGACAGATCACATGACATCGAGATTTGGCGGCTTTCCCTCGATCGTATGCGCTTTCTTGTCAATCCTGGTTACGGCTGCCCAAATGCCAGCCCAAAATTT
>DASPTU010000080.1:0-18735 GCA_035623255.1 Terriglobales bacterium | reverse complement strand
TTGACGGGAGTTTCGCGGTCGGGGTGGTATTACGAAGCACAACCGGAGACGACGGAGAATTTGCAATTGCAGCGGTTAATCGACGAGCAATATACGCGGACGCCGTTTTACGGGACACGCAAGATGACCTATTGGCTGGGGGAACAAGGCTATCGGGTGAATGTGAAACGGGTGCGGCGACTCATGCGGCACATGGGACTGGAGGCCATTTATGCGAAGCCGCGGTTGTCGGTTCCCGAGCCCGGACATCGCATTTCCCCCTATGGCTTGCGAGGGCTGAGCATCGAGCGACCGAACCAAGTATGGTCCAGCGACATCACCTATGTTCGACTGCGACAGGGATTTATCTTTCTGACGGCGGTGATGGACTGGTACAGCCGGTATGTGCTGGCTTGGGAAGTATCGGGGTCGTTAGAGACGTCCTTCTGCCTGGCCGCTCTGGAATGGGCCTTACAGTTGGGCCAGCCAGAGATTTTCAACACGGACCAAGGTGCGCAGTTCACCAGCGAAGCCTTCACGGGTCGACTGGAGGCGGGGGGCATCGACATCAGCATGGACGGGCGTGGGCGAGCGAGCGACAACATTTTCATCGAGCGCCTGTGGCGGACGGTGAAATACGAAGAGGTCTATCTGAAGGACTACTGGGACGTGCGGGATGCGGTGTGCAATCTCAAAAGCTATTTTGCTTTTTACAATCAGGAGCGTTTGCATCAGGCCCTGGGCTACCAGACACCCGCCGCGATCTACTTTCGGAGCGAGCGGTGCCCAGTAGCCAGGAGGAAAACGGAGGTGATGAAGGTCGACCGTGTCTTGGTTCAGCGTGAAATGGAGAAGCGACGTTCTCCGCAATTGAAGGTTCCGCCCCTTCGGGGCGGGGATTTTCAAGGCATTCGGGGTCTATCGTCCGATGACGGGTTGGGGTCGCGGGTAACGCAGTCCGCAGCACACGAAGCGCGAGAGGGGTAGGTCTCGCGCTGTGCAGCATCGGCTCGATGAGCCCCACCAGGTTATCCCTCAGCATGGTTGCGTCCCCGCAGAGCCCGCCTCCGTTTCACCTGGTGAGGGCATTGTAACTCGATTGGTCATGCTGCCGGCAAACAGCGTGGTCGGAGCCTGGCGGCGGAGGAGTTGGCGCTGGAGACGAGCGTGCTCCAGTTTTCGATCCCGGGCGGCCTGAATTTCTGCTTGTCGGCCCTGGAGCATGTCGTGCGGCGTCACGTAACCGATGGCACTGTGCAGGCGCACCGTGTTGTAGTAATCGACGTAGTTTTGAATCAGGCGCCGGGCGTCCTCCAGGGTCAACGGCGTGAGGGGCCGGATACACTCGGTTTTTAGGGATTGGTGCCAGCGCTCCAGTTTCCCATTCGACTCCGGGTAAAACGGCGAGGTGCGCACATGGCTCATCCCCGAGAGACGAATGAACTCCTTGAAATCGCGCGCCACAAACTGCGGTCCGTTGTCGGAGATGATGCGCGGTTTGGCGTCCGGGTATTTCGCCTTGGCCCGTTCGAGAATGATTTCAATGTCCACTTCTCGCATCGACTCCCGCAAATCCCAATGCACGATCGAACGACTGTATCCATCTAACACGCTGCACAGGTAGTAGAAGGTTCCACTCAGGTTGATGTAGGAAACATCGATATGCCAATGCTGATGCGGTGCCAGGGGGTGTACAAATCCCGTTCCCTTGCGCGAGGGTTTGCCCTTCCAACGCGACAACAGTCCCGCCTGCTTCAACACCCGCCACACACTGGTCGGACTCACCGCCACCACATCCGCATCCAGCATCATGAAGGTCAGCCGCCGATACCCTTCCTGCGGATGCTCGAGATGAAAGCGAACGATGGCTTCTTTCTCCCAGGGCTGCAACCAGAAGTCGCGCGGGATCCAAGCGTTGTGCTCGTTCACGCAACCATAGCGCTGCCGCCAGTCGTAGAACTTGCTGGCGGCGACGCCCAGCCAATGAACGAATCGTCCGACGCCGATTTCGGTCTTCTCCGACCAGCGACGAACGAAATCCACCACCTGGTCCCGCACATCATGCGGCACCCAACTGCCGGTCAGATCTCCCCAAGACTTTTTTTTAACGCGATGTGTTCCGCCATGAGTTCGGCCAGGACTTCGTCCTTGGTCTGCACCTTCTTCTCCAAGAACTCAATCCGCTTCTGTTTCTCCTCGGCTTGGCGGGCGGGGCGTTGTTTCGCCTGGAAGGCGGCCGCTCCGTTCTCGAAAAACTCCTTCTGCCAGCGATAGAACACGGTGGGCCGCAACTGCAGTTCTTCACACAGATCGGCAACCGGTACTTGCTCCACCAGGTGCCGCCTCAGGATGGCAACTTTTTCTTCCGCGGTGTAGTGCTTGCGCTCTTTTTTCATCGGTTCTCCCAGCTATCTTAACGGAAGAACGCCTTTTCCATTTCCGACTGAGGCAAGACAACCGAGTCATCGATCGTCGTTCCTAGGCGCTCCTAACGCAAGATTTTTCCTTGCAAATTGCAAAATCGCGGAGATCGACACAAAGACAAAGAAGAACGAGTCCGAGAGGGAGAAAAAAGAATCGCCTTGTGGAAACTGCCGCCGCTGCTGGAAATCCGCAAACCACGCGGATTCCCACAGCGGCTTGGAAAGCGCAAAACGCTTTCCACAGTTCCCACAAGGCCGACGGGTATATTTTTTTTCAAAACACTACGAGAGGCGCGGTCCACCTTAAACACGCTTCTTTTTGGTCCGAAGGGCGGGGAGCATCTCAGCTCACGCGGCTCTCATTGGGCACGCAACACCCAAGGCTGGTAAACGCAAAGCTCACATTTCGAGGAAGATCAGCAATCATGCCGTCGCAAACACATGGTGGTCACCGGCGAACATGCCTGCTTGGCTCAATCAAGAATTCTTGAATAAGCAAATCTTACCGTTACTCAAAGACATCAAGGTTCGCCTGATCGCAGAAGCAATTGGGGTTTCTAGCGCGTATGCCGCTCAGATCCGTTGCGGTCCACGTAAAGCGCATCCGAGACATTGGCAGATGCTAGCGAAGCTGGTAGGGATCAGTCAGGCAGCAATCGAGAAAGAACCGACTTTCGCCGTCCGAATTGATAAGGCGATCTCATGAATTCTTTCTTAATGTCTGTGATGGAAGTTCTCCGAACAAGTTTCGGTAGTCACGCGCAAAGCGGCCAAATTCCCAAACGCCATGGCGCGTGAGAACTTCACCCACACTGGTTGTGCTGAAGTCGCTTGCTCTGAGTGCTTGCCGAGCCAGGTGCAAAGTTCTGACATTGAGATAGCGAACAGGTCCAACCGAAAAGTATTCTTGAAAAACCGTGCGCAGGGTGCGCTCAGAACTTCCCGCTGCCGATGCAAGATCCGCTACCGAGAGATATTCTCCTTCATGCTGATCGATGAAGTCCATGACTTGCCGCATGATTTGTTTCCGAGGTAGCGCTCGTCGGCCCGCGATGATAGCGGCGGCCGGAACGTCGAGCGCTTGCCGAATACCCTCGGCCAGCTTTCGTTCGGTAGTGTGGATTGCCCGGACGGACTCAAAAGCGCTCGGCTCTTCATCCACTGCTTGGCCAAGCTTCTCCAATGTCGAACGCAAGACTGCGACGCTCTCGGAAGATTGCTGCAAGACGCGAGTTTTCCACCTTAAAATCGCGTCACTCAACCCACACATACTTTGAAGCACCTGGTGCGAAACCCACATGGATGACCATTGGTTCCAATCGGAGGCTGAGATACAGAATTCATCTCCGGGTATCAGAACCATTAGAGATTCACTATCCATGCGATGTCCGTCACCTGTGATCCTGTGACCATTCCGACGTGGCATGAAGAAAGTAATGCCGCCCGGTTCCGATGTCCCTTCGATGATGTTTGCACCACCCTCCCTGCCCCACTGGACGCTCAGGTCCGTCATCGTGAGATAAGCCAACGACCAATTCTTTTGTTGCGGGCCGAGGAACATCGCGCGGACGGTGGCCTGCTGGATTTGAGCAGCGTAAGCGTCGAAGGAAGAGAATGTGAGGGACGGCAAGAGCCATCTCCTTACATGGCACTAGTGGAAAAGTATATCAATTTTGCCGAAATTGCATAGACACGGCACTGCGAATTCACGTAGGATTTCCACCCGAATCGCCTCGAATCCGCTCGCGAGGTTATCAGCGTGATTAGGCTGCAAGACATAACGTCGCTGACAGACTTTCTCCGGAACACAAAGGCTCATCTGAAGCGTTTGAAGTTGAGCGGCCGTGCCGAAGTACTGACGATCAATGGGAAAGCGGAGTTCGTGGTCCAAGATGCGGTGGCATATCAACGATTACTTCAGGCCACGGACCGAAGGCAAAGCACTCGAAAATCGAAGAACCTATCGCTATAAATGGGGGCCCCGAAAGGACAACGGAATGACGACGGTGAACTGGGCCCTAACGAGAACCATGGGATTAGTGTTAGTTATCGGTTGCTGTGTGTTGATACCTTCGCGGCTGGATTGTCAGTCGGGACCTCCTTCTCAGCCGAAGCCGCCGGCCGCCGAAGGTAGCGCCCAAGAACTCGCTAAGAAGCTATCGAATCCAGTCGCCTCGCTGATAAGCGTCCCGTTTCAAAGCAATTTTGATTTTGGGTTGGGCCCAAATGAAGATGGATTCCGTTATACCCTCAATTTCCAACCCGTTATCCCCATTACGCTCACGGCGAACTGGAATCTCATTTCGCGGACGATTCTTCCCGTCATTCATCAGAGTGACGTGATAGACGCGAGCAGCCAAACCGGGCTGGGCGATACAGTACAGAGTTTCTTTCTGTCTCCGAACAAGACCAAGCCCTTCATCTGGGGAGTAGGACCTGTTTTCCTGATACCGACTGCCACCGACCACTTGCTGGGGTCCCAGAAGTTTGGCATTGGCCCAACGGGGGTCATTCTGAAGCAGGAGGGGCATTGGACGTATGGACTCCTCTTCAATCATGTCTGGTCCATTGCTGGCGCGCATAATAGGGCTGACGTCAGTTCAACGTTTCTGCAGCCGTTTTTCTCCTACACGACCAAGAGCGCGTGGACCTTCGGACTGAACACCGAATCGAGCTACGACTGGACCGCAGAGCAGTGGAGTGCGCCGTTACATTTGACCGCCACTAAAGTCCTCAAGCTCGGCAAACTGCCGGTGAGCGCGGGTGGCGGACTTCGTTGCTGGGCGGCAAGTCCCACCGGCGGACCGCAAGGATGTGGGCTCCGATTGATCGTGACCGCTTTGTTTCCCAAAGGGTAGTACCAGGCCCGTCTCAAAACTTCTCTCGAGGGGGAAATGAAAGAATGAAGAACCTTCGTTTTGCTTGTGTCGGCATCGTAGTCTTGACCGGGATCAGCGCTGCTTTCGCGCAGACCTCCCGCTACGACGAACTGGCAAACCTGCCGTTCTCGGAGAATCGTCCGACCGACCAGACCGCCCAAACCCTCCGCGATGAATTGTTCTTCCAGCGAGCCACGCAAACCTACTTATGGGCGATGCCGCTCCTCAATACCCTCGGGATGAAGCTGGGCTCAGAGAAGGTCTTCGGTGCTGGTTACAACGTGCTGCCGATCTGGAAGAAGCGGCTGGATGCGAAGACGCTGGTAACAACGCCCAACTCCGACGTCATCTATGCCATGAGCTACGTCGATCTCGGCAAGGATGGACCGCTCGTGTTTGAAGCTCCGCCGCAGTTGCAGGGAATCTTGCTGGATTTCTGGCAGCACCCGATTCCAGTCGATGGCGGCAAATTCTTCGGCGATGTTGGCCTGCCAGGCCCAGATGGCGGCAAGGGTGGCAAATTTCTGTTGTTGCCGCCAGGGTACAAAGGAGTTGTGCCGCAGGGCTATTACGTCTACCGTTCGGAAACGAACAATGTGTTTGTTTTTCTTCGTGCTTTTTATCAGGATCCGAAGAATCTTGAACCGCCCGTCAGGCTTATCGAACAAGCCCGGATTTATCCGCTGAGCGGGAAAGCCACCGCTAAGGCAATGACATTTCCGGACGCATCCGGGGTTGCCGCCAATATGCTTCCGATCAGCGACGGTTCCGCTTTCGATGATCTGAAAGCGTTTTTCGATAGCGAGCCCACTTCGATCGCTTCCCCGGACTGGCTCGGCATGCTCGCAACGCTCGGGATCGTGAAGGGCCAGCCCTTCAATCCAGACACAAAGACACGCACGCTCCTCGATCAAGCTGCGAAGACCGGCTACAAGATGAGCCGCGTCATCGGGTTCCAGCAAACGGTCAGCGGGCGTTCGTACTTGATGTATACCGACCGTCATTGGCTCAATCCAATGGCAGACGGAACTCCCGACAATCCCGCGGGAGCATTCGCGAGTCTCGGTTTCCTAAGGAAAGACGGCGGCTATATCGATCTTGATGCGCGCATCTGGTTTGTCACGGACTACTATTCGATCAGCCCGGGGATGATTTCGCAGATCGCGGGAAAGGGTGCCAAATATGGTATCGCCTTCACCGACCGCGAGGGCAATCCACTTACCGGCGACAACAATTACAAAGTCACTCTACCGCCCAACGTTCCAGCCGCCAATTTTTGGTCGCTCACTCTCTATGAAGCTGAGAACGCTTCCGGCCTCGCCAACGGCCAGCCATTTCCATCGCTCGGATCGCGCGATAAACCCGTACAGAATGCCGATGGCAGCACCGACATCTATTTCGGCGCTCAAGCGCCTGCCGGAAAGGAAGCGAACTGGCTGGCGACCCCTCCGGGCCGAGGCTATTTTGTGATCCTGCGTTTATATGGCCCGACGCAAGCGGCAATTGATAAATCGTGGAAGCCCGGCGACATCGAGAAATTGCAATAAAGGAGAAACACATGAGCAGGTGCAATTTATGCCGTGCAGCATTCTGCGCTATTTTGTGCGTGCTGTTCACCGCGTGCAGTGCAAACCAGCCTACTTCTGAGTCATCGAGCACGGCTCCTGCCGCTTCAAATGTTCCCACCACCGTTCCCGGTCCAGTTCCCGGAACTCGCATGACTGAGGAATACGTGCGTCAGGTTGGCAGGACCGCGTTGTTTTGGGCCTGGCCGATGGTGAATGTCTATAATCGGCTGCTTGCATTTGACCAACTGCCCGAGCCCGGCTTGATCGGGGGCATTGTTCCCGCAGCTCCCCCGAATCGGCTCAGTATGCTCACAGACTACGTTGTGCCTGAGGAACGCGTAGTCGCCTGTCCGAATCAAGATGTCGTTTACGGCTTTTCAATTCTGGATCTGGGACGTGAGCCCGTGGTAATTCAGGTTCCCGATTTCGGCGACAGGTTCTGGGTTTATCAAGTTGTCGACCAACGCACCGATAGCTTCGCGGACATGGGGAAGATGTACGGAACCAAGCCAGGCTTGTATCTGCTCGTCGGACCAAGCTGGAAGGGACAGACGCCACAAGGAATACAGCACGTCTTCCGGTCTTCCACGAATTTGGGCATCGTGATTCCACGTGTTTTCAAAGATTCCACGGCGGACGATACGAAGGCAGTTCAACCATTGATTAATCAAGTGGATCTTTATCCGCTGTCGAAGTCCGATGGAAAAATGCAGACGAAAGATTGGTCGGCCTCTCCCAAGTTCCCCTCCAGTTCGAAGGGACACGAAGAAACCAAGTGGGTTGACCCAGAGAAATTTGTAGAGCAGCTTCCGAAAGTGATGGACGGACTGCCTCCTCTTCCCGGCGAAGAGGCCCTCTATGCCAACATTCGCGCAGTGTGGGCAGCGGCAAACGCTGATCCCAAGCTCAAGCAGGCTCTGCAAGAAGGGGTGACTGGCTCCGACAAGGAACTCGTGACCCCGTTGTTCGAGTTCCGCAACTACGGCCTGCCTCTCCCTGCCAATTGGACAACGCAAAGCAACGGGGCCAAGTTCGGGACCGACTATTTCACGCGCACGGCGGTTGCAAAATCGAACATCTTTGTAAACAAGCCTGAAGAAACGAAGTACTTCTATCAGGACCTCGATGCCTCCGGCGGACGTTTGAACGGCAACCATCAATACACTGTGACCTTCGCGAAAGATGCATTGCCTCCGGTGAAGGGCTTTTGGTCGCTCACTCTCTACAATAAGTTTCACTTTTTCGAGCCCAACACACTAAAACGATATTCATTGGGCACAAAGAACAAGGATTTGCAATTCGGCCCGGATGGCTCGCTTATCCTCTACGTGTCTGCAACTGCACCCGAAGCCAGCAAGATGTCAAACTGGCTGCCCGCGCCCAAGGACGACTTCTCGCTCTATGTACGATCTTATTGGCCGGACGTCGCCATCACGGATGGCAAGTGGACACCTCCGGCTGTTGTGAAGGTGAAATAAACACACCACCAGCCGACGAGTCGGCGAAGAGAGGGAGTCATGCCGGAGACGAATAGGGTTGTACAGATCGGAACCCGATTTATACGCTGGGGCTTAGGGCTGCTGGTTTTTGGGATTTTCATCGGATTTGGGATCATTGGCCATTACCTCATCGGCGCGAATCACGATACCGGAGAAATGTTTATGAAGAATGTCACGCTCTGGTTCGCGTGTCCGTGGACGCTGTCGGTGTACGCAGTTCAGGCAGGGTCGCTGGGGATGATCGTGATCGGGATCATGTACCTGGTGCTAGGGCGATCGTTTCCGAGCACTGAACAGACTGGACCAGCCAGCTTATGGCTGTGCGTGGCAGGCTTGATAGCCGTGTTCCTCACCGGTTACGTTGGCTACTTCGTAGTCGACAGGATCTGGCCAGCCTATTACTACACACCTGTGGCCGCCGGGAAGAATACGTGGTTGATCGCGCAAGCATTGTCGATCGCGTTGTATTGGCTCGGTCTTCTAAGAGTCTCGCAAAACGTCTGGAAGATCACCAGATAGCGATGACATTAGGATGATTGTCGTAAACAGGCGTTAACACCGACTACGGAACCGCGCTTCAATCTCCTCGCCAGCACCGAACGCGCAAGAACACTGAGAGACCCGGACGCGGGATAGAGCCGCTCCGCCCGCCCATCCGCACGCGATCCCAAGCCCCCCAATGTGTTTACTCATCGGTAACGAGGGCAGTTTCGGATTCACTTATCTCCTATCCCGTCAAGCGCCGGAGGAGAGGAGGGAAAGCGAGGTCTCCAGAGCGCCCTCGAACAAAAGGCGAAAGTAGTGTGGGAGTGCCAGGGTGGATAGGAGTGGGGTGCTAGTTTCCGAGTAGTCGCCGACAAACCGGGAATCATGAAAGCGGAGTCTTGTTTCCCAGTACTTTTTGGACTGGTAACTCTGCCAGTTCCTCGGGCTTTCGGGAAAATCTAAGCTTCAGTTGAAAATCTGATGCCTCTAGACTAGGGGAGACCATCCGACTTGGCCCTGGCTGGAACACGGGCCGATCGGTCGCGTTAGGACTGGGGAGACGAGGGTTCGGGGGCAGCATGAGACGAGGAAGTTGCAGACTGGGTGTTCTGACGGCACCGTTGTTTGTGCTCTTACTCCAAGTTTCAGGTCAAGGCACGGGACCGACGCTGCAGGACACGATGAATTTCATCGCAAATGCCTTGAACAGCCGTGGAACTATTTCATGGACTGAGACGATCCCTGATGTGTTTGGAGCTTCCTACCCAATGAACAGTAGTCTGACCGATGTAAATGCGAATCCGTCAGAATGTTCGCTGAAGTGGACAAGTGTCTACACTTCATCCGATGACAAGATGGTCGAAACCTACTTGGTGTATCTCGGAACGGTTTCCAACGTAGGTGTGGAGCCGTATTCACAGTATAGGAAATCCGACATTCAGTTTAAATTCGAGGTTTCGCCTGAGACTTACGTAGTTGTGATGAAGACCGACGCTCCACTCCCGGGAAATAGGGAGTCGTATCACAAGAGCAAGTTGAAATCGAAGAAAAAGTTATCGAACGAGGCGAGGCTTCTATTTTCAGATGCCCAGACGGCCAACACAGTCAGCGATCGCATCCGCCATGCCGCTAAGATTTGCCGGGCGACGCGATCAGGCCCATGACGGTTGCCGCCGTGTAGAACAAGAAGTTTCCAGCGTCGTCTGTTCCGATCAGGTCTCCTTCGAACGCGACAAACGGGAAGATCCTCTGCAATGCGCTTCTCTTCAACTTTGGCGTCGTTCATTCTTATGGGAGTCGGATCATTACATTTCCTGATGGCGCAGGATCTGGCACCGCGCGCCTATGTCATCACGCCTGTACACAGCAACGCGGTTACTTTGACGTGGGCCTTTTACGACGGAGGCGTGAACTTCAGTGGCAGCATACCCGTGACCGCGACCGGCACGTACAACGTACCGATTCTTACCTATTACCATTCCTTGAGCTTCTTCGGACGCTCAGCTAACATCACCGCCTCGCTGCCATATGGGATAGGGAACTTTGAGGCGGCGGCTCTGGGAAAACAAAGGTCAGCCTACCGCTCGGGTTTGCTCGATCTTGGCGTCCGCTTCTCCGTGAACCTCAGGGGCGGGCCGTCGATATCGGCGGAACAATTCCCGAAGTGGAAGCAAAAGACCATTCTCGGTGCGAGCCTCAGAGTGATTACGCCGACCGGGCAATACGGTCCCACACAGGTGATCAATTGGGGTATTAACAGATGGGCTTTTAAACCGGAGCTCGGATACTCGGGACGCTGGGGTCACTGGGTGCTCGATGGCTATGGCGGGGCTTGGTTCTACACTGAAAACTCAGCGGAATTCCACCTCCCACAGCCGGCGCCACAAACGGAGGAGCCCATCGGCTCGTTCGAGGGTCATCTGAGTCGGGACTTCGGGCGCGGAACATGGGTATCACTGGACGGCAATTTCTGGTGGGGTGGCGTGACGACCTTAAATGGCATACGCAACCCGGAGACCCGCCAAACCAGCTCGCGCCTCGGAGGCACGGCTGCGTTTCGCGTTTCCAGACACCAGTCCATAAAGGTCAGCTACAGTGATGGCACCTACATCCGTTTCGGTGGCAACTGGCAGAACGTTGCCGTCGCCTGGCAGTATTCCTGGGTAGGTAGGCCATTTTGAATACATCACGCGTGCGACTGCCCCGGACAGTGTGCATTTTCAATTCTTCATGCTCTTGTTTTGCAGATCATGGATAGCCATCGTCAGCTTTCGGATCGTGTGAGGCTTGATGGTATTCTTTCCGTTCTTAAAGGCTCGGATCGCACACTCGGCAACTCTCGACTGGCGACAGAGAAGCTTGGTGGAAAACTGTTTCGCTTGTACTCGAATTCCTTCCAGATATTTCGCATCGACTACTCTTTCGTATTCGCGGAAAGTTTCATCTCTCGGGTCCAGTGCTCCCGCTTCAGCCATCATCGAGAGATCGAGGCCGCGCGCCCAGCGTTGGGATGCCTCTTTGCCGATGTAGTGAATCTCACCGGCGACGATGTGCCTGCGCACAAGTAGGCCGATTGTCTTGCTCGTGCATGGGTTGCCGTTGGGAGTGCAAAACTTGCTTTCGGCTCTGGACAAAATCTGGTTGATTTCGTCCTCCATCGTCTTGAGAGATAGCCAGTGCGGAGGCTTACCCAAGGTGGATGAGCTCTTATCGTAAATGTAGAAGGTTGCGCGACTGACAATATTGACAATTGGACGTCCGTGCAAGTCATTCAGTTCCTCCGCATGTGGCATGATGAAATACCCAGTCCAGAGCATGCCTGGCTCTTTCTTAGGGAATGGAATGGTGGCGACCGTGAATGGACGGAGAACATCCTTGAAACGGCCAAGACGGCTCAAGACTTGAGGCGTCGTAATTGGTACGGCCATGACCGCTGGCTGCTTCAACCAGGAGGGCGGCTCATGCGGAAGACCCAGCTCTCGCGAGAGGATAAGATGCCACGCCTCAAATATCCAGGGTGGCAGGTCTTCTTTCCATTTCCGTCCTGTCCTTCGCTGCCACTCTGCGACACTGTAGGGCGCCTGTAAGAATCCGAGGCCATGGCCGGACGGTTTACGGACCAGTAGCCTATTCCCGTCCAGGTTAAACAGACAGTACAACTTCGCTGAGACACAGTACGCATACAGTTGGTGGCGGTTGCCATCCGAGGCGAAGTTTTCCGCTTCCAACTTAAGAAATGGGACACTGAGAGCATCGTGCCACGGATTCAGGGCTTGAAACTGCTCACGGATACGATCCACTTCAGCCCAGGACAGTGCACGGATGGCAGCATGTCCGCTTGGCAGTCGGTAGTCCTCGAGCCTATGTGGGCCCCCTGCGCACCGAACCAGCCCGCCATCTTTGGTTGAAACGATCATCGCGCTGTCAGTGTCCATCGCTGCGATCTGACCTCCCATGTCCCGCACCGCGCGCTCCAACATGGCGCACAGCAAGTGCGACCCGCCCGTCACGAGGGAAGCGATCACGGGGCAATAAAATTCGGCAGGCTGCTCCCAGACCTCAACAGGCGGAGTACTATAGGTCGCCTCACCGTAAAAAACGTGCAAGGCAGAGGGAGACTCTAAGTCCTTGACGTCCAGCTGGCAAAGTATGCCGAAGGCGGCACTGTTGGCTGCCACCTTCAATCCAGCTGCCAGGTGCGGTTCTTTAGTTTTGAGAGAATCGCGTAATTCAACCAACTTCACTGCCAGGTCGTCACGAAGAGGATCGACTTCGACCTGCCCGTAGAGCTTCACGGGCAGCAAGCCAGGTTGCACTCCGTGCGGCACAACCTCGATGGCTTTTAAGATCCTCATCGGCTTGCCTGTTATCAATTTTGCCGCGATTACGTCCAGGCCGGTCATCCAGAAGGGTTGTTTTGAAGTGAGAAAATTCCATCCCAATGTTGGGTCAGAACCCTGGCTAAACTTGGCGCGCATGGGTACAACATCTTCCAGGGCCTCCACGAGCGCGTACCAGCGAAGTTGTTTCCAGAATGCTGGGCGAAAACAATCATCAAGAGTCGCGTGTTCCACAATCTCACGTGCCCTGGAGGTGATGTCGAGAAACTCTAGACTCTCAGCGCACAGTATTTCCCGACAATCGAGCAGACTGCTGACCACAGGGAACTGCGCATGGAAATCGACATAGGTGACAGGTAAGAGCATCCGCCTGATCGTGCATTCGGCACGCCCCGCGGCTAACGCTTGCATGGCAATGCCGTTGATTCTGTCAGGAACGTCAAATTTTTCCTCAGGCGGCTTTACTCCCATAGCAGAAAAGGAAGCTTCAGCAAGTGTTGCCGGCGAGTAGGAGCGTTCTGGGACTAGACCAAGGCTGCCGTGGGTGGCAAATTTCTCGTTGAGACGATTGAGCAGCTCCAATTCGCCAGTCACATTCCTGAGCAGGTCCTCAATTGCCGGTTTGGTTACGCCCGACCTAATTTTGTGTGCCCTGCTCGCCGGAGCCCCGAAAATCTCACACGCCGACGCAAAAGTATACGCGTCGCCTGTGAGGACCGCAGTCAGCGTCTTCAGGTCGAGAACATGGACACTTGAGCTCTGTTGCTCTTCTTCTCGCTCCGCATCCTGTTCGTGAAACTTGTACCTAATCAGGCGATAAATGGCCTTTGTAGCGTCCAGACTCTCAATCGAAAGGCCGGGTTCGAAGCCGCTGGGGCGGATCTTGCCCGTCTTCTTGTCCTTGAACAAGCGGAAATAGAAGGAGAACGCCCGCCGTCGCTTCAGGGATTTGTTCCACTTGACCGCAATCCGGCTGATCTGGCGCGGTGCATCGTAGGCAACGATGCGTGCTCCTGCTTTCAGGTATTTCAAGAAAACCTTGCGGCGGAACTCTTTTACAGTTCCGAGCTCAAAAGTGCTGCCCGCCACAAAGCGCTTGAATACCCGCGCTTCCTCTGGATGGCCATCCCTGTGGAACAGGCCTATGTCCTTTGCGATCCACTGGGCGTCTTTCAGTTCGGCGCAGACGTACGCACCGAATAGCAAGTCCTGTTTTTCATCAGCCGTGGTTGCGCAGTGAAAAATGAGCGCCTGGTCCGGCTGTTTTGTGTTTCGATCGCTCCGGCGTTGCTCTTGAAAGCCGACCGGGATCGTGTGTGCGCGAAAGTAGAGATCAAGCTTGTCGGCCACGTGGATTACGTGCTCTTTTCCGTGGCGATCTAACGCGAACTGACCGTGAGGTCTCACAATAAGCCCTTAGCTTCTCCGCGCAGAATTCCAATCCCTCAGAAAGCTTGTCCACAGCCCATGCGATGGTGTGCCCGGTAACCGCGAGCGAACGGAGGGCCATCTCCACGGATTTGATCAGATGGGATTGTTTCTCCATTTCCGCGCCAGCGGCCAAACGCTCTTCCGTGAGCCAAGCGTGATGCAGCTGGCATTCGCCTACTGTCAGGTGAGGAATATGGTTGTGCCCACCGATATGATCGGCTTCAAAGCAGAAGGGACAGACCTTCCTTGGCGGACGGACCTGATGTCGGGAGTGGCGAAGAACAGTCTTGGCCGTTCGCCCGATCATCGAGCTCCGCCGGTGCTGGCGTACAAATTCTCCAGCTTCAGTTCGCCAGCGTTTGCCATTTCGAGGATGGCGGACGCATCGGCGAAAAGCTCTTGGCGAGCAACACGCACCCCGCGCCACTTGGCCTCGAAGGCATCAGCGCTCAGTTTGCCGCGCAGGAGGTTGTCGCGATCGTGGTAGAAGTCGGACAGCTTCGTGGCGTCCCGCGAACTATGGGTACGGACGGGCAGGTCGCCGAAAGACGTCGGGAACATCAGTTCACGCACGAGCTTGTCCGCCTTGGTTGCACGCACACGCTTACCAACAGCTCCACCGAGAAGATTCCGACCTAAGTACGTGTGGGCCGTGCGCGTATCGAGTTGATACTTCCGCAGTAGTCCCCGGTATGAACCCTCGCCACGTCGTAGGTCGGAGAGCAGGTTGAGGGCGCGTTCGCGTGTGGCTTTTTCGCGCGGTGTCAGGCTTGAGTACCTTGGGGAGCGTGGTTTGACAATTCGGTCGTTGGCTTTCCGTCGCGCAGGCGCGCGCTTGCGTGCCTGTGCTTGGCGCCCCTTGCTTGGGGAATTGTGGCTTTTCATGCCCGTATTCTACGGGCAGTTTTTGGATGGGCCTGAAATTGAGTGCAAGAATCAAGCTATTGATATTACGGATGTTACGCACTATTATGGCGAGTTGCTGGCAATCTACCGTATAATATGTACGTCCAATTAAGACTTTTACCGCATAAATGACGAGCAGCGACCGACTCGTAAACGGGCTCAAGAAACCACTTGACACATTTCTCGCAAAACGCGGAAGAGGCCGTCGCCCGCGTATGCGACCTTCAGAAATTGCGGGGCGGGCGGATAATTACCGGTGGATTTTCGGTCAGGTATGGGATCGGCTTTGGCCGCTTCTCTCAGGAGCCGAAACCGTGGAGGCCGTGATAAGCGCATTTCAGAACGGAGCCCACCCATATGCGCAGAACTTCGTACCTGGCCTGGCGTCACTGGCGCTCACGGTAATACGCGAGCCAAGATTCCCGAAGAGGCGGGAACCGCGGATCAACTTCTTGGCTGATTCATTGGCAGGGGTCAGTGCGGTTACTCCGCGCCGTTCTCGTGACATCTGCGCACAGTGGAGAACAAAGGAGAAGGATGCCCAGCAAGCCCATCGCATTCTCCGCTACGAGTTCTACGTTGAGTGTTCTTGCGGCTATAAGGGGCATTCTGTGAGTCACGCTTGCCCAAGCTGCGGAGCGAAGATCAAGTTTCCGGTTAACCTGGGTGGCAATTTTTTTTAACAAGCGGGCCTGGCGACTGTTCGAGCAGCCGTCAAGCCCTGACCACCAAAGGAGAGTAAGCTCCAATGGCAGCTGCCAAAACCGTACTCCAACTCCCGCAATCACACAATTCACTGGTACCCCGATACGGTGTTGTGACTCTTTTCGGTTACGGCATTCAAGTCCGCGTGGATCGGGGCCACCTGCTTCTGGACGACGGCATTGGCGCTGACCGCAGGCACTTCCGTCTGCCTCGCGTCGGACATGGGCTTCGCCGGTTGGTAGTGATCGGGGCCGATGGGCATGTCTCGCTCGCTGCCTTGCGCTGGTTGAGCGACCAGGGCGTGAGCCTTTTATTGCTCGAACGCGACGGCAAGGTCCTCGCGACTACCGGGCCGGCTCGGTCATCGGACGTACGGCTTAGACGGGCTCAAGCACTGGCCCAGTCATCGGGTGCAGCCTTGCGCATCGCCCGTGAGTTGGTGCAGCAGAAGATCGCCGGTCAAGCAAACGTTGCCCGCCGCAAACTCCTGGATACCACCACCGCCGACAGGATCGATCATTTTGGTTCCGATCTGCCTAGTGCTGACACCATCTCGACGATCCGCCTCATTGAGGCGCAAGCAGCCTCGACATATTGGTCCGCGTGGCGCGCGCTCCCGCTCACGTTCCCGAAAAGAGACTTGCTCAGAGTTCCCGAGCATTGGCGAACCTTTGGGACCAGGATTTCACCTCTCACCGGCTCACCGCGACTCGCAGTGACACCTGGCTGCGCCATGATGAACTACTTGCTAGCGCTGCTGGAGGCGGAGGCTAGCCTTGCCGCGCGCGCCTTGGGTGTATCCGTAAGAGCAAACCCATGGTTGATTGGAGTCTCGACCTATAGTGAAGGGTGATGCTAGCTTCGACGGGCCCAAGCTGCGGGCGTGAGTTCCGGCAGGCGCTGGATGGAGACATCGGCGAGTCCGGGAAGTACTGCGGCCAGATACTCGCGGGCAGGGATTTTCAGCCGGCGGCAGCTTTCTATCACCGAGAGGATCGCCGCGATTTTAGGCCCGGCTTGTTGATCGCCAAGGTGGATCCAGTTCTTTCGGCCCAGAACGACCCCGCGCATCGAGTTTTCTGCCAAGTTATTACTCAGTTCCAGTTCCGGATATTCCAGAAAGCGCATCAGCTTGTCCCACAATTCCAGCGTGTAGCGGCATGCCTTTCCGAAGCAACTTTTCGGTAGCGCCTTGCTTTTCCCGTCTACCAGCTGCGCCTTAATCTGTTCCAGCAGTGGCTTGGCATGCTCTTGCCGTAGGACATGTCGAGCCGCCAGATCCGCGTTCTCCTGGCGCGCCTTGGCATCGATCTCAAATAGCTCGTTCACCAGCGTCAGCAATCGCACGGCGGCTTCGTCTTTCGGATTCAGGCGCACGGACTCCACCAGTTTGCGCCGGGCGTGCGACCAGCACGCCGCATGCACCACGTCCGATCCCCCCAGACCCTGGTAGGCGGCATAGCCGTCGGTTTGCAAGATCCCCTTGAAGTGCTTGAGAAATTCCCTCGGCCCTTCCCGGCCGCGACTCATGCGGAAGTCGAACACCACCCCTCGCCCCGGACTTCCGTACTGCCACAAGTAGGCCTGGTGGTTTTTCCCCCGCCGATCATGCATCTGCACTCCCACCGGCGTTTCATCCGCTTGAATGTAGCCGTCACCGATCAGCTCACGCCGCATGGCCGCGACCATGGGTGTCAGCAACTCTCCCACTCGCATCACCCAGCCGTCCATCGTCGCCCGGCTGATCTCCAGGCCCACATCCCGCGTCAGGATCGCACTCTGCCGATACAACGGGCAGTGGTCCGCATATTTGCTCACCACCGTAGCCACCACCACCCCATCGCTCACCAAACCCTTCTCGATAATCCGCGGCGGCAACGGCGCCGCCAGGACCCCGCGCTCCTCGCACTTCTTGCACGCTCGCTTCTCTCGCTTGATCTTCCACACGAAGTACTTCGCCGGCTCCACCTCCAGTTGCTCGCTCTCTTCGTAGCCGATCACTGCCGTCTCCCCGCCGCACTCGGCACACACGCACTGCTCCGGCGTGCATGCAATCACCTTCTCGACTCTCCGCAAGTTCTCCGGCAAGGTCTGCCGCCCCGGATGCGGGCGACGCATGCGCGGCACTCGAACCCGTTCCCGCTGGCTCTCCGCCTTCACCTCCTCCTCACTGACTCCGGGCTCTTCTTCCATCAACTCCAGCTGCAGCGTCGACAGTTTCTCGCTGTGCGGACCGTATTTCTCGATCCGTTTCTGCCGTAGCTTCTCTTCCAGCAGTTGGACCCGCAGCTCCGCATACTGCAGACGCTGCTCGGTCTCTTCCAGTTTCTTCTGCAAGGCTTGCACGATCGTGAGCTCGGCGGGAGAAGAAGAAGATGATGATGATGATGATGAGATCTGAGCGAACGCGTTCCGGGATCGAGCCATCTCACTCATGGTGAGTGTTGGATAGCAGAAACGCCTGTGGACACACAAGCGTTTTCTCCTGTGTTCATGCGCTATTTCGTGTGATTGTTGGTTCTCCTCCAACTGGCTTGCGATACCACCGTCGCCGCTGCGTTTGCGCAAGATCAATCCCACTCAACAGCATCGCCAACTCCTCCGGCGTCAACTGCACCTTGCCTTGCGCATCTCCCGACTTCGGCCAGTTCAGCCGCCCTTCCTCGACCCGCTTCGCGCACACCCAAAGTCCAGTGCCGTCCCAAAAAATCACCTTGAGTCGGTTCCGTTCTGCATTGGCGAACAAGAACAAGTGCCCGCTCATCGGGTCGCACATCAGGCGATCGCGAACCAGGCCAAACAGCCCGTTGAAGCCCTTGCGCATATCGGTGGCTCCCACTGCCAGATAGATCCGTGTCGCCGCCCCCACTCCGAACATTGCTACATCTGCTCCAGCACCACTACGATCCGCGCCAACGTCGAGGCATCAAAGCCGACTCCAATTTCCACCTTCCGCCCTCCTGGCAGAATCACGGCAAGAGCTTTCTCAGCCGGCTGCCCGTTGGGCATCGCGATTTCCA
>DASPTU010000079.1:0-9462 GCA_035623255.1 Terriglobales bacterium | reverse complement strand
GCACAAGGCAGATCACCACGAACGGCGCTGGCCGCGTAGTGCAACTGGGGGCGAAGATTTACTTCTAGTAGAGCTTGCCTGCCAATCGGGGAGCCGCAAGGCTCCCCGTTTTATTTTCCAGCTTCAGCGCGCCAAGCATTCGTCGTGTTTCAGCCTTTAGCTGACAACGTGATATTTTTGTATGGCTGACACTGCTCCGGATGCTACGCAGTAGCCCGTCCTAAAGGAACGAGGAAATGTCCTCCATTCAGTATCTTCTGAAACGCATTACATTTTTCATGCTGCTGGTCGGCGTACTGGCAGCGTCGTACTTGCCAGCTCAAACCACTATTTCTACCGGCAGCGTTCAAGGCACGGTAACCGATCAAACCGGCGCCATGGTGTCCGGCGCCAAAGTAAGCATCACTAACAAATCAACTGGCCGTGTGATCAATGTCTCGACAACCTCGGCAGGGACATATGCCTCCGGCGCGCTAACTCCCGGCAACTACATCGTGCGGATCGAAGTCCAAGGGTTCAAGACCGCCGAACTGGGAGTCACAGTGCAGGTCGGTGTGACAGCGTCTGGCAATGTGAAGCTGCAGGTAGGACAGGCAAGCCAGGTGATCGAGGTGCAGGGGTCCGAAATTCAGGTCAACACCGAGCAAGCCACCGTGGAGGGTGTGCTGACCAGCGAACAGATCGAGAACCTGCCCATCAACGGCCGCAACTTCCTCGATCTCGCTCAGCTCGAACCGGGCGTGCAGATCCAGGATGGGGGAAATTTCGATCCGACTAAGAACGGCTTTTCGTCAATTTCATTCGGCGGACGCTTCGGGCGCACCGCGCGAATAGAGGTAGATGGCTTGGATATCAGCGACGAGACTGTGGGCACGACCACGCAGAATGTGCCGGAAGGAGCAATTCAGGAATTTCAAATTCAGCAGTCCTCCCTGGACTTGTCGACCGAGTTGACGTCATCGGGTTCAGTCAATGTGACTACCAAATCGGGCACGAACAGCTATCACGGTGAGGGCTATTATTATTTCCGCGACCAGTCGCTGGACGCCAATCTGCCTGGGGCGAGCGACAATCCCTTTCAAAGAAACCAGTATGGCGGAAACTTCGGGGGCGCGATTATCAAGAACCGGTTGTTCTTCTTTCTGGATGCGGAGCGCACAAAGCAGGATCTACTTGATCCAGTTCTGCCCAGCGGACCATTTCAGGCTCTGGTGGGTAGCTTTGACGCACCTTTTCGGGAAGCCGAGGGAGTGGGGCGGCTTGACTGGCAAATCAATAGTAACTACAAGATGTTCTACCGCTTTTCCTACGATCAGAACAGAAGTGTTCTGCCCTACATACCCAATTCGTTTCAACCATTCGCGAATGTGAACCACACCCCAGCGCATGCGGTGGGATTGGATTTCAACACAGGGCCGTTCACCCATAGCATCCGCTTTGGATACACCAAGTTTCGTAACGGCATTGTGGACGCAGTACGCGGATCAACCATTTTTGATCCGTTGCCGGGCATCGAGCTTGCGATTGGCACGGATCCGGATTGCTTGACAGCGGGTGCAGACGTTTTTTGCTCAGGGCCGAATTATCTGGCGCCGCAGCAGACCTATCAGTCCGACCACCAGTTCAAATACGATGGCAGCAGGGCCCTGGGATCACACATTCTTCGCTACGGTGGAGGTCTCAATCGCATCTGGGGTGGAGGCTTTGCCGGTTTCCTGGCGCTTGCTCCGGCAGTGGGAGCGCCGGACAACGCGCAAACTGAAGCATTTGCGAATAACTCATGCGGCAGCGGGCGCCCTTGCTTCCCGGGTGGCGCCGCGAATCCGCTCAACTATCCCGTCACGAATGTTCAGCTGGGAAACGGCCAGGGATTCACCTCGGAAATTCCGGCGTTTGGATTTCCGGCTGGAGGCCTTGGGCCCGATAACCGGTTGTCGGCCTACTTCGGGGATGCGTGGAAAGTGAAGCCTAACCTCACGCTCACGTATGGGGTGCGGTATGTGCGCGACACGTGGCGTTCCGATAGCGACCTTGGACCGATTCCTGTTCTGAATCAGTTTGGTCCAGGACTGGGCAACCGCGTGAATCAGCCGAACCTGAATTTCGCTCCTCAGTTGGGAGTGGCGTGGGACCCAAGCCGCAAAGGAAAAACGGTCTTTCGTGGCGGCCTCGGGCTTTTCTATGAGAATGCAGTGTGGAACAACGTGCTCTTTGACCGGCCCGCGCGTTTGCCCTCCGGCTTGTTCCTGGCGAATCCATCCGTGTGCTCGAACGGCACCGGGGGGATTTTCGCACTTCCGGCTCGTAGCGGCCAAAAACCCATCAACCAGGATTGGAGCGGAATCTGCGGACAGCCGATCGGCAGCGTAGCTGCACAGATTGTGGCAAACCAGGCGCAGTATCAGACAGCAACGGTGGCGGCAGGTCCCGCGAGCAACCCTTCATTCATCGGCAATGCAGGGGCGGACGGCCTTAATGCGACAGGCACAGACTTGTTTGCTCCCAATTACGTCAGTCCGCGGTCGGTGCAGATGAACTTTGGACTGCAACACGAAGTTCGCCGTGGAACGGTCTTTACGCTGGACTACCTGCGCAACATCGAAACCCACACTCTGCTGGCCATCGATACGAACCACGTGGGAGATGCGCGCTACTTGAATTTGGCCAACGCCCAGGCTGCGATTGCCGCGACACTGACGGGATGCGGTGTCGGCACAATCTCGGCTGCCATCAACTCATGTCCTGGCCTGCATCCGGGCGGGGGCAGTGCGACGATCGCCGACTTCGCTGCCAATGGGCTCGATTCCGGCTACTCGCTTTGCGGTGGCAGCCCTTGTCCAACGGCCGCTTTCCCCGGTATTAATCCGAATCTTGGGACTAACCAGATGCTGTTTCCGAGCGGACGAGCGGTATACAACGGGCTGCAATTCTCTTTAAGGCAGGATGTGCAGAATCCGTTCAAGCACATTCGCGCGATGAATGTGCAGGTCGCATATTCATTCTCAAAGTATGTGGCGCCCGCGACTGACAATGACTTCATCACCATTGCCACCGACTTCAATAACCCGTTGCACTATATCGGTCCGAACGGGCTTGACCGGAGGCACCAGATCTCTTTCGGCGGAACGATGGATATACCGTATTCCTTCCGCTTGGGTGTGATTGGTCACTTTTATAGCCCCCTGCCAGTTACATTGACTCTGTCCCCTTCTGGAAATCCGGGCGGGATCTTTGTCACCGATGTGACCGGAGACGGTACTGGCGACGGCAGTTTCGCCTCCAACGGAGGGGCTGGGGATGTTCTGCCGGGCACGAACCTGGGTTCATTTGGGCGGGGGGTAACCGCGAGCAACATCAACAGTGTCATCCAGAATTACAACCAGAACTTCGCCAACCAACCGACGCCCGCCGGTCAAACTTTGATCAACAATGGCCTGTTTACCTTGGGCCAACTCCAGCAACTCGGTGGCGTACAGCAGACGGTCCCTCTGGCGCCTCCGAATGAAGCAAACATGGCTTGGTTGAAGGCCTTCGATTTCAGCCTGAACTGGATTTACAAATTCAGGGAAGTGGTTGAAATCGAGCCAGGGGTCTCGTTCTTCAATCTGATGAACTTCGCAAATTTCGACGGGCCCAACAATCCGCTAAGCGGCTCACTGAGCGGAACGGTGGGTTCGGTAAACGGCACTTCGGGACAGCAACCCAACACGAATCGTCTCGGGCTGGGATCAGGCGTCTTCGCCTTGGGTTCGCCGCGGGTGATTGAATTCGCGCTAAGGCTGAGATTCTAAAGCAGAGCGAGCTTGGTCGGTGGCGGGTGAGTGAGCGTGTAGAATATCTCCGTATGGCATTCCAAGGACAAGGCACAGGCGGTCGGAAACCAAGGGCGGCGCCACCTGAAGAAACGTCGGAAGAAGCTGCATACCTCAAATTCCTGGGCGACAAGCAAAAGCCGGTGAGCGTCAAGTTGGCAGACGGGGAAATTGTTCAGGGATGGATCGAGTATTACGACAAGAACATGTTGCGCCTGACACGAGAGAATAAGCCGAACCTTTTCATCTTTAAGCACGAGGTCATGTACATCGCGGAGGACAGCACCAAGGCGAGGTAAGCCGAACGCAGATCTGCAGTCGTCGCCGGGCAGTTTAGGCTGTTGTTGAAATCCAAATTCTGAAATCGAAAATCAGAATTCAAAATTGCAAAGATAGTCTTCAATCTACCATTGACCCCAACCTTCTCCAGTCCTGGTTCGTTTGTTCCAGTAATGTCCGAAATTGCACGCGAAGCCGGCGTCCTGCTGATGGATTATTTTCACCGCCATGTCGCCGTGGAGTACAAGGGTGAAGCTGACTTGGTGACGGTGGCTGATCGCAAATCGGAGGCTCTGATTCGTGAGCGGATTCGGCAACACTGGCCGATGCACGACATTCTTGGCGAAGAAGAAGGCTTCAAGGATACCGGCAGCGAATACCGTTGGTATGTCGATCCGCTTGATGGCACCACGAACTTTGCCCACGGATTTCCGGTTTTTTGCGTCTCGATGGCTCTCGAGCACAAAGGGACCCGAATTGCTGGCGTGGTCTACGATCCTACGCGCGACGAGCTGTTTTCAGCAGAGCAGGGCAGCGGCGCCTATCTGAATGGGCAGAGAATTAGAGTTTCGAAGATTTCCAGGCTGGCGGAGTGTTTGGTTGCAACGGGATTCCCAAGCCACAAGCGTCACAAAAATCCAAACATTTATTTCTATCATCAGATCACGTTGCGCACGCATGGAGTGAGACGTGCCGGATCGGCGGCTCTCGATTTGTGCTGCGTCGCCTGCGGACGCTTTGACGGCTTCTGGGAGTTCAACCTTAATCCCTGGGACACAGCCGCAGGTGTTTTGATCGTAGAAGAAGCGGGAGGGAAGGTCAGCGATTTTCGCGGTGGTCCGTTTCAGTTGGATAGCCGCGAGACTCTGGCCTCGAATGGGCTGGTTCACGCAGAATTGTTGGACGAATTTCAGAAAATCTTCGCAGGGCGTGACTTGGAGCCCTTGCCCAGCCTGCTGCAGCGATGATGGTGCAGAAGGCGTAAAATTAGATGGTTGGGGTGAGGGTTCATTGTGATTGATTCGCTACTTCAGCGTCCGATCGAAAAATGCCCCGATAAAGTGCGTTTCACGGGGCGCATTCTGTTCCTCACCGAGGACCCCGGACTGATCAAGCGGCAACTGGCGGGAGAAGACCTACCCTGGGACACGAAGAATCCAACAAATAATCCCAAGCTTCGTGATGATATTTCTACTGACGAAATTACGCCCGCACATTATTGCTTCTACTTTGACGAGACCCTGGGTGAGGTCCCATACCTTGGACTGAAATGCGGCGGCGTACATCCAGTCGGAAGGTCCGACGTGAAGAAAGGCGGGTTTGTCTGCACTGTGAGCGGCAAGCGGCGAGGGAAGGGATCAAGCCGCGAACAGTCGCCGTATGCAGAAATGTGCGCCGGAATTCGCGTCGTGATTGCGGAGAACATCGAACGAATTTACAAACAAAACTGCCAGAACCTCGGCCTGTTGACGTCTACGGATTTTTCTCTGATCGATAGGATCCGCGCTGGCGAAGAGATTCCGCTAAGCGAATTCACTGCCGGCGAAGACGAGATCACGCGGCAGGTGATTGAATATGGCGGACTGTTTCCGTTCAATGTCGCGCGCATGCAGAAAAAAGTCTTTCTGCCAGCGATCGCAACCGCCAGGCGTCCCATGACGCTGGCAGAGAAAATCTTCGCACGACACATCATCAACGATAAAGGCGAAGTGGGAGTCTGTTACGTGAAGCCCGGCGATACCGGATTTGCCCGGGCCGATCTTCGTTTCAGCCACGAATACGTCACTCCGATGGCCGCTATTTTCTTCGAGCATTACGTCGGTAAGACTGCCAAGGTGAACGATGCCGCGAGCATTCTGCTCTTCCGCGACCACTTGACGTTCCTGGACGAGGTGATTTCGGAAGAGAAGAAGAAACTGGGATTGCTCGACTTGGCAACGCAACTGAAGCTGAAACAGCAAGAATTCGCAGCAAAACAGGGAATCAAGCTTCATGGCGAACTCAGAGATCGCAAAGGCTCAGAAGGCATCTGTCATTCGATTGTGCTGGAGAGCTACGCTCTGCCGGGCCAGCTGAATATAGGTTCTGATTCTCACACTCCGCACGTGGGGGCGATTGGATGCGTCGCGTTCGGCATTGGCACGACAGACGTGTTCAATAGTTGGATTACAAAAGACGCTAGGGTAAAAGTCCCAGAGTCCGTCAAAATCGTCATACGTGGCACAAAGCAACCCAACGTTACTGCCAAAGATTTCATCCTGAAAATTCTCAGCCTCGACTACGTGCGGAGCGGCAAGGCCCTCGCTAAAGTCATGGAATACTCCGGCGAGGCGATCGAAGAACTCAGCGTGGATGAACGTGCCACCATGACCAACATGGCGGCGGAGATCGGCGGCTTTACAGGCATTGTGGCTCCGGATGGCAAGGCCGTGGATTTCCTCGTCGAGCGCCGTGGCATGGATCGGAAGAAGGCGGAATCGCTGGTTGAGGGTCTCTACAGCGATCCCGCCTCACAATATGCGCACGTTATTGAGTTGGATGCTTCGGAGATTACGCCGATGGTGGCAACTCCTGGTGATCCCGGAAACGGGAAGCACATTCGCGAGCTGAATACGCCGGTTCCTGTGGAACTGGCGTATGGCGGTACGTGTACAGCCGGCAAGAACGAGGATATGGATATGTACGCGGCCGTGTTGGCCGACGCTCTCAAACATGGCAAGCGCGTGGCTGAGTCGGTGAAGTTTTACATCCAGTTCGGTTCGCAGGAAACACGCGACTACTGCGTGCGCAAGGGTTACCTGGAAATCTTCCGCAGAGCAGGGGCTCTCGTTATCGAGCCCAGTTGCGGAGCGTGTATCAACGCAGGGCCAGGCGTTACAACTCGCCCGGAGCAAGTCGTCATCAGCGCACAAAACCGAAATTTCCCGGGACGCAGCGGGCCAGGACAAATGTACCTTGCCAGCCCGCTAACCGTCGCAGCCAGTGCGGTCGCGGGATATATTTGTGAGTATCAGCCAAGCGGCAAACGCGAACTGGTCGGCGCGTGACCGCGCGTGTGAAGAATGCTTCGGTTTGTCACAACTCTGAACAAGCCCCTGTTTTGTACGATTGCGGCCATTCTTGCTAGAATGTCCATTACGTAAAATTCCCGCGAGGCTCTCAGGGGAGAAATAGATCGATGGCATATGTGATAGCAGAACCATGCATTAACACCAAGGACACGGCTTGCGTCGACGCATGTCCGGTCGATTGCATTCATCCCAAGAAAGATGAACCCGCATTCGCCGAAGAAGAGATGCTTTACATCGATCCGGTGGAGTGCATAGATTGTGGTGCATGTGTCCCGGTTTGTCCAGTTTCGGCGATTTTTGCTCTGGACGATCTCCCGGAAAAATGGAAACACTTTACCGAACGCAACGCGAAGTATTACGGCCGTTAATTTAAGGCGGCCATGAGGTTTAGAGGCGCAGGTTCTTCACAGGGCCTGTGCTTCTGTCTTATAGACCAAGATTTCCAGACTCTTTTCCAACCCAAGACGCTTCCTTTTTTGCCCCGTTAACCACCAACAATTGACACCAATTTGACAACTTATTGACAGGTACCCGGTCGACGAATCGTAGCCTTTCTCGCGGCGGCAATGACTCTCAGTGAACGGTTGCCGAAGCTACCAAGTTCTGAGGAGGCTGCACAGATGTTTGTCGGACACGTTTCGATTCGGTGTTTCGGTCTGATCGCGGCATTGGTCTCGGCCGTGGCCCTGTCGCCGGTGACGGCTCACGCTGGAAGCGTCCAGACAGTTGCATCAACGATTCCAGCCAATGGCGATCTCAATCCTTATGGTATTGCCGTGGTTCCAACTACCACTGGTTCCTTAGTCGGCGGAGACATTCTGGTGAGCAACTTCAATGACAGCAACGCCGACGGCAATTTGCAGGGGACTGGCACGACAATCGTCCAGATTTCACCTGAGAACAAAAGCGTTAGTTTGTTTGCCCAGATTGACGCCAAACATCTGCCGGGTTCGTGTCCCGGCGGGATTGGACTGACGACTGCTCTCGTCGCATTGAAATCAGGTTGGGTTATCGTCGGCAGCTTGCCCACGATGGATGGCACGGCAACCACCGCTAAAGCTGGCTGTTTGCTGGTGCTCAACAGTAATGGCAAAGTGGTCGACACCTACTTCGGTTCGCTCATCAACGGTCCCTGGGACATGACGGCCGCTGATTACGGAAGCCGCGTCAGCCTCTTTGTCACCAATGTCCTCAACGGTACGGTTGCCGGAAAAGGGAAGGTTGTAAACCAAGGAACAGTGATCCGTCTGGACCTGGACATCAGCGACGGGCATAAGCCGACCCTTCAGGCGATTACCGTTATCGGTTCAGGCCTTGCCGAGCGCACCGATCCGGACGCTTTGGTCATCGGCCCCACCGGTGTAGGGCTCGGGTTGTTTGGCGAGGTACTCTACGTCGCTGATAGCATCAACAACCGAATTGCAGCGATTATCGATCCACTGAGCCGAACTTCATCCGCGGGCAACGGAATCACCATTTCAAAAGGTGGATTTCTGAATGATCCGCTGGGGCTGACCGTGGCACCAGACGGGAACATAGTGACTGTAAACGGGGATGACGGATTTGCCGTGATCACCACGCCGTTTGGCCAGCAGCTCACAAAGATACTGCTGGATAGCAGCGGCGCTCCGCCGGGGAGCGGAGCATTATTTGGTTTGACGATCGTCGGTCAGAAGCTGTACTTCGTGGACGATGCGGAGAATAGCCTGAACGTCTTTCAGTGAGGTTGTCGTAGCCAGCGTGCGCCATTCGGTTGACTCTGGCTGGGTGGCGCTCAATGCTGGTACTCAGTCCACGTGATCCAGAGGCGCGGTCTGCCGCTACGCACTGCGTTGTTCTTGAGACTTCGAAACCGTCGCAGTGGGCTCCTGAGGTTCTTTCAATCCTTCCTTAAATGCGCGGATACCGTCTCCTAATCCTTTTCCTAACTCCGGCAGCTTTTTTGGTCCAAACACCAACAAAGCAATGAAAGCGATTACCAAGAGATGCATCGGCTGAAAAAGACCTTCCCCCATCACAACCTCCCTTTATACGGCCATTACTCGGAATTCTGCCAACCTCATTTCAAGCATAACGCGATGGCAGGGGCGGGGTAGGCGCGTTGTCACCTGCTACTGTGACCATGATCACATGAGGAGGAGACGCGAATGACGCGTCCATGGATCGAATGAACCCGTGATAGCCCACTCAGCGATACTTCCTGGAGAGGAATCAGATCGGAAGCTGGCGCGCCCGAAGGGACTCGAACCCCTAACCTACGGCTCCGGAGGCCGGCGCTCTATCCAATTGAGCTACGGGCG
>DASPTU010000078.1:0-14370 GCA_035623255.1 Terriglobales bacterium | reverse complement strand
CGTCTTGGGCGCGATACACTTCCCCCATTCCGCCGGCGCCGATCCTCTCGACGATGCGGTAGTGGCCCAGTTGGAGTCCAACGAAAGCGACTCCGACAAGCGCCTGGCTAGCCATGGGGAAAGAAATCCTTTCCCCTCACCTCTGAGGCAAATGTAGACCCGTGCACGGCTCAGGTCAATGACGACTACGCACCTGCACTTCCGGCACGTCGACGCTGCAGCACTCGCTTATACACCTTCATTGTCGCTAGACTGGGAGACACAGCTCGCGGGGATTTTCTGTACTCGACCAATGACCGATCAGCCAGTATGGCTCAAGCAACTCAACGCCGAGCTCGTCGCTTGCACGCGCTGCCCGCGCCTGGTCGAATACCGCCAGAAAATCGCCCGTGAAAAGCGTCGCGCCTACCTCGATTGCGATTACTGGGGCAAACCCGTTCCTGGCTTCGGGGATGCCAACGCTCGGGTACTGATTCTTGGTCTGGCGCCCGGTGCTCACGGCTCCAACCGCACCGGACGCCCATTCACCGGCGACGCATCTGGCAAATTCATGTATCCGGTGCTGTTCGAAACTGGTTTTGCCAATCAACCGAATGCTACTCACTGCGGCGATGGCTTGGAGCTCAGGGATCTATACATCACTGCCGCGGTCCGCTGTGCGCCACCCGACAATAAGCCACTTCCATCAGAGTTGGCGAACTGCGCCGCTTACCTGGATCGGGAACTTGAAGGCCTCAGCAACTTGAAGGTCATTGTTGCTCTGGGCAAGATCGGCTTCGACGCCTACATCAATTACCTTAAACGGCGTGGACTGATCACCTCCAAGCAGCCTTATGTTTTTCGACATGGCGCCAAATACCGCATACCGGATGGCAGGACTTTGCTGGCCTCTTATCATCCGTCCAACCAAAACACTCAGACTGGGAAGCTGACCCGGCCCATGTTCGTCCGCATCTTTGAAGAAGCCGGTCGACTTGCCGATAAGTAACGGAGTGACTGCTGGGGCCGGATCGTCATGCCCTCCCTACGCGACGGGAAGACATAAAGTGGGTCGCGATCCCGAGCCTCGCCGCCTACTTAAACCCATATCCCGGCTTGAGTTCACAGCGATACATCTTGCTCCCGTCTCTTGAGATTCCTTGCGTGCACTTAGCCCAGGTCAGCAGCAGATCGGGTCCAAGCGGAAAAACAATCGCCTGCCCATTTACATCGGCTTCGATGCTTGGACCCTCCGCAGTCCCGGGCAAGCTGAAGCTCAACGTTGGGCCGAAGATCACGGGATAAGACTCCCGGACCAGGTCACTAATCATGGGGTGAACTACCTCGGCCTCCACCAGGAATGTCGCGCTGTCCGACCAGGCGCGTGCAACGACGTTCAACAGCCGGCCCCCCTCAGTAGGCTCGTTTTCAATTTTCGTGAATGGACACGGCCCCGCAATACAAGCGACTCGCGCGTTTCGGAATTCATTTCCCGAACCCGCGTCCAACACCTTTGACACATCGGCTGCCTTCCAACGTCCGTCCGGCGAACACGGATCAGACCCATTGCAGGGGACGTTCCCGGTATTGCGAACCTGGAACGGCTTCACTTCGCTGCCAACGTCGAGTTCCGTCGTGGTCTTTACGGAATAGCGGATCCGCACATTCGAAATCAAAATCGGCGGGTGACGGTCAGGCTCGGCTGGCTTGGCAATCGCTGTTGGCTGCATCTGAATCACGTAGAGCTTGCCGATGCTCTCGTTAATGTCAACCGGACGATAACCGGTAAGCCGCACTTGCAGGCTTACCGAACGCCGCCGCCGGAAGCCTTCCGGCAGTGTGAGGCTGAAAAAGCCGGACGGATCCGAGTGCGCACTACCCTTTGCCGAACCTGAAATAGCCATGATCTGGGCCCCCGAAATCGGGCTCTGCTTGTCCGGGTCGGAGTCTTGCCGGATCACCACTCCCTGCAGGGTTATTCGATGGCTACTTCTGTGAATGGCGTAAATAATTCCCACAGCAGCTACGGCAATTACGATCAACCACATTGCAACTCTTGATCTCGCGGCCATCATTTCACCTTGAAGGCCCGTGGGGTTGCAGAGTTACACTGGCAGAAATGCTGCAACGATGCGGACCTGCGATGTATTGGTTCCTTCGCGGTCTTAAATTCGCGATGCGGGGTCATTTAATTCATTGTTAGATAAAAACGCGCTCAAGCCTGGAACGCTATCCCGCCGACAACTGCTGCGGCAGGCCACCCTTCTCGGGCTGGCTCTGCCATTGTTTCGGCATTCTAGTTTCCCTCTCGTCGGGGTAAATGAAGCCCAACCCCCCGATCAGGCTAACGCCAACAGTCCCTCGGTGTTCGCTCCCGAGGACGAGCAACTGCTCGACGAGTTGGAGAAAGCCAACTTTCTCTATTTTTGGGAGCAGGCCAATCCGCAAACCGGCTTGGTCAAGGATCGCTCCAATGCCCGCTCCGCCTCTGACACCAGTATAGTCGCCAGTATTGCGGCAACCGGCTTCGGCCTGACTGCACTTTGCATCGGACAGCGGCGCAACTTTATTTCCCCGGGTGAAGCCCGGGAGCGCGCCCTTGCGGCTTTACGCTTTCTCTGGAAGAAACTTCCGACCCATCGCGGCTTCTTCTATCATTTCGCCAACATCAACACCGGCGAAAGAGTCTGGGACTCCGAAGTTTCCTCCGTGGACACCGCCATCCTGCTCTGCGGCATTCTGACCTGCCGCCAACATTTTGAACGACATTCTGAGATCACCAATCTGGCGTACGAGATTTTCAATCGCGTCGATTGGACCTGGCTGTCCGAGGATACATCCCTCTTGCCTCAGGGGTGGACGCCTGAAATCGGTTTTCTGCCTTACCGCTGGGACTATTACAGCGAATTGATGATGATGTACCTGATGGGTTTGGGTTCCTTCTTCCATCCAATTCCGGCGGAGACCTGGAATGCCTGGAAGCGCACCACGTTCGAATACGATGGCCTTCGCTATATTGGTTCCTTCGCGCCATTGTTTGTCCACCAGTATTCTCAGGCGTGGTTCGATTTTCGTAACAAGCGCGACAAGTACGCCGACTATTTCGAAAATTCGAAAATTGCCACCCAGGCCCACCGCCTCTTCTGCCTGGAGTTGGGAAAGCAGTTTCCTGATTACACGGAAGACCTGTGGGGCATCACCGCTTCAGATTCCCAGAGTGGATACGTAGTTTGGGGTGGCCCGCCAGCCATGGGTCCGATCGACGGAACCGTTGTACCCGCCGCTGCCGGCGGCTCTTTGCCATTTCTACCGCAGGAGTGTATGCGCGTGCTTCGTACCATTAAAACCCGCTACCCCAACGCGTGGTGTCGCTACGGCTTCGTCGACGCATTTAACCCGCTGAAGAACTGGTACGACATTGATGTGATTGGCATCGACACTGGAATCACTATGCTCATGGCAGAAAACGCCCGTACCGGTTTTGTGTGGAATACGTTCATGAGGAATCCGGAGGCTAGGCGTGGTATGGAGCGTGCCGGCTTCACTAGTTACCGGGAGTAACATCCGGGCCCACGCGGCGCCTGTCGGACGCGCACGTCGCAGAACCTCAAAAACCCACGAACACAGGCTCCGGCTCCAGCCGAATTCCCCAGATGTCCTCGACCCGCCTCTGGATCTCTTCCTCGAATGCCACAATCTCAGATGCTGTTGCCCCGCCGCGATTCACGATGGCCAGGGCGTGCTTGCGCGAAATCCCAACCCTCCCGTGACCAAAGCCCTTGCTGAAACCTGAATGCTCAACCAGCCACGCGGCTGAAATCTTCTTAAGCCGGTCCAGCGCCGGGTAGTTCGGAATCGTCAGATTTCGCGCAGCCGCCCGCGCACTCAACTCCTGATATTGCTCCGGCGAGACAATCGGATTCTTGAAAAATGACCCTGCGCTGCGACTGTCATCATCACCCGGCGAAATAAGCATTGCTTTGCTCGCGCGGATTTTTCGGACCGCATCCCGAGTCTCAGCCAAAGTCGGTTTTTCACTCCAGCCGGTAAAATATCTCTTGATGTCGGCATACTCAACTTGCGGCTCCCCACCTGGCTCCAAGCAATAGGTGACACGAAGGATGATGAACCGCCCGCGCTCGCTCGTATTGAAGATGCTGGTTCGGTAACGGAAGGAACAAGCCTCATTGCATAGTTCCCGAACCTGATCGTCACGAGTATCGAAGGCCAGTACGGACTCGATGGTCTCGGCGACCTCTTGCCCATATGCTCCCACATTCTGTACTGGTGTTCCGCCCACGCTTCCCGGGATGCCGCTCAGACATTCGATTCCAGCACAACCGTGGGCCACAGCCTTTGCAACAAATTTGTCCCACTCCTCGCCGGCTCCAACCTCGAAGATTGCTCTTCTGTTTTCGGCTCGTTGCTCAAGCCCCGAAATAGCAATTTTCACCACAAGACCTGGCCACCCCCGATCGGAGACCACCAGATTGCTGCCACCCCCGAGAACGAACAACGCAAGTTGCTGCCTGCGAGAGAAGCTAACGCCTTCAGCGACTTCGGCCGCCGTCCGCGCTTCCAAGAAATAGCGGGCTGGCCCCCCAACGCCGATCGTGGTCAGTGGCGCCAGAGGCACATTCTCGCGGATCAGCATCTTCCCACTATAACGGACTGCCGTCTGGGATCGTGTGTTTGACTCACATTTTGTCCCCGCGTATCCTGACCTACATGCGTAAACGCTCCCTGCCACGCCAGCTTTACTGTTGTTGTCCGCGGGCGCCGGGGTGTGGGTAAGGCGAAGTTTCCTTGAACCCACCCGGTGAATCCAGGGTGGGTTTTGATTTTCCCTCGAATCCCACCTACGCAGGGTGTCGTTCCAGGCAAGAAAACAGCTTTCATCGAGGAGGATTCATGAGCACAGCCAGAGTTCTAAACACCCCTACTGCAACTGAAACTGAACCGAAAAATCTCCGTATCAACGACACTGCTCCGAATTTCACTGCCGAAACCACGGACGGAACTATTGATTTTCATCAATGGATTGGGGATGGATGGGCCATCCTGTTTTCGCATCCCAAAGACTTCACTCCCGTCTGCACTACCGAGTTGGGCTATATGGCCGGCCTGCAGCCGGAATTCGCGAAGCGCAACTGCAAGATCATTGGCCTCAGCGTTGATCCTGTCGCCGATCACAGCCGCTGGGCCAAAGATATTGAGGAAACTCAAGGGCACAAAGTGAATTACCCGATGATTGGCGATCCGCAACTCAAAATCGCCAAGCTCTACGGCATGTTGCCCGCCCAGAGTGGAGAAACCAGCTCCGGTCGCAGTGCAGCCGACAATGCTACCGTGCGCACGGTTTTTGTCGTCGGGCCCGACAAGAAGATCAAGTTACAGCTTATTTACCCGATGAGCACAGGACGTAACTTCGACGAAGTTCTTCGCGTCCTCGACTCACTGCAACTTACCGCCAAGCATCAGGTTTCCACCCCGGTGAACTGGAAGCCAGGCGACGATGTAATCATCAGTGGTTCAGTCTCAGACGAGCAGGCCCGGCAGAAGTATCCGGGCGGCTGGAAGTCGCCCAGGCCATACCTGCGGATCGTGCCGCAACCTAAGTAGTTGAGTCTCGATATCAGGTTTCCGGTCGTCTTCCGTGTTGACCCCGGAGCCGCAGTTAAAGCCACGGACAGCGTGCTTCTGCAGCCGCCACGCCGTGGCTTCATTTATTCTGGAAAGGAACCTCGATACCTTTCGGAAGCGCAAGGGGTCCGGTGACTCTCGCGGTCTTCAAAACCGTTGTGCGGTAGGTTAAGCCCGTCGCAGGTGGGTTCGACTCCCACTCGCTTCCGCCAATTTCAACCCATTGCGGCTGGCGATAGCCAGGGTCGGCTTTGGAAAGCCGCTGGGAGAGTCCCTTACAAGCAATGCCATGAGTGCGCCCCATGCCTCACAGACTGCATGGCGCGATCCCTCTCGCTGGGCGGCCCTGATCGTATATCGTGGTACGATATAAAGTGAAAAGTCTTACTACGATATAATCCGGCGGCATGAAACGAAACCTCTCGTTGGCTGATTATCAATCATTGGCAGACTTGCGTTATCAGATACGACGATTCCAGCACTTTAGTGAGCAGGTCGCCCGCAGCGTCGGCCTGGAACCACGGCAACACCAATTGCTGTTGGCCATCAAGGGTTTACCAAACAGCAACCGGCCGCGCATCGCAGAATTAGCCGAGCGTCTGCGGATTGAGCATCACAGCACGGTGGAACTTGCCAATCGGCTTGCCTCTCGCGGCTATGTGCGACGCCGGAGGGGCGGCAGAGACCGGCGGGAGGTGCTGTTGGCTTTGACTCCGAAAGGGGAGAAGGTGTTGAGGCAATTGTCGATGCATCATCGCACTGAGCTGCGCACGCAAGGGCCGGTGTTAATCGCTGCCTTGCGGCGCGCCGTTCAAATGAGCAAGGGTGCAAGCGAGGCTACGTCGAAGTCGGCTTCGCCCGTGGGGAGAACTCATAAGCATGCCTGAAAGTTCCAGCGTAGCTTCAACCAATAACCCCCCGCCAGCAACCATCGGTGCCACTGGCGCACAGGTTGCAGATGTGCGCGAGGCAGAGCCGGCGCAGTTCCGCATGGTACTGATGTGCTTGCTCGCCGCGGGAGTGGGCCTCATCGCCGGACTGATCGCTTACTTGTTGTACAAACTCATTGGATTATTAACGAATATCTTCTTCTATCATCGCTTCGTCGCCGAATTCATAAGCGCCCGGCATAACCATCTGGGATTGTGGGTGATCGCAATTCCAGTCATCGGCGGAATCATTGTTGGATTCATGGCCAAATACGGAACGCCAAAAATCAAAGGTCATGGCATTCCCGAGGCGATGGAAGCCGTGCTGATCAACCGTAGCCGCATTCAACCGCGGGTTGCGATCCTCAAGCCGCTTTCGGCGGCAATCGCCATTGGAACCGGTGGCCCTTTCGGTGCGGAAGGCCCAATCATTCAGACTGGCGGCGCATTCGGATCGTTGGTTGGCCAAGCCGTTCACACGACCGCGTCGGAACGCAAAGTGCTGCTTGCCTGTGGCGCGGCTGCGGGAATGTCCGCCACTTTTAATACTCCCATCGCGGGGGTAATTCTTGCCATTGAACTCCTCCTTTTCGAATTCCGATCGAGATCCTTCATCCCGCTGGTGATCGCGAGCACGCTTGCGACCGCAGTCCACATGCAGCTTCTGGGCGCCGGGCCGATGTTCGAGGTCACGCCCATGGATTTCGGTATTCCACGCGCTTTGCCTTTTTATTTAGTGTTAGGGGGCATTTGTGGGCTGGCTGCGGTGGGTTTCACGAAGCTGCTGTACTGGACTGAGGATCAGTTCGAAAAATTGCCTGTCGATGAACTGTGGTGGCCTGCGATCGGTGCTTTCGGCCTAGGCATTATCGGGTATTTTGTCCCCCGCGTGCTAGGTGTCGGCTATGACACCATTGGTGACATTTTGAACGTGAATCTAACGTGGAAGTTGCTCGTGGTGGTGATGATCGCGAAGGCCATAGCGCTGGTGATCTCGCTCGGCGCGGGCACATCCGGCGGGTTGTTGGCACCCATGTTTATGTCCAGCGCCGCCTTGGGAGGAGTTTTCGCCATGGCTATGGATAGCGTTTTCCCTGCAGCCAACCTCTCCGCCGGCGCCTTTGCGTTAGTCGCCATGGGCGCTGTTTTTGGCTCTGCTTCTCGCGCCACATTTTCTTTTATCATTTTCGCCTTTGAAATTACCCGCGATTACAATGCCATTCTGCCGCTGATGCTGGTCAGTGTCATCGCTGACGGCGTTGCCATGGCACTCATGCCGCGGGCTTCCATCATGACGGAAAAACTGGCTCGCCGGGGTCTGCATATTCATCAGGATTACGAGGCAGATGTGCTGCAGCAAATGATGGTCTCGGAAACCATGGACAAGGAAGTGCCTACTCTTTCGGCGGATATGCGTGTCAGCGAGTTATCGGACCGCATCGCACGCCATGACCCAACAGTCAGCCGCCACCAAGGCATGGTGGTCGTGGATGCGGAAGGGAAACTGGCCGGCATTATCACCCGCGGCGACGTCCTGCGGGCCCTCGACAAAGACCCCAGCGGCTCAATCTCGGTGCTTGATGCTGCTGCGAATAATGTGATCGTGACGTACCCCGACGAGCTATTGCACGAAGCCTCGGCAAAAATGTTGCGTCACGATATCGGCCGCTTGCCCGTTGTGGATCGTCGCGATCCCCGCCAAGTGGTCGGTTATCTGGGACGGCCTGGAATCATGGCCGCGCGTTTGCGCCGCTTGCAGGAGGAGCATGTACTTGAGCCTGGGTGGCTCGGGCGCCAGCGCAAGGCGCTCTAGGGTAGTTTACGTCGGTTGTTAGCTTCTGCCGTCAGGATCAATGGCTTGAGCGCTCGAACCGAAACTCCCAGCGTACCGCCCGAAAAGCCATCGAGATAAGCAGCGTTAACTCCGAGCACTTCACCTTGAGAATTGAAGACTGGGCCGCCGCTGGCGCCATGGGCCGTGGGGGCGTCATAAATCAACTTGTCACCAACCACATCTCCTAAGTGCCCGCAGGTGGCCGAGGGCCGAATCAAGGAAAGAGCTGCCAACTCGCTGGCTGCGCCCTGATCGTCGCGGCGATACGCCAGCCTCTCGTATATCGCCGGCGGAGACTTCGCCACCATCCCCAGCACGCCCATGGGATATCCGACGACTGAAACCAATTCACCCGGGTTGGGGGGATTCTCGGCCAGGGGCAGGGGCCGGAGCCGGCGCACGGCCTGGGAATCCTCGATATGCAGGACTGCCAAGTCTCCTTCCGCCGACAAGGCCGCCGCGGTGACGTTAATCGGTTGCGGCAGGCCCGGGAAAAAGGCCAGCAGTTTCTCCAGATGTGGTTTGGCGCCCTTTCGGATCAAAACGGCCGAATCGGGGTCCTGAAACCACGGTTCGGCAACGTGCCGATTGGTCGCCAGAAATCCGTTGGCAACGACAAACCCACTTCCGGAAACCCGCGCTCTAAACTCGGGCGGATGTCCGTCGAACCCTACCTGATATACGCCGTAGATGTAGCAGATCGAGTCGCGGTAGCGGTTCAGCACCAGCTCGGGCATCGTCTGCTCTTGCTTTAGCTGCTGAACTTCATGGTTTAGGGTTTGCAGTTGTTGTTCGAGTTCAGTCGAGTTGCTGGTGGGATAGTAATGGGCGACCAGAGCAACGATGGCCAGCAGGAATACTCCCAACGCTGCCTGCAGCGTTCCTTGCCAGGCACCGCAGACCGACTCTTCCTGACCCCGTGCGTCGCTCTCGATCATAGGCTTGGACTTTCAGCATTGAGGGAGGGCGTTCGGCCAGCAAATTTCCGAGCTTCTATGTTCCCGCGCGGACCGGTGGTTTCCTAGGGTACGGAAGGTCGATGCATATACCCGTCGCCACATACACCAAGGGAGGCGTCTTTGGTGAGAATGAATGGCTCTTAAGTGCTATTGGATTCTCGCAATTCCCAGACCTGCATTCGGAAACCTGGCGAAGAACGCCGGGTTGTGTCCAGGAATGAGTTCAACGGAGGGTGATTATCCCAAATTTTGGGACTCCCGAAAAATCCCAGCAACATAAGAGTTTAGCGTTGCAGTTATCTGAGCCCCGCCTGCGACTAAACACGCTTCAACTCGCGCAGCGTGCGTTCATTCACCACATTTCCCGTGTTCAGAGTCGATGACGGTTCAAACAGCAGGATCCAGCATTCATCGTCTGCTACCGGACGGTGCTCGACGCCGCGCGGTACCACAATAAACTCGCCTTCTTCGATCCACACCTGCCGGTCGCGGAATTCCATTCGGAACCGCCCTTTCACAACCAGAAACAGCTCATCTTCGTTTTCATGATGGTGGAAAACAAATTCGCCCTTCAATTTGTCAAACTTGACTTGTTGTCCGTTGAGTTCAGCGGCGATGTATGGTTTCCAGTACTCGTGGATCTGAGCAAACTTCTGCGCGATGTTTACCTTCTGCATGATGTTCCTCTAAGAGACCAGTTAGCCGCCGGAGTAATTGATGAGATGAGTTTGTTGCAATATCGCCGCAAAGAATTGTGAACAGATAAAACCGCAACAGACGACTCACATTGGCGTAAATCAGGATTCATTTTCCGTCAGCACGATGGAGTCATTCTCTCCGCCACAGGCCTTGTACGGATCAAAGGTTGCCGAGCCCTCAACCTTACCTTTGATCGCATTGAAGTACAGCAGTTGACCTTTGACCTTCTTTGGCAAGCCTTTGAACTGCGCCTTGCCATCGATGTTGGTAGCGGCCTCCAGATCGAGTCGCCGCACTCCCGCAAAGCCGTACTCGATGTGTACACGTATTTTCGCATCGTAAACTGGGGCCCCGTTCACATCTGTCACGGTGAACGACACGGAGCAAGGGCCGGCCTGTCCGTCCATGACCGGAACATCGTGCGGGTTCGGTGGCGTCCGACTCTGCGCCCAGCACGCCATACCTGCCCACAGAATGCTTAGGGCGACTGAAAACACAAATTTGCCACATTGCTGGTGTGTCACCATGGATTTCTCTCCAATACGGCGAATCAGAATAACCGTTATTGGTTAACCATCTTAGGCGGGCTCTGTTTTACTGGCAACGCGGGAGACAGGAAAGAAATTCCGCGGCGAACCAACAGCTTTGGCAGGTCCTTCGGGCCAGGAACTAATCACGATCACCCATGTGCTGCTGAGTGTACTTCTCGAGCTGATCCTGATAGACCAGTTCGACGTGTTCCTCACAGCTGGGGTCTCCGTCCACTTTGCGAGTGGCGGGCTTGCCACAAATGATGCACACAGAGGGACTCTTGACCTCGGATTCCGGTTTCTTAGACTCAGCTACTTTCGATTTCACTGATTGCCTCACTAAACCAGCATTGCTTACATTGAACAGACTTTCGTACTACGGCACTGGCCACGAATCGGTTTCTGTCAGGCCAGAACCGGGTGTTCCTCTGGCACAAGCGTCGCAATCAGCTTAATCGGCACATTCAGCGCGTGGGAGATTGGGCACTTCGTCTTGGCAGTCTTGCATGCACTCTGGAACTTTTCCTCATCCCGTTCGGGAAGGGCTGTCGATGCGCGTAGTTCGATCCCGCTAATGTGCCATCGTCCCCTGTGTTCTTCCAGGGTCAGCTCAGACTCCGTTTTCACGAACTGGGTTCTTACTCCCAGCTTCGCTAATTCTTGAGTGATGATGAGCGACATGCAGGACGCGACCGCCGCTGCTAACATCTCCGAGGGGCTGGTGCAAGGCTCATTTCCGGTGCTTGAGCCGAACGAGTACAAGGCCTTGGACACAATGCCGCTCGAGGTCGAGACCGATCCTTCGCCGGCTGCCGGGCTGCCCTTCCATATTGCTGTTGCGCTGCGAATCATAGATGCCTCCGAGCGTCCACTTTCTTTATAGTCGTGCTGTTCGCAAGGTGCTGTGATTGCCGTAACCTGAGGACGTGACAGTCGCCGGATTTCTTCGTGATCTTCAGCGCGACCGCCCCACAGGATCGGTTGATCTGCCGATGTGACAAGTGTCTGAAACCAGGAGTTTTGTTAAATCGTGGCGAACGAACTCTTTCCAAATCCCTGAGGTTGAATAGGATACCTTGCGGCCCCCGATCGTTCGGTAGAGGTTCTCGATGTTCTTAGCATCCAGCAGAAGGCCGCTCAGCGTGCCCTGTGCCTTCAATCGAGGTCATGCGCACTCCAGAGGTTTATGGTGCTCTGCTGGAACTTTAGCTTCCACTCGCCGTCTTCTTTCACCCAGGTGTCACTCACGTGCTGGTATCGCTCCAACTGGCTGGCGCGAAATACTGCCCTGTAAGTGAGAACGGCGCAGTCTTCATCGAGTTGTATGATGTTAAAGTCGTACAGAATCGGAGATGGTCCCGGCCGCTCGGGACGCTCAACGCGTACGAACTCTGATCTCTCACTGGTGCTGCCATTCGTTTCAATGGCGACGAAATCCTCGGCAACTGCTTTTTTGACGTATTCTGCATCGCCGCGCTCCTGGGCGTTTACAAAAGCTTTTTGTAACTCGATCAGTTCCTGACGCAACGAGGAATCGTTAAGTTGTTCGCTCGCGGCGTCGCGAGCCTCCGCTGTTAACGACCCGAACAGCAAACCAGCAACACAAAAGCAGATCACGGTCTGACATGGAGTTTGCATCTACTCTTCTCCCTCGGCATTTTTCCCTTAGCTTACCATTCAAAATCAGCTATTGAAACGTATTAATAAACGTGATTATCTAATGGACTTGTCTTAATGTTTTCATAGTCACCCAAACCGGTTTGGGAGGTTTCGCGGGGCTGTATGTTTCTGTTTCCGCGCGAAGGAACTTTCAATATGAAAACTCGAGCTCTTACCTTTACATCGTTTGTCTCTGCACTTCTTCTCTGCACTTCTTCAGTCTTCGCACAAGACCCCAAGGCGGCAACCGAGAATTCAGCTACGAGTGCCCTCTCCGATGGATGGAACCTCCAGTGGTCCGGCAAGGTGGGTGAGACCGGCGATGTGATTTCCAAACCATCCTACCAGCCGAAGGGGTGGTACACGGTGACGGTGCCCACAACTGTGGTTGCTGCTCTGGTCAAGCAAAAGGTCTATCCCGATCCGGATTTCGGCATGAACCTGCAACAGCTTCCCGGAATGACTTATCCCATCGGTGCCAATTTTTCAAATTACGCGATGGAGCCGGACAGCCCATTTGCAGTAGCGTGGTGGTATCGCAAGGCCTTTACCCTTCCGGTCGGCTACAAGGGTAAGACCATCTGGCTTGACTTCAACGGGATCAACTATCGTGCGAACATCTGGCTCAACGGCATTCAGATTGCCAACCTTCACCAAGTAGCCGGAGCTTGGAGAACTTATGAATTCAATATCACTGACCTGGCGCGCCTCGGTGAAGAAAATGTCGTTGCGGTTCAAGTCTGGGCCCCCGGACAGAATGATCTAGCGATCACCTTCGTTGACTGGAACCCGGCTCCGCCGGACAAGAACATGGGCCTCTGGCGTGGCGTAAGCGTAAAGACCTCCGGCCCAGTCGCTGTGGGATATCCGGCCGTGATCTCCCATTTGAATTCACCGCAGAATAATGTCGCGCAACTCACCGTCACTGCGCAACTGAAGAACGCCACCGATCAAGCGGTAAAGGGCACTGTGGGAGCGAGAATTGAGAACATCGCGTTCGAGCAGGCAGTGGAACTCGGACCGCACGAGATCAAGGACGTTGCCTTTACCCCGGACAAATTTTCGCAGCTAAACGTTCTCAACCCCCGTCTCTGGTGGCCCGCTCAGATGGGCACGCCAGACTTGTATCCCCTGCATGTCGAGTTCGTCGCCGACGGCCACATTTCTGATTCTGCCGACTCGCATTTCGGAATCCGCGAAATTACCTCCGAGCTCAACGAAAGCAATAATCGCGTCTTCAAAGTCAACGGCAAGCGCCTTCTGATCCGCGGCGGTGGCTATTCGTCCGACATGCTGCTCCGGTACGACGTCAAGAATATTGACGATCAATTTAAGTACGTGCGCGACATGGGCCTCAATACCGTCCGACTAGAGGGAAAACTTGAGCGCGACGACTTCTTCGAGAATGCCGATCGCCTGGGAATCTTGATCATGGCAGGCTGGTGTTGTTGCGATCATTGGGAGCATTGGTCGAAGTGGTCGGATGCAGATTATCAAATCGCGAAAGAGTCACTAATCTCGCAGATCTACCGCCTCCGTGGTCATCCCAGCCTGGTGATGTGGATGAATGGCAGTGATAACCCGCCTCCGCCGGATGTCGAGCAAATGTATCTCGACGTCGAAAAGCAGGCACTTTGGCCAAACCCAATCGTCTCCTCGGCGACTTCCAAGCCGGCCGCATTCTCCGGGCCGAGCGGCGTGAAAATGACCGGGCCGTATGAATATGTCGCGCCCTCTTACTGGTTTGAGAATTCCCTGACGCGTCCGTCGCCGACTGCCTGCAGCGAAGGTGGTTGCGGCGGCGCCTATGGCTTCAATACCGAGACCAGCCCCGGCCCGGCCGTACCGCCCATCGAAAGCCTGGAACAATTCTTGCCGAAAGATCATCTGTGGCCCATCGATGATTACTGGAACTACCACGCGGGAGGCGGGTCGTTCAAAAATGTCCACGTTTTCAACGACGCCCTCAACGCGAGGTATGGCACAGCTCAAAGCGTTCAAGACTATGCCCTCAAATCGCAATTAATGACCTACGAGGGCATCCGGGCGATGTACGAAGCGTATAGCCGCAACAAATACACCTCCACCGGTGTGATTCAGTGGATGCTGAACAACGCCTGGCCTTCGCTGATCTGGCA
>DASPTU010000077.1:0-29880 GCA_035623255.1 Terriglobales bacterium | reverse complement strand
CAAGCTCCTCGCTATATCCTGCGTTACCAACATGGCTGCGGGAATTCTGGAGACGCCTCTGAATCATGAAGAAGTACTGGAGACCGGTCGCCGAGTGCAGGGAGATTTCGTTGCGCTGCTCCAGGCGGTTCTGCCGGGCATTGCAGAAGACGTAAGCCGTTCTTAACTCTGTGGCGCGGAGACTCCGCGACAAGAACGCAACCCTACAAGAGCTCAGAAAATAAATTTTGCGGCCAACTGGATCACTCTCGGCCCACCACCGCCCAATCCGGGATTCGTTTGCGCCTGATCGGGAGTTTGCGTGATCAATCCTTGCCCCGGTTGACCGGGAACCACAAACCAATTCGGCAGCGCAAAATTCGGGTGATTCAAGATATTGAAGAACTCCGCCCGAAGTTGCAGGCTCACCCGCTCACTGATGGGAGTGCTTTTGCTTAATGCGAAGTCGAGGTCCCAGAAGCGGGGGCCGTAAATGGAATTGCGGCCAAGGTCGCCAAATGTGCCAAACGGGGGATCAGCAAAAGCCACACCATTCAAATAACCGATCGTATCCGGCGCCGATTCCCAATTGGGATTAATCGGATTCACGCCCGGCACAATGTTCGGGCGCTGATGAAAGTTCGAAGGAGTAGGAAATACATCGGCATTCGCACCACTGGTGTCATCGGAATTGACAAGTGGCACGGGGCGTCCGCTGAGTGCCGTAAAGATGGTATTGAATTGCCAGCCATCAGTCAGCCGCTGCGGACCATGAATGCGCGGAATCTGGTAGGTGAAAGCCGCAGTGAAGCGGTGCCGGTTGTCGAAATTGGAAGGTCCGTGCTCCGCCTTCAAGTCATTTGAATTCTGAGGCAATGCCACCGTTGAAAAGTTGTAATCGATGCCGTCGGAGGCATCATCCAGGGACTTGGAAAATGTGTACCCGGCAAACCCCGACAAGCCATGTGAGCCTTGGACCCGCAGAGTCGCTTGCAGGGCGTGATAGGTAGACGAACTAATGGTGGCAAATTCGTCCATGAAGCCGTAATTCGGGTTCGGACGATTTCCATTGACATCCGGCTGATTGGCATCTCGCAGACGATCGAGTTTGGTTCCTTTGCTGCCCACATATCCCAATTGGAATGCCACATTCTTTGCCAGCTCCTGCTGCACGTTGAAATTCCAATTCTGACTGTAGGGCGTAACCAGGTTGCGCGGCGTAAAAAAAATATCAGAACCGGCAATCGGGTACGGACCGGGCGGAACTGTAAACACTGGGAGGTTGGGAGCCGGACTGCTGAACGCGGTTTGATTGTAATTGTTCGCCAGGGAAATGACGGGCTTAGGGCCCAGCGGTGGGGTCACCAAACCTGCATCATTCGTGAAATTCGCAATCATCAGGTCCTGGGGGATGTAATCGTAGTAAATGCCATACCCGCCACGAACAATGGTTCGTGCCAGTGGGCTCCAGGCGAAGCCGAACCGTGGTCCAAAGTTATTCAGATCGCGGTTGTACGCACCATTGACACCACCTGTTCCAACCAAATGAAGAACGCCATCTGACCCGAGATTGGCGAGAATGTTGTTTGCCTCACTGATAGGTCCGAAGTATTCCCACCGAAGGCCGAGATTGAGGGTCAAGTGCGAAGTGGCTCGCAAATCGTCCTGCGCAAAGAACGACAAGCCATTGTTATAAGTCGTGCGCTGTGTGTTGCCGGCGTCGATAGATGGGAAAGTGTTTCCCTGATAAAAGCTGACCAGTGTCAAGGTGCCCGAATCTGCGCAACCGGCTAAAGGCACAGCTTGAGTACACGGGCCCAGCGTTGTTGGATCAGCGGGGCTGAAGGAAAACAGTCCACGCTCCAGGTTGTCATTGAAACTATCTACAATGGCCCGCCGATATTCGCCACCTAATTTGAAAGTATTTCGTCCCGCTTCGTAGGTGAAGTTGTCCAATACCTGAAAACTTTGGCTGGTCCGCCCACGGGGGACACTGAACGCTGTGGCCCCAAGGTTATCGAAGTTGCCTCCAAAATCGATTTCGGGCAAGCCAAGTTTGCCGGTACCGAAATCAATACCTAACGTGGCGGGATCAAAATTTGCATCCAGTGAGCTGAATGAAGTCCGGTAACGGCTATAGCCGAAACGAACCTCGTTCAATTTGTGCACGCTCAGGCTTGATAAGAGACTCGCGGATAATACTTGCACGCGCGTCGGAGAAGTTTGGGCGAACGCAGGTAGCCGCGATCCGCTCCCAAATCCGCCAAGGTTGCCAAGTGGGAACACCTGCTGGCTGCTGGCATATGCGTAGCGTGCGGAAAACGTTTCGCGATCGCTAAATTGATGATCGACCTTGGCGATCAGGCTGTCCACGTTGTTCTTGTCGTTGACTACTCCGGGAAAGAGTCCTGTGGCGCTGACGGGGAAAAATTTTGCGAGAATGCTGGTGAGCGCCGGACTCGCGGGCGTGCCCAGGGCCGTCATGATTCCCTGGGCCTCGGAGATTTGCGTCTGGGTTGGCACTATCAACGAGAAATTGGAACCGACGCGTTCGCGCTGTCCCTCGTAGGCCCCAAAGAAGAAAGTTTTGTCTCGAATAATCGGACCCCCAATCGAAGCTCCGAATTGATTATTGTGGAACCCTGTTTTTTGCTGCGGATTGCCGGATGAATCCACCACTCGATTGAAATAATTGCGCGCATCGAAAAGATCGTTGCGAACAAACTCGAAAACACTTCCGTGAAATTGATTCGTCCCGGGCTTCGTGATGATGTTGATTACCGACCCGCTATTGCGACCGTACTCCGCCGGAAACTGCGATTGCAGGTTGAATTCCTGGATGGATTCGATAGGCAGCAAAGACGCGGGTGCGCCGCCGATGCCGGTTTGATTCATGGCGGAATTGTTGAAAAACGGATCGTTGTTATCGGTACCATCGAGGGTGTAGTTGTTCGAGCGATCGCGGCTGCCGTTGATGCTGAATTGTCCGAAGCCGAACTGCACTGCCGCGACGCCGGAGGGCTCGACCGTGGCTCCGGGAACCAGCGCCACGAGCTTCCCAAAATCGCGACCGTTGAGCGGCAAATCGTCGACTAATTTTCTTTCCACTACTTCGCCAAGCACATCGCGGCTCTCATCGATGACTGGAGCCGCAGCCGCTACCGTCAATTGCTCCGAACGCTTCTCCAGTTTAGTTAGATCGAAATCGGCAGTCGTGTCCAGCCCCACGGCGACCATGACGTTCTGCGCAACCGGTGAGAATCCCGCCGAAGCGGCGGTAACCGTATATTCGCCAGCCGGGAGTTCAGCCAGGACATAGGCTCCATCCGGACTAGTCACTGAGTCGCGAAGCAGCCCGGTCGCAACGTTTTTGGCCGTGACCTTCGCCCCGGCGATCACGCTTCCGCTCGGGTCCACAACCCGACCGCGAATGGAGCCGCGATAACTTTGAGCAAAAGGTTGGCTCGGAATGACCAGCAGGCAGAACAAAGCAATTAACAATTGCGGCAGATATTTGCACGACAAAGACTTATATCTCATGAACATCCTCCCCAAGCATACTTCCTCCCCAACGCAGCACTAACTTGTTACGTCAACGTGGCCCTGCTCGTGGAATGAAAATCGGTTGCGGCGGTGCCATACCGTAGGTTTGCGCGAAGCTACCCTGGTCGATGGCGATCCCCAGTCGCCCCCGTGAATCGATATACAGCAACGGCTGTTTGAGCGGAACATCGCTGAAAGTGCGCACGAATGGTATTCCCATTTTCCTGTCCCCGATTGTAATTGGCACAGTCTGCCCACGTGCATAGCCGAGCTTCAGGAAAAGCTCAGCACTGATATTTGTTACCAGGTTTCCGAACGGTCCATCAGTCGCAATCACCTGTCCGCTCAAGCCGCGATCATCTAGGTTAGACAACGCGATATTAAGCCGCACAAGTTTGGGAATCTCTAGTTCCGGGCCGACCTGGGTCCAATCTTCACCGTGGGCGAGATGAGCGCCCGCAGGGGAAAAAATGTCACGTCCGTGAAACGTGGAAGACAAGGCGCTCCCGATCATCCAGGACGGATTGGTGATCTCGCGTGCAGCCTCAAGGCCATCGCGGTCTTGAACCAGGGTCATCAGTCCGTTGTCGGGTAACACGAAGTATTGCTCCCTTTTAGACTTCACCACGATTGCCTTCCTCGTACTGCCGACCGTCGGATCGATCACCACTACAAAAACCGTACCAGCAGGGAAGTACGGGGTGGCTCCATAGAGAAACCGTGCCCCGTCTGCAATTGAAAATGGCGTGACTTCATGGGTCAGATCGACGATACGCAGTTCGGGAGCGATGGAATACATCACCCCTTTGCAGAGCGCCACCGAATCATCGCGCACACCGAAGTCCGTCATGAAGACTACCGTAGGCCGTCGGCGGGCCGGTGTTTCTGCTTTCGCAGGGCCGACCGTAGACAGTAGGATCAGAATGATCGCGAAAAAACTTTCAGGTCGTTGTTTTCGAAAGCCCAGTAATCCCATCAATCTCCTCTGGAATCCGTTAACTCGCGTATTGCAAAAGTGGACCGCAAGCGTTGTTTGGGGTTAGCAAAAGATTGTAAACGCAAGCCCTGCGAACGAGAAGTCAAATGCGTCAAAGCCCGCCGAACAGCGAATTTGTAACAAGTTCAGATTGGAAAGTTATAATCGTTTCTGGATCGTCCCCTTAGAGGGCGCCCATTTCAGAACGCAACCGCAAGGAGGTTGTCATGGCCGGAGCGATTCCGGAGAAATATCGTGATCTTTTCAGCAAACGGGCGTTTGCGACTCTTGGCACACTTATGCCGGATGGGCGTCCACAGGTGACTCCGGTGTGGGTCGACTTCGACGGCCAGCATGTGATTTTCAATTCAGCGAAGGGCCGTCAGAAAGATCGCAATGTCCGCCGCGATCCGCGTGTAGCCCTGGCAATCGTCGATCCCGAAAACCCCTATCGCTATCTCGAAATCCGCGGACGCGTCTCTGAAATTACCGAAGAGGGCGCCGACGCCCACATCGACAAAATGGCCAAGAAGTATCTGGGCGTTGATAAGTATCCTTACCGCCAGCCTGGCGAAGTGCGTGTTATATACAAAATTCAGCCCGAGCACACAACCATGATGGGCTAGGGCACGTATTTTCAGACGGAACGTTCAGTCGAATCCGAAATCTCGAACAGGAAATTCATTGCCTCAAACACACCCAGCGGTCGCTTCGGCGCGTGATCTCTCCTGGGCCCGGTCCCAGTTTCCTTCTCTCGAACAAACCATCAATGGGCAGCCCGCGATCTTTCTCGATGGCCCGGGGGGGACACAAGTTCCCCAGCGCGTAATAGGCGCCATAGGAGACTACTTGCGCCGCAACAATGCCAACACCGGTGGAGCCTATGCCACGAGCCGGAACACCGACGCGATGATTACCGGCGCTCGAAGCGCCATGGCTGACTTTCTAGGCTGTGCAACAGACGAGATTGTTTTTGGTCCAAACATGACCACGCTCACTTACGCGATGAGCCGAGCTATAGGAAGGGAACTGAAACCGAGCGACGAAATTGTCCTCACGCATCTCGATCACGATGCCAACATCTCGCCCTGGCGTGCACTGGAAGAGTGTGGCGTCAAGATTCGGATGGTTGACATCCATGAGGATGATTGCACGCTGGATATGGAAGATCTAGCACGCAAGATCACCGGCAAAACCAGGCTGGTTGCTGTTGGATACGCGTCCAATGCGGTGGGCACGATTAATAACGTGCACCAGGTTGTGCGACTTTCTCACGAACGCGGGGTGCTGGCATACATCGACGCCGTCCATTACGCCCCGCATGGCCCCATTGACGTGCGCAATCTGGATTGCGATTTTCTGGTTTGCTCGACATACAAGTTTTTTGGTCCACATATGGGTGTTCTCTTTGGCAAGCGCGAGCACCTGCAGCGCTTGCAACCGTACAAGGTTCGCGCCAATAGCAATGCGGTTCCCAATCGATGGGAATGGGGCACGCTGAACCACGAATGCATAGCCGGTATTGCTGCCTGCGTAGATTACATCGCCGATCTCGGGCGGCAAGTGAGCTTTTCGGTTTCCACGCGCCGCAGCGCCATCCTTGCGGCCTATGAGGCGATCCAGCGACACGAGCACGAGCTGATGGGAAAACTCATTCCTGGACTGCTGAAAATTCCGGGCCTGAAGCTCTACGGGATTCAAGATCCGGAGCGCTTCGAGGAGCGCTGTCCAACAATTGCTGTACGAATTGACGGCTATACGCCTCTCCAGCTGGCCACTCAGCTTGGCGACAAAGGGATTTTTACTTGGGATGGGAACTACTACGCGCTGAATCTAACCGAGCGGCTGAATGTGGAGAAGGATGGCGGATTCCTGCGGATCGGCCTGGCTCATTACAACACGGAGGAGGAAGTCCTACGGCTGCTCACCACACTAAGAAGAATGGTCGGCGCTGATTAGACTTGCCGTCCCACAAGCCCCAATCATCATCCCGTCTTCCACGCCCCGGACAAATGCTTGCAGCCATCGGTTCGGCTGGTGCCTGCCGTGCAATCGCAACTTCAGATAATTGTCTGTCAGACTGTCCGTGACATCAGCTTGCGACGAATCGGCCTTCAGCGTGATCGCTTCGATCCGCATCCCGACCAACGAGCGCATAAACGCGAGCTTTTTCGCCGCCGCGAGATCCCGCAGAATCCGATTGCGCTCTCGAGCTACGTGGACCGGGACTTGATTAGGCATCGTCGCTGCACGCGTTCCTGGACGGGCTGAATACGTAAAGACGTGGAGATACGTGAAAGGTAGTTCTTCTACTATTCGACGCGTCTCCTCAAAGTCCTCATCTGATTCGCCAGGAAAACCGACCATAACGTCGGCGCCAATGGCAGCAGCCGGCATAGCGGAGCGGATTTTCTCCACCTTCTCTTGATAGTGCCAGGGCCGATACTTGCGATGCATCCTTCGCAGAATGCGATCACTACCAGATTGCATCGGCACGTGTGTGTGTTTGGCTACGCGCGGTGAGCTGGCAACCAGTTCGATGAGTTCATCGCTCCAATCCATGGGTTCAACGGAGCTTATGCGCAGCTTCTCGAGTGAAGTGTGCCGGAGAATGGCGTGAACGAGATCTGGAAAGGTCTCACCGGCTAGATCCCTGCCCCAGCGTCCGAGATTGATGCCGGAGACCACCACTTCGCGGTAGCCGGCGTCTACCAAAGCATTCACTTCACCGAGAATGCGCGCCAGCGGCAGCGATCGGCTGTTTCCGCGAACCTGGGGGATCACACAAAACGAGCAGCGGTTGTCACAGCCATCCTGAACCTTGAGATTCGGCCGGGTGCGCTCGTTGGCGGCGTCAAACACCGGGGCCGCAAGCAGTTCAGTGTGAGCAAAAATATCGGAGATGAAGATTGAGCGCTCATCTATGGCATTTTGATTTGCAAGCCGAGTAAGCGGCACGAACGGACCGCTGACAATCTCGGCCAATCGATGTTTGTGGGAATTACCGATCACCGTTGCCACGCCCGGAAGAGCAGCGATCTCGTGCGGAGCACGTTGCGCATAACAACCGGTCACGACAATCTGGCAGTCCGGATTTTCTCGATGGATTCGGCGAATTGCAGCACGCGCGTCGTGGTCAGCGGCCGCGGTCACGGTGCACGTATTGAGAATAACAATCTGTGCCTCTGACGAGGTTGCAGCGCGCTCTAACCCGCGCTCCCGGAATTGCTGTTCAATCGCAGCGCCATCCGCCTGCGTAGCGCGACAGCCGAAATTCTCGACAAAGAAACTTCCCACGCTTCTATACTAACGCGGATTTGTCCAACCAACGGTCAGGCCGAAGCTGCCGTTCGCCTTCCCTGGAAGCATTCCCGACACAGTACGGGACGTCCTTGCGTCGGCTTGAAAGGCACCGTTGTCTCCTTGCCACATTGCGAACAAGTGGCACGTGTTTCAACTCTGCGGAACCGAGGTTTTTCGGGCACCGCGCCTAGCACTGATACCCGTTTGGCCTTGCATACCTTGCAGCGCTTGGGTTCGTTTTTGAATTGTTTATCGTGAAAGAACAGCTGTTCACCGGCCGTAAACAAAAAATCCGTGCCGCAATCGACACACTTCAGAATCTTGTCCTGGAATTCCATCGAGGATGCTCTCCCTTCGCCCTACTGCACACCTAGGCTAGGCGGTGGAAGTGCACCGCCGGGCGCAAGAATGCGCAGACCCTTGCCTTCATCCCCTCATTGAAAACTCTGGACTGCCCCTGGATTCGGCCCACCACGCCAGAAGGGTGTGGCTTACTGCTGTCTCGCCGCGCAATTGCCCAAGACAAACCGGCAATCCCCCACGAACGGCAAAAAAAGGAAAGAGGCCGCGTTACTAACGGCGCGGCCTTCTCACTACTCTTGCTCTTTACGAGCTTTTTTCCGGCTTCGCTTGCGGGCCAATGCTTCCTTGACCCGCCGCTTTTCGCCGGGCTTCAAATAAAAGGAGTGACGCTTGACTTCCTTGATAATGTCTTCCTGCTGTACCTTGCGCTTGAAGCGGCGCAGCGCATTCTCAAGGGATTCACCCTCTTGCAACCTGACTTCTGCCAACGAAACTACACCCCCAAACTGATCCCGGTTGGGACTGCATAGTTATTGCAAAGGTTCGGCGCACAAGTCAAGCCAGATCGCTGCGGCAACGACAGATAGCGTAGTAGACCCGGCGGCTTCCTCCCTAGAAACTCGTTCGCAAGGCGAACTGGACCTGCCTTGGCGGGAAGGAATTGCTTATCTTCAATGGATTCGAGGGTATCTGGTAATGCCCGGGGAAGTAGTTGATTCCAATCCGGTTACTAATCTTTATGAAATACGCAGTATCGCTTTGTAACCCGTCCTCTGTGATCTGGGCCAGTCCATTGTCACGGTTGAATAGGTTAAAAGATTCCGCAATCAAATCCAGTCTTAGCCGGTCGTGAATGTATAGTCTGCGAGTGAGTCGCAGGTCCAGGGAGGCATAGTCGGGACCAAGAAAAGAGTTTCGCGCCGCTCCTGGAAGGCGGTCATTCATGTCATTGCCATCCTGATTGGGATCGCCGGAGACCATGACGTTGACTGGTCTTCCGCTCCCAAATGTATAAACACCGGCCAGCTTCCAACCATTGAAGAGCTTGCCTAGCAATTCCTCCCCGCGATGAAAGGGCCGTGGTTCCGTGATGCAGGAAAAGACGAACCGATGTCTCTGGTCGGTCACGCTGTTGCCGCGCTCGGCATTGGGTGCATACGAATTCTGTACCAGTGCTGGACGCCCCGCGACCAGCGCATCCTGCCCGTCATCGATTGCGTGGGCAAAGGTGTAGGCGAGCCGGAAATAAACGCCGCTGGCCATCTGGCGGCGGACCGACAAAGTCCCGCCGTTGTACACGCTCGACGCGGCGCTCTCGAAGACATCGATGGCCCCAAGTTGCGGAATCGGCCGCGCCAGCGGATTCACGCACGGTGGCCATGGGCAGGTGAAAGATGGGATCATCTGCCAGGTAGAAAAAGATTGGACACCGTAATAGGTGCCCAGGAAATTTACTCCTGAACTGTCGTAGATCGGATACTGCACGTTGACAGGCGGGGGCAGGTTTACATCACGGGCGCGAATCAGGTCTATGCCATGGACGTACATGTAGGAAACGCCCACTGCAATGCGCCGCGCGATCTCCCTCTCCATGCCCAAGCTGGCCTGCTCAACCTTCGGAGTTTTGAAATTCGGCGAGAAAGACGAAATTCCTGCCTGCGCGAATTGAGCCAGGCCCTTTGGCAGAGAGCAAGAGCTCGCGGAAACCGGGCAGTCCACTAGTGGATTCGGGTATTGCGGAAAGACCTGGTGATCGTAGTAATCGGAATTGTCCAGAAAAAGATTCTGTGAAGAGAGGCCATTGTCGGTCGCGATCGTTGATGTATAAATCTGGGGAATGCGCGTATAAAACCATCCGTAACCACCTCGAATTACGAGCGTTTTCATATCCCCGATCGAGTAAGCCCAGCCAATTCGAGGGGCAAAGTTGTACGGTTCGTACGGAACTTTGCCTGAATCCGGCCAAAGAGGATTGGTCGTGAGGCCGCGGCGGGCGAAAGTCTGCAAATCGTACCGTGCACCGACGCTCAAGGCCAGATGATTGGTCACTCGAACCGAGTCCTGCACAAAGCCAGCGTATTCATTCGTATCAGGACGCGACACCGCTGTTCCGAAGTTCTGAATGTAATACTTTGGGGCTTCATGCGCGTAGGCACGCAAAGGCGTCAGCATCAGGCCAGCTTCCATCGGCTGGAAAGTGAATGGATTTACCTTGATCGGATCGAAAATATATTCGCCGCCAGATTCTGAGGGAAAGAAGTTATATATCCACGTGAGTAACGCATCGCCGCCGAGCTTCCAGGAGTTGCGGGGCCCTTCCAGGCTGATCGTGTCAGTTACATGCAAGCGATGCTCGCGGGTTTGCCGCGGCAAAATCGACGAGCGCCCGAAGCCGTCAATAACATCTTCGATTCGTGTGAGCGGTTCGCGACTATTGCTGCTCGATTGCTGCAAATCCCGCGAGAACTGTGCCCGTAAGTGACTTATCAGGCGCCATGAAAACGCGCTGGTCAATGAAATTGACGCGGTTTCCGTGGCCACTTGCTCCTGGCCATTGTCGCTGGTGGCGAATGTGCTCAGTGGACTTGCCGGATCCAGAAAGACATTGTTTTGTCCCCAATAGCGTGAGGTATTCACACGTGCCGAAAGCGCCTCATGCGGCGTCAGTGCAACGTCGAGTTTGAAAAATCCAGCATTTCCCAACATGCGCGCCGGATAGGAACCGGCAAAGTTAGACAGTTTATGTGCGGCGTTGAAGACCAGGCCCACGTCGTCGTTTTCGTAGTCGCCGGGAGAGTACGGTCCCAGTCCAGCCTGCGGAACCACCTGCGAAGCACCATTTAAAAATCGCACCACAATCGGCACGCGAAAGATGTGCTGGTCAAATCCGGTAAAGAAGAAAGTGCGGTTTCGCTGGATTGGCCCTCCTAACGTCAATCCGAACTGCTGCTGCTGGTCGTGTGGCTTGAAGTCCAGATAAGGATGTGTTGCACCGAAGCTGCTATCGCGAAGAAAGTAAAAATCGCTGCCGTGAACCTGATTCGATCCGGATTTCGTTACCACATTGACCACGGCGCCTCCGGACCGTCCCAGTTCAGCCCCATAGGTATTGGAAGAGACCCTAAATTCCTGCACTACCTCGTTGGAGAACTGGTAGGGAGCGCGGTAGCGGCCGCGAGCCTCCGAAAAGAAAGCATTATTGTTGTCCGCCCCATCGACCAAATAGCTGGATTGGAACCCGCGAATTCCGCCAAAAGCCAAATCTCCATTCGATCCCGAAGTCATCCCCCGCGGGTCCTGCGTAACGCCGGGCGTCATGAGAGCTAAATCAGTAAACCGCCGTCCGTCGAGGGGCAACTCATCGATAGCACGGGTCTCGATCCACGACGATACCGCTGTGGCCTGGGTATCCACGGTTGGGGGCGCGCCTGAGACATTGACCGTTTCCTGGGCTCCGGCCACGTTCAACTTGAATTGCAGCTCGGTCATTCCTCCGACTGCGATCTGCAGCTTCGGAGAGATTTGCGCAGACATTCCAGTTGCCGTGGCCCGCGCGGTGTAATCTCCGGGCGGCAGCAAATCGAAGGCAAAGCGTCCCTGTGGATCGGTCGCGATCGAATAGCGGAATCCATTGGCAACATTAATGAGCACAACGGTCGCATCAGCGATGGCACTCCCTGTTGCATCCAGAACTGTACCCTTTAGCGCCCCGGTAGAGGCGTCCTGTGCCACAGCGGCACAGAGCAGCAGAAGTGCTGCCACAATTGCTATGGCGAAAACTGGTTTAGAAGGGGTCGAGAGTCTCTGGACATTTCGAATACCGAGAAGCGAAGAGTAACGACTGAGGCGAGCCATAGTATTGCCGCCAGGAATGGATTTTCAACGCGGCGGGCCCAGCCTGAAGGGGAGACATCTTTGGATATAACAATCGGCTGAGCTTACTGTCTGTGAGGAATAAAAGGATTCGGCCAGTTTTTCCCGACTTGGGAAACATAGAGGCTCATCGATACCAGGTGTCTTATGGCAGCCCATCTGACCGCAGGCAGGGCAAGTCAGCTTTCTAGCTTCTTGCGAATCAGTTCCTCGGCGCGCTCCAGAACCTCATCTTCCGACATAGTGGTGGAATCAAGCCGCAGTGCATCAGGAGCGGCCACTAACGGCGAGGCCGCGCGTGTCCTGTCGCGTTGGTCCCTCATCCGGAGTTCGGCTGCACTCATATCGGCAGCGGCTCCTCGAAGGTCCAATTGTCGCAATCGCCGCTGCTCGCGAATGACGGGGTCAGCGTCAAGAAAGATTTTTACGTCGGCATTGGGAAACACTTTGGTTCCAATATCGCGTCCTTCCATAATCACTCCCGCGCCTGCACCCATTTCCTGCTGTTGCGCGACCATCCACTCTCGTACTTTGGGATGAACTGAAACCCGCGAGGCCGCCTCGGTGACATCAGTTTCGCGGATGCGCTGGGTAACGTCCTGCCCGTCAAGCAAAACGCGGTTTCCGGTTGCGGCAGGTTCGAGCTGAATACGGGAGTCCTGGGCCAGCTTTAGGAGTGCATCTTCGTCCCCAAATGAAACATCATTCAGAATAGCCTTGAGCGCCAGCGCACGATACATTGCTCCGCTCTCAAGATTTACATATCCCAGTTTGCGAGCCAGGCGCGACGCGATTGTGCTCTTTCCGGCTCCCGCCGGGCCGTCGATCGCGATTATTAATTTGCGAGATGGATGGTTCATCGGGCAGAACAGCGATTGTACACGTTGACATCAGCTGCACTGGGAATGACTTTCCGGTGTCGCAACATCAAAATCAGATCGATACTTCGGGGGTAGCTTCAAGCAGGCTTTTAGTATAAGAATGCCGTGGGCGCTCTGTGACCTGCTGCGTTGAGCCGATTTCAACGATTTTTCCTCGATACATGACTGCGATTCGGGTAGCGAGATACCGGACCACTGGCATGGAGTGCGAGATAAACAGGTATGTCAGGCCGAAATCACGCTGCAATTGCGCCATCAGATTCACAATCTGCGCTCCCACGCTGACGTCAAGCGCCGAGACTGGCTCATCCGCCACAATAAACTTGGGACGCAACGCCAGGGCTCGCGCGATCCCGATCCGCTGCCGCTGACCGCCGCTGAACTCGTGAGGGTAGCGCTGTCTCACCGAGTCATCGAGCCCGACCGCTTTCAGCATCTCCCCCACGCGGTCGCGTCGCGCGCTTGTCGTTATTCGCTGCCCGTTCCCATCTCCGTGGATCAAAAATGGTTCGGCAATGATCTGTTCCACACGCAAACGCGGGTCGAGCGAACCAAACGGATCCTGAAAAATGATCTGCATATTCCGGCGCAGCGCTCGCATTTCAGCATGGTTCGCATCCAGGAGGTTCCGGCCCTGATACAAAATCGATCCCGACGTTGGCTCAATCAGGCGCAGGATGAGGCGGCCAAGTGTGCTCTTCCCCGACCCCGATTCTCCTACCAGCCCCAGCGTCTCTCCTGCTTCGATGTCGAGGGAGACGTTATTGACCGCGCGAATCTGCCCGGTAGCGCTTGCGCCGAACATGGATTCGCCGAGAGGGAAGACCTTTATCAAATTGCGAATCTCGATCAGGGCCACGATGGAATGTTACCAGTAGGATTGTTGTCTCGCCGTTTTTGCCGCGGACAGAAAGACTATCCGCTGGCGATCATCGGCACTGCCACCAGCGCGGCAAACATACCGACTGCTTTCCAGCGTGTAAAGTGCTCGTGAAGAACCAGGCGCGCGAGCAATACGGTCACAGCAGGGTACAGAGATGTCAGGACCACAGCCGAATCCAGCCGTCCGGTCTGAGTGGCCCGCACAAAAAGGGCAGTTCCCGAAACGTCAAGGCAGCCTGCGAGTAGTCCCCATCGAATTCCAGCCGAGGTGATGTCGTTAAACTTCCGTTGGAAGACAACGATTGTGCCCGTAACTGCCAGCGCACCGGATCGGGACAACACCGCCAGCCACAAGGCGGACCCATCTTTCGCCTGCGAGATGCAGAGGTAGAACCCAGCGAAGCCGATCCCAGCGATTGTTGCGAGCCCGATTCCTTTGGGACCGCTGCCATCCTCGGCGCGCGAGATCAGCCAAATGCCACACGCGGCGACGGCAAAACCAACGACCTGGATAACGCCCGGAATGCCTTCTGTGGCCATTCCGAATATCGTTGGTACAGCCGCGCCAAGTACTGCGGCAACGGGAGCGGTGAGTCCCATTCTGCCGGTCGCCAGCGCGCGGTAGAAAAGTGCCAGGGCGCCACCTCCAGATACGCCTCCCGCTATCGCCCATAGAACGCTGCGTGCCGAGGGAAAATGGGCGTGAGCGGCCAGTGCAAGAATTAGGATGAGCACAAGGCCGCTCGCGTGCGCGACCGTAGTCAACAAAAATGCATTCGCACGCCGCGCGGCATATCCGCCGAGAAAGTCGCTTGTGCCCCACGAAAACACTGCAGCGAGACTGAAACTGGTGGGAACGAGTTCGGAAGTGATAGTCATCCCAGAGCTGGAAGCTGACCGCAATTTGTCTTACAACGTGTTTTAAGGAGTCGAGGCTGGTTCAGGGATCTCCATTGCAAGTTGCCCGAGCAGAGCTCTTAGCTGGCCAAGCACTTCCACGGCGCCCAGCGTCTTCAAAGTGAATTTGAGCATCCCATCGGGCGTAAACTGCGCGCCACGCTGGGAGGAAACAAAGCGCGCCAGCTTGCCGGGGTCAACGACCGCATTCTGCCGGAACTTGATCGTCATCAGCTCGCGCTTGCGTTCGATCCCGGTCACACCCACTCTCTTCGCCAGCAGCTTGAGTGAGGCATATTCCAGCAAATTCCGGACTGCAGTAGGGGGCTCGCCATAGCGGTCTTCCAATTCGCTCTCCACATCACTCAGCTGCGATTCAGTTTCGATTCCGGCGATGCGTTTGTACATGCGCAGGCGCTGGTTCTCTTCCTTTATGTAATCTGCCGGAATGCGAATATTCAATCCAAGATTAAGCTGGGTTTCGGCTTCCTCAGGAGCAGCCTCGCCCTTCATTTCGCGAACCGCACGATCGAGCATCTGCGTGTAAAGTTCGAAACCAACGGCTTCGATATGGCCGCTCTGTTCGCCGCCGAGCAGATTGCCGGCGCCGCGCAACTCAAGATCAAGGGCGGCGATTTTGAAACCCGCGCCTAAATCAGAGAACTCTTTCAGCGCGGCCAACCGGCGGCGCGCAATAGGGGTCAGCTCGACATCGGCGGGAATCAGTAAATAGGCGTAGGCGCGACGGTTGGAGCGGCCCACCCGCCCACGCAACTGATAAAGCTCGGAAAGTCCGAAGCGGTCAGCCCGATTGATGATGATGGTGTTGCACAGCGGGATATCGAGTCCGTTTTCAATGATGGTTGTGGCTACCAGGATATCCGCTTCGTGATGCATGAATTTCAGCATCACTTTTTCTAACTCCCCTTCAGGCATCTGTCCATGGGCGACAATGATGCGGGCACGCGGCACAAGCTGCTGCAGTTTGGCGGCGATCTCCCAGATACTTTCAACGCGGTTATGCACGAAATAGATCTGCCCGCCGCGATCGAGTTCTTGCTGCAAGGCCGATTGGATCAGCTTCTCATCCCAGCTGGCGACCACGGTCTGAATCGCCATACGGTCTTTGGGCGGCGTTTCGATCACGCTCATATCGCGCAGCCCGACCAGCGACATGTGCAGCGTGCGCGGAATGGGCGTAGCTGACATAGTTAGCACGTCCACTTCTTTCCGCATTTGCTTCAAGCGTTCTTTATGGCGGACGCCAAAACGTTGCTCTTCATCCACAACCAACAGGCCCAGGTCGGCGAACTTGATGTCCTTCGAGAGCAGGCGGTGCGTGCCAATCAGGACGTCGACCTTTCCGGCTTCGACTTTCTGCAGAATTTCTTTCTGCTGTCGCGCGCTGCGGAAGCGGCTGATCATCTCGATGCTGACCGGAAACGCAGCGTATCGTTGCTTGAATGTTTCAAAATGCTGGAACGCAAGCACCGTTGTTGGGGCGAGCACGGCCACTTGTTTGTTGTCATTCACGGCTTTGAATGCTGCGCGCATAGCGATTTCCGTCTTGCCATAACCGACATCGCCGCAGAGCAGGCGATCCATCGGCTGCGACGATTCCATATCACGCTTGACATCAACAATTGCCAGGTCCTGGTCTTCGGTTTCGCTGTATTCGAAAGCATCCTCGAACTCGCGCATCCATTGATTGTCGGCAGAAAACGCGTGGCCCTCCGCAGCCTTGCGCTGGGCATAGAGCTTCAGCAGTTCATCGGCCATGTCTTTCATGGCCGTGCGAACGCGAGCCTTGGTTTTGGCCCAGGCCGCCGTCCCCAAATGATTCAATGCGGGCTTTGCCCCTTCTGACGAGCGATACTTCTGCACCAGATCAAGCCGCGTGAGCGGCACATACAAGCGAGCGCCTTCCGCATACTCCAGCAGCATGAACTCAGAGCTGCCGTCCCCTTGATTGATCTCTTTCAAACCTCCGTACTGCCCAATCCCGTGCTCGACGTGCACTACATAATCGCCAACCTGCAGGTCGCGAAAATCTGAGAGAAATGCTGAGGTCTTCGACTTGTACTTCTGCGGACGTGAAACCACGGCTTCAGATTCATCAAACAGATCGCGAGCGCCGAAAATCGTCAGGTGTGCTTCAGGCAGGACCACTCCGTCCGGGACATAAGCTTTGGCCAACGTCGTTGTTAGGATCTCACCGGCAAAATACGCGGTTTCGTCGGCATAGCTTTCGCCACCACGCGTACGGCTGCCCAGCCGAAAAGAAAGGCTGTTTTCGCTGAACAGGTCCGCCAATCGCTCAACCTCGCCTATGTTCGGCACAGCAATCAGCACCCGATTTTGTTCGGCCATCTGTTTTTTGACTTCATCGAGCAGAGCGGTAACGGAGCCATGGAAGCGCTGCGCGGGCTGAGAATGGAAGCTGATTGCTTCACCCTCTCCAGGGCGTGAAATCTCAAGATGCTCGAGGTTGGCGCCGGGTAGCGTGGTTAATTTTTGCCACCAGCTTTCGGGGGAAAGATAGAGATCGGTCGGCCGCACGAGGTTCCCGACGCCGCTGCGCTCATGAGCGTCTTCGATCCGTGACCAGACTTTGTCGAATTCGTCCCGGATCGTGTCCGGTTCGTCCGCCAGAACCGCAGCATTCGGCATCAGGTCAAAGACGCTACGATCAGCCCCAGCTACCGGAGCATAAAATTCCCACCCGGGAAAAACCGTGACGCCGCCAGAGCGCACTGCCTGCTCTACAACTTCCTCAGCCCCAGTGATGCGCTTGCCCGAAAGCCGCGCATGAATGGCGCCGAGCAAGTCTTCGCTGACCGGAGTCTCGGTGAGAGGCAAAAGCAACGCTTCCTCCACCGGGTTCGACGAGCGTTGCGTCGCAGGATCGAATTTGCGGATCGACTCCACCTCATCGCCGAAGAACTCGATCCGCAACGGGCGGTCAGCTTCGGGTGGATAAACGTCGAGGATCCCGCCGCGCAGCGCATACTCGCCAGGCATCTCCACGACATCGGTCGAAATGTAACCAACGGTGTTGAGGTGTCGCAAAAGTGGATCGATGTCGATTGTTTCTCCCCTTCGCGCGACGCACGCCAGATCGGCATAGTACTCCGCCGGACGTAGCCGCAGAGCCGTAGACGCAATCGGGGAAACGAGGATCGAAACTGCCCCGGTCGCTAATTTCCAGAGCGTGACGGCGCGTTCTTCCTGAATCTCCGGATGCGGTGACAGGTTTTGGAATGGCAGGACGTCTCGAGTGGGCAACGAAACAATCGAGCTAGGGTCATTCCCTCCGATCAGTTCGTAAAATGCCTGCAGAACCGGGACCAGGTCCTCGGCCGCCCGATTATCGGCTACCACAAGAATGAGCGGTCGGCCGGCGGCGCGTTCCAGTAAAACCAGCAGAAGAGCCTTAGCAGTAGGAGTTAGACCAGAAACACCAATCCGCTCCGTGCCCTCTTTTAGATGGGAGGCTACACGCGCAAAAGCAGGTAACTTTTCCACGTCCGCGAAGAGATCGCGAACGAAGGGGAGAACCATCGCTTTATGATTCTAACAGTTTGTGTTCGAAGAATTCGTTGGGCGGGACCAACTAGTCGTTTATCACGATGTGGACTGCTTGCATTGACTTGCCCAATTTCCAGTCCTAAGATTTGAGCCCAATGGTAGGCCAAACCATCTCTCAATACCGCATCCTTGAAAAGCTCGGCGGCGGTGGCATGGGTGTAGTGTACAAAGCAGAGGATATTCGCCTGCATCGCTTCGTCGCCCTGAAATTTCTACCTCAAGAAATTGGTAAAGACCCACAGGCGCTCGCGCGGTTTCAGCGCGAGGCTCAGGCTGCGTCCGCACTCAACCATCCAAACATCTGCACGATTCATGATATTGGGGAGCAGGACCATCAAGCATTCATCGTCATGGAGTTCCTGGACGGTTCGACACTCAAAAATACGATTGGCAACCGTCCGCTGGAGATGGAAACCGTGTTGTCGCTTGGCATCGAAATCGCGGACGCGCTGGATGCGGCCCATTCGGTGGGCATCGTTCACCGCGATATAAAACCGGCAAATGTCTTCGTCACCAAACGTGGGCACGCCAAGATTCTGGATTTCGGGCTGGCAAAAGTCTTCGGCCCGACTACCAAGCCCGCCGCAGAGGCCACGGCGACCGACACAGCCGATCCAAATCTTACAAGTCCGGGTGCAGCGGTCGGTACCGTGTCATACATGTCGCCGGAGCAGGCGCGCGCGAAAGACTTGGATCCCCGTACGGACCTGTTCTCATTCGGGGCAGTCCTCTATGAGATGACGACCGGACAGGTTCCCTTTCGCGGCGATAGTACAGCGGAGATTTTTGAGGCCATTCTGAACCGAACCCCGGTCACCCCTGTGCGGTTGAATTTGAACATATCTCCGGAACTGGAGCGAATCATCAACCGCGCCCTTGAGAAGGACCGTAACCTTCGCTATCAGCACGCTTCCGACATGCGGTCGGAGTTGCAGCGCCTGAAGCGTGATACCGAATCCGGGAGAGCTGTCACAATCAGTTCTGGAGCTGTGCCAGTCGTTGTTGATAGCACCTCTCCGACAACGTCCTCCCGAACCGCGCCGTCCTCGCGTCCTTCGCTCGTGGTGGCCGATTCCTCATCCCGCCCGGCCATGGGAACAGCGGCACCGGCCAACCGAAAAGTGTGGAAGATCGTTATTCCAGCGGTGTTGGTCGTCCTTGCTTTTTCTATAGGAGGGCTTTATTACCATTCGGTGCGGGTAAAGCCCCTCACCGACAAGGACACCATTGTTCTCGCTGACTTCGCCAACAGCACAGGGGACCCGGTTTTCGATGACACGCTCAAGCAGGCGCTCAGTGTCGCTTTGAACCAGTCCCCTTTCCTCAACGTGCTGTCCGACAACAAAGTTGCCGCGACGTTGCAATTGATGGCTCGTCCCGCGGGTGTTCCCCTCACGCCCGATGTGGCTCGTGAGCTTTGCCAACGAGCCGGAAGCAAGGTTTTCATCGCTGGATCAATTGCCGGGTTGGGCAGCCAATACGTGCTTGGCCTGAAGGCAGTGAATTGCCAAACCGGCGATGTGCTTGCCCAGCAGCAGGTCACAGCGGTAGGGAAGGAAAGGGTTCTCGACGCTTTGGGTGAGGCGGCCGCCAAGCTCCGTGGCCAACTAGGCGAGTCCCTCGCTACTGTGCAAAAATTCGACGTTCCCTTGGTAGAAGCCACCACCCCTTCGCTTGAAGCTTTGAAAGCCTATAGCCAGGGAGAAAAAGCGGAGCGAGAGCAGAGTACGGCGGCAGGGTTACCGTTTCACCAACGCGCCATCGAACTCGATCCCAACTTCGCCATGGGCTATCGCGCAATTGGCTCGGACTACTTCGGCTTGGCACAACTCGGTCGCGCTAGCGAGTACTTCTCTAAGGCGTTCGAGTTGCGGGGCCATGCCAGTGAGCGCGAACGACTTGCTATCACGGCGGACTACTACTCGAATGTAACCGGAGAGCTAGACAAGGCCCAACAGGCGTATCAGGAGCAGGTCACTAGTTTTCCGCGGGATTATCGAGGACACCTCTCCCTCGGCAACGTGTTCAGCGCGCAAGGACAATACGAAAAAGCAGAGGAGGCATATAACAGGAGCTTGTACCTCGCCCCCGACAACGTCGCTCCCTATATCGATCTCGGCAACTGTTTGCTAAGCCTGCAGCGCTTCGATAAATCGCTGCAAACAATCCAGCAGGCACAAACACGGAAGCTGGATGATCCTATACTTCACAGCGCTCTCTACGCCCTTGGGTTTCTTCGAGCAGATTCTGGCGCCATGGGACAACAGGAACGCTGGTTTGCAGACCACCCTGAGTATGAAACCTTTGGGCTGGCTCTCTCATCCGACTCCGCCGCCTATAAAGGTCAACTGGGCAAGGCGCGGGAACTGACTAGACGTGCGGTCGATTCTGCCATACGTACGGACAGCAAAGAAAATGGCGCGGTGTGGCACGAGAATGCTGCGCTGCGTGAGGCTGCTCTTGGAAACTCCGCGAACGCGAGGCAGGCGGCGGCAGACGGCATTAAGCTCAATCCGGCCAGCCAGGGTGTCGAGGTTGAAGCTGCGCTGGCATATGCCATGGCAGGCGATCCGGCACGGGCGGAATCACTCACTCAGGACTTGAACAGGCGTTTCCCTCTCGATACGCAAGTGCAATTGGTGTGGCTGCCTGCGATTCGGGCCCAGGTGGCACTGGATCAGAAAAATCCTGCGGCAGCTGTGAACGAGCTACAAGGTTCTACTGGCGCCATCGAGTTATCCCAGATCGGCTTCGTCGCCAATATCTCCTGTCTATACTCCACCTACGTACGCGGTGAAGCATATCTGGCGGCTGGGCAGGGTAGTGCTGCTGCAGGCGAGTTCCAGAAGATCCTCGATCACAGCGGCATAGTATGGAGTTGTTGGACTGGCGCCCTGGCGCATCTCGGAGTCGCGCGTGCTAACGCCTTGCAATCGCGTTCCTCACGCGGCGCCGATGCAGATGCGGCGCGCGTACGAGCAATGGCTGCTTACAGGGACTTCTTTACTCTCTGGAAGGACGCCGGACCCGATATACGCGTGCTGAAAGAAGCCCAGGCAGAGTACGCCAATTTGCAATAACGTTTTAAGCAAATCCGCGTGCGGAAGACCCGAGCCGGCCCCATTTTCGCGGGGCCATTTAACCCCAGGCAAGCCAGTTTCACTCCCGAAGTATGGGCCTGGTTAAACACGTCGGCCCTCCGGCGCCGTTGATGCACAATTCAAAACCGGGAAACGTCCGCACATCGAACCCGGCAGCCTGAAGCTTGTCGTTGGTCTTGGCATTCTCTTCCAACGCCAGCAGTCGTCTTTTTCCTAATGCGAGCACGTTACACGCCAATGTCTGGCTTTCAGAGTAGTCAATCTCGATAAGCTCATACCCGCGCTCTTTGAGCAACTCCACGGTTTCCACGGCCAACCGCGGCAAGTCCACCAGAGCAATGTGCTCGTCGAGCAGGCTGATGAGCGACATGAGATGCAAGCAAGTTGACGCACCTGCACCGTGTGGCAGTGGGGTCGAAATCACCTCAATGCCTTTTGCAGCGAGCAGCGCTCGGACCTGGGAGATTCCCGCTGCATTGGTTCGATATCCGCGGCCAATGAGGAGCGTCTTGGAGTCGAGCCAGACAATGTCGCCCGCCTCGGTTGTACCCGGAGCAGTGATTTTGGCCAGTACTGGGATACCCATCATCGTCCAAAACATGCTCTGCCATTTGCCCTCCGGCACACGATTCGGTTTGCCGGGCCGCATTACTATAAGCCCATAATCCGTAGGCAAGGCGGCATCATGCGCATAGACGGCGTCCAGGGTGATTTCATGGCTCGGCGGCAGTTCCAGCACTTCGGCCCCAGCAGATTTCAGTTGGTGGCACAGAGCCTCATGTTGGGCTTGCGCCTTCGCGTAGTCTGGCGGCCGCAGAAATCCCAGGTCTTTCGACCTGGCAACACGCTCCGGCTTGTTCCAGCCCGCGATTTTCGGCGAGCAGACGGTTACTCGGCGGAGCGGGTCGACCATAGAGTGGCCGTTGAACCGGGTATCCTTCTCGGCTGAGAGCAGTTCTGCAACAAATTTCCCATAGGTGCTCATTAATAACCAAAATGTAAACCGGGCAGCCGCCAAAAGCAATTCGGTCAGGCGTCGCGATTAAGAAATGATTATCTCGGCGGGCTGAGGATCAGCGATTCAAGAGCCTGATGTACTGGTTCTCGTACGAGGTCGTGGTTTTCTGCGCAAGCGCCAGAATCCGTTGCATCTGATTTCGATCTTCCCGGGTTAATTCTTTAAACTGCACAGCTACGCCCGAACCCAGATCCATCCGGGTCACCGAGCCCTCGACCGTCAACGGCTCATGGTTGTCAGAAAACATCAACTTCAGCTTGGAGCCAGGAGACAGTACAGCGCTGGTTTCCACGTAACACCCGCCCATACTAATGTCAGTCAATGTGCCGAAGACGGGGCCTACATTCTCAGCTTGCAGTTCAATCGTCGCTCGGCAACGGATACGCGGATGCAAGCGACGGTTCTTGCGGGCAGGCTGTTGCTGTTTTTCCATGTACATGCGGCGATCAGCTTCTGCCAAAAGCGCTTCCGCGTCGCTGCCGTCAGTGGGATACACAGCTTGTCCGACGCTCAGGGAAAGAATATCTTCGGCGCAAACCTCCAGTCCTGCCTGTTTGGCCAGCGCTCTGATCTGGTCCGCCCGCTTCACGGCCGCCTCGGACGGTAGACCCGGAGCGATCACAACGAACTCGTCTCCACCCATGCGAGCCACGTAGTCGTACTCGCGGCAGCTTTCTTTCAGCGCCTGGGCAAACAAACGCAATACACGATTGCCCTCCAGGTGGCCGAAGCGATCGTTGATTTGCTTGAAACCGTCCATATCGCAAACCATGACAGTGAGTGAGCTTTCATCGCGCTTGCAGCGTGCGAGCTCACGGTCGAGTTCGAGAAACAAGGATCGCGCGTTCGGCAGACCGGTCAGATAATCGGTTGTCGCAGAACTCTCCGCTTGCTGATATTTCAGGGCATTCTCAATGGCCAATGCCATCTTCGAGCTGGCGGCAAGCAGAATTCTCAGATCATCGGAAGTGAATGCATCACGCTCTCCGCGATACAGAGCCAGCACGCCGATCACGCCCGCGACGCCTTCCAGCGGAACCGCCAGAGCCGAGCGCAATGTGCTGAACTTTGTCGGATCATTTAAATATCCCGGCTCAACCGAAGGATTCCCATTGATGATGGGTTTCTTGTTTTGTGCCACCCAGCCGGAAAGCCCCTGCCCCACCGGAATTCGCAAGGAAGAAAAGAGCCGGAAGTTATCGCCATTGACGTACTCGGGAATCAACTCCTGATTGCGCCGCAGATAAATGGCGATGGCGTCGTACCGAACCAGTAGCCGCAGCTTGACGGAGAAGACCGAAAGCGTCTCACCCAAGCTGAGCGATGCACCTAGATCCTGGCTGAGCTCAAATAGTGTCTGAGCCTCCTGCCGCGCCGCCGCAATCGAAGCCAGGAAACTGGCTTCTTGGCCAGGGCCGGTCTTGACTGCGCTCTTCTCGAATCCGGCGGCGGGAGCGATGCCTCGCTCAATCTTCATTGCGGTTGAGAGCTGCAGCTCTCCTTCGGCGGCCACTTGGGCGTGGACCCGCTTCTCTAATTGCCGGTAATGCTTCAGCAGAACCTCGACGACTCTCGGATCAAAGGATTTCCCCGACTCGGCTGCCAGCCTTTTCACAGCTTCTTCCAGTGGTAGAGCGCGCCGATACTGTCGATCCGACGCGAGTGCATCCATGTAATCGACTGCCGAGAGAATGCGGGCTCCAAGAGGGATCTCTGTGTTTTTCAACCCAAGCGGGTAGCCTGAGCCGTCCCATTTTTCGTGATGCGCTCGCACGATCGGTACCACCGGATAAGGGAAGCGCACGCGCTCCAGAATCTCGGCACCGACCACGGGGTGTATCTTCATCTTCTCGAATTCTTCCGGCGTGAGCCGCCCCGGCTTGGAGATGATGTGTTCAGGCACCGCGAGCTTGCCGATATCGTGGAGCAACGCGGCGGCCTGCAGGGCTTCCATTTCCCCGCCCGCGAGGCCCAACTCTTTCGCAACCTCGATGGCATAGACCCTGACCCGCTGCAGGTGATCGTGCGTCGTGTGATCTTTTGCCTCGATCGCCAGTGCCAGCGCTTCGATCGTTCGCAGGTGCAGGTTTGCCATTTCCTCTACGTGATGCTTCTCGGCGTCCAGCTTGCCCAGATAAAGGCGATAAGACCGGTAGATGACCCAAATGATCGGCGCGACCAGCAATGACGTTTCCCAATTGAACGTTTCATCAAGCCAGCCAATGAAACCGGCAATCGCCGCACCGACTAAGTAATAAGGAAACGACCAGAAATAGCACTCGACGATAATCTGCTTGAGTGATCGGTGGTCGGTCAGAGAAATGACCGTCGCTGTCGAGCCGGTGTTCGCTACAAAATAAACCGAGGCCCCGATGCCTAATGCCAAAACCTGGCTCTCAACTAGGTGATGCGACTGCGCCAGGTGAAACGCATGATATGCCAGGGCTGTCGAGAGCGCGCCAGAGCACAAGTTGAACGTTTCCTGAACCGCGCTCGGCCGGTCTGGGTAGAGCATCTGCACCAGTGTCGAGGCGCAGCCCAGAATCAGAGTTTCGGTGAAGCTTAGTTGCAGGATGCCCAGCAGAATAAAGAGAAAGCTCACCGACATCGTCCCCGCGATACCCGGCAGCTTTACTTTTAGACGCGAGGCCAGGATGGCGATTCCCAGGTAGCAAATGAATTCTGATATGTTCCGACTGGAAGGACGAAGCGTTCCGTAGAGGAAAACGGCCGTGCCTGCGACCACGATCAGCCCGATGAAGGCCTTGGCTTCCGCAGACAGTTTTCTCCACGATTGTGCCGGACCTGCTAATTCACTTCCCATGGGTTGCGTGGCCCCCACTCCCGTGAGCAAAGACAGGAGCCGAACCTTAAGAAATAGCAGCTAATTACCACAGGGACAATCGCTTACGAGCGCGAGGAGAAACTTCGGTAATTTGCGGAAGTGACGATCGAAGGGGTGTTAGATTAGGTTTCAGCAGATTCGACGTGGTTTTTCCGTCCCCGTGTTAGATTGGCCTTGATGGGCCCTTAGCTCAGCGGTCAGAGCAGTGGACTCATAATCCATTGGTCCCAGGTTCAAATCCTGGAGGGCCCACCACCTGCTGAAACCATTCTGTTTTACCTACAGAAAACCATATTCCTACCATCAAAACCTCCATCAAATCGGAGACTCCCTCTGCTTGTAACGCCGTAACTAATACAAAAACATAACATGGCTTGTAAACATTTGTTTGGATAGACAGTTGCACTGAACCCGGCATTATCCTGCCGTACGTGTTTGCAGTTTTTCTGCTACTAAGAACTACTTTGCTGTGGGCTGTATCAAGAGTTGTTCAGCATGATTGAGGTAAGTGCCAGGCTACCGTTTCTCGTGTGGGGCTGTTCCTAGGTTCGAAAGAATGGAAAAAATCTGAGGGCTGCTTGTGTTCGCATTCGAATCCGGCCGTTGCCGGAGTCTATCGGGCAGTGTCGGCTTATTGCTAGGCGATTCCAATCTCCAGGTAGGAGGAAGCAATGCGTCTGTATAGCGTGAAATCCCTGTTTGTCCTCTTCGTACTCTGCTTGAGCGTTCATCTTATTTGGGGGCAAACCGCTAATAATGGTGTGGTTGCCGGTACGGTTACCGACCCTTCAGGAGCCGTGGTAAATAATGCGTCCGTAACATTGACGGATGCGGTCACTGGGACGGCGCGGACCGCCACAACCAACAACGCCGGACACTACGTGTTTGTCGACGTCGCCCCAAGCAGTTACAACATTACGATCACCAAGCAAGGTTTTGCCACCACGAAGGCTCCCAATCTTCAAGTGCTGGTTGGACAGGCAACCACCTTCAATACCTCCCTGCAGGTTGGCGGGACGGCCGTTGAGGTCGAGGTAAGCGCGGTTGGTACGGAATTGCAAACGATGAACTCGACGGTTGGAAATACGGTTCCGGCGGTAGCGTTGGAGTCTCTTCCGACAATCGGCCGCGACGTGAGTACGTTTGTGGAAATGCAGCCTGGCGTAAGCCCCGACGGCAGCGTCGCTGGCGCCGTGGTTGACCAAAGCTATTTCTCCTTGGATGGTGGCAACAACACCAACGACATGGACGGCAGTATGAGCGTTTACACGACGACATACGCCGGCGATCCGACGGGCGGCCTGGCCAACGAGAGCTTTGGTGTGGCTGCAGGACCGACCGGTGTGATGCCGACTCCCGCCGATAGCGTGGAGGAGTTCAAGGTCAACACGGCCAACCAGACTGCCGATTTCAATAGTTCCGCCGGCGCCGAAGTGAAAGTTGTTACGAAACGCGGCACCAACACTTGGCATGGCACAGCTTACGAGTACTATCTGGATAACAACTGGTCGGCGAATACCTGGGACAATAACTTCAGCAAGATTCCGCTACCCGCCTTCCATTACAGCCGGTTTGGGGGTTCTTTGGGAGGACCGATTGTCTCGAAGGATATTTTGGGTGGGAAGACGTATTTCTTCGGCAACTTCGAGGGGTTTCGCTATCCGAACTCCGAGACAATATTCAGGAATGTGCCTTCTCCATCGCTGGAGGCTGGCATAATCACTGATCCTGCCACCGGCAAGACCTACAACCTTAAAGCGAACGATCCCCGCGGTATCGGAATTGACCCGTTGGTTCAAAAGCTGTGGACCACGTATGAGCCAGCCTCCAACGCTGCGTGCGTGAACAGTCTCTGCGACGGCGTGAATGTTCTCGGATTCGCCGCCAACGTAGGTGTTAAGCAGACCAGCAACTTCGGGGTGGCGCGCCTGGATCATGATTTCTCGCCGAAATGGCACTTCATGTCCAGTTACCGCTACTACGACCTCAGGAATGCCACGATCGACCAGGTGGATATCGGTGGATTTTTCACCGGTGATAAACTCGGCGTGCCTTCTTCTCAATCGGGTGATCCGCAAATCCCGTGGTACCTGGTAGCGGGTCTAACCACAAACGTCACCTCAAACACCACGAATGACTTCCATTACAGCTTCCTCCGTAATTGGTGGGCCTGGAATCGAGCCGGAGATACAGTTCAATTGCCCGGTCTGGGTGGCGCCCTCGAACCGTTCTCCGGAGAATCCAGATCGCAAGCGCTCGCTCCGTACAACGTCAATACGCAACAGACGCGTACTCGTTTCTGGGACGGCCATGATCAAATGTTCCGTGATGACCTTTCTATGTTGAAGGGTAATCACCTGTTCCAGTTTGGTGGCCAGTATCAGCACAACTTCAACTGGCATCAACGTACCGACAACGGTGGTGGCATCAACTACCAGCCTGTTTATCAACTCGGATTGGGCGGTGCTGGATCTGGGTTCGCAACCGGTACGGATCCAGCGTTCTGCGCGACCTTTGCCAACCCGAAAACCTGCGGAGCCTTGTATGCGGCGACGCTCGGCGCCGTGTCCATTTCGCAAATCGCCTATACCCGTTCGGGCACGAATCTGCAGCTGAATCCGCCTTTAGTTCCTGCTTTCGACCAGAGCACGATTCCCTATTACAACGTGTATTTCAGCGATACCTGGCACATGAAGCCGACCTTTACGTTGACGTACGGTCTCGGCTGGACGCTGGAGATGCCGCCCGTCGAAGCCAACGGGAAACAGGTTGAACTCGTGGATCAGGCAGATCAGCCGCTTTCCTTGGAGACGTACATCCATCGGCGCGAAGCCGCCGCCTTGCAGGGCCAGGTCTACAATCCTGAAGTTGGGTTTGCCTTGGTGGGCAATACAGCCAACGGCCTGAAGTACCCCTACAATCCCTTCTACGGCGAGTTCAGCCCACGCGTTGCCGCAGCATGGAACCCGCATTTCGACAGCGATACCACGGCTGGCAGGATCTTCGGTCATGACGATACTGTCGTCCGTGGTGGATACGGTCGAATCTATGGCCGCCTGAATGGCGTGGATCTGGTGCTCGTGCCACTACTGGGTACCGGACTTATCCAACCCGTGCAGTGTTTCACCAACCTAAGCAACGGAACTTGCGGTTCATCGACGGCCAGCGCCACCCCGTTGACTGCGTTCCGCGTAGGCATCGATGGCCTATCGGCCCCTATTCCGCAAGCCGCTAAGACGCTGGTTCAGCCCGACTATCCGGGATTCAACGCAATTGCCGCCGGTGCCGGCGAAAGCTTGGATCCGAACTTCCGTCCCAACGTGGTCGACTCCTTCGACCTCACAATCCAACGCCAGTTGGCTAAGAAGGTCACGCTGGAATTTGGATATATCGGCCGCAAAATTACGCACGAGTATCAACCGGTCAACATCAACGCAGTTCCATACATGATGACGCTTGGCGGGCAGCGCTTCGATCAAGCCTACAAGAACGTCGTCCTGGAATACTGCGGCGGTATCCAGGGTCTCGCAGGTGGAGGCTGTGCGGGAAATGCAGGCGCAGTGACCTCGCAGCCGTTCTTTGAAGCGTCACTTGTGCAAGCAAACGGCAGCGCGGGCTACAAGGCGAAGGGCTCTGCGCTTCCGTGCACCGCTGGAAACTGCACCGCGGCTATGGTGTCCAACGAAGGAGGCAATCTAGCCAACGCTCAGGTCTGGAGCCTCTGGAGCGACTTGGACAATGGCGGATTCAACTTCCCGCGCAGCATGATGAACACGCCATTTAATTGCGTGACTGGAACTGAGTTCGGTTGTGGTGGACAGCTTTCTTCCGGTGTCGGCGTCAATGCCAGCATCGGCCACGGCAGCTACAATTCGGGCTTCGTTTCCCTGAAAATGAATGACTGGAAGGGCATCACCCTCCAGCAGAACTTCACCTACTCGAAGGCGCTCGGCACTGGAGCCGAAGTCCAGGCGACCAGCGAATACACACCGGACGATCCTTTCAATTTGGATCTCATGTACGGTCGCCAACCCTTCGACCGTAAGTTCGTGTACAACTTGTTCGTTGTCTACCAACCGCCGTTCTACAAGGGCCAAAATGGTCTTATGGGACGACTCCTTGGCGGCTGGACGTTCGCGCCAGTTTTCACCGCGGGAAGCGGCTCGCCCATCGAGATCTACACAACCACCGGCGATGGTCAGGAGTTTGGTGGCGGCGACAACATCAACTTCTTTGGCAATGAGAACGCCATCCCGATCGGCCCCATTCCCGGCGGCTCCGGGAAGGCCCACTACTTCCCAGGCGGCATTACCACACCGGCTGGCTCAGGTGGGGAGCCGATCAACATATTTGGGAATCCGCAAGCCGCGTTCATGGACTTCCGGAACCCGATTCTCGGGCTCGACACGCACCGGGACGGCGGTTTCGGTATCCTGAACGGTCTGCGTTACTGGAACATGGATCTCAGCATCCGCAAGAACATCAAGATTACGGAGCGGGTGAATACTGAGCTCCAGGGCGTATTCCTTAACATATTCAACATTCCCCATTTTCTTGATCCGTGGGGAACTGCGCTCTACAGTCCCGCAACGTTTGGCAACCTGTTCATCTCGAATCCTCTCAGCGGTGTGACCTCTGAAGCGCGCGAGATACAGCTTGGAATCCGGGTGAGCTTCTAAATTCAACGTCGG
>DASPTU010000076.1:0-20107 GCA_035623255.1 Terriglobales bacterium | reverse complement strand
AAGGAACACTATTGGAGCCTAAACTGGTTCGTTTTGTCATCCTGAGCAAGCCGCTTTTGCGCAGCGAAGGATCTGGGCGAGCCGCGCGAAGCGTCGCGGCTTTTAGCGACGCAATCAACGCGCGTTTGGCTCGCTTCCATTTCAAACTGGCCCACCACCCCCAGCTGCGTTTGTTTGCCCTTTTGACTTTATTCTCGGCTTTTTTCGCCCAATCCCTCTGGGCGCAACTCAAGACCAAAAACGTCGTCTTGATCGTCAGTGATGGCCTTCGTTGGCAGGAGGTGTTTACCGGCGCCGACCCAAATCTGCTGGATGAAAAGCACGGCGGCATTTGGGCAAGCCCTGAGAAGCTTCGCCGTGAGTTTTGGAGTGACGATCCCGCGCAACGCCGGAAGATGCTGTTCCCGTTTCTCTGGGGCACGGTGGCAAAGCAGGGCCAGGTTTTCGGCAATCAGAATAAAGGCAGCACCGCGCACGTCACCAACGGCATGGCATTCTCTTATCCCGGTTACAACGAGATGCTGACCGGTCGCCCCGATCCGCACATCGACAGCAACGAGTTTGGCCCAAATCCAAACATTACTGTCTTTGAGTGGATGAACCAGTTCCCTGAGTTCCAGGGGCAGGTCGCGGTCTTCGGAACCTGGGAGGTTTTCAAAAACATCTTCAACCAGCCTCGCAGTCATCTCATCATGCAGACCGGCTGGGACCTCCCGGAAAAAGGAAATCTCACCCCCCGCGGCGAGTTATTGAACACCCTTTACCGCACGACCACGCGCCTCGACGATGAGGACGTCTGGGACTCGTTTCTGCAAATTCCGCTGTTGGATTATGTGAAGTCATCTCACCCGCGCCTGCTCTTCGTCGGCTACGGTGAAACTGATAATTGGGCCCACTCCGGCCGCTACGATTTGGTCCTTGAAAGTGCCCACCAGTTCGACCTGTTCGTGCAGCAATTGTGGGAGACGATGCAGGGTATGCCCGAATACCGTAACCAGACAACTTTCATCATCACCTGCGACCACGGCCGGGGTAGCGGCCTTGAAGAATGGAAGGAACACGGCATCGAAGAAAAAGGCTCCGAAAACATCTGGATTGCCGCTATCGGCCCCGATATCGAAGCCCTCGGCGAGCGCGGAAACATTCCCGCGGTCACTCAATCGCAGATCGCGGCCACGGTCTCCGCCCTTCTGGGCAAGGATTTCCACCAGGCCTTCCCCGAAAGCGGCGCCCCGCTGCCGGTCATCAGTTCACACTCTGCCCAATCGGCTTCCCAACCCTCCGCCCTTCGAGACCCATCGCCGGGATTTTTCGCCCAACACCGCTAAACTCGGCCCATCGTAGCCAGATGTAGTTGTCTTGACATTATCTGTTAGAACGAATAAAATTCTGTCTGTATGTCTGAGCTTTCCCGAGTCAGCGAGAAACCCCGTCGCCCAGTTTACCCGGAGGAAGTCGCTTTTCTCGACCTTATCCGTACTTGCGATTTGCTCTCCCGCGCTCCGGCCCTGCTGCTCAAGTCCGAGGATCTATCTCCTACCCAATACAACGTTCTCCGCATCCTCCGCGGCGCCCCCGACGGTCTCCCTTGTGGTGAGATCGCCAGCCGCATGATTACGAGAGATCCAGACGTTACCCGCCTCCTTGATCGCCTGGGGAAGCGCGGCCTCATCTCCCGCTGGCGAGAAACGAGGGACCGTCGTATGGTCATGGCCCGCATTACACCTGAAGGCCTCAAACTCCTCGCTCTTATGGACGGACCGGTCCAGCAATTGCACCGCAAACAATTGGGCCACCTGGGGAAACATCAGCTTAAGGCGTTGGCCGAACTGCTGGCCGCGATCCGCGCCGGATTAGATTGATGTTTTTTTGCAACATATATTTGTTGAACCGATTATCGTCTTAACGCATCTAATGCAGATAGAGAGGAGAAAACGCAATGAGTACCTTGGCTACACCGCAAACTTCTATTGCAACCTGGAATCTTGATCCGGCTCATTCTGTCGCCGAGTTCAAGATCCGCCACATGATGATTTCTAACGTAAAAGGCCATTTCTCCAAGCTGACCGGCAAGTTAACTTTGGACGAAGCCGACCTCACCAAGTCTCGCGTGGAGGCCACCATCGATGCATTCTCCATCGAAACCCGCGATCCGCAGCGCGATGCGCACCTGAAGAGCGCCGACTTCTTGGACGCCGAGAAATTTCCCACGCTTTCATTCAAATCCACTCGCGTTCGTATCGTAGGGGATGGCGAATTGGCCGTTGAGGGCGACCTCAGCATTCACGGCGTCACGCGAAAAGTGACTTTTTCCATCGAAGGGCCAACCCCGCCCGCAAAAGATCTTTGGGGCAACACTCGCATTGGCTTTTCCGCCACCACCAAAATCAGTCGAAAAGACTTTGGCTTGACATGGAATGCGTCCCTCGAGACTGGCGGCATTCTGGTAGGCGACGAGGTAACCATCATTCTCGACACCCAATTCATTAAGGCTTAAATATTAGGTGGCACGGCAGGTTTTCCGACGCTCCTATGCCGCTAGAAAAGAGAAACAGTTATGTCACTACGACCAGTGAGACAGATCATTCAACCCAAACCGACCATGGAAGGCGCGGGAGTGAAGCTCCAGCGCGCTTTCGGCTTCGGCAAAACCAAAGAGTTCGACCCATTTCTGTTGCTGGATGATTTCCGCAACGACAATCCAGATGATTACCGCGCAGGATTCCCCTGGCATCCACATCGCGGCATCGAGACCATCACCTACGTGCTTGCCGGCAGTGTCGAACACGGCGACAGCCTCGGCAACAAAGGCAAAATGACAGCCGGTGATGTGCAGTGGATGACTGCGGGCACCGGCATCCTTCATCAGGAAATGCCGAAAGGCGATCCACAGGGGAGAATGCATGGCTTTCAGCTCTGGGCCAATCTTCCCTCATCACTGAAGATGACTGATCCCCGATACCAGGACATTCCGTCGAGCGCGATACCGGACGTCACTGACGACGACGGCACTCGTGCCCGGATCATCTGCGGAGAGTTCTGGGGCAAGAAAGGACCGGTCGAGGGCGTGGCGGCAGACCCCAGTTATCTCGACATCTTCGTGCCTGCGGGCCAGCGCAAGCGGCTCAAAGTCGAGACTACTCGGAATGCCTTCGCTTACGTGTTCGAGGGTTCCGGGACATTTCGCGATGCGTCCGGTCCGCGCGCGGTTCTCACTGAGCAAGCGGCCGACCCAAATGCTCCGGCCAAGTACGACGTCAGCAATCATTCGCTGGTGCTGTTTGGCCGCGGAGACGAAGTGATCGTCCAGGCCGGGCCCGAGGGAATTCGCTTCCTCCTCGTTTCCGGCAAGCCGATCGAGGAGCCGATCGCGTGGTACGGGCCGGTCGTGATGAACACACAGGAGGAACTGCGGCAGGCGTTCTCCGAATTGCAGAGCGGCACCTTCATCAAGCATCGCTAAATATCGCAAGCAGGAACTATCCGCAAAGCTGCTCGTAGCGAATCCGGCGCGGCTTGAGACATTTGGATCTTCCCCTATGTCTCGGCCGCGCCCGGCTCTTTATCTCCCTCGACGAACCTTGTCACGAAATTGCCTTCTCAACAAGACAATAACTTGACAATCAAATTACAAGTCAAGCCAAACAAAACTCGCCTTGCGCTTATCCAATCCCCAGGTGTCAAAAGCTAGCTCAAGAAGCAGCGCACACCTTTTCAAATAAAAGGATGGGGAAAATGAAAAAAGTAGCTTTGAGTGTATTTGCTGGTCTGCTCGCACTGCTGGTGAACCCCGTGTCTTTGCTGGCGCAGCAGAATGCGTACAAGCAGACAAACCTGGTGTCGAACGTTTCCGGCATCGCTAATACCACCGATCCCCAATTGTTGAACCCGTGGGGAATCTCTTTTCTCCCGAGACAAGATTTCTGGGTCGCAAATAACAATGGCGGTACCTCCACACTCTACGATGGACAGGGTCACAAAGACGCCGGCCTGGTTGTAACCATTCCGGGCGCCTCGCACAATCCCAACGGGAATTGCAGTCCTGGCTGTCCCACCGGCAACGTCTCCAACGGCAACGGCAGCTACTTTGGAGGGGGACAATTCATCTACGACACGGAAGATGGCATCTTCGCCGAGTGGACGGGCACCAGCAACACCGCGTCTATCGCCTTCGACAACTCCGCCAGCGGCGCAGTCTACAAAGGCCTCGCTATGCTGAACGGCACGTTTCTTTTAGCCGCGAATTTCAATAGTGGCAAAATTGACGTCCTGGATCGCAACTTTAATCTCACTTCGTTAAGCGGCTCGTTCACCGATCCCAACCTGCCCGCGGGCCTCGCTCCTCATAATGTTCACGTGATCGGCAACCAGGTCTTCGTTGCCTACGCCATGCAGGACGCGGCCAAGCACGATTCGCAGCCGGGCGCCGGTCTTGGGCAGGTTGACATCTTCGACAGCAACGGGAACTTCGTGAGCACCTTTACCGCAGGTGGCAAACTCAATGCCCCCTGGGGCATCGTCCAAACTCCTGCCGGTTTCGGCGCCTTTCCGAATGCCATTCTGATCGGCAATTTCGGCGATGGCGCCATCAACGCCTTCGACACAACCGGAAAATTCCTCGGCCAGCTCGCTGATAGTTCCAACAAGGTCCTGGTGAATCCCGGACTATGGGATCTGACTTTCGGCGGTGGCGGATCGTCCGGCGATCCCGGGACACTCTACATCACTGCCGGCGGCAGCAACCAGCCCAACTTCCCTGCCGGCGGCACGACTACCGCCGCCTTTGCGAGCATCGTTCCAGCGGCCGCAGTCGGAATCCCGGACTTTTCTCTGAACCTTTCTTCGCAGAGTGCCACCCTCACGCAGGGAGGTTCGGCTACTCTCATGGTGAGTGCCAGCCCGGTCGGTGGATTTAACGGCCAAATTTCCCTTACCTGCTCGGCGCCCGCAGGTTTGAGTTGTGCGTTCAGCCCTTCAACCATCTCGCCCGGATCGAGCTCCGCGTCATCCACGTTGACCATCTCTGCGAGCTCGACGCCGCCCTCAACTGGCTACGTTATGAGCGCCATGATCACCCTTCTGCCTGGTTTCGGGGTATTTGGGACACTTCTCGCGGCCGGGAGAAAGAAATCGCTGACTCGCAAGAGCATCCTGTGGATCAGCCTGATAGGCTTGATTCTTCTCGTCTCACTTTTTGCCATCGGATGCGGTGGAGGCTCAAGCAAGAGTTCCATGACACCAACGCCAACGCAGGTCAACTTGATGGTCACCGGCACATCCGGCGCCGTCAGCCATTCGAGCGCGGTAACTGTCACCATCCAGTAAGAAAAACCTATAGCGGGGGGCGTACGTTCGTGCGCCCCGCCTCACCCAACCGCTGCTCAAATTGGCCCCCGATACCGGCGCAGCCTCACCGCCAATGTAAGAAATATCACGGCGACGGCGAAGCCGATCCACAAGCCTGGAGCGCTCAGGTATCGCGCGGGCGTCAGATGTGTCATGGGGCCCGTGGGGAACATCTCCCCAGATGTGACGTCGGTTGGCGCCCCTCCTCCGATCATGCGGTTGCCAACCATGGCAGCGAAGTGCGAAGTGTGCAGGACAAGCTTCTCGATACCCCCAATTGCGATCACTGGCAATGCTGCCCATAACAAGGTTGCGCGGCGCGCCCACCCCGAAACCAGCATCAGCCAGCAATAGACCGGGAAAGGCCATATCGCATGCGCCAGGAAAATGTGGTAAATCAGCAGGCCCCACATCTGAAAGACCGACAGCTCTCTCCACAGCGCTGCCACACTCATGCCGCGCATCGGTAACACAATGCTGCTCATAAGCAGCATGATCACGTGCATGGCCATGGTGATCGCAATCGTGAGCAGCGGCAAAATCACCAGCGGAATGCTCGCTTTTGCGAGCACGACGGTAAGATCGGAGACCGGCAACGACTTCCAGAAAAGGATGCTGCGGTCCCGCCGCTCACCATACAGCGCATCCGCTGAGTAGAACAGGCTCATCAGGATGAGGGTGCCCATCATCACGCCGGCCCCAATGTTGTACGGCAGGGCAATTGTTTCCCAATACTGCTCCGTGTCAGTCGGCGATACGCCGCGCATTTTGGCCAACCAAACGGTCATGTTGATCAGGAACACCAATAAAAAAACAGCCGCGATGGCCAGCTGGCCGACATAGATCCAGCGGTTTTCCCAGAGTTCCCGCCGCACTGACCAGTAAAAGGGATGTGTCGGCGACGCGCTCTCCGCCGTTACTCTTTCCGAACCAAGCGCCGATTCGCGTAGAACATTCGATTCACTGTTCATCTGGCCGCTCCTTGTGCCGCTGCGGATTCCTTCCCCATCACCGCGACAAACAGATCAGCGATGCTCGGTGTTCGGGCCTCCCCAAAAGCCGCGAGTTTTTGACGGTCCACCCCATCGAACAAAAGGATACTGCGGCCGAACACCTGCCGCTCGTAAATCGGACTCATCGCGCGGGCGGCTGCCACTCTCTCCGGATTCACGATCACTTCCGCGTAGCGCGATTCGAATTCGTCCATACTGCAGTTCAGCACAATTCGTCCCTGGTCGATGAACATCAGGTCCGTCAGCACGTGCTGCACCTCTTCTACCTGATGCGTCGTCACCACAATCGTCCGGCTGCCATCGAAGTAGTCGTTCAGCAGGGAATCGTAAAACTGTTTGCGATACAGGATGTCAAGCCCCAGCGTCGGCTCGTCCAGCACCAACAATCGCGCGTCAATTGCCATAACCAGCGCGAGATGTAGTTGCGCAACCATCCCCTTCGACAGCTCCCGCACTTTGCGCTGGGACTTGATCATGGTCTTCGCAAGAAAATTCTCGGCTTTGCTGCGATCGAATCGCGGATGCACACCGGCAACGCAGTCCAGCAACTGACTGACGCGTATCCAACGCGGCAACACGGCAACATCCGCGATGAACGAAACTTCGCGCATGAGTCGGTCGCGCTCGTTCCATGGATCGCGGCCGAGCACCTTTAATTCTCCCTGGTACGATGTCAACCCGAGAATCGCATTGAGGGCCGTTGTCTTCCCTGCCCCGTTGGGGCCGATTAGACCGAGGATACGTCCTTCCTCAACGCGCAGATCGATCCCGTCTAATGCGACCGTGGTGCCGAACTCCTTGCGCAGACTCCGTGCTTCAATCACCGCCATCTCAACCTTCCTCCTTGGATGATCGAGGTTTGTTGCCATTGAGCAGCTCTTCCGGCGTCAGCCCCAGCCGCTGAATCGTGGCCTGGATTCTCGGCCATTCTTCTGCCAAAAACTTTTGACGCTCGCCTTGTAACAGAAGACTGCGGGCGCCGGTCTTGATAAACATGCCCAAACCTCGCCTTTTCTCCACCAGTTCCTCATCCACCAGTTCCTGATAACTCTTCAGCACCGTGAGAGGATTGACCCGGTACTCCGCTGCCACCGTGCGCACCGAGGGCAGCGGATCCCCCTCCTTGAGCACCCCCTCCAGGATCATCGCGATCACACGGTCGCGAAGCTGGCGGTAAATCGGCTGATTGTCATTCCACTCACGGTCCATTCTGTTTTCCAGTTAATCCGTCATTTAATGTGCATCAGATCGAGGACTTCAAGTATCTTGCTCGCTGTCGCCAGCAACTCAACGTTCTTGTCCTTAGGCGAAACTGCACCCACGGTTCTTGGCTGATCACCCTGTACGCAGTCGGGACGAAAAGGCATGCTAGCGTCGAAGTGGATCATCATACCCGCATCTGTATCGCAGGGTTGCGCTGTAGCCATTCCTTCAGAGTCACGCGAGGTAAGAGCATGGTGACCCCGTATGACGCCGCAACCCCGGAGCCTCTCCGCCCGCGACCTCAGTTTTCCGAAAGCCACAGTGGCGTCAGGTGTGAAGGTTGCCGCACCCAGAGTGAATAGAACGGAAACCGCCAGACGTGATTTCATGTTCTGTACTCCCTTCTCTCGTCTCTCTGTGTTGTTCCTCGATCGGCCTTCATACGCTGCAGTTGTCAAACGGGCCGCCGAGGGCTGTCACTTCGCCCGTTGCAGATCCATGTGCGCATGCATAGGCTTGTCTCCTGGCATCATGTACGTCCAGTCTTCCACATGATGGTTCGCGTCGATGAAGGTGAACACCGCATGGTACATGTGTCCATATTCGTTGCCGCCGGAAAGGTCGGCAAACTCGAACTCCACTTTCTTGCCGTCAGGCGCCGCCTTGCCCACCATGCGTGGCCTGTTTCCCGCATCACAATAATGGACCAGTGTCAGCTTGTCTCCGTCCAAGTAAAGCATGGTGACCGGATGATCGTACTTTGTCGCGTCTAGAGGGGTACCCGCTTCCTGCATTTCGTGTACGAGCGCGTTCCCGCGAGAGGTCACGCGCATGGTGATCTGTCCGAGCGTGCCGGGCTTGACGTCCGCCCGCGGAGGATCGAGTGTTATGGGGCCCTGCCAGGAACCCGCCAGGCCTTTCATTTGATCGAACGACTTCTGCGAATCGGACTGGGCAAAAGCGATGGTATAGAGCAACAGCAAAACAACGGGCAGCATCAGCCGAAGGCGTTTCATTTTTTCTCTCCTTTGAAAATCTCTTGTTGTTCTTGTAGAGGCGTCTGGCCGCCAGATGCGATCGATCCGTCCAAGGAGCCCTGTCGAAGATCGTAGCCGGTGCCATGCGCTATCGTGTTATACTTAACTATAACACTATAATAATTGTCAAGAGATTTTTGGAAGGCCGCTGTAAGACTTAGCTATGTGACTGAAATAATGAGGCTTGCAATGGGATGCTCTCTCCGCCGAGGCTGCCTCCAGAATCGTTCGGGGGTTCCGGCCCCGTCTCTTTAGGCGGAAAATGACGAGTCATCAGCGGCCACTAGCTACTTACTCCTTGTATTATCGCCTGCTTCGAATAGCTATTGCGGCACGGGAGATAAAGGAGTCACCTAGCCACCATTCAGATTATTGATCTTCGACTCCTCCGCGAGTGCACGGTTCCCACCTTCATTGACGTAATACTTCCAGTCATACAATCCGATGGTGTGCCCAGCGAAAAAAAATTCCCTGTAATGACAATTCGCGCAATTGGAATTGCTGCTGTCCAGAGTGCAATGGCCTCGGGAGGAAACTTAGGCACCAAGGGCACGCTCATCCGCCAGTCTGCCTCTGCCCAAACCACGTGACCCCGCTCACAGCAAAGGAGTGATAGCCCGGCGGAACATTGACTGGAGCGGGAACGGAAGCTCCAGGCTGCACGAGAGCTCTGCGCGCCCCTTGTTTCGAGGAGAAGTGCCGGAGTGCCTTTTTTCAAGCCAACCAGGTTGCGTTGCATCTCGCAGATCATTTTTTTCCTGTTCTTCTTGTTTCTTCTACTGCACACTGAGTTCCGAGGATCGCTACGCGGGGGAGGCGTCGATGTCCGCCTTCCTTATCCGGTTAACTTGTTCTTTCGCCTCGATCCTCTGGTCGGGTTGTCGAATGCACTCGCGAGTGGCACGCTCTATCACGGACTAGTGTGGAGCTTGCTGATCCTGATTCCGACGATTTTTCTGGGACGTTTTTTCTGCGGCTGGATTTGCCCTCTCGGCTCTATTCACCATTTTTTTGGCAGTCTGAAATCTGAGCGCAAGCGTGGAAAGCAGCTAATTGAGTCAAATCGTTACAAGCGCTGGCAGACCACAAAGTATTACCTGCTGATTGCCGCCCTGATCGCAGCGGTAATGGGTACGGGGATCGTCGGATGGATGGATCCGTTCTCACTCTTGGTGCGCTCGTTGGGTCTCTCTATTTTGCCCGCAACGAACTATGCCGTGACTGCGATTCTAAAGACCCTGCAGCACAGCCACCTGGCAGGTCTGCGGGAGGCAGGCAGGGTGTTTCATTTCCTACTCGGAAGCTGGTCTGTGAGCTTTAAGCAGCCATATCTCCGCCAAGGCATTTGGTTAGGAGCGATTTTCATTTTCCTCGTTGCATTGAATTTTCGAGTCACCCGGTTTTGGTGCCGAGCGCTGTGTCCGCTGGGAGCATTGCTCGGCTTGCTGTCTCGTTGGTCAATTCTTGGTTTAGTCAAGACGCCCGAGCACTGTGAGAACTGCAACCGCTGTTTGCTCCGATGCCAGGGCGGCGACGATCCGATTGGTGGTGTTCCATGGCGACAACCCGAGTGTCATCTCTGTCTGAATTGTGTTGGTGAGTGCCCGGAGCACGGCCTGCAGTTCAAGTTCTTTCCTGCGACGAAGTCGGTTGGCGTGAACTTGCAGCGGCGCAAGGTCGTCACCGGATTGGCTGCCGGCGCAGCCATCGTTCCGCTACTACGGAGCACACCAGGGTTCGCAGTTGGGCGCAATGGGCGTTTGCTGCGGCCGCCCGGAGCCCTTGACGAGGAATACTTCCTGTCCCGCTGTACGCGTTGCGGCGAGTGCATGAAGGTCTGCCCGAATAACGCGCTACATCCGGCGTTGACCGAGGCTGGTCTCGAAGGGTTGTGGACACCGGTAATGATTCCGCGAATTGGCTACTGCGAGACAAGTTGCGTGCTGTGTTCGCAGGTCTGCCCCACAGGAGCAGTCTGGGAAATCACGGCCCAGGAGAAGGGTTGGGCAGTTGCCGACTCCGGCCATGCTAAGCCGGTCAGTCTGGGCACAGCCTTTATCGATCGCGGGCGATGTTTGCCGTGGGCCATGGCCACACCATGCATCGTCTGCGAAGAGTGGTGTCCAACGTCACCCAAAGCCATATATCTGCGTCCAGCCGAAGTCACCGGCGCAACCGGGAATCTCAAGCAGGTAAAGCAGCCTTTCGTTGATCCGCAGCATTGCGTCGGCTGCGGCGCTTGTGAATACGCATGTCCCGTTCAGGATAGTGCGGCCATTTACGTGACAAGTATTGGTGAGAGTCGCTCACGGACAAACCAGATCCTTCTAGACCGAGTCAAAGGGAGCGCAATGTGACAAGGATGCTTCATCTGTTGTGCGCGGCACTATCGGTTGGATGTTGCCTGCTGCTCCTGGAGGGAGCCGGTTGTCACCGAGAACCGGACGCCTATGCGCTATTTCCTTGCTCCAATGAGGCCGCAGGCTGGGTCAAAAGCGGCGAGACACGGACCTTTGAGGCTGCAAACCTGTGGAAGTACATCGACGGGGAAGCCGAACGGTATTTGAAGGCAGGAGTGCACCGACTGTCCACCGCCGATTACAAGTACCAGAAGAAGTTCGACGTGGTGGTGGATATTTACAGCATGGAAAGTACGGAAGGCCCGAAAAAGATTTTCGACTCGGAGCCGACTGGCGACGAGAAACGTGTCCAACTGGGAGACGGCGCTCGCTTGTACGACCAAAGTCTGATCTTTCGTGAGCGATCCTACCTTGTGCGAATCACGGCGTATCAGCCGTCAAGCGGAATGCCACAGGCTTTATTAGAGCTAGGACGGGTAATCGAGGAAAGAATAACGAGATAAGTAAGCCACACATCTGTGTGGGTTGTCACTGAATCCTGGCCATCGATTGCGCTATCTATCGATGAGGTAGTTTCAAGCTATAAGCAGGCGCCGTTATGAACTGGCAAAGGGAAACGAGCCGGCGGGATTTCCTGAAGAAATGCGTCACGGGCGCTGCGATTCTCGGCGCGAGGGGCAAAGCTTCAACGCTGGATGTTGTCCAACAAGGAACGCCCTCAGCCAAATCCCGGGTCGTGATCGCACGCGACGCGATGCTGCACACCAACGGGAAGGCTTTGGATTCCAATCGTGTTCTGAGCTTGTTGGATCGTTCTATGCAGGCTCTGTTCAATCTTGACAATCCTAGCGAAGCGTGGAGAAAGCTGGTTCGTCCGGGCGAAAAAGTGGGACTCAAGGTGAATGCGCTTGGAGGACGAGGACTTTCCACCAACCTTCAGCTTGTGGAAGCCATTTGCGAAAGATTGCTTGAAGCCGGAATTAGAGCAGCCGATATCGTGATCTGGGACCGCGATACTGAAGAGTTGGAGCGTGCTGGTTTCCGCATTTCGACATCCGGGAATCTTCCTCAGTGCTTCGGTACCGATCGAGTCGGCTATGAAGACCAGTTGGTGACCTACGGTGACATTGGCAGCCGGTTATCGAAGGTTTTGACGCAGCGTTGCGATGCACTAATTAACCTGCCAGTTCTAAAGGACCATGACGGGGCTGGCATAACCGCAGCTTTGAAAAACGTGTACGGCATAATTCACAACCCGAACAAGTACCATCCCAACGGCTGCAATCCTTACATCGCCGACGTGAATATGCTGCCGGCGATCCGGAATCGGATGCGCGTGAGTATCTGCGACGCGACCACGGTTTCGTATGAAGGCGGGCCCGGATACAAGCCGCAGTATGCCTGGCAGAACAATGAACTGATGGTTTCTCAAGATCCAGTTGCGCTCGACTACATCGGCTGGCAGACCATTGAGCGCAAGCGAGCAGAAAAGAGATTGAAGCCGCTAGAGGCGGAGGGCAGAGCACCGCACTACATTGCTACAGCGGCAGACCCTCAGCATCGTCTGGGCACAAACGATCCTAAAAGGATTGCGATGGTTGAGGTCTAGGCTGTCATGTGATCGAGGCTGCATATGTCAGGCGCGCCTAATGCTCGAGTAAAGTCTCCAGCTCTGGGCACGGCTAGGGAGGAAAATGCCCTTGGAAATGAGCCCGGCGCATTCTCATCTCGGCTTGACCGCCGCTCCTTTCTGAAGTGCGCATTCGCATGCGGAACATTAACAAGCATTGGTGACCTGACCCAGCCGCAGCTGGTGACTTCCGTCGGTCCTGCCTCGCAGAAGCAGGACGACTCGCGATTTACTGTCGAGGCGAAGTTCTACCAGAAGCTGCAGAACAAGAAGGTCAAGTGTAAGTTGTGTCCGCGCGAATGCACGGTAGGAGACCGGGAGCGCGGCTATTGCGGCGTGCGAGAGAATCACGGAGGAACTTACTACACATTGGTGCACTCGCGAGTGTGCGCCGCGCACATTGATCCCATTGAAAAGAAGCCGTTGTTCCACTACTTGCCGGGAACGCTGGCCTTTTCACTCGCGACCGCCGGTTGCAACGTTAATTGCAAATTCTGCCAGAACTGGGACATCTCGCAAGTGCGGCCTGAGCAGGTTCCTGCCGAATACGCTCCCCCGAAGTTGGTCGCCGATCTAGCCAAGCAGCACGGCTGTCCCATCATCGCTTATACCTACAGCGAGCCAGTGATCTTTAGCGAGTACGTGATGGACGTTGCCGATGCCGGGCACGAGGTGGGTGTGCGCAGTGTAGTCGTGTCTAACGGTTACATACAAGAGGAAGCACTCAAGACGGCCTACGGGAAAATGGACGCCGTCAAAATCGATCTGAAAGCCTTCTCCGAATCTTATTACAAAGATGTCGTTGTTGGTGAATTGAAGCCGGTGCTCGAGACACTCGTCACTCTAAGAAAAATCAACAAGTGGACCGAGATCGTTTATCTAGTTGTGCCCACCCTTAACGATAGTGATTCCGAATTCAGCGGCCTGGCTCGCTGGGTAAAGACTAATCTTGGCCCCGATGTGCCTGTGCACTTCACGCAATTCCATCCTGAATATTTGCTGAAAAATCTGCCTATAACACCGGTTCCGACGCTGGAGCGTGCAAAGGCAATCGCTGACGCCGAGGGGTTGCACTACGTCTACATCGGAAATGTGCCCGGGCACCCCGCAGAGAACACTTATTGCCCGAAATGTCGACGCCTGTTGGTCGAGCGTATAGGGATGACAACGAGGCAGATACTGATTCGCAAGGGCAATTGTCCATCTTGTGGCCAGCAAATTCCGGGAGTATGGCATGCCTAAGAGCACCAAAGGAGCCTGCCAATGAGAAACATGCACTCGGCAAAATCTCGGACAATACCATGGTTGATTGCGATCTTAGCGATCATTGCACCACAACTTTCTCTTGCGGTTAACCCGCCGACCGTGCGCGAACCGGGAGTCGCAGGTAGCTTCTATCCGGCGGATCCCATGGTATTGGGGGCGATGATCGATGAGATGCTGACGCATGCATCTCCTCCGCCGATCACTGACCCGATATTCGCCGTCGTTGCGCCGCACGCCGGTTATCAGTACTCCGGCCCAATAGCTGCTTACACCTATGCCGCATTGAAAGGACGAAAGTTTTCGCGCGTCGTCGTCATTGCACCTTCGCATTACGAAGCATTTGACTTCACCTCGGTTTTCGACGGCGATGCATACCTGACACCACTCGGGACAGTGCAAGTAGACAAGGCATTCGCAAAGCGGCTGGTCAACATGAGCCCAACCATCCGGCTCTCCAGTCAGGGCCACATCGCTACGCCAAAAGGCGCTGAACATGCACTTGAAGTGGAATTGCCTTGGCTGCAGCGTGTGCTGGGAGATTTCCTACTTGTGCCTATCATCATGGGAGATCAGAGTTATGAAAGCAGTCGTGCCCTGGGAATGGCGTTGGCCAGGACAATTCAGGGCCGCGACACTTTGATTCTTGCCAGTTCCGATTTGTCGCACTATCACCCCTACGACGAGGCAGTAAAGATTGATCACAAAACCCTGAACGCATTGCAGGCTTGGGACTACTTCAGTATGTCGCAGAACTTCGAGATGCGCGTCTGGGAAGCTTGTGGCGGCGCACCCATTGTGGCGGCGATGATCGCGGCTGAGCATATGGGAGCGAACCAGGCGCTTGTGCTCAAGTACGCCAATTCCGGCGACATCACAGACGATCATTCTCGCGTCGTCGGATACAGTGCGGTTGCGCTAGTGAAAGCTCCAGGCAGCAGTGCTATGAAAGAGCCGTTTACTCTAAGCGGCCATGAAAAAAAAGAACTGCTGGCTCTCGCGCGTAAATCAGTTGAATACGCAGTACGGCAGGGAAAAGCATATGAACCATCCCCAAGTTCAAACGAAATCCTGAATCAGGAACATGGTGCATTCGTGACCCTGAAAGAGTCAGGAGAATTGCGCGGATGCATTGGCTACACCTCTGCGGTTAAACCTCTTTATATGATTGTGCGAGACACAGCGACACTTGCGGCTCTCCGCGATCCGCGCTTTCGGCCAGTGTCAGCGTCAGAGTTACCGCAACTCGAATACGAAATCTCAGTGCTTTCGCCGTTCCGGCGGGTAACTGATATCCGAGAGATTAAAGTCGGGCTGCATGGTCTGCTCATGAAAAACGGAACTTACCAGGGCATTCTTCTTCCCCAGGTCCCGGTGGAAGAAAGATGGGATCGCCAGAGGTTTCTCGAAGAGACCTGTGCGAAAGCCGGCATGCAGACAGGCTGCTGGAAGGACGAGAACACGGATATTTTTATGTTCTCGGCGGTGGTGTTTGGCGAGTCGACACCGGAGGCATTTATGCCCGACGTACCTTTGACTGTTGGCCCAGCCACGCGGCCAGGAGTGCCGGTACCAGGTTCACCGCGGCAGTGAGCCATGCTGTTTTCCAGAACCCAAATACGGGGATGAGGTAACTGCTCAAGAGAAGCGCTCCCGCGCAGCCGCCAAACAGGTCAACAGCGTAAAGCACACCCGGACCCCATTTGCTGTCACGGAAGTAAAGTTCCGTTGCAACCGGAAATTGATAGCCACCCAACATGCCACTTATTACCGCCAGCACGGGAAAAAGAAACGGCGCAACCAAAACCGTCCAAGAGGCACGCGTGACGGCGCCGACCAAGAGAATCAGGGTAGGTGCTGAGGCCGCGAGGATGAACTGAATTGTGGCGATGGTGCCGAGTGACAAATCATCGCCAGCTTGGAGACGACGAATGCTCAGCCAGGCTCCAAACGAGATGCCAGCCATAAACGTGGCGATAAGGATGGCGAGTTGGTGGTAGACGTAGCCGTAAACAGACTGAAATGCGAGGAGGAGGAAAATCTGAAGGGCCATCAGGGTGAAGCCTGTCGCGGCTACGCAACACACCATTGATGCAGGTGCACGTGTCTGTCTCGTGGGCGCAAATAGCACTAGCACAGCAGGTATCAAAAGAATCAAAAGAGCACGTTCGATGAGGCGGGGGAAACTGATATGCGCTGCTTCCCGAAGCCAGCTCGAGTATCCGAATCTAAATTCAGAGCTCCACAACACGACATTGAAGTAATACGCAATTGGCTCGAAGTCGTGATTGATCGGGGTGGTCGGCAGAGGCCGTAACAGCTCCCGCACTTGCGTCATGCGATCGGGCGTCATCCGAAATGGGATGAAATATTCCCGGACGTATTGTGTTTGCACGTTCCTGTCCCGTAGTCGCGAAATCAGGGTTTGCGGATTATCACTCAGGACGTTGGACTGCATGGCAGCGAAAAAATGGATGGTTTCGCCCGGAATGATGGCGACATCAGGAAAGACCTGTTGCAGGGTGTGGTGAATACAACGCAGAAATTCTGCCAACTGAGGGCTTATGTAATCCTCCGACGAACGAAGCTGCAATGCGAATACCCCTCCGAGCGCGAGATGATCGTGCGCAGAACCAAAAAACTCAGCGGTGTAAAAGCGGTTCAACTGCGCGGTCTGGGGGTCGGGAAGGTCAAGGATGATCAAGTCAAACTTGTCGGCGGCTGAGTTGAGATAGTGTCGGCCATCTGCGTAGTGGATGTACACGCGAGGGTCAGCGAAAGCGATGGATGATGTGGGAAAGAACTGCCTGGTTACTTCAATGACTGCGGGATCGAGTTCAACATAATCGAGGCGCTTCAGCGTCGGATGTTTCAGCGCTTGCGCAATACTGCCATTTGTTCCTCCACCAATAAGCAGGACATTTGCTGGTGCAGGATGCTGCAAGAAGGCGTAATGAACTGCTTCTTCCGCAGCAGCCTCGTCTGGTGCGCTGGCAAGGATCACGCCGCTGTCATAGATGCTGCGAATATTGCCGGTTTCGATGACCACGAGGTTGCCGTAGATGGAGTTGCGGGACCCGAGCACATGGAAGCCTCGCCACAAACGCTGCTGCGACGACCTGTTCAGAAATGGGGCAGCATATATGAAGAGCGGAAATGATAACAGCGCCAGGGCAATAATCTTTGTGGGTTGCATCTGGTACAGCAAGATAGCAGCCATGAATAGATTGAAAAGAGCAACGATGATTGCGATATGAAAGGAGTCGAAAAACCGCAACAGTACAACGCTAGCGAGAATTCCCCCGAAGCCCGAACCGGCAGCTTCAAACAAATATGCGGACCTGATCGCATCACGAACGGAGATGGCACACTCTTCCTGATACATGCGCGCTGCAAGGACGAACAAGCTTCCGCACAGGATGCAGGAGAGGCTAAGGCACACCAAGGATGTGAGCAACATCGGCATAGGACCGACTAGTTCACCCGGGACGCTCTGAAAAAAAGTCCTCGAGGCGCGGAGGATCCAGATGGTTGGTGGCAGGCTGACACCGAGTAGGCATTCGAGCAGCGCGACCGTATTTCGAGCTTTGCTTTTGCTACGCACGAAGCGGCTGGCCAGGCCGCTGCCTATGGCGGTCCACAACAGCCAGGTGGCCAGCATGATTCCCAGAGAAATCTCATTTCCATTAAAGACGACGATGAGTTCCCTCATGAGCACGATCTGGCCGATTACCGCACTGAACCCAACAAGGCCTAAAGCCGCTGCTATGACAAACATGGGCCGGTCGACACAGGACGCTGTGACGGAGTGCATAGGCGTCGCCATCAAGCAAAATTAGAATTTAGATGTCGTGCAAAAGCAAAACCGGGACTGGGACTCGAACATCTCGATGGACAACAGCGCAACGCTCAACCGCCGCGAGGCCCTGCTCAAACTGCTCCGCCTGGGTGGCGTCGCTGCCGGAACTGCCAGCCTTGGGTTCTGGCTCAGCGAACGCAGCGAACGCCCCCAGCCGGCACTGGCAATAAGCGTAAAGCGCGATCACACAGTGGTTGCCGATCCTGAACTTCCTGAAATGGCAATTATTCAAGGAGATGATCCCGAGCGGCTGGCGCGGCAGGCGATCGAAGAACTGGGCGGCATAAAGCGCTTCGTCTCTCGCACTGATAACGTGCTGATAAAGCCCAATATCGGTTGGGACCGCACTCCGGAACAGGCAGCCAATACCAACCCACTGGTTGTCGCCGAAATTGTCCGGCAATGCTGGAACGCCGGCGCGAAACAAGTTGTTGTGACTGACGTGAGCTGTAACGAAGCCCGACGTTGCTATCAGAGATCGGGCATCGCAGCTGCCGCGCAGCGCGAAGGCGCCAATGTCATTCTGCCGGATCTTGCCAGGTTTCGGGATGTGAATCTGCAGGGCGAGATTCTCCACGAGTGGCCAGTTTTCGAACCTTTTCTAAATGCCGACAAGATCATAAACGTTCCCATCGCCAAACATCATAGTCTGACCGGCACGACCTTGGGAATGAAGAACTGGTATGGCATCCTAGGAGGACCGCGCCATCAGTTGCACCAAAAGATCAACGAAAGCCTGGTGGATTTGGCGGATTTCATGCGACCTACCCTGACGGTCATCGATTGTTTCCGGGTTCTGATGCGGAACGGTCCGACAGGAGGCAATCTAGAAGATGTTGCGCTTAAGAAGACGCTCGTCGCCGGAACCGATCCGGTGGCGCTCGATGCCTACCTTGCCAAGGCCTACTGGAATCTGGAGGTCTCAGCTCTGCCTTATTTGCAAATGGCCCAACGGCGGGGCTTAGGAACATACGAATTCGAGAAGATCCGTTCTCGAGTAAACCAGCTGTTGTGACCGCCATTCGCGGTAGAAGAAAACTAATGGCGGAGAGGGAGGGATTCGAACCCTCGATACAGGTTTTGGCCCGTATAACGGTTTAGCAAACCGCCGCCTTCAGCCACTCGGCCACCTCTCCGTCTTTAATTTCAATGATATACGAAATGGTTATTGTGTGTTACCAAAGATAGGTTGCACAATAAACCTACATACACCACAATCTTCAGCATGGCTGAATTCACATCGTTGCTGAAGGCCAATCGCATACCAAGAAAGCAGAAGGGCCAGAGGATTGAGACTCGCTCGGCCTTCTTTCTACGTTACTACGTTAACACAACGGACAAGACAGGCGTATCGGTTCGCAAACAGGAGTGTGTGAAACTGGCCGACAAAAGTGACCAATATCGTTCATGGAAAGATGTTGAGCCGCTCATCAGTCGGGTGCTTGAGAACGTCAACAAAGATTCCGACCTTCCGACGGGACAGATGTCACTAACTGATTTCACCGACAAGCATTATTTTCCCTGGGCCGAGAAGAACAAGGCCGCTGCTACGACGAATGGCTACAAGCGCGTTTGGGAGAAATATCTCAAGCCCGACCTGGCCGCGATTGCCTTGACTAATTTGCAAACCGTGCAGGTAACAGCGGTGCTGACCAAACATGCCAGCAAGGGTCTCGGTTCTCGCACGCTGGGCCACATCAAATGGATGCTGAGCGGCGTGTATCAATACGCCATCGCATCAGGCGTTATCGGCGCAGGGGCGAATCCTGCCGAAGCCGCTGAATGGCTAGTCCGCGTACGGCGTACGCCAAAAGCCGCTGTGTATACGCTTGAACAAGTTCAGATGATGCTGCGAATACTCACTCCTTTAGACCTGCGGGCTGCTGTCGCTGTTGCCCTCGCTTACTTCGCTGCATTACGGCCCGCTGAGATTCGCGGATTGCAGTGGGAAGATTATGACGGCAACGAGCTAAGCATCAAGCGGTCTGTGTGGCGCAATCATGTGGGCGAAACCAAAACCGAAGAATCTGAAGCCGTAGTCTTCGTGATTGAGCCCTTGCGGTCTATGCTTGAAAAACTTCGCTTGGAGTCTGACGGAAAGGGCTACATTCTGAAGAACGGTTCCAACAAGCCGCTATCCTTGGATTCGCTGAACTACCGCATCATCACGCCCACGCTGAAAAAGGCGGGGATTGAATGGGCTGGTTATTATGCCTGCCGACGCGGCATGAGTTCTTTGATAACCGCTGATAGCAAGGATGCTCTGAACGCTACAGGGCTGCTGCGTCACAGCACGCCTATCACGGCATTGAAGCATTACACGCGGGCACAGAAGGATTCGATTGTCGCCGCAATGCGGCAAATCGAAACCAAAGCCCTGGCCATGGCAAAAGAAC
>DASPTU010000075.1:0-8992 GCA_035623255.1 Terriglobales bacterium | reverse complement strand
GTTTCTCGGACGTAAGTGGAAGCATGTAGTTGAGCCGCGCATCACCTACAACTACGTCACCGGAATCGGCAACTTTGCGAAAATCATTCACTTCGACGCCCGCGACATTCTCACCGACACAAACGAAGTGGAATATTCGCTGGTCAACCGCCTCTACGCAAAACGCACTTCTCGGAAAGAAAGTTGCGGTGAGCCGGGCATGCCTGCGCTGTTTGTTGGTGGGCCCGCTCCTCACAATCCGGTCCCCTGGATCCGACACAACGAGCCAACTCAGACCCCCTGCAGCACGGACCAGCAGACGCGGGAGGTCATCACCTGGGAACTCGCGCAAAAATACTTCATCGATCCCACGTTCGGCGGCGCGTTCGTTCCCGGGCGCACTAACATTTTCACTAGTACAATCGAGCTCACAGGAGTTCCATTCCTTTCACAGCCGCGACACCTCTCTCCTCTCATTTCGCGCTTACGCGTTCAAAGCAGCGCAAACACCGATATCGAATGGGACGTTGACTACGATTTCAAGCAGTCCCAGACAAATGCCAGCACCGTGCTTGTGAATTATCATGTTGGGCCGTTTACGATGGGCGCGGGGGACGCACTCTTGCATGTGCCCCCGGAAGCGAGCTTTTTCAATCCAATTCCCCAGCCCCAGAGCTTTAATCAGTTTCGCCTGCTCTTGGGCTATGGCCGTACCAACAAGCCCGGACTCAGCGCTGCTACCAACGTCGGATTTGATGCCAATCTCAACTTTCTGCAATACGCCGCCGTGCAGGCTACTTATAACTGGGATTGCTGCGGGGTCAGCCTGGAGTTCCGCCGCTTTGCGCTAGGCTCGGTGCGTAACGAGAATCAGTATCGCTTCACATTTGCTCTCGCCAATTTGGGAGCCTTGGGCAATCTGCGGCGTCCCGAGAGGCTGTTCTAGAATGTTGTGGATCTGATTCCTTTTGTTGTCATCCCGAATGGAACAAAGAATCGGAATGTTCGGGCTTGAGACTCCACGTTTCACTCGGAATGACAACCCGGAATTCTGAATCATTCGCAGATACCTCGCTTGATCCGCCGGTGCGCGGCTTTCTTCATCGTCCGGCTTCAGCATCGAATGACGGAATCATTCTGACGCATGGGGTAGGAGGCAACTGCCGCGGTCCCCTGTTGAGCTCGCTGTCAGAGGAATTCGCCCAGCAAGGTCTGGCAGCTTTGCGCTGCGATCTGCCGTTTCGCCAGGCCCGCCCATTTGGTCCACCAAGACCAGGAGACGCGGCCCGAGATCGCCTGGGTCTGAAGAATGCTGTTAGCGCATTTCGAGGCATAGTTCCGGGCCAGATCTTCCTCGGCGGGCAGTCCTATGGCGGAAGGCAAGCGACAATGCTTTGCGCCGAAGAGCCGGCTCTCACAAATGGAATGCTGCTTCTTTCTTATCCGCTTCATGCTCCGGGAAGGCCTGACCAGCTCCGTATCCAGCATCTGCCGAAATTGGTCGTTCCGGCTCTCTTCGTTCACGGCACCCGCGATCCCTTCGGTTCGATCGAAGAGATGCAGGCCGCTCTGAAGCTCATTCCGGCGCGTACCTCGCTACTCCCCATCCTGGGTGAAGGACATGACCTGGGTTTCAAAGGCAAGAAGCGCCGCGATGATCTGCCGGCGAAGATTGTGGCCGAGTTTCGCCGAATTTTTGAGATTTAGCCGCCAGGCCTTTGTGAGGCAGCCACTCGAGGAATTCCCTGCAGGTCTTTTGTGATCTGCACATTTTCCCATCCCTTCAGCAGGTTCTTGACGCTCTCCACAATGGTTCCGCTGATTTCGAATATGAGCCAGCCAGCCGGCTTCAGTACAATGGCGGCCTCCGGAATAAGCCGCTCGATCACCTGGGTTCCAGTCGGGCCAGCGAAAACAGCGTTTCTTGGCTCAAACTTGCGAACTTCCAGTTGCACCTGATCCTCCTCGGACTCGCCGACATAAGGCGGATTCGAGACCACAAAATCGAATGATCCTGGCGCGAACCCGCTCAGCAGATCGGCCTCATGAAAACAGATTCGGTTTTCCAGCTGATGGCGAGCCGCATTGGCGCGAGCAACCTCGAGCGCATCTGGCGAAATTTCGGTGGCGTGAATTTCGGCGGCGGGCAGCTCCTTGGCCAGCGCCAGTGCGATGGCCCCTGATCCCGTACCCACATCAACCATGCGCCAACGGACCTGACCTCCCGCTAACTTCAAGACCGCTTCGACCACATGTTCAGTTTCCGGGCGCGGAATCAAGACGGCGGGCGAGACGATTAAATCCATTCCCCACAATTCCTGATGACCAGTGATGTATTGCGCAGGAATTCCGCGCGAGCGTTGCCCGATTGCATCCTGGTATCGCCGTTCCTCTTCGGCGGAAAGCGGTCGCTCCGGGTGCGCATAGAGATACGCGCGATCACAGCTCAAAGTAAACATCAGCAGCAGCTCCGCATTCATTCGCGGCGAACCAACACTTGCCGCTTTGAGCTGATCGACCGCAGCCGTAAGGGCATCCTTTAGGAGCACAAACCTATTTCAGCATAATGGGGGCAGCTTGAATTGATAGATTCAGAGGGAAAGCTGGAAGCCGAGCTAGCAGCTGTCGTTATTCGTATCTCAGGCTCTCGACCGGATCTAGCTTGGCGGCGCGTGCGGCGGGTACGGTTCCGAATAAGATTCCGACCAGTGAAGAAACAACGATAGCTACGATGGCGGAAAGGCCGGATATGGGAATCCGATACTCAGTCAGAAAGCGGACAGAAAACGGCAAGGCCAGCCCGATCACGACACCCAGAATCCCTCCCGTAAGGGAAATCAAGATCGCTTCCGATAAGAATTGGAACCGGATTTCGCGACTGGTGGCGCCGATGGCCTTACGAATACCAATCTCGCGAATTCGCGAACTCACCGTCGCCAGCATGATGTTCATAATGCCGATTCCGCTGACGATAAGCGTAACTGCTGCCACCAACAGCAGAACCATCGTCAGAGCATTCGCAGTGCGACTCGCGACCGCAACCAGTTCTGTCAGGTTTTGGACAACATAAACGGAATTCGGCCGGTGACGGGATTGAATCACTTTACGGACCTGATCGGTCACCGGAATTACCATCGATGGCTCGGCTGCAGAAAAGTACAACTGGTTTACGTTCGGAGAATCGGTAAAGTATCGCGAAACCGAGTACGGAATCGCCAGGGTGTTGTCCGTGACCTCTGAAAATCCAAAGGTATTCACGCGCTCGCGGAAAGTCCCGATGATCGTGAACGGCAAGCCGCCCACTTTGACCACTTTCCCGACTGCGTCCTCGACAGACCCGTATATCTGCTCGGCGAGTTTTTGCTGCATCACTCCGACCTTGTTACGCGCCTGTGAGTCTTCAGCGTCAAAAAAACGGCCTGAAACCACGATCAGGTTGCGAACAGCGATGTATTGCGGGAAGACTCCGAGCACGCGAAGGTCCCGTTGCTTGCCACCCCCGATGGAGATGCGGTCATCAATTGGCACAACAGGGGATGCCGCCACGATCCCTGGGACCTGTTCCAGGACGGCATTCATATCATCAATCGTGAGCAAGTCCGGGGTCACATTGCCCTGTGCGCCCCCCTGGTATTCCGCTTCGACTTCGTTCGCCCCGATGGATTGAATCTGATTCAGCACATACTGTTTGCCCGTCATTCCGATCGTGACCACGAGAATCAGCGAGGCCGTACCGATTACCATTCCCAAAGCCGTGAGTGCAAAACGAACCTTGTTCGAGCAAAACGTGTCATACGCAAAGCTCAGGATTTCGCTAAAGACCAGCTTGGGAGGATGCGCCGCAGGTGCTGTGGTGGTCGCAGGTGCTGTGGTGGTCGCAGGTGCCATTACGAGTTAGATGCTACGCGTGATATGGAAGAGTCGCAATCGTGGGTCGCCGAAAGCTCAGCCTTGCGAATTGGCATGAGCACTATTCTCTGCCGGTGATCCCACTACCGCCCCAGCTGCGTAATACGAAGGGTATCCTGGGTCAAGCCGACGCCCTTTCGTACTAAAAATGCTGAACTGCGCAATCCCCACCTTTTGCAACGCAAACTGTATCGTGGTCGCCAGCACGCCCAGACCGTATTTCACACTTCGTCGGAAATTAATCGAAGATGCATCTTCGAAATACTTCGTCGGACAGGAAACTTCTCCAATCCGAAACCCAAAATGCACACATTGTGCCAGCATCTGATTGTCGAATACGAAGTCGTCCGAATTCTCCAACAAGGGCAACGAGGAAAGTACTTCCCGGCTAAACGCGCGGTAGCCGGTGTGATACTCCGACAGCTTCACCCGCAAGAAGAGATTCTCCAATGCGGTCAGCAGCCGATTGGAAACGTACTTCCACAACGGCATGCCTCCGCGGATTGCGTGAGAGTACCCTCCAATAATTCGCGAACCCAGCACCACGTCATACACTCCGAAAGCCACCATGCTTGCCATCGCCGTGACCAGCAGAGGCGTGTACTGATAATCGGGATGCAGCATGATCACCACGTCCGCGCCCGAGGCCAACGCTTCGCGATAGCAGGTCTGCTGGTTTCTGCCGTAGCCGTAGTTCCGGTCATGCACGAAATATCGCAATCCCAGTTCCCTGGCTTTCTCGGTCGTGTGATCGGAGCTGTGATCGTCCACCAGGATTGTCGTGTCCACCAGTTCCGGCAACTCACGCACGGTTGCTTCCAACGTTTTTTCAGCGTTGTAAGCGGGCATCACCACAGCTATGCGTTTGCCGTTTATCATGCTCAGGATTACGCCACTGCCGATATGATCATCATAACGGCTCCGACCGAACCAACAAAAGTGGCATTGAATGTCACGTCCGGGGGCAGGCGGTTATGGAGAGATTATCGATTCAAACGCGCAAGAAACGCGAGGTCGTAGATATCACCGATACGCTGGAAGGCCTGCTCCGGAAACAGGACATGGATGGCAGCGGAGTCTGCAGTCTTTCCGTGTTGCACACAACCGCAGCTCTCACCACCGCAGACCTTGACCCCGGCACTGACCTGGACATGCTCGATGCTTTCGAGGCAATGATTCCCAAGCTGCGCTACCGTCATCCCCACAATCCCGCCCATGTTCCCGACCACATTCTTTCCGCCTTGATCGGGACGTCAGTATCTGTGCCATTTGAGAAGGGAAAGATGCTCCTGGGCACCTGGCAGCGCATCGTGCTGATTGAACTGGACGGGCCGCGTGAGCGCGAAGTTGCGGTTACGTTGCTTCTGGAGTGAATCCGACGGCACTCGCCTCATTCCCACTCGATCGTGCTCGGCGGCTTTGAAGTGATGTCGTAAACCACCCGGTTCACGCCTTTCACTTCGTTCACAATTCGGTTCGAGATCGTCTTAAGAACATCATGCGGCAGCGGGACCCAGTCGGCTGTCATGCCGTCTTCCGAGTGGACCGCACGAACCGCGCACGTGTATGCATAGGTCCTCTGGTCGCCCATCACGCCCACCGACATTACCGGCAGCAACACGGCAAAAGACTGCCAGATTTTCAAATACAAACCCGCATTCTTGATCTCGCCCACAACAATGTCGTCGCACTCGCGCAAAATGGCCAGCCGCTCCGGCGTCACCTCGCCCAGAATCCGCACGGCCAGCCCCGGCCCAGGGAACGGCTGCCGCTGCAAAAGGTCCTGCGGCATCCCGAGGTCCCGGCCTATTTTTCGCACCTCATCCTTAAATAACTCTTTGAGCGGCTCGATGAGCTTGAGATTCATCTTTTCCGGCAGGCCGCCGACATTGTGGTGCGACTTGATGACCTGCGAAGGCCCGCGCACCGAGCGCGATTCAATCACATCGGGATAAAGCGTCCCCTGCACCAGCCATTCGACTTTGCCCTCTTTTTTCTCGATGCGCCGCGCCTCCTCCTCAAACATCGCGATGAATTCGTTTCCAATGATTTTCCGCTTCGCCTCCGGATCCGTAATCCCGGAGAGCTTGTTCAGAAAGCGTTTCGTCGCATCGACCGCATCGAGATGCAGACCCAGCTTGTCCCGCAGATTTTGCTGCACTTTCTCAAACTCGTTTTTGCGCAGCACGCCATTGTTGACAAATATGCAGGTCAGACGCGATGGCCCTTTGCCATCGCGCAGCGCCCGGTCCACCAGGGTTGCCGCCACAGCCGAATCAACTCCGCCCGAGAGCGCGCAGATCGCCCGCCCTTTACCGACCGTCTTACGGACGTGGGCCACGGTCGCATCAATGAAATGCTGCGGCGTCCATGTCGGCTTCGCCCCGCAAATCTCCAGCGCGAAGTTCCGCAAAATGTCGGTGCCGTGCTGCGTGTGGGCCACCTCGGGATGAAACTGCACCGCCCACATCTTGCGCTCCGCATTCTCGATCGCAGCCAAGGCGTTCGGCGAACTGGCAGTGAGCTGGAAACCCGCCGGCAGTTCCACGGCTTCATCCCCGTGCGACATCCACACGTTCAGAGCTTTGGGCACGTTGCGAAACAATCGCGACGTGTTCTTGACCTCGGCGCTGGCGTAGCCGTATTCCCGTTTCGTGGCAGCGCGCACCTTGCCGCCAAGCACGTGCACCATCAGCTGCAGGCCGTAGCAGATCCCGAGTACTGGCACGCCGAGCTCAAACACCTTGCGATCGGCATTGGGTGCGTCTTTGTCGTAGACGGACGATGGCCCGCCCGAGAGCACAACGCCCACCGGGTTATAGCTGCGGATTTCGTCCAGGCTGGCGGTGCAAGGCAGCACCACCGAAAAGACATTCTGTTCGCGAATGCGGCGCGCGATCAGTTGGGAATATTGCGAGCCAAAATCCAGGACGACAATCGATTCCGTTTCCACGAACGAGTGTCTCAGATCGCAGCATCAGTGTAAAGCAGCACCAAGTAATGTAGGGCGGACATTCTTGTCCGCCAATACTAGGGAGAACGCCCCATCCTAACGCAGCGTTCCTGGCGACGCTAGGGTGGGGAAGTTGAGCCGTTTAGCGGGCGTCTGAGCCCGCTGGCGAAATCCTGAGCGCTGCGAAGTTCACGCGGCGTTCGAGCCGCGCGCCGAAATCCCGAGCGCAACGAGGGAGCCCCGACCTCATGCCGCCTATCCCAGAACGATGTCATCCTTACCAGTCCAACCCGAAATACATAGATCCTTCGTTGCGAGTCATCCGCTGCGCGGACGACTTCGCGCCTCAGGATGACAGTTCAGCCGGGGTTGAGAAGCTGCTTGTCATTCCGGCCCGCAGGCAGGAATCTGCTTTTCCTGTGTTCCGGACTTCACGATCCCGTGGGAGAGCGGCCCTTCAGGGCCGCATCCAGCGGTAGACCCGCCGCACGCGCCGACGCGGCGCAAACCGCCCGTTGCCGGTTGTCCGCTCTGCTCGCGCTACTCATAACTCGCGGCGAAAGGCTTTGTCGAGGATGGAGGGCATCAGGGCGTCAAGGTCGGCGGAGGTTTCCGCCTGTAGGGCCTTTAAGGCATCTGTTTTTTCTTGGAACTCGTCGAGGCAGGCCACGATCCGGCGCTGCTCCACTAGACGAAGTGCTGTACGAAAGGGAATCGCCATCACGGTTCCTTGCGAAATCTTCGGCAGGACGTACCTACGGCAGTGTCAGCTTCAGTGAGAACAGCCACTCGCAACCTTACCGCCAAAGCAGGGGAATAAGAGCAGACACTGGCCGTGCTGGATTATTTGAAAACCTGCCGAGCTGAGCTCGCCGCTGTCCCTGGCCGGTCGAGCCGGTTGTGCGTGCGGGACTCAACTTAGTCAACATCTCCTTGCGGGAACCAGCAGACGGTGGTATAAGAATAGAACCGAGAGAATAGTGGCTGGCCGGGCATTTTAGCTGAATCTCTCGTCGCTTGTCCGGCATCTATATTCAAGCTAAGTAATCCGCCCCGGCCACGGGGCCAGATTCGGGGACAGCGCTCCTCGAAGGGTTTAAGCGTCAATTCGCAAGAACCTCCAAAAAGATCTTTTATTAGGTTAAGAATCTTCCGCCTCGGCTCGTGCCGAAAAGAACACTCGTGCGCTTGAGCCAGACGGGAGACGCGTTCTGTTGCGTGCTTTTTCTGCGAAAAGCAGATTCCTCGGGGCTAAAGCCCCCTCAGAATGACAAAGAGTTGAGGAATTTGCCAGAACCGTCGAGCTCCGCTCGATCCGACAGCCGAGAGCGGCTGTCCCTACGTGAGGCGTTGAGCTCGTCAATTGTGCAAAACAGGTGGAAATCCTGTTGGCACAGTGGGTTGACAGTGGCTGCGCGCGGACAGTAACTTTAAAGGGTTTCGAGGACAGACGGATTTGTGTCTGGGCGCGGACAGAAATGTCCACGCTACACGAGCAGATTCGTTCTGGACTGAATAAGCGCCGCTCAGGCGGAAAGTGTAGCGCGGGCATTCTTGCCCGCGAAGCACGGCGGTTCGGTCTTTGACAATAAGGTTGAACGTGCCAGTCGTGAGAGGAATGGCTCGGGTGAAAATCCGGGCGATCTCACAAGATAGGCCACGGCTCTTCGGAGCATGTGGTCGCCAACACATCCTTTCGAGCGATGGAGTTGGCCGTCTGCCTACCATCCGTCGGCAGACATCAGGTTTCAAACGAGAGTTTGATCCTGGCTCAGAATCAACGCTGGCGGCGTGCCTAACACATGCAAGTCGAACGAGAAAGTGGAGCAATCCATGAGTACAGTGGCGACCGGGTGAGTAACACGTGACCAACCTGCCCTCGAGTGGGGAACAACCTAGGGAAACCTGGGCTAATACCGCATAACATCCTCGGATCGGAAGAACTGGGGATCAAAGGAGCAATCCGCTTGAGGAGGGGGTCGCGGCTGATTAGCTAGTTGGCGGGGTAATGGCCCACCAAGGCGAAGATCGGTAGCCGGCCTGAGAGGGCGCACGGCCACACTGGAACTGAAACACGGTCCAGACTCCTACGGGAGGCAGCAGTGGGGAATTTTGCGCAATGGGGGAAACCCTGACGCAGCAACGCCGCGT
>DASPTU010000074.1:0-17298 GCA_035623255.1 Terriglobales bacterium | reverse complement strand
ACCTCCCGGCGGCCAATGAGTGGGCCATGATGATAGAAAACCTGTCGCACCGGCTTCCAATTTCGCGTTCGTGAAAGCCGCAGATCTTTGAGTTGCCACCGCACCGTCAGCTGGAGCGAGTTGTAGAGTTGAGACTTCTCGGCATCAGAAATAGACATCCTCTCCAATTGCTGCACGAGCCAATGCAAGTCTTGGCCCCGCTCCTTCGCAGCATGCAGCCACCGTTGCCACGGAACGTCCGCTTCGACCTGGCCGTCCTCCTCGATCAGGGGTATGAACTTGGGCAAAACTGAGGCCAGTGCCCGCTCGGCCGCGCCTTCATTCCAAATAATCTTTACGTCATTGACCTGCTTTACCAGCCATCGCACCACATCGAAACTGAGAGCGTCCTGCATGCTGGTTGCGGCAATGCCCGAAACCTCCAGAGGATCGAATTCCTCCATTTCCGCCCCGGTTGCGCACAACTTTTCAACTCTCGCATGGAAGTTGCAGAGCCATTTTTCGGCTGCGCGAACCGTCGCTCGACTCTGGGGAAACGCACGCAGGAACAGCAAGGATTCGTGGAGGCGGATCAAAGAAGCGCTATCAGGAAATCGTCGCTTAGCCAGAGCTGACAACAGTTGCGCAATGCCGGCGGCGGCACGCCGTCCGAAGCGATAGCGGTGCCGTTCGAGTTGAGTAAGAAGTCGTTCTAGTGAGCCTGAAGCCATGCCGGAATAGTCGTCCACAGGCGCCCTGCGGATACCCGCCATATGAAACGAAATCACTTAACGTCCGGAACTTCGGAGCCAATGCCAACTGTAATGAAATTGTAATGTGCTGATGGTAAGAACAAGGACAATCTGGACAGAAACTGTCAAATACCGCAATCCTAACTCTCTCAAGCCCATGGGACTATTGAACCGGATTGAGGCGGCAGTGGTCTTTCAGACTGGAATGAATCCTCGCCCATTTCGTTATAGACTCTTTGAGGCCGCTACCCCCTTGGTAAGGCTTAGGCCATGCCTGCTGAAACGATCTCTCCTGAACACGCTGCCAGCCTCGTCAAATCCGGCATGTGGCTGGACTACGGCGCGACCCTTTGCGAGCCCGATGTGTTCGATAAGGCGTTGGCTGCACGGAAGGACGAACTGGAGAATGTCAAGGTCCGCTCATGCCTCTCGATGTGTCCGCGAGCTGTGATCGAAGAGGATCCTGAAGGCGAGCATTTTCACCTTTTCAGTTGGCATTTTTCGGCGTATGAACGCCGGAAGCACGACGTCGGCCGTTGCAACTACTCGCCCCTGAATCTGGGAGAAGTACCGGATTATTACCGGCGTTTCCTTGATCCTGTTGACATCGCCATTTTCAAGACGTGCCCGATGGACGACGGCGGCTACTTTAACTTTGGCCCGACGAATCTTTGGCAGCGGGCGGTGATCGAACGTGCGAAGTTGGTAATCCTCGAGATCAATCGTGAGATGCCCTACGTCTTTGGCAAAGACAACGGCGTGCACGTGAGCGAGGTCGATTTCATCATTGAGGGCGATCACCGGTCGTGCGCGGAGTTACCCAATCCGGAGCCCAGTGATATTGACCGCATGGTCGCGCGACGCATTGCTGCGGAAGTTGAGGATGGCTCCTGTCTTCAGATTGGAATCGGCGGTATGCCCAACGCCGTATGCTCCTTGTTGCTGGAAAGCGGAGTGAAGGATTTGGGAATCCATACCGAGATGCTGACCGATGGCCTTGGCCTGCTTTATCGTTCAGGCAGAGTGACTGGATTGCGGAAGACGCTTGATCCAGGCAAAGTGGTTTATACCTTTGCGCTGGGATCGCTAGCCCTCTATGCCACGGCCAACCGTAACCCGCACTTGTACTGCCAACAGGTGGATTATACGAACTCGCCGCACATCATCATGCAAAACGACAAGGTAGTGTCGATCAACAACACCACACAGATTGATCTGCAAGGCCAGGCGGCGTCAGAGTCCGACGGCCATCGCCACATCAGCGGCACAGGAGGACAACTGCAATTCGTGCGCGGCGCGTATGCGTCCAAGCAAGGCAAATCGTTCATCTGTCTTTCTTCAACTTACGAGAAGCGAGGTGAGCGCCGAAGCCGCATCGTGTTGACTTTAACGCCCGGCAATATAGTGACAACTCCGCGCTCGGATGTGATGTACGTGGTCACCGAGTTCGGCATGGCCAATTTGAAGGGAAAGTGTGTAGCGGAACGGGCTAAAGCGATAATTGCACTCGCCCATCCCGATTTCCGCGAGGGCCTCGAACGACAGGCATACGAAAACCGGCTGATTCCACGCGGCGTTTCTTTTTGTCTACCAAGAAACTCGTCCGAGGATTTGCAGAAAGCGCAAGATTTGCCGTGACCTAGCGCCAGCATTCGCTGGACAGAACGGAGGCATGCATTATGCGCGCCGACGCTACTTTGGCAGCGGAAGTGCCGTTTGTCCTAACGACAGTCGCGAACGGAGTCGCTACCCTCACTCTTAATCGTCCTGAGCGATTCAATCCGCTGTCGACCGAGATGATCGCCGCCACTCAGGCGGAGCTGGATGCAATCGCCAATAATCCCTCAGTACGGGTTGTGATCCTGGCTGCCGAGGGAAAGGGCTTCTGTGCGGGTCACGACCTCAAGGAAATGCGTGCGCATACGGGCGACAAGGGCTGGCAGCAGGACCTCTTCAATGCCTGCAGCCGAATGATGATCGCGCTCACTGAGATCCCGCAGCCGGTGATTGCCCGAGTGCAGGGCATAGCCACGGCGGCCGGTTGCCAGCTTGTGTCGATGTGCGACCTAGCGGTAGCGGCCGACACGGCGACGTTCGCAATGCCGGGAGTCAACATCGGAGTGTTTTGCTCGACGCCCGCGGTGGGCGTGGTGCGCAACATCGGCCGGAAGCGCGCTATGGAGATGTTGCTGACAGGCGAACCCATCGATGCCGCAACCGCACTGTCGTGGGGGCTCGTGAACCGCGTGGTTTCCACCAGCAGGCTGGACACCGAAATTAGGAAATACACCGATAGGATTCTCTCCCGCAGTGCGGCCACGATCCGCTTCGGCAAGCAAGCATTCTATGGCCAGATAGATCGCCCTCTCGGAGCAGCCTACGACATCGCCAGCGAAGCAATGGCGTGCAATCTACTTTTGGAAGATGCCGCAGAAGGGATTGACGCGTTTCTTGCGAAACGACCGGCTAGCTGGCGCGGAAAATGACCTGAGGCAGCCGTACGAAAAACCTCCGCTTGCGAGAACAGTTTAGTGACATTCGGCGATCTCATTCACGCTGATTCGTACCGAGCAAGTCAGCCTGTGATAATCGATCGCAGCAACTTCCGAATGACGGGCAATACGGAAACAATCTGCAATTCTTCGCCATAGTTTGAAAGCTTCCCCGGTTCACGTACCCGTTAACCACGGGTTTCAAAGTTTTCGGACGGCGCGTGGGAGCGGAAGCGATGTGATGTGAATCTCAACCCAGCAGTTGCGGCGGGTGAGCTTTGGGCAGGCGACCCCAACGACAACTTCCAAGTTGCTGACAAACCGGAAGCTGGGCTCGGCTTAACCCTTCATGGGACTTATCCGGTTGCCACCCCCGCGGTTTTGAAGATCACCTGGAATGTTTTGATCTGTTATGAAAATTCTCTACCCTAACTGATTCTCCGGCCGCTTCACAGCAAGCGCCGAAGCTGTATGAATACGAAGGGCGTGCGACGGAACATCGGAATTATGGCTGCTGTCATGATGACACCGATCGTTGGTGCCTGATTCCCTACCTCCGGAGGTTGAGAAGCTGTATGCCTTAATGGTTCAAAGGGGTCCACCATGATTCAAACAGCGGTAAGTAGAAACAAGCCTGGCAGAACCGGAGTTGCGGCAGTCTCACTTTTGCTTGTGATCCTCGCGGCTCTTCCGGTCTCTGCACAAGATCCCAAGTTACTGAAGTTCTTCCAGGAGAGTGTTGCACTAACTCCAGATCAGATCGCCGCCATCCGCAACGGGCAGCCCGTCAGCAAAACTTTGCCTTCCCGCACGCCAGCGGAAGTTTTTCTTTTTGGCGCAGTCTACATCCATGCCACTGCGGAGAGCTACCTAAAGTTTGCGGAGGATTTTGAGCGTCTTCGCAAGCTTCCCAACTACCTCGCACTCGGGGTCTTCAGCAATCCTCCCACGGCTTCCGACCTGAAAGATTTCTCGTTCGACGACGATGACATCAAGGCGCTGAAGAACTGCAAACCGGGCGATTGTTCGATCCAGATGCCTGCGAGTTCCATCGAAGCGTTGCAGAGCTCAATCGATTGGTCCGCCCCGGATCTGAGCGACCAGGTAAACCAGCATCTGCAGAAGACAGCACTGCAGCGTCTGCTCGACTACCAGCACGAGGGCAATCAGGCCCTCGGGGTGTACAACGACAAGCGTGACCCAACTGAGGTCCCGCAGCAGTTCGCTTACATGCTCAGCTATAGCAAGGCATTGCCGGCGAATTTGCCGGAGTTCTACCAATACCTTCTCGACTATCCGAAAGCTAAACCTTCGAATGTCGACGATACCCTCTATTGGGCAAGGGTGAAATTTGGCTTGAAGCCGACCTTGCGCATCGTACAAATGACCACGCTGCGTGGGAACGCAAACGACCCGGTGGCCTACGCTATTGCCCAGAAGCAGCTTTATGCGAGTCATTATTTCGAGACGGCTCTCGACCTCTCATTTTGTGTACGCGGAGGCGATGACTCGAAGCAGCCTGGGCCCGGTTTCTATCTCATTATGACCATGGGCTCAGAGCAGGCAGGACTGACCGGTGTCAAAGGGTCGATCGTGCGAAAGACCGCCGTCGGGCGATCGGTCTCCAATCTTCACAATGCCCTTACGAACATCAAGACCACATTGGAAGGGAACCAATAGGCAATCACAGAAGCGTGAGTTGCTTGGCAGCAAAAAATGAAAGCGGATTATGAAGCACAGCGAAGTCATTACCGGCCATTTGAGTCCTTGTCTTCGGATCTTCATCGAGTCGCTACTTCACGCCGAATTGCCAACGAGCGAAGCGCGCGATGCCGGCGCCACGGAAGACTCCATGGATATCAAGAAAGTGTCGAGAACGCTCGAGCGGCCCGAACTGCAAAGATCGAGGTAGAAAAATGGCAAAGGATATCTCTTTAATCCTGCATCGCTTCAAGGACGTCCGCACAAATATTCTGACCCTCATATTTGAGGATTCTCCTGCGTTCAAAAACGACGGAGCGCAAATGTACCTTGGCAGCCACGAGTTGTCGGAGTTACTGGAAAAGCTTGGCAAGACCCCGGAGGAAGCCGCCGCGGTCCTTGAGAAGGTAATACCAACTCCTAGCCATTACCGCTTGCGGCTGAGCCTGAGCGATCAGCAGGAGGAGCAAGCACGGAGGATGTTCACCGAGCCCTGGTAAGCCCTTGCCGTCGGCCTCATGAGGCGAGTGCGCCGGTATGAGCACCAAGTCGTCCCAGTTCGTCCGCGACACCTTCTTCAAACTCCGCGGCGACTCGATTTGTTAGCTCTAGGAATTCCCCCAAGATGCAAGCGGCCTTAAAGCACCAGTCCTATCGCGCCGGTGCCGGCTGCGGATTCGCCTGCGGCGCTGTGGCCGGGTTCGAGAAATCCACTTTTGGCACTTGCCTCGATCCCTCTGACGCAGCGAAGTATGCCTCGTTGGGTTTGAATCCCGCCCAACCGGCAAAGACATTGTTGGGGAACTGCTGAATGTACGTGTTGTAGTCTTGCAGAGTATCGTTGTACCGCTTACGCTCCACAGCGATGCGGTTCTCGGTCCCGGCCAGTTCATCTTGCAACCTCAGGAAGTTTTCGTTTGACTTCAATTGCGGATAGTTCTCCACCACAAGCAGCAGTCGCCCCAGCGCACCATCAAGCTGCTGGTTCGCCGCGATCTTTTCTTGCGGGCTGCCCGCCGACAGCAGAGCTGATCGCGCCTTAGCGATGTCTCCGAAGACGGTCTGCTCCTGTTTTGCGTACCCCTTAACCGTTTCCACAAGGTTGGGGATCAAGTCCGCCCGCCGCTGCAGCACAATGTCCACCTGAGACCACGCTGCTTTCACAGCCTCATTCTTCTGTACGAGAGTGTTGCGAACGCTCACGTACTGGCTAAATACAACCAGCGCAATCAGCCCTACCACGATAATGACAACGATCAAGGCTTTCATAGAACTCCTCCGCCAACAGGCGTCCCTGAAATTTCTTACGAACCTCTCGAAACGTCTGACTCCAACAGCCTGTCCACTGCTCCGGTCACCTTCTCAATCGCCTCAAGGTACCCACCTACAATGTCGAAGGCTCGGAGTTTCTTGCTGTCTATTTTCCGCTCGCGCACGTCCAAAACCTGCTCGATGGCCAACGGATCAAATCCTACTTGTACTGAAAGCCTCGCTACGGCATCTCGCCGGGTGGTCGGTGCGGTTTCTCCCAGCGCAATCAAGGCATGCCTGAACAGCGTTACAAAGGAGGCAACCGATCGCATCAGCAACTCGCGGATCCTATGCTCGTCATTCTCGGCTAGCAACAACTGCTGCCGCAGCAGTATCAATTTCTCCCGCAGCTCATACTCTACCTGCACCCGGTGTAGGCGCATGGGGATTTCTAGCCCCGCGGTTACATCGTCGCCCCACAGCACACGGTAGTGCTGGACCATATCCGTAAGCTCGATGGCGAAAACGTCAGCCGATCTCTCCAACTCCGACCGCGTCATAAACAACGGTGGCGGCTGCTTCTGACGATTCCACCATTTCACCACTGGCGCTAGAGGTCGCAACTTTTCGTACGAACTTTCACGCAGCACACAAAACAAATTCACGTTTGAGAATTCCGGATGGTAATCCCCTGCAGCCGCCGACCCATACAGAATGACACTTTCCAGGTTCGCGCCCGCGGCGGCCCGTATCTTCTCCACAAATTCCTTGATCTTTTGTTCAGGAACCATCGCCGTCTCGCTTGTCGCTACCAGCTGCTGCTTGCCCCACCACCACCCGAACTCCCTCCGCCGAACCCCCCAAATCCGCCTCCACCACCAAATCCACCTCCTCCACCACCGCTTCCACCACCCCCGCCCATCATCTGCGAAAACAGGATCCAAAACAACAGCCGGCGCAAAGGCCGTATCGCCAGGACGATGACCCCAAAAATCACAATCGCCAGAATCGTGCCTGAAGATAATCCGTGTTCGGGTTCGGGTTCCTGGACTGGTTCGGGGACCTGCGAACCCGTGATCTGTACTCCCGCGTCCTCCGCAATGACGGATGCAACCCGCCTTGTGACCAGGAGCAAGGCCTTGCTGTACTCACCGCTCTGCATGAGCGGCGCAGCTTCACGTTGGAAGCTTCCGACCTTTCCATCTGGCAGGATCGGCTCCAAGCCGTAGCCAACCTCAATCCGTGATCGCCGGTCTTGGATGGCGTACAGAATCAACACGCCACGATTGGTTGTCTTGTTTCCGATTCCCCACTTTTTGAACAAATCAACGGCAAAGCTTTCGATGTCCACCCCATCCAGACTACGGATGGTCACTAACGCGATCTGCGCTTGTGCCTTCTCGTCGACTTGCCGCGCAATATCTTCGATCTGTGTTTTCGTCGGCGGATCGAGGACTTGCGCGAAGTCGTTGACGTATCCCGTGGGCTGCAACTGGGGAACAGACTCTGCAGAGGCGTACGCGGCCCAGGCCAGCATCGCGATCGCCAACCCGATCAGCCCCCGGCGTACTTTCATAGTCATCAATACTTGCACATGCTGAGTCTAATTCTCCATTTCGGTCGATGTGCAAGAAGGGTGTCCCTATCGACCGAGCAGGTGGAGGCAGATTGGTCGAAGTCTACCTTGCCGCGTCACTCATAAGCTTGGGGGTGCGCGAACAAAGCGAATTTCCTCCTCTGGGACTGACGCTGTCCAGAATTTCGTGCCGATGACGTTCCTAGATTTTAATGAAGATCCGCTTCCGCCATAGGGGCCAGAGCAGCAACCAGCAAAACAGCACCGCCGCCAGGGAATACACTAGTGAAGCGTTGGGCACACTGAGTCCGAGAGACATGAGACGCGATTGCGCCGCGTCGTGCCAAACAAGTACAGCCCCGTTGTGACTCTTCACTGTAAAGGTATATCCAGGTCCGTACACAATTGAGTCAGCGACGAATCCTGCAATCGCGTTCATGCCGAATACCAGGATTGGCATGGCCCAGGTGCCACGCCACTGCTTAATTTCCACCAGCCAATAAAGAGCAGCAAGGAAAACGAGGGCAAAGCCACCACTGAACAACGCGAAGGAACTGGTCCAAAGATTCTTGTTGATTGGAAACCAGTAATTCCATACCAGTCCAGCAGCCAAACCAAGGAGCCCCCACAGTAACATGTGAGTCGCTTTGAGGACAGATTTCCGGTCGGACATGAGCAAGTGCCCCGTCAACACTCCTATTAAGGTAGTGCCTATTGCCGGGATTGTGCTTAGGATTCCCTCCGGGTCGCGAGTTCCGTTGTACAGATGTCCCATAAAGAGCCTGCGGTCAAGCCACGCCACAAGGTTGCGGTCCGGATCCATGAACGGGATATCTCGTCCTGGTATACCGAAACCGGGTACTGCAACGAATCGCATCATTGCCCAATACCCAACGAGGCATGCGGCCAACGCAAACCACTGCCCACGGCGATTTGACCACAGTACAAGAACCGCAGACACCAGGTAGCAGAGAGCAATCCGCTGCGTGACCCCTTCGAAGCGCCACGTGTGCACATCCAGGCCAACAATTGGGGAGGCGTTCACGAGTAGCCCGATCGCAATCAGCGCCAGGCTTCGCCTGAGAGCATGTACGAGGATCTGCTTCCGCGAGTCGCCACGAACAAGCCGTTTCGAAAGTGAAAACACGATCGAAATCCCAACCAGGAACAAGAAAGAGGGAAAAATGAAATCGGCAGGAGTCCAGCCGTTCCACTCGGCATGTTTGATGGGCCAGTAAGCTCCTTCATCACTGCCGGGGTTGTCGACCACAATCATGCCGGCCACCGCGAGTCCACGGAAAATGTCCAGACACAAAAGACGCGCAGCGGGCCCCCGGTCCTGGTTGGCTATGGACGGCTGCCTGGTCACCGTAAGCGGTACGGTAGTGGACATCTCTGATAGGGAATATAACTCTTTACTGGTTCAGCGATCATCTGTGAAGTGATTATTGGATGGCCAACAAACCATGTATGGACTCTTCTAATTTCGGTAATGGTGCAGTTTGATCTCGGGATGAAAATCAAACTGCACCACGACCTAATTTGACCGCAAATTCCACATTGATCAGGCCACATCGAAGCGATCGTTATTCATCACTTTGGTCCACGCCGCCACGAAGTCTTTCACAAACTTCTCTTTCGAATCCGAGGAGGCATAGACTTCGGCGAGAGCGCGCAACTGGGAGTGGGAACCAAAGATCAGGTCGACACGGGTGGCGGTCCACTTGACCTGGTTCGTCTTCCGGTCGCGTCCCTCATACACGGGTCCTGAGCCATTGGTTTCAGCGGACGGCCGCCATTCCGTGCCCATGTCGAGCAGGTTCACGAAGAAGTCGTTCGTCAGCGCCTCCGGTCGCTTAGTGAAGACGCCGTGTTTGGACTTCCCGGCATTTGCACCCAGCACGCGCAGCCCACCAACCAGCACCGTCATCTCTGGCGCCGTCAACCTCAGCAACTGTGCCTTATCGGTCAGTAGCTCCTCAGCCGGCAGACGCTGCTTGCCGTTGAGATAGTTGCGGAACCCATCAGCTTTCGGTTCGAGCGGTTCGAAAGAGTCAACGTCAGTTTGCTCTTGCGACGCGTCCATGCGCCCAGGAGTGAACGGGACTTTCACATCGAACCCGGCTGCCTTCGCGGCTTTCTCGATCGCCGCATCGCCGCCGAGAACGATCAGGTCCGCAATCGAAACTTTTTTCGCCTTGCTGCCATTCGATTGCGCACTGTTGAACTCCTTTTGGATGGCCTCCAGCTTTTGTAGCACCTTCGCGAGCTCAGCCGGCTGGTTGACCGCCCAGTCTTTTTGGGGCGCGAGGCGAATGCGGGCGCCGTTCGCTCCACCGCGCTTATCAGAGCCGCGGAAGGTTGACGCCGACGCCCAGGCGGTCGAAACCAACTGGGAAACGGACAGGCCAGATGCAAGAATTTTGGCCTTGAGTGCGGCGATGTCCTTCTCGTCGATCAGAGGATGATTCACTGCAGGAATTGGATCCTGCCACGGGAGCTGCTCCTTCGGAACCAGCGGGCCGAGATAACGCACGATTGGGCCCATGTCGCGGTGAGTGAGTTTGAACCACGCCCGGGCAAACGCGTCTGCGAACTGGTTCGGATGTTCGTAGAAGCGCCGTGAAATCCTTTCGTAAGCCGGGTCGAACCGTAAAGAGAGGTCCGTGGTCAGCATGGATGGCGCGTGATGCTTTGAAGAATCCTGGGCGTCCGGCACGGTGCCGGCACCTGCCCCATTCTTCGGTGTCCATTGGTGCGCACCAGCCGGGCTCTTGGTCAGCTCCCATTCATACTTGAATAGGTTCTCGAAGTAGTTGTTGCTCCACTTCGTTGGCGTGGTGGTCCAAATGACTTCCAGGCCGCTGCCGATGGTATCGTCGCCCCTGCCGCTTCCGAAGCTATTCTTCCAGCCCAAGCCTTGCTGTTCGATCGGGGCCGCTTCCGGTTCAGGGCCGACATACTGGGTCGGAACGGCAGCGCCGTGGGTTTTGCCAAAGGTGTGGCCGCCAGCAATCAGCGCGACTGTTTCTTCGTCGTTCATTGCCATGCGGCGGAACGTTTCGCGAATGTCCCGGGCGGCCGCGACGGGATCCGGGTTGCCGTTCGGCCCTTCCGGATTCACGTAGATCAGCCCCATCTGTACGGCGCCGAGCGGATTCTGAAGATCACGGTCGCCGCTGTAGCGCTCGTCTGCCAGCCACTGGCCTTCCGGGCCCCAGTAGATGTCCTCCTCGGGTTCCCAGGTATCTTCGCGACCGCCACCAAAACCGAACGTCTTGAAGCCCATCGACTCGAGGGCGACGTTGCCGGCGAGAATCATGAGGTCCGCCCAGGAAATCTTCCGGCCATATTTCTGCTTGATCGGCCACAGCAGCCGGCGGGCCTTGTCGAGGTTTACGTTGTCCGGCCAGCTATTGAGCGGCGCGAAGCGTTGCTGTCCGGCTCCGGCACCGCCGCGGCCGTCGCCGATACGATACGTCCCTGCGCTGTGCCAGGCCATGCGAATGAACAGGCCTCCATAGTGGCCGAAATCGGCCGGCCACCAATCCTGCGAGTCGGTCATCAAGGCATGAAGGTCCTTGATTACCGCTTTCAGGTCGAGGCTTTTGAATTCCCTGGCATAGTCGAACTCCTCGCCCATCGGATTCGCCAGGTTGGAGTGCTGGTGTAGAACCCGAAGGTCCAACTGGTTTGGCCACCAGTCACGATTCGTGTGTGCTGAGGTTGCAGCCGTGAATGGGCACTTGGCTTCCGTTGACACGTTTTGTTCCTTGATGAGTTCTTTTTCCATAATTTCCTTCTCCTGATGTCCTAAACGTTGCGATGAAATAGAAACCGTTTAACGGGAAGCGCGGCGCGCAGCACATCTGGTGCAGAGCCCGCGGAAAATGAGTTCACATTCGCGAACAATTCGCTTGCCGAGAGTGCGTGAGGCAGGCCTGGGCACGTTGTACCAGTCCATGTCCTCAACATTGCCGCAGCGGTCGCAGATGAAGTGGTGGTGCCGCACACCTTTGGCATCGAATCGCCCGGCGCGGCCCTCGACCGCCACTTCCCGCACCAAACCCGCCTTCACCAGGTCCCTCAGATTGTTATAAGTCGTGGCCCGTGAAGAGCGCGGGTCGACGCGATTCACAGCTTCGAAGATTTCCGCAGCCGTGGGATGTCCTTTGTGATCCATCAGGAATGCCATCACGGCGTAGCGCTGCGCAGTACAGCGCAATCCGCTGCCTTCCAACGATCGTTTAATCGCCTCGGCATCCATGAGAACTGTTTAGATTATATCTAATCTGATATTTTGTCTAGATTTGCTGTCGAGGACCACGAAGTGCCCCAGACGTGAGAGATGAAACCCGAAGGTCCACTCCGGGTCACAGCCATAAACTCGAACTCAATATCATAGGTCGCGTCTCGGGTGCATAGCAACCGAGGGCCAAAGCGGGCGTGTTGAGGCCCGCTCCGGCGACTCGCGAGCCGAGATCAAAAGTGTCCCCGCATGGCTAAGTTGTGGGATAGCGATACGCACCCACCAGCCTCGTAATCAAAACTGCCAGGTACAGTACGCCAATGAGGGCCTCGATGACGGAGACCGAGCGTGCTTCGGCCGACACGGCGGTAATGCCGGCGGCGCCAAGTGAGGTCATCGTCGCAAAACTGTAATAGACGAAATCAAGCCGGTTGGGAGTGGTGTGGAGATTTGTCACCGGATCGAGGTAGAAGGCATGTGGACGGATGATCTCAATCATCCCGTAGACACTGGCAAAGCCGAATCCGATCAGCAGGTAAATGCAGAGCGCTCCAAAGATCGTTTCTGCATTAGGCTGCCTTGGGGCAAAGACACGCCGGAAGATCGCCACCACGATGAAAACATCGAAAAGAAAACTGAGCACGATGCTGAGAATCGAAAGCGAACTGGCATTGGTGCTCAGGTTGAGGACACGCTGCACGAACGCTGGCACCGCAAGTAACAGGGCCACAATAACGAGACCACGCCGGAAGCTGACGACATACACAGAAAGAAGGATGGCAGTGCTGCCCAGGACCCGAAATGCATAGTATCCAAACGAGCTGTTTTCGGCATAGGGATAGAGAACTAGAGACGTCAACAGAAAGAGAAACAACAAGAAAAACTTCCGCTCTGCAAAAAAGGCCGACAGGCGATTGATAGCGGTCCGCGCAGCTTCAGAGGTTGTTGTGTGTCGAGTTTTTGGGGGCACTCAGCTCACCAACCATGGGGACTCTGATTCTTATCTCAGTCCATCCACAACGTACAGGTCGGACAGGACCCGGAAATAGTCGTACGCGTAGGATTTGCGGTCTGCGCTGAAACGGGCACCTCCTATGGTGACAACCCCTGCTGGATCGGACGCTGCAAGAGTCTTGACCTCCTGAACTTTCGGGGACCCAAGATAGACGCGCACAACCTTCGCTGGAGTTCCATATTTCATCACGAGGATACTCTTCCCGTCTTTTTCCCAATCGATGACGTCATCATCCAGATCGATTGCAGCGGTAAAGGGCTGCGGATCACCGCCCTCGAGTGGATACAACCAGCGCTTTCTCTCGGAGTCTCTGGCGAGGACGAACTTGCCATCTGGCGACACGAGCAAGCCAAGAGTGCCTTCGGGTGTTACCGCCCGCATTTTGCCGCTGTCCACATCCATCCAATAACTGCGCGGCGCGTGGTTGGCGTCGGAAGCGGTAAAAAGAATTGCACGTCCAGTTGGAGCCCAACGGACACGAGTGTGCTCGAGGGAATCATTCGTGATTACCCGAGGTTGCCCTGCGCCGGTCGGCAGCAATTCGATTTGTGCAGGAGAGGCCAGGTTGAGAGCAGCCACCCATTTTCCGTCGGGCGAGAGTGAGGGAAAATCACCACTCCCCAAACGAACTGCCGGGCTTCCGTCCATTCCGCGCATGAACACGGAATAGTTGCTGCCCACGCCTTCTCCACTCTCAAAAAATATGAGCTGCTTGCCATCGGGTGAGACGTCGCTGATCAGACTCCAATCGAACCAGGAGAGATCTCGTTCATTTCTGTCGCCATCACGGAAACCAAGAATGCCGAAGTGATCACTTTCGACGGTCAACAGCGCTCGACCGTTGCGCGTGATGTCTTGTACGGTGAGCACGCCCGGGACCCGGAGCACCAAACGCTCCTTCCCGGACAGATTCATGGCGTAGAGTGCTCGCGAGGAGCCTTCTTTAGAAGCTGTGAACAACACTTCCTTTTGATCAGGTGACCACGCGAGTCCCTGAACGGTAATGAAGAAGCTTGAGGCGATTTTGACGTTGCCGTTGCGGTCGAGAATTACCACTCGGCCGTCGTCGCCATTCGCCACGTGATCAGCGATGGCAATCAAGTCACCACGCGGTGAGAAACGCACGTGGCTTATCCACCCACGCGGCTGGTAAATAATCTTTCCGACCGGAAACTCGAGGTGGATACTGCGCGCGGTGAGCTTGGCAATCGCGATATCGGAACCGTCGGGTGTCCAATCGGCCCACGAGACATCTTCCGCAACCTCGCGCGGCGCGCCACCAGCGAGGGGCACCCGCCCCAGGGTCCCCGCAGCGGTGAATGGGGATGTCTGGCGCTGATCCATGTTCACCGCGAGTTCGCCATTCGGTGACACGCTGAGCAATTGTGTTTTCTCGAACCCCAGGGCACGGGAGTCGGTGCTGTCGAAGCGCGTGGTGAACAATTCTATGGGCCGCCCTTCGAGGGCGGCGCCATAAATGATCGTCTGGCCATCGGGCGAGAAGCGTGCCGAAAGGATGGTGCCGCGGCGGAAAGTTAAACGATGAAAGTGTGGGATCGAGGGGCTGGCAACACGTTGACCGGCAAGATAAACCACTGCCAACGCTGCGCAAAGCACAATTGCGCCGACAACCGGCAGAAGCCATCGTCGAGCTTCGTAAGCCGGTCCTATGGCCTGTTTGCCTGACGTGGTCGCGGGCGAAATGCCAGTCAGGACTTCGAGTCCAAACGCAATATCGCTGATAGAGTGAAACCGCTGTGCCGGATTCTTTTCCAGGCAATGCCGCACAATTCTTTCCAGGGCTGGCGGAACATTGATGGTAGTTTCGGTAAGCTCCGGTGGTTCTTCCTTCAGGATCGCGCTCATCGTGTCGGCTGCGGTTTCGCCGCGAAAAGCGCGTTTTCCCGAAATCATCTCGTAAAGAATGGCGCCGAAAGAAAAAATGTCGGAGCGGGCGTCTGCATCCTTTCCACGGACTTGCTCCGGCGACATGTAGCCAACGGTCCCCATCACGACGCCGGGTTCGGTGACAGCCTGGATCGTCGGGGCGTCACCACTTCCGCGCGCCAACTCAGGACGCGTTAATTTTGCCAGGCCAAAATCGAGGATTTTTACGCGACCATCGTTGGTAATGAAAAGGTTTTCGGGCTTCAGGTCGCGATGCACAATGCCCTTGTCGTGTGCCGCTCCCAGTCCGCGCGCCACCTGCAACGCGTAATCGATAGCCTTTCGAATTGAAAGTTGACCCCGCTTCAGACAGTCGCGCAGTGTCTCTCCTTCCAGTAATTCGGAGACAACATAGGGCGAGCCTTGGTGGTCGCCAATATCGAAAATGGAAAGGATGTTCGGATGATTGAGGGCCGCAGCTGCTCGTGCCTCCTGCGCAAAGCGTTGGAGGCGGTCACGATCCGCCGAGTAGGAAGCCGGCAGAACCTTGATTGCCACGGTGCGCTCCAGACGGGAGTCGTGGGCGCGATAAACCTCGCCCATACCACCCGCACCAATCAGAGACTGTATCTCGTACGGACCGAGCTTGCTGCCTGCCGTGAGAGCCATAGATTCGCTCGGATTATAGCCCAACCCAACTGTTGTGCTTCGTGGGCGCCGTTCTTAATCGTGTCCCCTCACGTTTACGTGGTCTCCCAGACCCCGGCTCTGACTTGATCGGTGGTTCCGGGAAAAGCGCTGGAGTCGTATCTCAGTTTTTGAGCATCAAGAGTTCTCATGCGGCAACCCTGCGATGAGGCGATCATCCGCTCCGGGAAGTTGTTGGCTCCGTGCCGGGCGGAATCTGCTCCCTGGATTCTGGTCGCGACCATTCTTGGTTCGAGCATGGCGTTCATTGACAGCACGGTCGTCAATGTCGCCCTACCTGCGCTTCAATCCGGTCTGCATGCAACTGTCGTTGACGTTCAGTGGGTCATCGAGTCGTATGCTGTGATTCTTTCTGCTCTAATTCTGGTCGGCGGTGCACTGGGTGATCTCGTCGGTCGGCGCTTGATATTCCTCCTTGGCACGGGCCTGTTTGCTGCCGCCTCGTTCGCCTGCGGCATCTCCTCAAATGTTTCGCAACTAATAATCGCTCGCAGTGTGCAGGGAATTGGGGCGGCGGCCATGGTACCTAGCAGCCTCGCGATTATCAGCGCCTCGTTTGGAGAGGAGGATCGTGGTCGCGCAATCGGAACCTGGTCAGGCTTTACCGCGATGACGACCGCTTTCGGGCCGGTCCTCGGGGGATGGCTAATTGAACATGCCTCCTGGCACTGGGCTTTCCTCCTCAATATTCCACTGGCGGTCGCAGTCATCACGATTTCGTTGTTCTGTGTCCCCGAATCCCGCAGCCGCAAACGAGGAAAACTGGATTGGTGGGGCCCTCTGGCGGCAATCGTGAGTCTTACCGGTCTGGTTTACGGTTTTCTCGAATCTGCAACAATGGGTTGGACGAACCCTCGCGTTGTGGGAAGCCTGATCGTCGGATCTGCCTCTCTGATCTTCTTTATATCTATCGAGAAACGCGCGGCAGAGCCAATGATGCCCCTGGATCTCTTCCATTCGCGCAGCTTCGGCGGAGCCAATTTGGTGACCTTCTTTCTCTACGCTGCGCTGGGCGTTTTCTTTTTCCTGTTTCCTCTGAACTTGATACAGGCGCAGCGGTACTCTCCCACGGCAACCGGCGCCGCATCCATGCCGACAATTCTGCTGATGTTCTTTCTGTCGAGGTGGTCTGGTGGTCTGGTAAATCGATTTGGCCCAAGGCGCCCGCTAATCGTAGGGCCACTGATTGCCGCTGCTGGCTTCGTCCTTTTCGCGATTCCGTCCCTCGGCGGCAGTTATTTGACTACGTTTTTCCCGGCATTTCTTGTTTTAGGCCTCGGAATGGCGCTTACTGTGGCGCCACTGACAACGGTAGTCATGAACTCAGTTGAAGAAGAGCGTGCAGGAGCAGCCTCCGGAATCAACAATGCGATAGCTCGAGTCGCGGGAGTGCTCTCAATCGCGGTACTCGGAGTTCTAATGCAACAAGCATTCGGGCACAGGCTAGAGATCTCGCTAAGTCATTTGCACCTTGACCCCAGCGTTGTGAGAAGCATGCGATCAAACCTAGTCAAGCTTGGCGCTCTTCAACCGCCTCCGAATCTCGATCCTGCTGCAGCTTCGCAGGTCCAAGCCGATATTGGCGAAGCCTTTGTTTTTGGTTTTCGTTTGATCATGTGGGTGTGTGCTGCGCTCGCCGCTGCGAGCGCATGGATTGCGTTTCTGATGATCCCTTCGGCCCTGAGTCC
>DASPTU010000073.1:0-48022 GCA_035623255.1 Terriglobales bacterium | reverse complement strand
GGGAAGCAGGACATCGTCCACGATCAGCCAGCGGTCCTGAGCGTGGTTGGCGATGTAGGCAAGTTCGTCGGGGTGCAGGCGCAGGTTCAGCGTGTGGATCACGCCGCCCACTGCGGGAATCCCGAAATACGCCTCCAGATGAGAGCAGTGGTTCCACATCAGGGTGGCAACTCGGTCGCCTTTCTGTATTCCAGCCTGCTGCAAGCCGGCGGCCAGCGCCCGCGCCCGGCGGTATAGATCGGCGTAAGTGGAGCGATGAATGGAGCCGTCAGGGCGGCGGGAAAGGATCTCCACCTTGGGAAAGATTTTTCCTGCCCGCTCCAAAAAAGACGTGAGCGTAAGAGCGCACTGCATCATGGTTCCCTGCACGTTCCACCTCCGAGCTTGACTCTCGAAACAAGGCGACGAACCGGGCCAGTTGCCGCGCGGAATTCTAGCAGAGAAGTGGAGATCGAGGACGGGCGCCCTAGCCCGTCACAGGCACAGCCTAAGACACCTCGATGCGCCAAAGGCTCTCGATACTGCTAGGTGCGAGAAAAACCTCCCGACAGGAGCTGGGTTTCCAGCCATGCTTCGAACTCTTTACAAGTGGTCATAGATCGGAACGGCTCCTGGTCGGCCAGTGTAAGGACGGTTAGAACCGCGTACTCCCGAATAAGAGCTAGTTCCGCTTCGCTGACCAAGAAATTTCCCGAGTGAACTATCTTCGACCTCAGGTCATACAGTGACTGAATTTGATCAACCACACGCTTCTTGTCTTCCAATGCTGGGCCGCCGCCTATGTGTGCGCAGCGTACCGCCAGACGGTACGCGATTTCGCTTTTCACGTCCTTGCCGAGAAGCAAGCTCTCGAGCGCAATGGCATATAGTAGGAACGCTTCCTCACGTCTGGGCTCTACCTGCGCACGGCCCGCCCATTGGACAGAGGCTAGGATTCTGTCTTCGAGGTCCGTTGGAGATTCCTTACTAAGCAACTCCGAAATCCTGCTGAAGCCCTTGCGCCTAGAGACCTGGTTTAGCGGGATCTGGCGGAGAGGCCCAGCTTGGCGAAAAACCGGTGTTATGCTGTCCTCGCAGATGGCGAGGACAAACTCGCGCTGGGGCATGGCACTTACAACCCTTTTTGCAGTTGTTCTTAGAAGCCCATTCCCGGCGACTTACTGAATCAGCGTTCCCCCACTCTCCTCTTCTGGCGGGATGACGACGGCGGCGGCGACACGGTCGCCGGGCTCGAGCTGCAATAGGCGAACACCCTGCGCGGCGCGGCCGGATTCGCGAATCGTGCTCGAATCCATGCGGATGATCTTGCCGTACTGGCTGATCAGCATCACTTCGGAATCTTCGGTCACCTGCGCGATGCCGGTGACTTTGCCGTTGCGCGCGGTGGTCTTGACGTTGATCACGCCGGAGCCGCCCCGTCCCTGCAGACGATATTCGTCGGCAGGCGTGCGCTTGCCATAGCCGTTTTCTGTCACAGAAAGTATCAGCGAGCCTTTGATTGGAATGGTTTCGTCGGTTGCGGTCGCCTCCGGCACTCCAGCCTTGGCCTTGGCTTTCTCGGCATCTTCTTCCGCCTTCTTAACGTCTTTGGGCGTGGTCGCCATGCCAACGATGTAATCGCCTTCGTCGAGCTTCATGCCGCGCACGCCGAACGCCGGACGTCCCATGGGGCGAACGTCGTCTTCTTCGAAGCGGATGGCCTGGCCATCGTGCGAGGCCAGGAAAACGATCTGGTTGCCGTCAGTCAGCGTTACGCCTACAAGTTCATCGCCCTTCTCGATGCCGATGGCGATAATGCCGCGCGACATTACGTGCGAGAAGTCTTTAAGCTCGGTCTTTTTCACCGTGCCGTTACGCGTAGCGAAGAAAATGTATTTGCCTTCTTCTTCCAGATTGCGAACCGCGAGCATGGTGCGCACGGTTTCTCCCGGCTGCAGTCCGACGAGGTTGCCGATGTGCTTGCCCTTGCCGGCAGCGCTGACGTCGGGAATTTCGTAGACCTTGAGCCAGTACACGCGCCCGGTGTTGGTGAAAATGAGAATGTAGGCGTGGGTGGAGGCGATGAACAGGTGCTCGACGAAATCCTCGTCGCGCGTCTTCATGCCAGTGCGGCCGGTGCCACCGCGGCGCTGCATGCGGTAAGTGGAAATGGGCGTGCGCTTGAGATAGCCGCCGTGGCTGACGGTAACCGCGACTTGCTCGTCGGCGATGAGATCTTCGAGATGAATCTCCGCGGCTTCGTCTTCGATGCGAGTACGGCGCTCGTCTCCATAGAGCTTCTTGATTTCTTCCAGCTCCTTCACAATTACGCCGCGCAGTTTCTTTTCTGAGCCCAGAATGGATTCGAACTCGGCAATGTTTTCGCGGGTCAAATTCAGTTCTTTGGTGATTTCGTCAATCGACAGCTTAGTGAGCCGATGCAACTGCAGTTCGAGAATTGCATCTGCTTGAATGGCGGTAAACGGCTTCTCGGGGTCGAGCTTCGGCGCGCGGCCGGTGGTGTTGATATCGATTTTCTTGCCGGCAAAGTAGAGAACCAGGTTCTCGCGAGCATCGGCGCGATTGGCGCTGCCGCGAATAATGGTGATGACGTTATCGAGATGATCGAGAGCGGTCTTGTAGCCTTCCAGGATGTGCTCGCGCTCACGTGCTTTCGCCAGCAGGAAGGAAGTCCGCCGGCGGACAACGTCGACTCTGTGATCGATGAAGTACTGGATGGCCTGGATCAGGCCCATTTCCTTGGGTTGTGCGTTGACCACGGCGAGCAGGATCATGCTGAAGCTTTCCTGCATCTGCGTGTGCTTGAAGAGCTGATTGAGCACAAGCTGCGGTTCGCCTCCGCGCTTCAATTCGACGACAATGCGCATGCCGTCGCGGTCGCTCTCATCGCGGATGTCGGAAACGTCGTCTACCGTTTTGTTATTCACCAGCTCGGCGATGCGTTCGATCAGCCGGGCCTTGTTGACCTGATAAGGAATCTCCGTGACCACGATGGCCTGGCGCTCTTTGGTGATGTTCTCAATCGCGGCCTTGGCTCGCATCATGAAGCGGCCACGACCGTTCTTGTAGGCTTCGAGAATGCCGCCCTTGCCGTGGATGATTCCGGCAGTCGGGAAATCCGGGCCCTGGACGAATTTCAGAATCTCGGGCAGGGTCGTGTGCGGATTGTTGACCAGGGCGATGGTCGCATCGACGATTTCCGTAAGATTATGCGGTGGGATGTTGGTCGCCATGCCGACGGCGATTCCGTTCGAGCCATTCACCAGCAGGTTCGGAATCCGGGTGGGCAGGACCAGAGGCTCGGCAGTGGACTCGTCGAAATTCGGAACGAAATCGACTGTATCTTTATCGATGTCGCTGAGCATCTCCTCGGAGATGCGGGTCAAACGGCATTCGGTATATCGATACGCCGCGGGCGGGTCGCCATCCACCGAACCGAAGTTTCCCTGGCCATCCACCAGCGGATAGCGCAGCGAGAATGGCTGCGCCATGCGAACCAGCGAGTCGTAAAGAGCGGTATCGCCATGCGGATGATATTTGCCGAGACATTCGCCCACGACCTTGGCGCACTTCACATACTTTCGGTTGTGAAGGATGCCCATGTCGTGCATGGCGTAGAGAATGCGCCGATGCACGGGCTTCAATCCGTCACGCACGTCGGGAAGGGCGCGGCCAATAATCACCGACATGGAATAGTCGAGATACGACCGCCGCATCTCCTCTTCAATGTTGACGGGCTGAATGTTGGCGGCGCCAGGAATGCCGCTGCCATCTCCGCCACCGGGCGGAGTTAAGGGAAGTTGGGGATTCTGTTCATCAGGCATATGTAAAATTCTCGCTTATCGAGATCCCTCGCTACGCTCGGGACGACAGCTCGGGCTCAGACGCCCGCAACGCGCTGTCGGTTAGGGATTATGCTCATCTGCCATAATTTCGTTTTGGTCTGCTTTCGGAAGCGCCAAAATATCCACTAAGGATTTTGTCTAAGTCATTGCATATACGAGGCTTAATGTTGTTCTGCCGTGAGATAATTGTACCACATTTGGAGCTTATCGGGGGTTGGAGGACTCCGCGAAGATACTCCAACCGGCGTCGTTTAAGAACCTAAGATTTGCGGCAGTGAAACGAATTCCCTCGCTCGATGGGCTGCGCGCGGTTTCAATTTTGCTGGTCATCCTGGGACATTGGGTTACAAAGCATCACCAATTGACGTTTCTTGCCGTGTACGCCAATGTTGGGGTCCGCGTCTTTTTCGTGATCTCAGGCTACTTGATCACGACATTGCTGTTGAGCGAGCAGCAGAAAACCGGCGGCATTAGTCTGCGCGCTTTTTACGTACGTCGGGCCTTCCGCATTCTGCCAGCAGCTTTTGTGTTCATCATTCCGGTCATCCTTCTCCGGTGGGACGAGATGCGCTGGTACGACGTGGCGGCGGCCATGCTGTACCTGGTGAATTTTGATTTTGCCTGCCCGTGGTTCGTCGGACATTTATGGTCGCTTAGTGTGGAGGAGCAGTTTTACCTGCTATGGCCGGCACTACTGCAGAAATGCTTTCGGCACAGAGTGAGGGTGCTGGTTGCGGTCATGACGGTCGCTCCCATCTACAGCGCCCTCTGTCATCGATTGAAATTGCCCGGCGGCGGATACGGAACTTTTCCGGCCGTGGCCGATAACCTGGCAGTGGGTTGTCTGCTGGCTGTATTCGCACCTCATATTCGGAAGATTGGGGGCAGCCTGGCTTGGGTAATGGTCTTTGGCATCGTACTGATTCCTCACTTTCCCGCAAACACGCCGCTGCGCACACTCTTCATGCTGTTTGTTCTTTGGCCGCTTATGCACCTGTCGATCGCTGGTCTTGTGCTGCACGTCGTGCAGAACCCCTACGCGATTCTGAATCTTGGACCGGTAGTTTTTCTGGGCAAGATCAGCTACAGCCTCTATCTGTGGCAGCAGCTGTTCTTTTACCGGCCAGAGTCCTTTCCGATCTATGTGGCCTTGCCACTCTCACTAGGCTTCGCCTGTCTCTCGTATTTTCTGGTGGAGCAGCCCATGTTGAAGCTACGAGACACTCGGTTGCGTGAAGCAAGACTTAGTCTCGCAACTGCGGGCGATTAAATCGTGGGTTAGGGCCGGGTCACAACTTCGTTGGGTGCGGAAGGGAGCACGAACTTGCTGCCGCTGGCCGAATTTGCTCGAAGGGTCGCGGGGATGTCCAGCGAGGAGAGCTGCACCCTCTTGTTCCAATACCCATCCCGCCAAAGATCACCGCGAGCATAAAGGTTCCCATTGGCGATTACGTAATCCGTGACCTGCTCACGATGACCGTCCGGGTAAACAAGCACGACCGGTGGGAGTTCGGCGCTGGATACGGAAGCTTCATGCATGTTCTGCGATGCAGTGGGTCCAGTTTCGGAATAGTCCGGTAAAGGCCTTCTGTTAGCGGATTCAGGCTGACCGCCGAAGCGGACGTATTTGTCGCCTTGCCATTCGATCATCAGCGGTTCGGCTTTTGGCTCAGACGGTGCCGTTGCCGTGGCGCTCGGTTGAAGGACAATGACGGGAGAAGCGGGAGACTCATAGACAACCGGCTTGGCATAGTCGGAATAGAGGAATGGATCACCGAACCAGACGACGTTGCTGCCAAACCCACGGCCATGCCCGCCGGCGAAGCCCGCGCCGATACGAAAGCCGCCGCCGTTGTGAAATCCACCGAAGCCGCCCCGGCTTTGAGCTGCAGCCGCTGGTATTAAGCCGGCAATCAACAACGCGATGGGCAGCCACTTGGGCATGGTTGAATTCAGGAACCCGCGGGTAGCTGGAAGTCGATCCCGCGGTCGTTATTCTGCTTTGTGGTGGCGTCGAGATCCAGCTCGGACAGAGCAATCTTGTGGCGCCGACCCTGGGTCAGATCATACAGCGTATTTCCGACGATGGCATAGTTCTCAACTTCCATCTGGTGGCCATCTTTGAAGACCAGCACGGTTTCGGGTTGATCGGGAGCCCGATCGGCTTGAACCTGCGGGGCGGCGGTCACGGACTCGGCGGTCGTCCTCTGGCTGTAATTCTGCTGCGGAGGGCTGGGCGGGTTACCCGGACCACGGCGATCGAAAATTGTCGGGCCGCCGTTGTATTGATCGCCGGAAGAATCGTCGGATGCCTCGTCGCCCTGATCGTAGTAGCCGTAAGGTACGGCATAGTAGCCAACGCCATATCCCCAAACACGGAGGCCGTTGTTGTGGTGGTGATGGTGGCCGTCCTGCGGCTGAAGTGGATTGAGGGTGAAAAGCGGCCGGCTGCTGGGCAAAGCAGGGTTGGGAACCAGTCCGAAAGGCCCAATCGAAGTGACGCTGGGGGGAGTGCCGTTAATCGGGCGTCCACCGAAGCCCAGGGACGTGACTGAAGGTGGGGTGCCGTTGATCTGCGCCGCAATCGGCGTACCGAAAATGAGGCCCGCCGCTATGACGGCAAAAACCGCTACCAGAGCTAGATTTGGCCGCTCCACCGCTTCATCATACTCCCGTTTTCGAGACATCACCCACCCCTTACATTATTAGAACGATTGTCCCGCGCGCGGGTTGCGCCAAATTCGCAAGAGTTTGGGTAGCAGTACAGTTTTGATAAGGAAGCGAACCAAACGCGCGATTGTTGTGTCGCAAAAAGTGCGACACCTCGCGCGGCTCGCCCAGATCCCTCGCGGCGCAAAAGAGGCTTGTTCGGGATGACCATGAAACTGCACCACTACAAGAGTTTGCAAATGCTTACGTATTGGCGATGACAATCAGCCTCGTCCGACCCGTGCGAGTTCGGTCAGGTTTATGAGAGCATTCGCGGTCAATAAGGCCGACACACATGCGACTACCGGCGCACGCTGGCGAGTCTCGAGCAGATCAGCAGCGATGCCTGACACAAACACACACAGGAGCGGAATTGCGGTCGGGATGAACGCCCCAGGAATATGTGGAGTAGCTACGCCCAGAAGCACGAAAAGGAGAGCCAAGAGCAGCGGCGCCGTATTTCCAAAATATCGGGTGCGACGCCATGCGGCGTAAGTGAATAACGCGACGGGCAGAGCGATCAGAAGCGCGGGTCCGGCTTGAACAAGCTGAATAAAGGCGTGTTGATAGCCTCCTCTCATTGCGAAGGCAAGCCAGGTAAATCCGAAAAAGTGGGCGTGTCGAATGCCCTGCCAGAAGACCTGGCCCCGAAACCCATAGGCGGCAAGGAGGATCAGGAGCGCGACTCCAAGCGCACACGCCCAAATGACAAACGCCGCGACGTTTCTGGTCGGTGCGACATACAACATGAACGCCAAGGTGATCGGCAAAAGAATAACCAACGAAAACTGGCATCCGACAGCCACAGCGAGAGACAGTCCCAGCAACAGAATGCGTCGCCAGTTCCAGAGCACGACCTCGCGAGGCGCATACAAGGTGTGCGCCACCGCGATGGCTGTGAAGATCGCACCGAATGTGCCCCATGCGGCGCCAATTTCCGGTTCGGTCAGCCAGAGCGTGCTGCTTCGCAGAATTGCCGGCGAAAAACAGTACAAGGTCAGTGCGATGTAGCCCCCGGCATTTCCATAGAGGCGGCGCGCAACATACCAAAGCGAAGCTCCCAGCAGAAGACCGATCGCAATGTAAGGCAAGCGCGCAAGCCATCCCCAATATTGCACTGAATTGATCCTTGAAGAGACACGACCCACGGCAAATGGCGCCGAGTCCAGCAGATACCACAAAGGAGAGTGGTTGGGGTCAAAGCCCTGATTCTCCTCGATCTGGATTGGCGGTGGGCTTGCCGCCTCCATACGCTCAGGCGAGGGCGTTCCCGCGATGGCACCCCCCTGCCACTGTCGCAATCCTTCCTGTACCCGGAAAAGCTCGGAGGAATCGACATCGAGCGGCGAAGTACCGTGAAACAGCAGCCAACAACATTGTCCAAGGAAAATCAGCAGCAGCAATCCAGCGTAGACTTGCGGATGTCCAAAGCGCTCGCGAGTTAGAAATTTGCCCATCCCGGGGGTGAGCGAGTGTTTTACCATTTTCCTGGGGTATATGGAAACTTGCCATGCATGAGGCGCCTTCAAATCCTGGGTCTGAGCCGCGCGGCGATCCTGCCGGGATAAACCAGCCGCGTCACACCGCCCCGAGCCCGCCCGAGTCCGTGCCTTCGCAGAACGTTCACACAATCTTTGTTACGCCCGAAGGTTTGCGGCCTGGGTGGCGAATTTTTCTGTATCTCGGGATGGGTCTCATCTTGTTCCTCGCACTGTCGAGCTTCGAATATCTCATCCCGTTGCGCGGGGCCGGTTTTCTCTACCAGGCGATGTTCATACAGACAGTCCTGGTTATTTCTTCTGTGCTTCCCGCGCTGGTGATGGGGAAAATCGAGAAGCGTCAATTCTGTGCTTACGGCCTGGGACTCAGGCGATTGCCAGTCAGATTGCTCTGTGCGGGGCTGGTTTGGGGCATTGTGGCGCTTTCGGTGCTGGTATTGCTGATGCGCCTTGTCGGTGTCTTTTCATATGGGAGTCTTGCTCTTCACGGAGTGCGCATCTTGAAATTCGCCCTGTTCTGGGGCGTTTTCTTTTTCTCAGTTGGAATATTCGAGGAGTTCACCTTCCGCGGGTACACGCAATTCACGCTTTCTCAAGCCGCGGGATTCTGGCCTGCGGCATACTTGTTATCGCTGACTTTTGGTGGGCTGCACCTGCTCGGCAATGTAGGGGAGACCTGGCTGGGATCACTTTGCGCGGCAGTCATCGGCTTATTTTTCTGCTTCACCCTGCGACGCACCGGGAGCTTGTGGTTCGCTGTGGGGATGCACGCCTCATGGGACTGGGGTGAAAGCTATCTGTACTCCGTTCCGGACAGCGGAGGGATGATTACCGGGCATCTCATGCAGCCTTCGGTGCACGGACCGGCCTGGCTGACGGGAGGTTCGGTAGGGCCGGAAGGCAGCGTGCTGGCGTTTCTAGTGATTGGAGTCGCATGGATGATTTTCGACCGCATGCATCCGGCCATCGTCAGAGCAGAGCAGATGGGCAGGTGAGGACACCTGCCCCTGCCTGAGTCAAGAAAGGCCTCCTACCACGAGTAATGCACCGTGTAAGTCACGGTCCCTTCGCCGTCTGGCGGCACCGTGATCGGAAACTCGACGGTTTGCGCATCGGTCTTGTTCGAACTCTGGGACTGCTCCATGAGCTTCCAATTCGTCCAGCGATACATATGCTCCACAACTCGGACGTTGACCGGCTCTTTCTTGTGGTTGCGGACTTTGATCTCGAACGACTCCTCCATCCAGTTGTTCTTTGAGTCGACGTGGTAGTTCGTCCGCTTACGTTCGCCAACCACATCAAAGGCGTTTCCGGTATAGACGCGGATCATCTCGTCCTTGGGAGTGTGATCGATCTGGTTTTCGCCAACGAATTCCAGATAGCCGTCGGTGTCACGGCGATAAAAGCGCAGTCTGCCTTTGGGAAGTGGCATTCCCAGGTGGTTCGTGTCGGCGTTCTTAAACTCCTCCATGACCCAGACCTTGGGATTTGAGGCCGTGCCATAGTTCGGCTCGTTGCGAACTTGTTCGTGGTTGTAATAACCGTATTGGTCGAGCTTGGCGCCGTCGTAAACATAAATTCGTTGCGCATGAATTCCGGTGGCACGCACAAACTCCACCTGTTTCGTTTCCTGGTCGCGCAGAGTGGTTGCGCGGTCGAGCGTGTACAGGTGGAATTCATCAAATGATTTCTCCGTTACTGGTGGGGCCATGGGGGCAGCCATCGCTTTGGCTTCGGCGGCGTAGATGGCGCCACCAACACCAGGTGCCTGAATCTTATTTACATCGCCCGCCATCAGCTTGATGCGCGCATTTTCGAAAGTCTTGCCGCTCTGATTGTTCATCGTGATCCAACCGATCATGTCGAGCAGGTCGAACTTGTTGGTCGACTTGTCCGAGACGACCAGGTTGTAATCCGCCTGCCAGGTCATGCCGCCGCTGACGTAAGAGACTTCGGCCTCGAACGCTCCCGGTTCGTTGGTTTCGATGAGCCAGTGCAGCGTGGGCTTCAGGATGGAATCGGCGGTGAGGGCAGGAAACAGCGGCTGACCCGGCAAGCCGAAACGCAGAACGCCATCGACCTCAATCAAAGGCTGCATGTAGCTGGTTTGGGGGAAGCCGTTGCGATAATTCATGCTGGGAACATAGCCGCTGCGGATGATCTTGCCTTTTACTGTTTCTTGCTTGTCGCCGTGCTGAACGAGGAAATCGATGGTCTTGCCTTCGTAGAAGGACAACAGCAGCTCCTGAGAGATTGGATCGTTGCGGTAATTCTGCTCGAGGATCTGGAGTACTCGGCCATTTGGATCGCGCAGGATCACCGAATCGGGTTCAAGATGGGCGGCGATTCCGGAATACGAAACCGGGTTCACGCCGGCCTTGAGCTCCATGGGAAAGTGCTCGCGGGCCACAAAGAAATTCCCGTTATAGATGGTGAGCGCGGGCTGGCTATCGGTGGCCTTACCCTCCGCCATGGCCAAACCGCACAAACAGCACAGAACGAAAATCAGTTTTCTCATCGAAATTCTCCTTTGCTTCAGGCAGGCGGAGGAGAGTTCCGGCCTGTCTGGAGAACGTGAGTTTCCGAGGAACTTGCAAGAGGGGATAAACCACGGAGGACACAGCGGGCACAGAGGTAATCGGGGGTAATCGGCATGTGCCGCGAAGGTTATCGCTGCCCCAGAAACTTCGCGCAGCCAGCTAGCGCCTGATTGTGTGTGTTTCGATCCAATTGGTGAGCGCTTTCTCCGACAAGATGCCGGCCGCCAGACGCATGACGACCTCGGCTGCCTCGGCTTGGCCGGCCGAAAGATCAAGACCGTTCAGCGACAGAAACAAACCCATAGCCAGGAACCCCGCGCGCTTGTTGCCGTCGCTGAATGGATGTTTACGAACCAGACCGAAACAGTAAGCGGCAGCCAACCTGGCGAGTCCAGCCTTGGGTTCATAGGTATGGATTTGACGTGGCCGGGTCAGCGCGGCGTCGAGCGCACCTTCATCACGTACGCCGGGAAGTCCTCCATGCTCAGCTAGGGTTTCGGCATGCAAGAGCAGCAACGCAGTGCGATCGACCCAGTGCGGAGATTTCACTTGGCAAGGGCGCGGAAGGTGTCGCGGTATTTGGCCACGAACTCGCGGCCCTTCTTAAGCTGCCGTTCGACCTCAGGATCGTAGGGTGTGAGGAGGTATCCTTCTGGCGTTTCGATAGCAAACACGGTGTCATTCTTCTTCAGCTTCATTCGCACCAGCATTTCTTTCGGCAGGAGAACGCCGGTTGACGTGCCAACGGCCCGGAGTTTGAGTTTCATGAAAACCTCCATGACCATACACATTATAATGCAAAGACAAACCACACGACTGTTTAGATCCTGTGTAGTTGGAATTGCTTGCGGGAGTTGGGCAGACGTGGCCGGCCGGCCCTACGTGAGCAGCTTAGATATCCAGGTTCTTCACATCCAGCGCGTTGTCTTCGATGAATTTCCGGCGGGCTTCGACATCTTCGCCCATGAGAGTAGTGAAAATGGTCTCGCACTCCGCGATGTCTTCGAGTTTTACGGAGAGCAGGGTACGCCGCTCGGGGTCCATGGTGGTTTCCCACAGCTGCGGGGCGGTCATTTCGCCGAGGCCCTTGTAGCGCTGGACGTCGTAGCCTTTGCGGCCCTCCGCCAGCACGTAATCGCGGAGATCGCGCGGAGTAGTTTTTTCGGCGATTTCCGGTTCGGGTTTCCTTTTAGCGGAAGCTTTCACCGGAACTTCTTTGGTGGTCTTCTTCTGAGTCTTTTCCAGGTCTTCGCGCTCGGCGTCGCTCAAGTCTTCGCTCTCACCATTCGCCCCGCCGTTGCCCGAAGAACCCTTCACGATTGTCTCCACCACGAAGGGTGGTTCCATGAAAGGCTCAATCTGTTTGAATTTTGAGAGCAATTGGCGATATTGGGCGGTTGACGCCAGTTCCCAGTTGATGAGATGTTCGGCGCCTTGTGAGTTCACGTAGCGCACTTCCCACAACGTGTGCTCTTCGTCAAAGCGCATTTCGACTTCTTTGAACTGGCGCTCTTTCTGCAGCTTCTTTAACTCTTTCTCCAGCTTCTCAATTTTCTTCGGCGGTGTTTTCTTGTCGCCTTCGAAGTCGGCGCGCTTTGAGAGATCGAGCTTGGGCAGCAGATCGGTGACTTTTTCGTCACGAACGCGCTTATCCACTTTTTCGTACAGCTTCAGATACTCATCGAGCACGGTAATGAACTTGGCCAAAGCTGGGCCTTCCAGCTTGGCTGCACCCTCGCCATAGCGCACGATCAGGCCTTCGGAGGCGCGCTTGACCATGACCTTGACGTATTCTTTTTCGTCTTTGATGTACTGCAGCGACTTGCCCTTCTTGATCGAGAACAGCGGCGGCTGAGCGATGAAAACGTTGCCGCGCTTGATCAGTTCCTGCATGTGGCGGAAGAAGAACGTCAGCAGCAAAGTGCGGATGTGGCTTCCGTCGACATCAGCGTCAGTCATCAGAATGATCTTGCTGTAGCGCAGCTTGCTGGCATCGAAATCTTCCTTGGCGATGCCGGTGCCCAGCGCCGTGATCATGGCGCGAATTTCCTCGTGGCCCAGCATCTTGTCGTAGCGGGCCTTTTCAACATTGAGGATCTTTCCCTTGAGCGGCAGGATTGCCTGGAATCGCCGGTCGCGCCCCTGCTTGGCGGTGCCGCCTGCGGATTCGCCCTCAACCAGAAACAGTTCGCAACGGTCCGGTTCCTTCTCCGAGCAGTCCGCGAGCTTGCCCGGCAGACCACCGCCATCGAGAGCGCCTTTGCGACGCGTCAGGTCGCGGGCTTTTCTGGCAGCTTCGCGGGCGCGAGCTGCGTCCAGCGCCTTGTTGATGATTTTGCGCGCCACCGGTGGGTTCTGTTCCAGAAACGATCCCAGCCGCTCATTGATGAACGCCTGCACAATTCCGGCGATATCAGAATTCAGTTTGCCTTTGGTCTGGCCTTCGAACTGGGGCTGTGGCAGCTTCACGCTGATGACCGCAACCAGGCCTTCGCGGACGTCGTCGCCGGTCAGGTTTTCCTTCACATCCTTGAACAAGCCCATCTGCTGGCCGGCGTAGTTGATCGTTCGAGTGAGCGCCGTGCGGAAGCCGGAGAGATGTGAGCCGCCGTCGACCGTATTGATGTTGTTGGCGAAGCTGAAGATGGTTTCAGAATATCCGTCGTTGTACTGCAAACCGATTTCCATGGTCACGCCATCGCGCTCGGCTTCCATGTAGATCGGTTTGTCGTGCAGGACGGATTTGCCCCGGTTCAGGTGTTTAATAAATTCCGCGATGCCGCCGTTGTACTTGAATTCAACTTTCTTCGGCTCGCCGGTCTTCGGATCGGTCGTGCGCTCATCTTCCAGGGTGATGAGCAGGCCTTTGTTCAGAAATGCCAGTTCGCGAAGGCGCTGCGCCAACGTATCGAAGTTATATTCCGTGGCCGTGAAGATTTCTTTGTCCGGCACAAAGTGAACTTTGGTTCCGGTCTTCACTTTGGCAGCGCCGGTTTTCTTCAGCTTGCTGGTGGGCTCACCCTTTGAATAGGTCTGCTCCCAGGTGAAGCCGTCGCGCCAGATTTCCAGCTCCAGTTCGTGACTGAGCGCGTTGACGCAAGAAACGCCGACACCGTGCAGACCACCAGAAACTTTGTACGAGGACGTATCGAATTTCCCGCCGGCGTGGAGTTTGGTCATGACCACTTCGGCGGCGGGAATTTTTTCGCCGTCGATATCCATGTTGTCGACGGGAATGCCGCGGCCGTTGTCTACGACCGTGATCGAGTTGTCGATGTGAATGGTGACTTCGATTTTGTCGGCGAATCCGGCGAGCGCCTCGTCGACCGAGTTGTCTACGACTTCATAAACCAGGTGATGCAGCCCCAGTTCACCGGTCGAGCCGATGTACATAGCCGGGCGTTTGCGGACGGCTTCCATCCCGCCCAGCACTTTGATCGACTCGGCTGTGTACTCACCGTTCGCTCCGCTGATTGGAGTTGCCCTCCCGTTTTTGTTTCTGGTATCGACGACGGCTGTAGTGATCTCTTTTGTGGCCATTCAGCTCCGTGGGGAATCGCCGGAATGAGCTTCTTTCCGGCACGAGTTTTCGGTCACCCGTAGCAAGCTCAACCTACTGAAATTATTGATACTTATGGCGACCGGAAACTCCTCAGATTTTACCACATTTGTGGCCGATTTTCGACCCCGAACCGCGACGGTAAACCCTAGGTTTTGCGGCAGTTAGGGCCCTCATCTGGAGGCCGCCTGAGGTTTCTCTCGGATGACGTGGAAATGGCTATTGCTGACATGAGAAACAGCAACGTTTATTGCGATTTGGCCCGGTTAGAAGATTTGGATGGAGTTCCGATTCTGAGAAACTCGATAAGCTCCTGCACCTCCTCTTCACTGGTGCCAATGAAAGTGAAGGAGAGCACATAGCCTCGGGACAGCATCGCCAACGTGCTCTGGTGCATACCGACACCGCCGATCTGTTTTATGAAATCCCGACGGAAGACTGGCTTCCCGTCCACGGGAAATTCATAAGGCTCATTCACCGGCTTCATGCCCTTAGCTTCGGTGGCTTCCGTCAGAGGCCCAAAGTACTGGGCGGCATTTTTCAGACCCGGGTAGTTTGAAAGACCTTCTGCCGCGATCACAACCGCGGAGTTCACGTCGCCGCCGCGAGCGAGCGGCGGACGTTCGAAGATGCTGAGAAGCACAGTCGACTTTGCGGGGTCGCTTGAAGCATCGCGCATTTCATCAGTCCGGTCCACCCAGCCATAGCGAATCCTGTAGCTGAAGCCGAAAAAACGGTTACGGTAAAAGCCATTACTGGTTTCCCCGGGGTCAACATTGGCGGGCACGGCCGCGGAAGAATCCTGCCTGGTACTTTGGGCAGGAAGATCAGCGTTCGGCAGTAGCAGGATGAGGAGACAGAGCAACGGCGCGAGGCGGCGAATGATCATGAGCCGCTAGAATAGCACCTCTAAACCGAACTAAGCCGCGCCGGCCTAATCCGCTGCGATGCCGACCGCAGTCGGTTGTGAACAGTGGGCACACCGCCGGGCATCGATCGGAATCTCGCTCAGACACTCTGGACACTTCTTCGTCGTTGGATCGGCCGGCGTTGGAGCTTTACGCGTTTTTTCTATCAGCATGTTCACCGGAACCACAACAAAGAAGTAAACGGCAGCCGCGACCAACAGGAATGAAATGGCGGCGTTGATGAAATCGCCGAGCGCGAACACGCTGCCATTGACCTTGAACTGAATCGCCGAAAAGTCCGGCTTGCCAACAATGGCAGCAATGAGTGGGGTGAGTAAGTCTTTGGTGAAGGCCGAAACCACAGCGGCGAAAGCCGCGCCGACGACCACGCCAACGGCCATGTCGATGACGTTACCGCGCAGGATGAACTGCTTGAACCCTTTGAGCATAAAGGCCTCCGAGCAGACGAGTGGTTTCCAACTTTACGGCGGGTCGATTCGGGCGTCAAGGGCCGAAGTCACGTCCAGTGGGCAAGTTCTGGCGAAGACCCTCAGATCCGCATGGGCATCACGATATAGCGGTATTTGTACTCGTCGCTGTCGGCGGGGCGCATCTGGCCGGCGGATTGAGGATCTTTGAATTCCAGCTTCACGTCGCCGCTGCCAGTGGCCTTTAGGAAATCCAGTAAGTATTGCGCGTTGAACCCGATAGCCAGAGCGTCCCCGTTGTAATCGGTTTCAATCGAGTCCTCCGACTCGCCGGTCTCAGTAGATGAGGCCGAGAGTTTCAGCTCACCTTTTTCCAGGCGGAGACGAACTGCTCGCGAACGCTCGTCGGCAAACTGGGCGACCCGGGAAATTGCTGCGTTGAGATCATCGCCGTGAACCGTGACAACCTTGCTGGTGTCTTTCGGAAGAACGGCTTCGTAATTAGGGAATTGGCCGGTCAGCTGGCGTGACGTGAGCAGCCTTCCGCCGATGCGGAAATACAGCGTGGATTCGTCTTTGGCGAAGTCGATGTCGTCGGCCTCGGTGGAATCGAGCAGCGACTTCAGTTCGTCCATGGCTTTCTTCGGCACCAGGGTCTTCATCTCGCCGGAGACCCCGTCAAACTTGTTTCCCGTGTGCTCGACGTGGGCAAGCCGGTGTCCATCCGTGGCGACCATAGTGATAGATTCCGGCTTCAAGACCATGAGTGCGCCGTTCAGCGTGTAGCGCGATTCCTCGTGGGCAATGGCGAACCCGGTTTTAGCAATCATTCCCCGCAGGACCTGCGCCGGGATTTTCACCACGCCGGAGGTGGGAAAGGCGGGCAGTGTGGGGAAATTGGACCGGGCCATACCAACCATCTTGGTGTTCGAGCGTCCGCAGCGAATACTCACCCAATGGTTTTCCAGCAGCTTGATGGTGATATCGGCGTCCGGCAGCAGCTTCACATAATCGTGCAGCTTGCGGGCAGGGATGGTACAGGAACCTTCTTTCTTGACCTTCGCAGGGCAGGAGGTGCGCAGGCTCAGGTCGAGGTCGGTCGCGGTGAGGGATAGCTTGTCGCCGGCAGCTTCGAACAAATAATTCGAAAGAATGGGGATCGTGGTTTTGCGTTCGACCACACCTTGCGTCGCGGTGAGCTCTCGCAGCAGCTCAAATTTGCTGACGGTAATTTCCATGGTGCTGGTCCGTGGTTCGGTGGCAATTGCTTCGACCGGCATGTCCTAATCCCCCGGATTGAAAGGCTAATGGGATACTTTCCTTATATCAAAACCAAACCCGCAACACACAGCACGAAAAGACGAGGCATGAAGAAAGCTCCGGCCGGTCCGTGCCCATTGCGCCCGCCGCTTCCTCGGTTCCAATCAGGCTGGCTTCTCGGGAGCCGCGGTTCCCAAGCTGCGGTCTATCCACCCAACTGCTCGGTCAATTTATTGACGAGCCGGTTCAAATCTTTGTCCGTTTTCCGGGCCTCGTCGATCTTCTCCACTGAATGCAGAACAGTGGTGTGGTGCTTGCCGCCGAATTGACGTCCGATCTCCGGGAGCGAAGCTTCCGTCAGGTGTTTGGCGAGATACATGGCGATCTGCCGGGGGTAGACGATCGCACGAGAGTTGTTCTTCGCCTTGATCTCCACCAACCGCAGGCCGAACTGCTCCGCCACAGCTTTCTGGATGGACTCAATGGTGACCTTGCGTGCCTGGGAATCGATGAAGTTCTTGAGCACCTGCTGCGTATACGGCAGCGTGATCTCGGCTCCGATCAGAGAGGAGTGGGCGACGAGGCGGATCAGCGCGCCCTCCAACTCGCGGACATTGGAGCGGATGTTGGAGGCGATGTAGAGGGCCACATCGGTTGGCAGAATGACTTTTTCCTGCTCTGCTTTTTTCTGCAGAATCGCCACCTTGGTCTCAAGATCCGGCGGCTGAATATCGGCGATAAGGCCCCACTCGAAGCGGCTGCGCAGGCGATCCTCAATTTCCGCCAGCTCTTTCGGCGGACGATCGCTGGCGATCACGATCTGCTTCATCGACTCGTGCAGCGCATTGAACGTGTGGAAGAATTCCTCCTGTGTACGCTCTTTCTGGGCGATGAACTGGATGTCGTCGATGAGGAGGACATCCACGTTGCGGAACTTATCGCGGAAGCTGGTCATCTTGTCGTAACGCAGCGAATTGATCATGTCATTCGTGAACTTGTCGCTGGAAACGTAGCAGATGGCCGCTTGTGGCATGCGCTTGGCGACCTCATGGCCGATGGCCTGCATCAAGTGGGTCTTGCCCATGCCAACGCCGCCATAAAGGAATAGCGGGTTATAGGCTTTGGAAGGACGTTCGGCGACGGCTTGGCAGGCGGCGTGAGCAAACTGATTGCCGCTACCGATGACAAAGGCATCGAAGGTGTAGCGGGGGTTCAGTTGCGCAGCACCGTCCCAGTCAAACCGCGATTGCGACAGGTGTGCCGCCGGGGCTGGCACCGGGGACAAGCCTCCGTCGTGACGCAGAGGAGTCGCGGCCGGATCACTTTCAGGGGTGACGAACTGCACTTCCTGGTATTCGAGGCCGAGATTGTCGAGGGCTTCCTGGATCAGGTCGAGATACTTATCGTTCTGACGGCGCGCCTCTTCGGTTTCAACCCGCACGTAAAGAATGCCGCCGCTGGCATGGCTGTAACGCGTAGGCTTAAGCCAGCGATCGTAGGCAGGCCGGTTGATTTTCTTTTCTAGCGCGTCGAGAACGCGCAACCACGGATTGGGGGTAAGTGTTGGACTTGGAACTGACATGTGAAATTCTTAATGGGGCCTGCCGCCGTTCTCAGCGCCCGGTTATAAACTTGATCGCTAATCTCGTTTTTCAGCGGAGCACTCTCCGCCCGGCTGGCGGCTTCGCTGGAGCGAGAGAAAAAATTTACAAGTAGGGACAGTCCGGCATACTAGCACAAAATTTTTCGGTTTTCGGAAAACTTTGGCAAAGATTTTTCCTGACCCGTCGATTCAAAACGCGATTAGAAAATTCTGTCAAGTAGCAATTCTATAACTGCCGCGCGAGTAGTGCAGGATTGGGCGAATTCAACAACCGCTGCGGTTGCACTTTCTGCGGTGCATGCAGTTTGCCTCGAAGGCAGCCGGAACGCAGTGATGCACCTCACAGCCGGCCGCGACGTGACGGAGCCCTGCGAGCGGCATCATGATTTCGGCGCAGCTGGCGCCCCGCGTGTCGCGCTGGTGATCGCTGGTTTGCTCGCTTCGCGCGCAGTCATTTATACTTTTCATTCCGCCCCGCGGTTGTATTTCCAATTCAATCAGGAGCAGGTCAAGTTGAATGCCTAAGCGTACGTTCCAACCTAACCGGCGTCACCGCTCGAAGACGCATGGTTTTCGCACACGGATGAAGACGAAGGGAGGGCGGGCCGTGATCTCCCGTCGACGTGCCAAAGGACGTAAACGGGTTTCCGTAAAGCCCGGTTTCCGTGAATAGATTTTCCTTTCGCAACAGGCAGAAGTTTCGCAAGCCGGGTTGGCGGTGAATGTGAGCGAGGCTGCCCGGGAGAACCTTCCCAGACCGCCCGCTGCGCGAGCCAGTTTTCCGCGCAGTGTGCGACTGCTCCGGCACAGCGACTTCGAGCAGGTGTACAAGCTTGGAAAGCGCCATTTCGCTGCTCATGTGACGGTGTTTTACCTGCCCCGAGAAGAACGAAAAGGGGTGCGTTTCGGATTTACCGTGGGAAAGTTTCTGGGCGGCGCGGTCGAGCGCAATCGAATCAAGCGCCGTATCCGCGAAGCGGTTCGTTTGCACAAGGGCCAGATGAGTTCAGGCGTGGACGTTGTGATCAACCCGAAAAAATCCGCTCTGAAAGCGCGCTTTACCGAATTGCAGAGAGACATCACGCGCGCGCTTGAAGTGATTGGAAAGTGTGATTAACCGTTACACAAAACAACCTTCCGTGCCCATGATTGGCAAGAAGCTGCTCCTGTTGCTGCTGCGCGCCTATAAGTGGGCGATCTCTCCTATGCTGCTTCCGGCGTGCCGCTACGTGCCGACCTGTTCGGAATACGCAATGGAAGCGGTCGAGCACTATGGGGTGCTGCATGGGAGCGCGAAGGCATTGTGGCGGTTGATGCGTTGCCACCCGTTTGTAAAAGGCGGAGTCGATCCGGTAGTGAAAGTCCCAGGCCAGAAAATGAGCGCACCTGATTTTTGCAGTCACTGAGAAAGAAAAGTTGCCAGATTACCAAAATCCTCAGCAAGAGCCCGGCATGGAGCGCCGGCTTCTGCTCGTCTTTGTGCTGACGTTCATTGTGATCGCGCTGTTCCAGCCGATCTTGAAAAAGTATTTGCCACAGGCCCCTCAGCCGGCGCCTAGCGAAAGTCCAAAGCAGGCTACGGCCGCGGCGGCAACCGTGGCGCCTGCCGTCGAGCCGAACCCGTCAGCAGCGGAGAAAGCTGTCAGCAGGCAAGCGAGCTCAGAGTCGCAAACTGTCGTCGAAAATGACCTGTATCGCATTACGTTTAGTAATCGCGGTGCTCAGGCCACATCGTGGATTCTGAAAAAATTCGATGATGAGCGGGGCAAGCCCCTGGATCTGGTGAACAATGCTGCCGCTCAAAAATATGGGTTTCCCCTGTCGCTTTGGACGTACGACGAAAACCAGCGCAACAAGATCAATTCCGCTCTGTACGTCAGTTCAGAATCTGGAACCCTGACTTCGCCTGCGTCGATCACCTTTGAATACGCGGACCAGGAGTTGATTGTACGGAAGGTATTTCGCTTTGATCAGACCTATCTGGTTCAGGTCGAAACTTCGGTTTCCGTGAAGGGCAGCCAGGTCGCGTCATTTCCCATGTGGCCATCCGGCCTGGGCGATGAGAATTCGCCGGTGGCCTTCGCGCCCGGACGCATCGAATACCAGCTCAACAGCAACGTGGAACGACTAACCGCCAAGAAGATCAGTGGAGGCGCGACCCTGCCTGGCCCATTCGACTGGATCGCCGTCACCGACCAGTATTTCGCGGCGGTATTCATTCCCAACAACCCGCAGGATGCGGGAGCAATCACGCTTCGCAACGCTTTCGATGTCCCAAAGGACCCGAAGAACCCCCAGGACACGACGAAGGTCGATGTGTTGGGTGTGGCAGCAGGAAATGTGCACGGCAGCACGGTAGAGCGTATTTATGCGGGGCCTAAAGAGCTGCAGACTCTGGAAGCCGTATCGGTACCGACCATTACCGGCAAGAGTCCAGATTTGCGCGCGCTGATCAACTTCGGATTCTTTGAAGTGATCGCTCGCCCACTTTTCGTATGGCTGCGTTGGACGTATAAGTTCATCCACAACTGGGGTTGGGCGATTGTTATCCAGACCATCATCATCAACCTTGCGTTGCTGCCGTTGCGCGTTTCCAGCATGAAATCCGCACTCAAGATGCAACGCATTCAGCCGCAGATGAACGCAATCAAGGAGAAATATAAGAAGTACGGCATGCGTGACCCGCGGCGGCAAGAGATGAATACAGAGATCGGGGAGCTGATGAAACGCGAGGGCGTCAGCCCCGTGGGCGGGTGCTTGCCCATGCTGATCCAGATGCCGTTTTTGTTCGCGTATTACAGCATGCTGGGATCGGCCCTGGACTTGCGACATGCCCAGTGGATGTGGATTCATGATCTTTCGTCCCCGGATCCCTATTTGATTCTGCCGATCCTGATAATCATCACCGGTCTCGCAACCCAGCGCATGACACCGCAAGCCGGTATGGACCCGTCGCAACAAAAGATGATGAACTTGATGATGCCGGTGATGTTCGGCATTATCAGTTACAGGCTGGCGGCCGGGTTGTGCCTGTATTGGGTGGTGGGAAGCTTGATTGCGATTGCGCAACAGTGGCTGATGAACCGCACCAGCCTGGGCCAGGAGATGCGCGAGATGGCGCTGAAGAGGGCGAGGAAGAGGGAGAAGAAGTAGTCAGTAGCCAGAAAAATTCAATTCGTGCCGATCACAGACAAAATCGCGGCTGCAAAGAAAATTGACGAACTCCTGCGTGGGGTGGTCACACATGGCGGGCTACACCTCAAGTACCGGATCACGGTAGATCCGCCGCTGCCCGAGGAGCGGGATTGGGAACGGCCGGAAATCCTGGTGGAGCTTGCCGGGCCGGACTCGACGCTGTTGCTGGAACGAGGCGGCGAGCTGCTGCGCGCCATTGAATTGCTTGCAATCGAGTTACTTCGTCTGGGGCCCAATGAGCATGAAAAAATCAGCTTCGATTGCATGAACCAGCGCGCGATGCGGATTGAAGAACTTCGCATGGCGGCTTCGGTGGCAGCAGAAAAGGTGCGGAAAACGGGAGTGCCGTACGAGTTTGCTCCCATGTCGTCGCGCGAGCGCCGGATCGTGCATCTTGCCCTCAGGGATTACGGTGATCTGCACACTGAAAGCCGCGGCGAAGGCGTCCGCAGGTGCCTGGTTGTCTACCCGAGGAATTACCAGTCCACTGCCAAACCTTCCGCCAGGACTATTCCTTAGTGTTGGTGTCCTTCGCTGCACCTCTTGAAAGTGCAAACTAGAAACTCGAAACTGGAATTGTGAACCTCGACGACACAATCGTCGCAATCGCCACGCCACCCGGGCGAGGCGGCATCGGCGTGGTCCGGATTGCAGGTCCCCAGGCAAAGAGCATCGCCCTTCCGATGCTGCGGCTCAAGCACGATCTCGAGCCGGGTCGCGCCGTATTTGGCGAGTTAATCGAGCCGCGTGCTGACAATGAAAGTGCGAGGGCGGACGGAATCAGGTGTCCGTCTGAGCGGAACTCGACGAATCGCATTGACGAAGTTGTGGTGACTTACTTCGCGAAACCTCATTCCTACACCGTAGAAGACATTGTCGAAATTTCTGCGCACGGATCTCCGGTGGTGCTGCGGCACATTCTGGACCTGGTCATGGCTCGCGGCGCCCGTCTGGCAGAGCCCGGCGAATTCACCATGCGCGCCTTCCTCAATGGCCGGATTGATCTCACTCAGGCGGAAGCGGTTCGCGATCTGATCGATTCGCAAACGCTGTTTCAGGCCAAAGTGGCGGCGCAGCAGCTTGAAGGTGCACTGTCACACCGTTTGCAGCCGATCAAGCAAAAGGTCGTCGAACTGATTGCGTTATTGGAGGCAGGAATTGATTTCGCGGAGGACGACGTCTCCGTTGCTGCTGATCAACAGATTCTGGGGCGCATCGCCGCAATCCAGCAGTCCCTGGACGAATTAGTTGCCTCATTTGCTTATGGAAAGGTAGTGCACGAGGGTCTGACGTTGGCAATTGTGGGACGCCCGAATGTGGGCAAGTCGAGCGTGTTCAACCGGCTGGTCGAGCGGGAGCGTGCCATTGTGACTGCGACTCCGGGAACCACCCGCGATCTGGTCAGCGAAACTGTTGCCATTGGCGGCATTCCTGTGAAGCTGGTTGATACTGCCGGCATTCGTCGTGCCCAGGATGAGGCCGAAAGCATTGGAATTCGCAAATCGAAGGAAGCGCTGGCTGACGCCGACTTGGTGCTGGTGGTCCTCGATTCTTCTCAGGCGTCCTCCGAAGAGGATCGCGAACTAATGGGGCAGCTGAACGGACGACCCGCGATTCTGGTGCCCAACAAATCAGATATCCGGAGCTCTCAGTTTTCAGTTCCCAGTTCTGGGTTGGCCTGCGTGTGTACGTCGGCGAGAACCGGTGATGGAATTCCTGAGTTGAGGCGGGAAATTCTGCGGCAAGTAGGGGGCGAATCGGGGGTCGAGCGGGAGGCCGGTTTTCTGACCAATGTTCGTCATCGGAACCTGGTGAGTGAGTCTTTAAAGGCTCTCGATGCAGCCAAAAGAGCGGTCAATGAAAGGGTGCCGCACGAGATGCTCTTACTCGACCTGTACAACGCTCTCCGTCCCTTGGATGAGATCACTGGCGCAACGACCACAGACGATATCCTGAATCTGATTTTCAGCACGTTTTGCATCGGCAAGTAACGCGCTTAACAGGGCGCTACTACTCTGGTGTCACGCTAGAATATAGGCAGCCGGTTTGCCGATGTGGGTTTTCGACAGTGACCACTTTTACCGAACATTTCGACATCGTTGTAGTCGGAGCAGGCCACGCGGGCTGCGAGGCGGCGGCCGCCTCGGCGCGAATGGGGCTCAAGACTGCGCTGTACACGCTGAATGTCGACCTCATTGCGCAGATGTCCTGCAATCCGGCTGTCGGTGGGATCGCCAAGGGGCACCTGGTTCGAGAGGTGGATGCCCTCGGCGGAATCATGGGCGAGGTCACGGATGCTGTCGGCATTCAGTTCCGGCTGCTGAATACGTCACGTGGCCCCGCCGTGTGGTCTCCTCGAGCTCAATGCGACAAACAGGCCTATCGGCTGAAGATGCGCGAGGTCCTCGAGTCGCAGGCCAATTTGAAAATCAAGCAAGCTGAAGTAGCGGACCTGATTGTTTCCGAACCGCCGGGCAGTGACGGTCCGGCTCGCTTCTGCCGCGGCATTCGTCTTCGCGATGGAAGAACGGTCGGCGCGTCTGCCGTGATCATCACAACAGGAACGTTCCTGAACGGGTTGATTCATTGTGGCGAACAGCAATACCCAGCAGGCCGATCCGGCGAGCCTCCAGCAGTGCTCTTGGGAGAAGCGCTGAAGCGGCTTGGACTGCGCGGGTGCCGTTTGAAGACCGGAACTCCTCCTCGCCTGGACGGACGCACCATCGACTGGTCGCGCTTCCAGGTTCAGCCGGGTGACCCTGATCCGACGCCGTTCAGCTTCCGCACCAGACGGGTTGCGCACCATGACAAGCAGGTGCCTTGTTACATCGCATGGACGACTGCGGAGACCCATCGCATTATTCGTGAGAATGTGCATCGTTCGCCGATGTACAGCGGCCAGATCCAATCCATCGGTCCGCGATACTGTCCCTCGATTGAGGACAAGATCGTGAAATTCCCCGACAAGACGACGCACCAACTCTTTCTCGAACCAGAGGGCCTGAACACGAACGAGATTTATGTAAATGGCATGAGTACATCACTGCCAGTGGAAGTGCAGCTGGCAATTTTGAAGTCAATTCCTGGGCTGGACACGGCGGAGATGCTACGGCCAGGCTACGCCATTGAGTATGACTCGATTGATCCGACTGAACTCGAGCGGACATTGGAGACCAAGAAGATTCATGGTCTGTTTTTAGCGGGACAGATCAACGGCACCAGCGGATACGAAGAAGCGGCTTGCCAGGGCCTGATGGCGGGAATCAACGCGGCCCTCAAGGTGAAGGATGAAAACCCGCTGATTCTGGACCGAACTGAAGCGTATACAGCGATCCTGATCGACGATCTGATCTCGAAGGGAACCAACGAACCGTATCGCATGTTCACCTCTCGCGCCGAGTTCCGCTTGCATCTGCGGATCGACAATGCTGACCGCCGGCTCATGCCACATGGCCGTCGGGTTGGACTAATCTCAGAATCCGCCTGGGCGGAATTTGTCGCCAAGCAACAACGCCTGGAATTCATGAAGCGAACGCTCCAACAGACAAGGTTGACCGCCGAGATGATGTCGAAAATCGGCGATATTGCCGACAGTCAAGGGCGATACGACCTGTCCTCGTCAACCGGCCAGACTTTGGCCCAACTGCTAAAGCGTCCCGAGATAACCATCGAACAACTCGTTCCTTTTTTGCGGCAGTTGAATCCGGAGTTCTTTGAAAGGAATGGCTCACGTGGCTTGTTGTCTTCTGAGCTGAGGAACGAGCTCAAGTCGGTGGAAACGGAAATCAAGTACGAAGGCTATCTGGCCCAGCAGCAGCGCGCCATTGATCGTTTGAAACGGGCCGAGCAGCGCACCATCCCGGAGTGGTTCGACTATCGCTCGGTCAGCGGGCTCTCCCGCGAAATGCAGGAAAAGCTGCTGAAGATCCGGCCGCGCACGCTGGCCCATGCCTCGCGCATTCCCGGGGTCACGCCGGCCGCAGTTTCATTGGTGAATGTCTACATCGAGATTCAGGCGAGGCGTCGCGAGCAGGTGACGGCAGGGGTATGAGATATTTCAAGGAAATGCCGCTCTTACTCAGGCGCGCCCGTGAGGTGTGGATCGGGTAAGGCCCGGCTTCTAACTCCTGGTGCCACTTTTAGCCCGCGGCGTTGACCAGCTTTCCGAAGGTCTTCATTCTCGACTTTGCCTTCCTTGCGCCCCTCTGGCTGCTGCAATCTGCTCACTGACTGCGATAAGGCAAGAGCTTGACACTGCTATAGGTCTCTGTTGTAGTGTCCGCCAGCGGCAGCAGGTAATTCCAGCATGAGAAGCAGCACGGTAACGATTCGAGATGTAGCCGAAGCCAGCGGTTTCTCTTCTACGACGGTTTCCATCGTTCTCAATAATGCACCGCTCGCGCGCTATATCCCGGCCACGACCAAGAAGCGAATCGAACGGGCAGCGAAGAAACTGGGTTACCGGCCTAACCTGTTCGCCCGCTCTCTGCGCAGCAAGCGTAGCCATACGGTTGGGGTCATGGTCTTCGATATGACCGATCCGTTTTGCACGCTGGTCCTGCGTGGAATCGAAAATGCACTCTACCAGTCCTCATTCTTGCCGATTCTGACCGACGTCCACAATGACCGCAGCCGTTTCGAGCGGTATCTGGAAATGTTGCTGGACCGCAGGGCGGAAGCCCTAATCGTGCTCGCCAACTGGCTTTTCGTGAACATCGATGTGCTGGCGGATCTGGAAAAGAGCAGTGTCCCGACAGTCATGATTGGCCGTGAGTTGCGGAATCCGTCGGTCAGTTCGGTGATCGTGGACAATGAACTTGGCGCTCACACTGCCCTCGAGCATCTCTATTCTCTGGGGCACCGCAAAATCGCGGTTATCCGCGGCCCTAAGGCACTGGCCGACAGCGCGCCGCGCTGGAAGGGGATTCGCACATTTGCGAAAGCGAGCGGACTGGAACTGGATCCCAAGTTGATCGCGGACCTGCCGGAGTCCAGCGAACCCATTTCAAGTTTCGAAGCCGGATTCAAGTTGACCGAGGATCTGCTGAAGCAGAAGCGCCCATTTACGGCGCTGATGGCATTTGACGATATGACCGCATTTGGCGCCATACGCGCACTGGCCAAAGCCGGGCTACAGGTTCCACGGGACTGCTCGGTGATTGGTTTTGATGATGTCGCTGTTTCCAGCCTTTATACTCCTCCTCTCACTACCGTCCGCCAGCCCATGGAGGCCATGGGAGCGATGGCAGTAAGTATTGCGCTGGATGGCATCAACGCAGTGTTGGAGAAGCGCGAGGTAGCTGCCGTCCACCGCAAAATGGCGCCCGAATTGGCCCTCCGCGAGTCCACCCGCCGGCTGTTGTGAGTTTGGTCACTGACGGAATCCCCCCTTTCAGGTATTTTTGTTCTTGACTATCGCAGCCAATCTACAACACTATTAATACGTTTTAATAGCGGGATTTCTCTAGATGGCACGGCTGGGCACACGCCGCCATTGCAAGCACAAGATCCGATACTGGCATTTCAGGAGGGACGCCATGAATTCACTGGCTTTCATCTACCGATGCGCACGATCGTGTTTTTGGGTATGCCTCCTTACCGTTTTCGCGGCAACGGCTGCCTTCGCGCAAGCCGGGAGAGGCAGCATCAGCGGCACAGTTACCGACCCAAGCGGGGCTGTGATTCCGCGGGCGCAGGTCGTTTTGCTGGACCGCGCGACGGGAACCAAGCAACATACGGTCACTAATGCAGCGGGACTATACAGCTTCATTTCTCTCAACCCGGGTGAGTATCACGTCACAGCCAGTCAGACCGGTTTTGCCAGTGTCGCGCGAGACAAGGTGGCGGTCACTGTCGATCAGACCACCGTGGCGGACATCGCCTTGCGTGTGGGCACCACAACTGAGGCGGTCACAGTCACCGAAGGAGTGGATCTGGTTGAGCCTACCAGTTCTACCGTGGGCACGCTCATTCCATCTGAAGCGATCGATCGGGTTCCGTTGCTGTACCGCAATGTTTACGATCTTATCCAGTTGAGCGCGGGCGTAATTCCGGTCAATGGTTCCCCTAACTCGAGCGATTCGATGCAGTCCGTGCAGAACATCTCGGTTGGGCGGCCGGGAATCGATGTGTCTGCTGACACGATCAACGGAGCTATCAATGGATCGGTGTACTACATGGTGGACGGCAGCCCCATCGGAATTGCGGAGAATAACTCCGCCGCCATCCTGCCGGCGATGAACATTCCCGAAGATGCCGTTGAGGAGGTCCGCGTCGAAACGCAGAATACGCCGGCAACGTACCAGAGCGGCGCGGCGGGAGTGATCAGCCTGGTGAGTAAGTCCGGCACGAACCAGTTTCATGGCGACGCCTTTGGCATATTCCGCCCTAATGCTTTGTCAGCCAATGAATACTTCAACAAGCAGTCAGAGCTGTCTCAAGGCCAAAAGAATACGCCACCCGATTTTCACCGTTACCAGGCGGGGGGCGCGATCGGTGGCCCGATTAAACGCGACAAGCTTTTCTTCTTCGGCGATTACGAGTACACCGATCAGCAGCAGTTCGAGGGCGTCGACTTTTTTACTGTTCCCACCACTGCCGAGAGGACCGGAGACTTCTCCCACATGGGTTTTCCGATCTATGACCCGACGAAGCCCGACCTAGCTAATGGCCAACGGCAGCCATTTCCGGGGAACAAGATTCCTAATCCCAATCCCATCGCATTGAATTTTCTGTCGCATTTCCCTCATTGCAACATTCCCGACCCCGTCTCCTGCGATGCAGCCACCAGTGACGTCTCGAATAATTTCGGCCTGCCGGGCCTGGATCCGTTCAAAGCACACCGGTTCGACGTCAGGGTGGATTGGAACCAGAGCGAGAAGCAGCGCATCTTCACCCGATTTTCTTATGACCACTTGTTCTTCACCGAGGCCAACGTCTTTAACAACATGTGGGACCCGAACTATGCCCAGAACGTGACAAATGCGCGCAATGTTGTGGTAGGGGATGACCTGACCATCAATTCCTCTACCGTCCTGCAGTTGCGTTATTCGTTTACCCGCCACCATGAGAATCAAGGAGGCGATCCCCGGCAGATAGGCACAGACCTTGCTTCGCTGGGTTTTCAAACCCCAACTGCCGCGGACGAGAATTTCCAACTCCTTCCGATCATCGTCTTTAACGACTATCCCAGCCCAGGTAATCAGCTAGGCGGCACCGGCAATTACAACACGTTTCTTTATGCCAGTGAGAACAGCGATGTCAGTGGCACGGTCAACAAGGTCTGGCGCAAGCATCAAATATCGACCGGCTTCGAGTGGATGAAGCGCTACCTCAATGTCGGCCAGCCACCGAACCCCTCCGGCGCGTACGGTTTCGACATCACCGCGACCGAGCGGTCGCTGAACGATCCGACTCCGGTTGGCGGCAGCGATTTTGCCTCCTTTCTCATCGGCATGGGAATGACGGCGAGCGCCGAACCTGGTGTTGGCTACAATGCGAATTTCAGCAAAGACATCTTCCTGGCCGGGGCCAATGCCTACTATTCGGCTTTCCTCGAGGATACATTTCATGCTTTGAAAACTCTGACGATTACCGCCGGTCTGCGCTGGGACATCTTCGGAGGACGCACGGAGCGGTTCAACCGTTTGGAATATTTCAATCCCACCGTAACTAATACCGTTAGCGGTGTCCCCTACACCGGTGCGGAAGTCTACGCCAACGGCAACAATCGGTCTCCGTTTACGACGAACCTGCACAACTTTGGGCCTCGGCTGGGTTTCGCCTGGCAGCCGATCCAGCATCTGGTTGTACGCGGCGGCGCAGGCTTCTATTACGGCCCCAGCCCACACAACGTCTCCAGTGCCATTGACAGTGACGGGTTCTCCAGTTCTACCCCGTGGGTTTCAACTTGCTTTAACGCAGACGGCAATACTGTCTTCAACGGTGCCGGCTGCGGGGGAGTGACGGCAGGCCCTGTGGACAACTTCACGGTGCCGTATTCATTAACTAATCCCTTTCCCACTGGAGTTATTCCCACTTTCACCAGTCCTCCGCCGGGTCTCGCCAATAACTTAGGGATATCCTTGAGTACCGTGCTGCGCTCGCAGCACACACCCACCACCTACAACTACAACTTCGGACTTGAGTATGAGTTGCCGCATCAGGTGATTGTGAGCGCCGGCTATGTCGGCAGCCGCGGACTTTTCCTGCCCTTTGTCAATGTCGATTTAAACGAACTTGATCTGGGGACAATCGCGAAATACGGCAGTTCGCTGTGCATCACGAATGACCCTAGCTGCTCGACAGCACCCAACCGCTGGGCGAATCTCCCGGGCGCGTTCAACGGAGTGCCAACCGTGCCTCTATGGTTTGCGATCCAGCCATACCCGCAGTTCGGCAACGGCAGCTTCAATGGGAGCAGCGGCCTCAACGGGGGCAACGGGGTGATTGTGTGGGGCTATGCCGGCGGCGACTCTGAGTACAGCTCGTTGCAGATGAAGGTGCAGAAGAGACTGACGAACCACTTCACCACGCTGGCCACCTTTACCTGGGGGAAACTGATCACCGATGACGGAGTTCCTCCCCTGCAATTCGTGGGTCAACACAGCACTGTCGCTCAGGACTGGAGAGATTTACGCTACGAGCACTCGGTCAGCCCGCAGGACGTCAAGTATAACTTCAGCGGGCAGGTCTCGTATGACCTACCCGTTGGCAGCGGGCGGGCAGTGAATCTCAATGGTGTATCGAATGCCATTGCGGGTGGCTGGACCATCAATGGCATACTCTACCTCGGCACCGGCATTCCCATCGAGTCACCGACCGTGGGGGCAGCGGTTCCGTACTTCGATCAGCGGCCCGACATGATTTGTAATCCGGCAACTGGCGCGCCGCACACCACTGCGGCCTGGTTTAATCCCAACTGCTTCGCCATTCCAGCCAGCCCGTTTGTTCCGGGAACGGCCCGGCCTTTCCTTGACGGCGTTCGCACCATGGGAGCGCGGGAGCTGGACGTCTCGATTTATAAGACATTCCGCCTAGGGGAGAATAAAGAACTCCGATTCGATGTCTCCTCTTATAACCTCCCTAACAAAGCACAGTTTGGATATCCGAACGTGCCGACCGTTACTGTCGTCAGTGCGGCGCTGGGGCAGACGCCCCCCAGCACGGCGAATTTCGGGCAGATCACGAACACGATCAATACCCCGCGCCAATTCCAGTTTGGCGCGCGTTTTAGCTTCTGAGAAGTGAAACGCCAGAGGCGGGTTCTTAAGGGCCCGCTTCTGGGTTGCTTTCAGCCGCCTTCTGGTGTCCTGGTCCTAGAGAGTTCGTTTGAATAGCGGAGTGGCCACCGCCAGCGTTATAGCCGCGAAGATCGTGAGATAGATCATGTCGGGGACAATCGCCCCCAGCCCGGTTTCTTTCAGCAGCAGCGACTTGAATCCATGCACCGCATACGTGAATGGATCGGCCACGGCGATAACGCGTAGCCACTTGGGAAAAGCCTGGACCGGATAGATCGAGCCGCTGGGAAAAAACAGCAGCGTGTTCAGGATGCCGAAAATGGCACGCGGAACCAGCGGGTCCTCCACGCGCACCATAAGCAGGAACATAAATGTGTTGAAGGCGATCGAGGTCAACACGATCATGATCAACAAGCCGAGAATGATGTCGGGATGAAAGATGGTCCCCACGCCTGCCAGCAGCGAACCAATGATTGTAATGACCACTCCCGTCATCACCGCCTTGATTGCTCCGGCGCCATTCAGGCCGAAGACCAGTTCCGTCTTCTTGATGGGTGTGACCAAATATCCCTCGTGCACACCCCGAGCCTTGTCGTCGATGTAAAGCATTCCCCCACCAATCATCACTGAGACAAACATAGCTAGAGTGATCGAACCCGGCAACAAATACTTCATGTATTCGATATAGGGATACAGCTCGACGATTTGTAGAACGGTTTGCTGCAGGATGCGAGGAGAAACGGTGGGTTCGTTCAAGGCCTTCGTGATGCTGGTGAGCTCGTCTTCAAGAGTAGAACTCATGAAGTTGTCGGTGTTGTCGACAACCAGGGCGATGCGGGGCTGATCCTGTTCATAGACCCGGCGTGAATATTGGGGAGGAATGATTACGGCGCCCTGGATCTTGCCATTGCGCACGTCTTCCATGGCGGTTTTCGGGTCGCGGTAGTAAACCGGGAGGAAGGTTCGCATGTTGGTGCGCACCGAATCAAAAGCCTCGCGGATTTTGAGGGCTTGCGTGCCACCATCCTGATCAACTAGTCCGAGCTTGGCGTCGCGGATCTTGCCGCCGAACGCGTTGCCCAGAACCATGAGCTGGACTAGCGGGAAAATCATGGAAGCCATCATCAGTGCCGGAGAGCGGAAGTACTTCCGCATTTCACGTTCGATAATTGCCAATATCCGATTCACGGTTGTGATCCTGGCCTCTGCGGCATCACGAAGGCGTATGCTTTCTGCAGCTCATCGCGCAGCTGGCGTCCGGTGTAGTGAACAAAGACATCGTCCAGGGTGGTGTTCTGCACGGAAAGTGATTTCAGTGGAACGCCGGCCTGCACGGCGGCTTCCACCAATTCCGTAGTGGTCTGTGATCCGTTGCTGCTCAGCACGCGGTACATGCCGGCGGATTCGTTCTGCACCGAAGTTACCGCGCTTAATTGTTTCAATCCCTCTTCCCAGTTTGCTGGCGGATTCTCGAATTGAACTTCGATCACATTCGACCCCGGCACGCTGGCCTTGAGGGCGGCTGGCGTGTCGAGAGCCACGAGTTTGCCGTGATCGACAATGGCAACCCGGTGGCAGAGCCGGTCCGCTTCGTCCATATAATGTGTGGTGATAAGAATGGTGAGCTTGCGGTGAGCTTTGATGTTGGTCAGCATCTCCCAGACGGCAACCCGGGAGACCGGATCGAGTCCGGTCGTGGGTTCATCGAGAAAAAAGATTTGCGGGCTGTGCACCAGGCCCCGAGCAATTTCGAGGCGGCGGCGCATGCCGCCAGACAGAGTCTTGGTTTGAGCGTTGCGCCACTTTGTCAGACCGACCAGCTCGAGCAGCTCATCGATCGCGGCTCTGCGTTTTTTTGCCGGAACATCGTAAAGCTTGGCATAGATGTTCAGGTTCTCTTCGATGGTGAGATCGAGATCGCTGGTCAGCGCCTGCGGAATTACGCCAATGACCCGGCGCACGGCATCGGGCTCTTTCTGAACGTCATGACCGGCAATGCGCGCGGTCCCCGCGGTAATGGGAATGAGGGTTGTCATCATGCGGATCAAGGTTGATTTTCCGGCGCCGTTGGGACCCAGCAGGCCAAAAATCTCCTCGTCCTCCACCGCGAAAGAAATATCGTCGACTGCCGTAAAATCCCCGTACTTCTTCACGATGTGATCGACTTCGATGGCGTTGGGGACAGGCTCGCCACTGCCATCGCGACCGTTCGTGGGCGTGTTGGCAGAAGTCCCGTTTGTGCGCAAATCGTTGATCACATCCGTTTCTCCGCAGAGGAGTTCTCTTGCGCGACGCCTTTCAGTTGCTGTGGGGACACCAGGACATCGGCGGTCATTCCAGGAACGTACGCGCCTTTAGGGTTGTCCAAACGAACTTTAAGCACGATAGTGCGAATGTCCCGCTTTCTGCGGCTCACATCCCGCTGTGTCGCGAAGTCAGCTTCGGGTGCTTTGTAGAACACTTTCCCCGAGGTCACCGTGCCGCCAGGCAGTCGGATTCGCAGGGTATCGCCGAGACCGATGTGGTCGGATTCGGTTTCCGGAATGGCTGCACGCACCCATGTGTCGCTGAAGTCGACAATCGTGACAATCGGCTGGCCAATGTTCAGCACCTCGCCCTCGCGGGCCGCGCGCACCGAAATCGTGCCAGTGACAGGCGCGTAGATCTTTGTGTAGCCCAGCCGCACTTCCGCCTGCTTAAGCATGTCTTCAGCATTGGCCAGTTGCGCCTGGGTGGATTCAACCGTGCGCTGCGCAGCGTGAGCGGTGTGAGTGTTGGCGATTGCCGTGTTGAGATCCGCCTGGGCGGCACGAACCTGGTCTCTCAGCGATTGCACGACCGCTTGTTGCGCCGCCAGGTTGGTTTCCGCCTGTACACGATCCTGATCGGAAGCGACGCCTTGCTTTGCCAGCGCAATGGTGCGCCGGCTGTCGCTCTGGGTGCGCTCCAGGGTCGCCTCCGACTGCGCCAGTTGAGCCCGCACTGATGACAGGCGCGCTTGCGCATTGGCGACGCTGCTCGTAGTCATTCCTTTGGTTGCTTCCAATGTCGACTGGGTCTCTCCCACCTTGTAGCGCAAACTGTCGATGGTGGCTGCGGCCGCGCGTTCTTCCGCTTCAAGTTCAGACGGATCGAGCTCGGCAATGAGATCACCTTGTTTCACCTGTGTTCCTTCGTCTACCAGAAGCTTCTGCAGTCGGCCTTGAATCTGCGGGCTCACGATCACCTGGTTGGCATCGACGGTACCGATCAGGTCCAGGTCCCGATTTCTTGGGGTAGAGACAAAGTAATAGGTCAGCGCTATAGCGAAGATACCGAAAACCATGATCAAGAATTTATTTCGTACGCTCATGAACCGATCCCTTCGCGTGCCTTATCTACGCCACGATTACGTGAGACATCGGACGCGCCTCCCTCATGCGCTACTTCTGGGCAGGGTGGCTTCCTGGCTGACGGCTGGGGATCTTCAGCCAATACACGCAGAATTTCTAGGAATTCATCGTGGATGGTCATTCCTGCTCCTTGCGGCAAAACAGCGCTGCTGAGACAAAATCCAGTACCGCGGCGCGACGTTCTGCGATCCGCTCCGGCGACAAGGGGTCGAATCCCGCTACGGTTTTCATCACCGGAGCGCTGATGAAATAAAAAACCACCAGCGCAACCATCGAGGGCACAAATTGCATTGGGTTGATCGGCCGAAAGTCCCCGGCCACGATCCCCTGCTGGACCACCTCACTTAGACGTCGGTACAAAGGCTGAAAATATTGTTTTGCAATTCGCTTCAGGTGCGGCGAGCCGTGCCCCGCGCGCATCATCTCTACTTGCACCAGGTCGCGGTTGAACTTGTGGCTGGCAATGTAATCAAAATATGTGCCTACGTAAGTCAATACTTTCTCGCGCGGTGGAAGGTTACGGGCCAGAACTTCCAGGAGGTGCTCGCCCATTTGCCCAAAAGCGTGGTCCAGGGCGGCGCCGTAGAGCGTTTCCTTGTCGTGGTAGTAGTAATAGAGCAAAGCCTTGTTGACTTTGGCGGCTTCCGCGATGGCGTCGGTGCGGGCTCCGGCAATTCCCCGTTGGGCGAATTCGCGAATGGCGGCCTGGAGAATCGTGGCCCGGCTATGCTCCGGTTGACGACGAGATCCGAGACGGAATTTTGTCGTGGGCATGTTAATTAACCAGTTAGTTAGATTCTACTACGGCGGGAGGCGATTCACAATCCAAAAAGGCTGCAGGTCATGGGCGGCCTCGGGGCGGCAGACCCGTCGGCATCATCGACCGGGGGTAAGCTGATTCGTACGACTCCTCGCGCCTGGCGGCGCAACGGAATGGCATCGCGCTTGAAGTCTTGCCGCTGTTTAGACGCCGCCCGCGATTGAAGGCACGAGCAGGACCTCATCCCCGTCCTGGAACGCGTAGCTGGCGCCCCCCAGAAAACGGATGTCCTCTTCGTTTACGTAGATATTCAGGAACCGCCGAATCTCTCCGGCTTCATCCCGCAAATGCGATTTGAGATCGGGAAATTGATGATCGAGCACAGTAAACAACTCGCCCAGGTTGGCCGCAGAGCATGTGACTTCGCCCGCTCCTCCGGTCAAGCGTCGCAAAGCAGTCGGAATTTGTACCGTAATTGCCATCTCAAACCTCCACAGTTTCGGAAATCGCTTGGGGAAGATTCGTTTCTCGCTGCAAAAAGGCTTCAAAATCCGCCAGCCGGGGACGAATCGCCTCTTCGCTCTTGTAGCGCCCGGTGAGTACATCCGTGGTCTTCAAGCCGTTCCCGGTGATGCAGAGCACGGTTGTTTCGTCGGGGAGAATGCGGTCTTGCTGGTACAACTTGCGCGCACATCCCACAGTGACGCCTCCGGCCGTTTCCGTGAACACGCCCTCACTCTCGGCCAGAAGTTGAATGGACTCGACCACCTGCGCGTCGCTCACGTCCTCAGCCCAGCCACCGCTTTGGCGGATGGTTCTAATGGCGTAGTGGCCGTCAGCGGGGTTACCGATGGCCAAAGAACGGGCCAGCGTCGATGGCTTTTGCGGCTCGATGTCGGCATTGCCCAGTTTCACCGCTGTCGAGATCGGGGAGCAGCCGGTGGCCTGTGCGCCGAAAATCTTGACGGGTTTGGGATCTACCAAGCCGAACCGGATGAGTTCATCAAATGCTTTTTTGATCTTCGTGATGAGGGATCCGCCGGCCATTGGGACAACGACGTTGTCCGGCAAACACCAGCCAAGTTGCTCGGCAATCTCGAAACCAACTGTTTTCGAGCCTTCCGCATAATAAGGACGCAGGTTGACGTTGACGAAGCCCCAGCGGTGCTCGTCGGCGATCTGCGAACAGAGGCGATTTACGTGATCATAGCTGCCGGCAATGCGCACCAGCCTGGCGCCAAAAACCTGAGTGCCGAGAATCTTTGCGGGTTCGAGATCGGCGGGGACAAAGATCCATGCCTTGAATCCATTTCGAGCCGCCTGGGCGGCAACCGCATTCGCGAGATTGCCGGTGGAAGAGCAGGCGACAGTATCGAATCCAAAATTGCGGGCCTGCGCCAAGGCGACTGCGACGACTCGATCTTTGAAGCTTAAAGTCGGCAGGCAGATGGCATCATTCTTAATAAAGAGATTTGTGGCGCCGAAATGCTGCCCAAGCTGCGGTGCCGCAAACAGCGGCGTAAAGCCTACGGGAAGATTGCAGCGGTGATCTTGCGGAAGCGGCAGAAGTTCCGCATAGCGCCACATGCTGGGGGCTCGCTTGGCGATTCGCTCCCGTGTGACGTAAGACCGCAGAGCGTCGTAATCGTAGGAAACTTCGAGCGGCGAAAAACAATCGTCGCAGATCGAGCGAGGCTGGTTGCCCCAGGCTTTGCCGCATTCCCGGCAGCGCAGTTCGTAGTGAGACATTTTGCTACCCGCTTTCTTTGCGAGTAGCTGAGGACGAGCCCAGGAAAGAGAGTCCCAAAATACAAAGGCCTCTTTTTCCAGGAATAGGAAAAAAGAGGCTACGGAAGCTAAAAACGTCTCGCGTCCGAATCTCATGTTCCCTGTTTCCAGGAGAGAGTTGGCACCTGACGGTCAGGATAGATGATCCTGATCCGGTTGCCGTGGCGTCATAGGGCTCGTCCCTCAGCCACTCTGCATGAAATCCATGCCGACCATATGGTCGACCTTGTCCTGCTTATGCTAACCAAAGACCGCAGACATCGTCAACGAAAATTACGCAACGTAAAGTGCCGGGGAGGAGAACCGCGCCTCCGAGTGACGGAATAAACGCGGGTTTGTTCGGATTTCGTAACAGCAAAGAATTGCTTGTTGCGCTGGTTGATTTCAGGTGTATAAGGCTTGTCCCCAAGGTGTGGGCTCTTCCCTGCTTCGCCCCCCTCACGCAGGCAGAAAGGGCCCCATCCTTTTTCTCTTCGTCTCACGCTTCCTTTCTTGATCACTGAATCCGTGCTCTCCGGCGAATTTGCTGCGTGGTACTGGCCCGCCTGAAAGATAAAGATAGAGTGACGCTGTCTTGCGGTAGCTGCCATTCTTCAATACTCTCGCAAGGGTGGATTTTGTCTTGGGGAGATCGGCCTGATGAAATATTGCCGCTTTGAATTCAGGGGTCGCGCTGAATATGGATTGGTGGAGTCTGTCGGGGGAAACGATCAAATTACACGTTTGTTGGTGCAGCCGCCTGAAGAAGTTGCCGACCTTGAGGATTTGCCGACCAAGGCGGTTCCGCGCATACCGTTAACTGAGGCCAAACTTTTAATACCGGTCCGGCCGACCAAGATTTTGTGCGTCGGACGAAACTATCGCGAGCATGCGGCAGAACTGGGCAACGAAATTCCGCAAGAACCGCTAATTTTTTTTAAGCCAAATTCATCGTTGCTGGCACATGGCGAAACAATTCGGCGCCCGAAAATTTCCGAGCGCACCGATTACGAAGGAGAATTGGCCGTGATAGTAGGCCGCCGCTGCCACAAACTGGGGCCTGACGCGGATGTGCGTCCGTTCATTCTCGGATATACGGTCCTGAATGACTTCACAGCACGAGACCTGCAGAAGAAAGATGGCCAGTGGTGGCGAGCCAAAGGTTTTGACACATTCTGCCCCGTCGGGCCGCTGGTCAACACGGAACTTGATCCATGGGCGGGAGTCGAAGTGGAGACGCGGGTGAACGGCGAAATCAGGCAACACGGCAGTACGAGGGATTTCATTTTTCCGCTCGACGTGATTATCCGCCACATTGCGGAAGTGATGACGCTTTTGCCAGGCGACGTGATTGCCACCGGAACTCCCGAGGGAGTGGGGCCGGTTGTCAACGGTGATGTGGTGGAGATCAGGGTCGATGGTGTGGGCGTGCTCCGAAACCCGGTTGCCGACGAATAGCCCGAACCGCGATCGCAACAAGCCGGCATTACTGGCTCGCGTACATCGAAATGATCCGTTCGATAGCGCGACGGCAGACTGCGCAAAATGCGTCATATCGCGTGAACATAATGCAGTTTTCCTGCGGCCTGTAATAACCCTTCGCCTGATAATTCGCGCCTTCGAAGGCGCCTGCCTTATCTGAGTACTGGTCGTGAGCCAGCAGCGAATCTTCCTCCTGCTTTTCCTTAGTGAAAAGCGCCTCCATCTCGGACTCGGGGCGGTTCGTGGCGCGCATATCGTGCCGCTGTTTTTGAAACTCACGCTCGAGAGCTTCAAAGTCTTGTTTTCGCCAAGGGGTTGGAATCGGAGTGCCGGGAACGGCCAGGTCTCGCCATTTGAGGTTTGTTGGATCGAGCAAGGCGGTGACATTCGGCTCCCAGGGTTCAATCTTCTTTGTGGGCGGCAGGTAGGCGACATCGGAGGTGAAATACTCATCGGCCAGGCCGGCGAAGTGGTGCCCGAATTCGTGAACGAACACGTAAGGCGCCCATTCGTTGTCGGCAGCAACGGTTGCGTAGAGATTGAAAATGCCGCCGCCCCCGTACGTTCTTGCATTCACCAGTATTTCGATGAATTCGTATGGCGCGTAGGAGGCGTAGTCGCGCAACGCGCGATTTTCCGTGGTCAAAATGTACCGTTCCGTACCGAAGGTGTCGTAGGTCGTTCCCAGAGGGTTACGCTGGTGAATGCCGGTGGATGGACGTGATATGCCGGATTCCTGCGCTGTCGGGCACAATCCCCAGACGTTGAACTCCTGGCGGTGATCGCGAAACGGTGGCCGGCTGAACAGGATTTCGGTAAAACGCCGGGCATCTTGCTCGAACTTGGAACGCTCGGCGGCAGTATAACCGTCCCCCATGATCAACAGATCGACTTTGGCCGGAGGCTCGCCGTTCTTCTGGATCGTCAGGAGTGGGCCGGGCGACGGCGGAAGCGAAGTGTCGATGAATTTATCTTTTGGGTCAACCGTCGCAGTCCATACGTCGTGAAATTCCCCTTGCTCGCGTTCTTTCAGGACAACTTTTGCTGGCGCATCCGGGGCCGGGAAGCGTAAAGACTCCGAAAAAGTTCGACTGGCATTCTTGGCCTCATCAGTCGTGACCCACTCGCCGTACACCGAGCTGAATCCGCGAGAGTAAAGCAAGCGACCGGTGGATTTATCGCGGACTTCGAAGAAGTAGGTGCCAAGGTTGCTGTTGTCGATGGATTTGGCCAGATCGCCGGGCCATGGCAAAGGCTCAATCACGATGCGATCGACCGCGAAGCTTTCCTGGTGGTTGTTGCCGGTGTGGTAATAGTCGAGGCGCATAGTTCGTGGCGCGGCAAAGGCAGTGGAATAACTAAGCAGGATCAGAACCAGGTGAGAAAGCCGCATTTTCATGCCCCGAATTCTAGGAGAACTGGCCTACAAAATACAGTGGCGCGACTTCGAGGGCTGCCGCTGCGCTTTGTTATGCTTGGCTGTGCGCCAGATTCACCACCGTGCCTGGCTGCTGGTTCTTCTGTCGGCCGGGCTGCAGATTGCGATCTTTCCGCTGCCGAACTTATATGTATTTTGTTGGGTGGCGGTCACGCCTCTGCTCATCGCGCTATTGCGCGCGCGCGAACCCGACACATTGCAATTGCGGGAGGGGATCAAGCTGCTTCCCGCGAAGCCGCTGCAGGGATTTTTGCTCGCTTACACCTGCGGAGTTCTGTGGTACGGAGGTACGTGTTACTGGGTGTACAACACGATGCGGCAATATGGCGGCGTGGAGGCACCCGTGGCGGTGGGGATACTAATTCTCTTCTGCCTCTATCTCGCGATCTATCACGGCGTGTTTGGATTACTGATCTGCTTGCTGGCGGACACCAGTGCTTTCAATCGCCGGGCGCTGATTTTGGCCCCAGTAGCATGGGTAGCGGTAGAACTCGCTCGTACACGGATCACGGGATTTCCCTGGGATCTGCTCGGAACGGCTCAAGTGGACAACATTCCGTTGGCTCGCATCGCGACGGCGACGGGCGTCTACGGTCTGTCCTTGGAAATCATGATTGTGAGTTCCGCGTGGGCGGCAGTATCCCTGGTTCGCCGTGACCGGCGAAAACCGCTGCTGACGGCCGCAACCGCAGCCACATTGATTCTTCAAGCTGGCCGACTGGTGCCCGCTCCGCCGCTGTACGCCGATAAGACTGCCGTTCTCGTCCAATCCAATGTGCCGGTTTTGCAGGGAGCCGACTGGACTCGAGACTACTTCATCACAACCTTGCGCGAGCTGAGCGCACTGAGCCTGAATCCAGGCATGTCTTCTGACGCGCAACCATCGCATGCCGATCTCATCGTGTGGCCGGAATCGCCGGCGCCGTTTTACACCAGCGACCCACTGTTCCGAAATGCACTGAGCAGCGTTGCGCGAGAGGCGAACACTTGGGTGCTGGCCGGCGCCGTGGGCATCGACAATGCCACGCAAAAGCCGGAGCAGGCCACCAAAATCTACAACTCGGCGCAGTTGGTTGGCCCTACTGGTGAATGGGTTTCGCGATACAACAAAGCCCATCTCGTGCCCTTTGGCGAATATGTGCCTTTCAAACGCTTCTTCGCGTTTGCCGGAGGATTGACGAAAGAAGTGGGTGAGTTCTCAGCCGGCGCGTCCCGGCTGCCGCTTACCGCCGATGGCAGCAAGCTCGGAGTGTTGATTTGCTACGAGTCGATATTTCCTGACGAAGTTCGCCAATTCGCCGCGCATGGTGCGCAGGCGCTGGTGAACATCTCAAACGATGGGTGGTATGGCGATAGCGGCGCCTACGCGCAGCATCTTAAGCAAGCTCGCATGCGAGCGGTGGAAAACGCACGCTGGCTGCTGCGCGACACCAACACCGGAGTTACCGCTTCCATCGATCCCTATGGAAGAATTGTCGCCAACGTGCCACGAAAGGTGCGCATCGCCTTGCAGGCGCCGTATGCCCTGGCTGATGAAACGACCTTCTACACACGTCACGGAGATTGGTTCGCATATCTGTGTGCGATAATCTGTGTAGCGGCGGTGATTCTGCGCCTCTCAATCCGCAACAAGGCAGATCGATAACGATGGTCGAAGAACTGGAACAGGAATACGGAGTTTTGAAAAGCAAAGTCCAAGAACTTCGGGACTATCTTTGACCCCGGCAAACTACGCCTGCAATTGACCGAAATCGAGAAGCAAACCGCCGATCCGAATTTCTGGTCAAATCCCCAAAAATCTCAGCAGGTCATGCGCGAGAAGAAGCGCCTCGAGGACATGTTGGCCACCGAGGCCGACCTCATCCGGCGCACCGACGATATTGCCGCGTACTTCGAACTGGCCCGCGAAGGCGAGTCGGTCGATGCGGATCTGCGCCGCGAGATCGATTCTCTGCGCCAGAAGGTCGATCACCTCGAGACCGAGACGATGCTCTCCGGCGAAAACGATGCCCGCAATGCCATCGTTACCATTCATCCCGGCGCTGGCGGCACCGAGTCGCAGGATTGGGCTGACATGTTGTTGCGGATGTATTTGCGATGGGCGGAGCGGCAGGGATTCCAGACCGTTCTGTACGATTATCAGCCCGGAGAAGAGGCGGGCCTGAAGTCCGCTACCTTTGCTGTCAATGGTGAATACGCATTCGGGCTGCTCACCAGCGAAATTGGCGTGCACCGGCTGGTGCGAATTTCGCCTTTCGATCAGGCGAAGCGAAGACATACTTCTTTTGCCAGCGTGTTTGTCTCGCCAGAGATCGACGACACTATTGAAGTCGTAATCAAGCCGGAAGACATTCGCGTGGACACTTATCGTTCCAGCGGCAAGGGCGGGCAACATGTGAATACGACCGATTCGGCTGTCCGCATCACGCACATCCCTACAGGACTGGTCGCAAGCTGCCAGAACGAGCGATCGCAACATAAAAATCGGGAACGCGCCATGAGCATGTTGCGCTCCAAGCTCTACGAGCATGAAATGGAGAAGAAGCGCGAGGCGACAAAAAAGATTGAAGATTCGAAGCTGGACATCGATTTCGGATCACAGATTCGCTCCTATGTGCTGCAGCCATATCGATTGATTAAAGATCATCGCACCAAGGTGGAAGTCGGCGACGTAGATCGAGTGCTCGATGGGGATTTGGAGCCGTTTATACGCGCCTATCTTCAGATGCGGCGTTCGGAGAAACGGGATTAGGCGACAGTCCGATGGATCCCGTTCAGACCCCCACAGGACTTCCGCTTTCTACTGGAAGCTTTGCTTCCAGCCAGGCGTCGAAGCCGCCGACCACGTTAGTTACATTTTGAAATCCGGCACGCTGCAGCAGGCTGCAAGCGATCATGCTGCGATATCCGCTTTTGCAATGTACGGCAATCGGTGCAGAGTGGTCGATTTCCGGAGATGAGACCTTGAAGTGATCGAGCGGCCACCAGTTGGCGCCTTCAATATGTCCTGCCTGCCATTCCGGTTCACGCCGCACATCGAGAATGCTGGCTTGGCGCGACTGTAAACGGTCGGCCAAAGTCTCAACGGTGATCTGCGTCAGTTCGGCGATCGGCAACTGTGCCTGTTTCCAGGCTTCGATCCCCCCTTGCAGGTATCCCCGCGAGTTTTCAATGCCGACTCGCGCCAGCCTCATGCGGGCTTCAGCGACCTGTTCATCTGAGCCGGCGATTAGCACGGGTTGCGATGACAAACCCAGCAGTGTGCCCGCCCACGAGGCAAACTGGCCGGAGAGTGCGATGTTAATGGAACCCGGCACATGGGCGGACGCAAACTGATCGCCGGGGCGAACATCAAGCGCGAGGACTCCTTCGTTCATCAGATCCATGACTTCGACTGCCGAGAGAGGTTGCAACGCCGGCAAATCAGACAGCGCCGCGGCGCCGGAACGGTTAATCTCGGCATCCTGCAGGAAATAGTCCGGCCGAGCGGGTAAGTTTGTGGTTAACTGTCGAATAAATTCTTCCCTGCTCTTGATCTGGAGTGCGTAGTTTGTCAGCCGCTCGGTTCCGATGGTGGAGGAGCGCTCGGCGCGCATGTTGCGGCCGCAAAGCGAGCCCGCCCCGTGAGCCGGATATACACGTACATCGTCTGGCAGGGGGAGCAGCTTGTTATGCAAGCTATCAAACAGCATGCCCGCAAGCTCAGCTGGAGTGTGTGTCTTTGACAGATCGGGGCGTCCCACGTCGCCAATAAAAAGCGTATCTCCCGTCAGCACCGCCCAGGGTTGGGGAGATTTTTCCTCATCAGTGATGAGGAGGCAGATGCTTTCGGGAGTGTGTCCGGGAGTTTCGAGGGCCTTGATCAAAATATTGCCTACGTGCAGTTCAAAGCCATCGCCGACATCCACGTGAGGAAACCTTGCTCCGGCGTGGGCGCTGACGTAGATACGGGCGCCCGTGCGGGCAGCCAATTCCTTGTGCCCTGAAACAAAGTCGGCGTGCAGATGGCTCTCAAAAATGTGACGGATCTTGACTCCATGTTCCTCAGCTGCTTTCAGATAGACATCAACATCGCGCTGTGGATCAACCACAACTGCTTCTCCCGCGGAGGCGAGCAGGTAGGAAGCGTGGGCCAAACAGCCTAAGTAGAACTGTTCGAAATACATGGTTGTCCTCCTGGCGGATGGTGACCGCAACTGTCCTGCAAATGATACCGCTCAAGGCGGCTGTCAGAGCCAGTGAAAAAAATTCTTGGAAATTGACCTTGGTTTGTCGCTTTTGCGCTAGAATCCCTATTGCGCTTGCCGGCTTGACTTCCCAGTCTGAAGCTGCGCAATCCTGTTCCCCCCAGGAGGCAGTAGATGTACCGCCAGGCTGCTTTTGGTGCATCCAATTCAGGTGCAAACCACGACCCAGGTTCCACAATCCGTGGCTTAACCCAAGACTTCTGCACAGCTTTCAACACCGGAAATTACGATCAAGCAGCGGCCCTCTTCCGGCCAGATGCCCAATTTATGCCGCCGCATCGCGAGTCTATCCAGGGGGTAAAAGCAATTGAAAAGGTTCTCAAAGAATTTGGCGATCACGGTTATGAGGACCTCCGCCTGGAAACCACGAACGTTGATTGCTCCGGCGACATGGCGGTTGAAACCGGCCGTTACAGCGTGACCATTCGTCGCGGCGGCAACACGGTTGCAGATGCCGGCAAGTATCTGCGCAGCTGGCGGCGACTGGGCGCGTGGCTGATCGCGGCCGATTGCTGGAGCAGCAGCATCCCAATCAGCGAGGAAGCCCGCCTGGGACAGGGCAGAGTCGCATAGTTCGATTGCAAGTTACTCCCAGGCAGCCGCATCAATCTTTTTTCCGGTTTGCAGAAAATAGTTGATGGCTGCCTTCCAGCTCCTCATTTTGTGTTCAAACCAGCGACGATCGTGGTGCTCCACGATTCGATTTCCCTCCTCAGATAAGCCGACGTAGGTGTAGCGAATGTGGGCGGTGGTCTGCTTCGGCGATTTGCCATGAAGCTGGATGTTGATTTGTGCCACGACCAATCCCGCTGTGAACCAGGCAAAGGCGATTCTGAATGCAGGCGGATCGTACTCAGTAACCAGCCAAATGGTCTCGGAGCCGTCGTCATTCGGCGTCATAAAGACGCAGCCGAGTTCTGCCACGCCGGATTGCGAGTAGATCACTCGATATTGCCATCCGGGCACCCAGTCCGCCTCGCGCACGGGACAAAGAAGAGGGAAGACTCGATCCGGCGAAGCGTTATTGGTTTGCGCGTACTCGTGCGTGATGCGTTTGCTTTCGAAAGCCATAATTTTCTCCTTAAAAGAAATCGGCCTGCACCGAAGTGCAGGCCGATTTCGTCATTCAAAAACTGAAGCCGAACTGAGCAATCAGTTCGGCTGCCGATCTTTGATTATCTTAACACATCATCGGACTGATTGGTGTCCCGCTCGTTCCAGCGCTTCTGTAGCGCGTGCCGCATCTTCCTCTTTCACCAGCACGTAATCAGTGTCGTACGTGGACACTGCAAAGATGGGTATACCCGCTTCGGCCAGCGGGGCAATAAACGAAGTTAAGATTCCGACCGCTGAAAACGAGAATGGGCCTTCGAGCTTGAAACAGGCCCATCGACTTCCGGTGCGATGTTCGGGCGGCACAGAATCTTGCGGGCAGACGATCGATAGCTCGTCCTCGCTACGGGTGATAGACATGAAACTCTCGGCTGAGATTGCCCATGCCGGCAGATGGGAATCAGAGGGTAATCGGCAGATCGCAAATGTGCCCGGCAATTGTCGAAAGCTCACTAGGTGCGTTCGCAAAGTACCTCCCAATGATTCCAGGGTCATGCCAGCTTACAGCGTGGTCGGAAACGTGGCCAAGTTCTTGGCCCAATTCACCTTGTGAGTCTGATCTGTTGTCACAAGTGACTCATCCGCACCTCCAGGAATTCTGTCTCTCGGCGGGCAAGCTATAATCAGGGGTTAACCGTAGATCCGCCTCGGTGGCATTTACCGTCCTGCAATCCTTGGGAACTTTTGGCTTGGCAAGCCGTATCTACAGCTATGGGCGGTGTTGTCTCTGAAGCGGTGCAATGCCGGGAAATATTGGCAGAGCCGGCAAAGTCTCGCTCTGCAAACCGCAATGCGATGAGCACGTGGAAGAAAGTCGCGATCGGCGCCGGCGTAGCGATATTGCTCGCTGCGATCGTGGGCTTTACTGTCTATCAAAGCGGCAAGAATGTCGTGACCGTTCAAACCGCAAAGGCGCAGCGGCAGGACGTGGCTTCAATTGTGAGTGCGTCGGGAGAGGTCAAACCAAAAACCTACGTAAACATCGGAGCAAACGCCTTCGGTAAGATCACGCATCTGTACGTCAAAGAAGGCGACCGGGTGAAGAAAGGCCAGATGCTGGCACAACTCGAAAATGTGCAGCCACAGGCGGACTTGGACGCCATGCAAGCTACTCTTCAGGCGGCGCGCACGGATGCGATGGCGGCTGAGGCGGCATTGAACACTGCGTTGGCTGACCTTAATCGGGCGAAGTCCGACGCCGCGCGATCCGACCTCGACTGGACGCGCGCTCAGGGGCTGTACAAAGACGCGCTGATCGCAAAACAGGAATACGACAGCCAGAATGCCGCACATAACGCCGCCGTCGCCGGGCTGGCTCAAGCTCAGGCCCGAGTGGCTCAGGCCAAGGCCCAGAAAGAGTCCGCGGACCGCCGCATTTCGCAGGCGGAAGCTAATCAGACTCACGCAGCTGATGTGTTGAAGAAAACTCTGTATCCCGCGCCCTTCGATGGCGTCATCACCAGCGTCCCCGTTCGCGAGGGAGAGACCGTCGTTATCGGAATTCAGAATTCGCCAGGCAGCGTGTTGATGACGCTTGCCGACATGTCGGTCATCACGGCGGAGGTGAGAGTGGATGAAACCGACATCGTGACGGTGCAAATGGGCCAGCCGGCGGAAGTGAGTATTGATGCGATACCCAAGAAAACTTTCAAGGCCACGGTTACGGAAATCGGCGACAATGCGATGGTGCGGTCCACCGGTGTATCCACTTCGCAGCAAACCACCGGAAGCCAGGAGGCGAAGGACTTCAAGGTGGTGGTGACGTTGCAGGATCCGCCCAGCGATTTGCGGCCGGGGCTTTCTGCTACCGCCAAGATCACCACCGCGACGCGCACCCAGGCTTTAACGATTCCGATCCAGGCGCTGGTGGTTCGACGCCAGGAGGACCTTGTTCCGAAAGACGAAAAAAATTCCGTCGAGGCGGCAGTACGACAAAAGGCAGTTTCTAATCCGAAAGAGGAGATTGAGGGAGTATTCGTGATTCGCAATCACAAGGCCCAGTTTGTGCCCGTAGAAACGGGCATTGCTGGTACCACCGATATCGAGGTGACCAAAGGCCTTAACCCGGGGGACGAGATTGTGACCGGAAGTTACAAAGTTTTGCGCACTTTGCGCCCCGGAGCGGGTGTAAAGATCGATAATTCGGCGCCAAAAAAAGAAGAGCAGACTTAGCTATAACGTTCGTCGGCATGGCCCGTCCAATCGACGGGCCTGCCAGGGCAACTCACGACCAAGCGATGGTGGAGAGCCTGCAGGTGGCTGCACAGGACCAGGAGAAAAGAATGGCAACGGCTGAAGTGATCAATTTTTCACAACCCGCGGAGTCAGCAGGGCCAGATTCTTCCATGATCAGCACGATCGATCTATGGAAGACCTATGACATGGGATCGGAGCAGCAGGTGCATGCGCTCCGTGGCGTGAATCTAAAGATCCGCCGCAATGAGTATGTCGCCATCATGGGGCCGTCGGGTTCGGGTAAGTCGACGCTGATGAATTTGATCGGCTGCCTGGATACTCCCAGCAAAGGCCAGTACTGGTTGAATGGCCAATTGGTAAGTGAATTGGACGACGACGAACTGGCGCGTATCCGCAACAAAGAAATCGGTTTCGTCTTTCAGACCTTCAACCTCCTGGCCCGCGCCACAGCATTGCACAACGTAGAGCTGCCATTGATCTATGCAGGGGTACCTTCAGAAGAGCGGGCGGAGCGCGCGAAAGCTTCACTGACGGCGGTCGGCATGGACGAACGAATGATGCACAAGCCGAATGAACTTTCGGGCGGACAGCGGCAAAGAGTCGCAATCGCGCGCGCTCTGGTGAATCATCCTTCCATCATTCTTGCCGATGAACCTACCGGAAACCTCGATTCGCAAACCGGGAACGAGATCATGGCGCTATTCGACCGGCTGCACGCCCAGGGCAATACCATCGTGCTGGTCACCCACGAACATGACATCGCTGCGTACGCTCACCGCGTGATTCATATTAAAGACGGCGTGGTGGAGCGAGACGAGCTAAGAAAGAAGTAGCCCTTT
>DASPTU010000072.1:0-26389 GCA_035623255.1 Terriglobales bacterium | reverse complement strand
GGTGCTGCGACGAAATTCATCCATGATTACAACCTCGTGCACGCGATGATACTCTGCGCCGGGGCGTTAGATAATCCAATCCAGGAACTGGCGCTATTGACATCTTTTAGATGTCTTATAGCATCATAATGATATCTGTAGGCAGCGTCGAGCAGTACCCGACAAAATCAGTCGCGCTTAAGGCTGCTGAGCCACTCCGCATAAACGCAACAGCGGACAACCCCGCACTGCCCGTAACCATCAGGCAGTTGGTCAGGCACTATACAGATAACGAACTGCCCAGCAAAGCTCATTCGACGCAGCGGACCGTGGAGACATCTCTGAATGTTTGGGTCATCCCGCAATGGGGCGAATACAGGCTTTCAGACGTTCGAACAGTTGAAGTAGAAGGCTGGCTCCGAGGGCTCTCGCTGGCGAATGCAACAAAGGCCAAGATAAGAAACGTCATGCACTCGATCTTCGCGCATGCCTGCCGCTACGAATGGCTGATGAGGAATCCCATCAGCCTTGTGCGTCAGAGTGCGAAGCGAACAAAGATACCTGACGTCTTGGATGCTGAAGAACTGAGGAAGCTTCTAGCTGAGCTTCAGAATCCTGCACGCGCGGTGGTCTTCTTGACCGCCGGGACTGGGTTGCGAATCTCAGAAGCTTTAGGTCTGAGGTGGTCCGACGTTGACTTTGGTTCTGGCGTGATCAACCTGAGCCGTGCCGTGGTTTATCAGCACGTTGGAGAAATGAAGACCGAGGCGTCGCAAAAACCCATTCCGATGGACGGTGCCCTCGCTGCTGTTCTCCACTATTGGAGCACGCAGACTTGGTACCGCGAACTGGACGACTGGGTTTTTGCCAGCCCGAAGATGCACGGCAAACAACCATACTGGCCGGAGACGCTGTTGAGGTGCTACGTACAGCCTGCAGCAAAGCGCCTAGGCATCGTGAAGCAAATCGGCTGGCACTCATTCCGCAGGACGTTTGCAACACTCTTGAAGGGCAGCGGTGAAGATGTAAAGACAGTTCAGGAGTTGATGCGCCATGCGAACAGCAGACTGACGCTGGACGTGTACGCTCAAGCTCTGACGCCAGCGAAACGGGCGGCTCATTTGAAGGTTGTTGAAATGATTCGACCAACGACGGGAACGCCAGTTGTTCCTTCGTGTTCCCACGCTCAACAGGTCAGCATGCGTAAGTGATTGATTTTATGGAGCGGCCTATCGGAATCGAACCGACACCTGAACCTTGGCAAGTCTGAAGCCAATGGAAAATCAGGAACTTACGAGGCACTTTCAGGAGCATTGAGTAGCGTTTAGAGCAGGTGGAAACCCTTAATGTTCCTCAGGTTGTTCCCACGAAACTAAGAGTATAGAAGCGGTTCAGATGTACCACGCGGAACGCGGGTTGGCAGCCCTTAGCACGAATAACAGGCTAGATAGAACAAGAGTAGTGAGCCCGACACTGGGGAATTAGCGCAGCCGAGATTGCACGCAAGCCCACAAAGGCGGGGAATTAGCGCCATGAGGATGTGAATAGAACTCGTCTGCCGGATAGACCAACTTCCTCAGCCTATTATCTTAGAACTCCAAGTGCAGCCGGAAGGATGGCACCAGCACAGGAGCCCGATCGCGGTTGTAGCCCGGATTGTTGATGTGTTGCAGCCCGGGCGCAACGTAAATCCCGCGCAAGACGTGTGCTGTGTAAAACGTCGATGTCCTTCGTCATTTTGGCTCGTTAGCCGAGCCGCAACTGAAGAGCAAGCCCGCCTTTGACAATCCATGCGTCCCGCTGCTTATTTGCCACACGCGCCAAGAAACGGTCAAAGGCGACCACCTTTTGAAGGCGCGCCAGCGCTGCTCCGCCGGAGAGGCTTTGTTGCCGCAGACGCTCCTCCAGAGCGTGCCGAATACCTCGAGCGTGTCATGGATGTAGAGGATGCCCTTTGCGAACTTGTCTTGGCTAGCCCCTTCCTCCCTAAACAGAAAGAAAGTGTCCCCTATGTGTCCGTTACGATGTGCTACCTATGTCTCAGGCCGCCCATGCGTTCAAGGAAGTACGAATCAATGTGGTTTCGCGTCCAATTGGCGGCGAACCTCTGCGAGATTTTCGCGCGCCAGCGTATGATTTGGGTCAAGTGCCAGCGCTCTCTCTAAGTGCGTCCGCGCTTCTGATAAGTTGCCCAATTCCGCAAGAGCGCCGCCGAGATTAGCCTCGGCGTTCGCGTCCTGCGGGTTCAAGCCCAGCGCCGCCCTGAATTCTTCCGCCGCGCGCGCAAAGTTTCCGCTCATGGCCAGGGCCATTCCCAGGTTATAGTGAGCATCGAAATACTCAGGCCTCACCCGCAATGCCGCCTCTAAATAGCGGACGGCTATGTCTAATCGCCCAGCCGCCAAGTTCGCTGCACCAAACGCATTGTTGACCGCCGCGTCTTCAGGCCGAAGCCGCAGCGCTTCTTCGTAATGTTTGAGTGCTTCGCCGAGTTCCCCTCGTATCTGCAGCATGGCCGCCAGGTTGTAGTGAGCTTCGAAATCCTCCGGATTCTTCTCCACATTGTGTTTCGCCATCGCTTCCTGCAAAACTCTTCTCGGGTCGTCTGCGCTGTTTCGGTCGCTTTCGGGCAGCACCTGCAGCCAAAGATGTGCCATCTCGTCTTTCGAGGAATTCCCTCCCACGATTCTTTGGGGCGGATCATTCGGGTTCAACGCGTTATCTTCGGAATTGTCGTACACGTAGCGCATGGAGACCACGGTTCCTTCAGGCAGCTGAACTGGTTCCGCATAGCGGTACACCGCCTGCCAGTTCAAGTTCCAGTTCGGGATGTGGATCAGCGACTTTCGCGCACCATCCGGGAATTTGGCGTACGCCGCCAAATCTTTTCCTACGTAGTGCGCGTGAGGATAAATCGCCAGGAGTTTCACGTCCTCGGGCAAAGTGAATTCGTCTTCGACAATAAAATTCTTCGCGCCTGCTGGAATGTCCAGTTTTCGGTCGTTCTCTAGTTGCAGGAGCATCGGAAGCCGCGTCGCCGGATGGTCGGTGAAATAAAGTCCCAAGGTTGGCTGAATCCATTCCGGTTTTCCCGAGGGCTGCAGGTGAATATTCAGGACGAGGTCAGTTTCCGGATCAAGCCGCAAGGCCATCCCCTCGGGCTCGCTGTAGGGCACCGTCCCGGGCTTCCAGAAAAGGAAGTGGCTGTCCGGGTCAAACGCTTCCGATTCAATCTTGATCTCCATGCCGGCAAAGCCCGCTCCGGGCGACGATTCCTGCAGCCGCGCCGATTGCATGCGGTCCACCAGCACATTAGCGTGGTGGACGAGCCGCTTGTCCCCTGGTCGGATTTCCAGGGCGCGCAGCCAGCGCGTCTCCTTGATCGGTGTCCGAAAGATAAAATTCCAATATTGATCGTTCCCCGTGGCAGGCAATTGATACGGCTTTTCGGCAGTCACGATCAGATCCGGCTTTCCCAGTTGCCAGCCCTCGACGAATTCCGGCTTGGGCGTCAAGTTGACGGGATCGCCTTCGAGGCTACCCTGCTCCACCCACTTGGCGATCAATGCAATTTGTTCGTTCGAAAGCCGCATTTCGTCGGCAAACTGGAAAGGACCGGGTTCGGGCAGCCACGGCGGCATGATCCTGGATTGTGTGATGGCCGCGATCTGGCGCGCGTGGGATTTCACGTCCTTGTAACTCAGCAGGGGAAATGGCGCCGCCTCGCCTGGACGGTGGCAAGTTGCGCAGGAGTGATACACAATCGGCGCGATGTCGCGGTTAAAAGTTACCTGCGCCGCGGAACTCCCATGAGTTGCAGGCTTAGCCATTTGCGGCACACTCTTCGGTGCGAGAAACCCGATGGCACTCCACAGACCGGCTACCGCCACAAAAAGTAATGTGGGAAATTTCATTTCAGATCTGCTATGAAGCAACCGATTCCTGCGGCGGTATCAACGGGAGGGCGCTTGCCCGCGTGTGCCGCTTCGATGGCGTCCGCCAATTCATGCGTCGTGGCCGCGCGCCTAGCTTTGGCGAACTCCACATAAAGATTATTAATGCGGCCGTGATAGACGAGTTTCCGCTGCGCGTCGAAGACTGCCGCCTCGGGGGTCACCTTGACCGCGCTCTTCTTCACCAGCGCGTGTTCGGGGTCGCGCAGAGCTTCTAGTGCATAGCCGTACGCTTTCAAGTATTCCTTGATGGTCTCGGCGGATTCTGCTTTGCTCGGAAAAACCAAGTAAAAGACCGCTTCCCCCGCATACTTTCTGCTCAATTCCTGGACCGTAGGCGCGTAACGGTTCGAAACCGGGCAATCCGTTCGTACAAAAACCAACACGAGCACCTTGCCTCGCGCCAGTTTTTCGATCTCGGCGGGGGATCCCTCCAAGTTCAGTGCCTGGGGTTTCGCCGGGGGCGCGGCACAGAAGATGCCGGCAAGCAAGGCGGTTATATACAGGAGCCGCATGTAGCGGCTTTGGAGCCGGAGGAGTGGTGATTTATGCAAAGCGGTACGCTCTTGCGCAGAGCCAACAAATCTTACCCCCGCCGCGAATACGTGTCTATTTGACCGCCCTTCTTCTACTCATGGACCTTCGCGATCAACGCTGAATACGGCTCCAACTTTAATCCGCCCCCGCTCTGTGACGGCGGCTGGTGAAAACTAGTCAGCATCACGTTCAGTCTCGGTGCGGCATAACCCAGCGGGGAAAGATCTACCTGGAAATCCTGGTTCTTGCCGGACATGTTCAGGATTACCAAAATCGCTTCGTTCTTATAGCGCCTTAGGTAACTCAAAACGTTCGGGTCATCTGGATTGAGTGGCGTGTAGCTGCCCTCGAGCAGCGCTGGTTCCTTGTGGCGTAGCTCCAGCACTTGCCGGTAGAAACTCAGGACCGACTTCGTATCTTTCATTTCGCTTGCGACGTTGTGAGTCTTCGCGCTCGCTGGAACGGGAAGCCACGGCTTTGCCTTGCTAAACCCCGCGTTCTGCCCATCCGTCCATTGCATCGGAGTGCGCTCGCCGTCACGCCCCTTTTCGGCCGGCCATCCCAGCTTTCCGATGGGATCCCGCACTTCGTCCTTGCTCTTCGGATCGTTATTTCCCATCCCGATCTCTTCGCCGTAGTACATCACCGCGGTGCCCCGCAGCGTCAGATAGAAAGCCGCCATCATTTTTGCGATGTCGTCATCGTGCGTGCTGTCTCCGTAACGCGTGTATGACCGCACGATGTCATGATTCGTGATCACGTACATCGGCCAGTGCCCGCTGCTGTCCAGCGCTGCGAGATGCTTTCGGTACTGCGCAGCCGAGAGCCCTTTGAAGTCCGTCATCATCAGGTCCATGGGCAGCTGAATTTCATCGTTGTTTTGACCATAGTAGTCCTTCAGCTCTTGCACGTCTGCCGTCCAGGTTTCGCCGATTAGAACGGCGCCGAAGTCGTCCGCTGTCCTGCGTAGCTTGCGCAGCACGTCGTGAACTTCGGGGAGCTTCTTGTTGTATTTTTCGTCCATGTTTGCACGCCCGAATTTGTCCGTCCCCGGCAGGACCGGGTTGTCTGTCAGATTCGGGTCTTCAAAGAGAGTATCCACGGCATCCAGGCGGAACCCCGAAACGCCGCGCCGGTACCAGAAGCGCGTTACGTCCAGCATCGCCTTTTCCACCGCTGGATTGCGCCAGTTCAGGTCCGGTTGCTCGGGATAAAAATAGTGGTAGTAATACTGGTTCGTCTTCGGATCGAACTTCCATGCGGAAAGTCCGAACGTCGAAAGCCAGTTGTTGGGCGGCAGGTCCGGCCCCTTGCCGTCCCGCCAGATGTACCAATCCCGGTGCCCTGCGGTTTTGGACGACTTCGAGTCTAGAAACCACTTGTGCTTGTCCGAAGTGTGATTCACCACGAAATCCAGGATGATGCGTATACGCCGTTTTTTGGCCTCGCCCACGAGGTGGTCGAAGTCTTGCAACGTCCCATACATCGGGTCGATGGCTTCGTAGTCGGAGACGTCATATCCGAAATCCACCTGCGGAGAGGGGAAGCATGGAGTGATCCAGATGGCATCTACGCCCAGATCTTTAAGGTAGTCCAGCTTTGAAGCAATCCCGTTCAGGTCGCCGATGCCATCATTGTTGCTGTCTGCAAAGCTGCGCGGATAAACCTCGTAGAACACCGCATGTTGCCACCATGGATGTCCCTCGGCATCCGTATCTTTCTCTTTCAGCTGTGCTCCTGCTGGCGCTGAGAGAAGCAGAGCGCCCACCAGTGCTGCGATCACCATGATCTTTCGCACCATGTCTTTTAGCCTCCGATCAAGAATCCAATTGCAGACTGAGCAGCCAGTGACCACGTTACGCCGATCCGTTCCCGCTTTCGGCGACGATAATGCAACTCAACTTTATTTCGTCACGCCACGGTTGCCCCCGCGATGTTCGCCAAAGCGCAGAACGATTTTCCCACGCGTATACTGACCTACACCGTCCCCCGGGAGTTGCACGAGCAGAGTTCCGGCATCGCCTGTAGAAATCATTTTCGCGCCCTCGACACTTTGAATCTCAGCCGGATTCCAGACGGGAAGCCGGTAAGCCTGCCCCGGAATCCCGAAAGCTTCCAGGGTCAGCTGGCTCTCGGAATCAGACCATGTCTCGGAAACGATCCGCAGCCCACTGCTGGTCTCTCCAAGGCCGGGCAATTGCGAGTTATAACTTAGCCCGAACTCATTCTGGAGAAGAATCCTCAGGGAACTTTTCACCGCGCCCACAGGCAAGCGCACAAAAACGTGCTGATCGGTCGCATTCGGCTGCGATCGGTAGGGTGCGGTTTTTCCGTCCACCTCGGCACGCTTCACTTTCGCGCGCAGACTCACGGCTGGGCTGAACTCCACCACGCATTCTTCATCGCCAGAAATGCGTTCGACTTCCAGAAAAATTCCCTCTTTCGTCTTCCGGTAGCTAAGTCGCAGAGTCGTATGCCCCACCGGCAGATTCTCAATGCGGAATTGCGTCCAGTCTGCCGGAACATGCGGTGTGAACGTCACGCTATGGCTAACCGCGCTGGTTTCCAGTCCCAGCATCCCTCGCAGAATTGGGCTCGTTACCATCGCCGCCGACCAAATCTGGTGAGGAGAGCTCGTTGACAGCGGCTGGTAATAATCACCAGAAAGCACTTCCGTGACGTGTCCGTAGGAACCGTCCAACGCCAGCAGCGCGTTCGCCCTCAAGTTTGCGTAAGCGGAAAATTCCTGGTGGTATCGATACTCAGCCACCGAAGCCCATCCCGTGAAAAGCGGCCATGCTGATCCGTAGTGATACCCACCGCCGCTGAAAAGCAGCGACCGGTTGGATATAATCCTCATGCCCCAGTCCGTCTGGTGATCCGGAGCTGACAGTTGCTGGATCATCGAAATGGCTTTCGTATCCTCCGTCAGGCCGAACCACATCGGCGCCGTCGTTAACACGCTGGGTTCGTCCACCGGTTTGCCGTTTTTGTCCAGCGCGAACGCAATCCGCTTCTTCTCCTCGATCCAGAAGCTCTGATTGACCAGCATCTCCTGTTTTTCCGCTTCTCGCCGCAGCTGTTCGCTCAATTCCTTCTTCTCGGCTGCCAGCGCCAGGTTCGAAAGCGCCTTGACCGCCACCGCTCCCAGCCCGCTCTGGTAATACTCCGTCTCCACCGGCAGGAGCGGCCCACCTTCCACCCAGCCATGCCCGACGCCAAAATTCTTGGGGAGCCCTTTCGCGTCGTAACTGGCTCGTAAAAACTTGTACGCTTTCTCTAGCCTTTCCCAGTTTTCTCTCGCAAAGTCCGCGTCGCCACTCCACCGCACGTAATCGGCTGTCGCAATAATGTAGAGGGGTGTCGCATCGGCGGAAGCATACGCGTACGGATAATCCTTGAACCAATTTACGAAACTTGCTCCCTGCGAAATCTCGTGCGGAATCTTTCCGTCCTCGCGCTGGTGCTTCCCGATGAATTCAAGCGCCGTTCGCGTCGTCGCAAAATCACCCATGGCATTAAGCGCCAGAGATGTCCATTCCGAGTCCCTCCCGAAGTACCACGCAAACCCCGGCCTTTGGCTTACTCCGGAAGTCCGATAGCCCGCCACTAGCCCTGTCCCCAGCGTGGGATTTGTCACCACGCCCTGCGCCAGACTCACCCGAGACCAATCGTAGGCCCTCTCCAGCTCCTTGTCCGGCAAATCCAGCGTGACTGTTCTTGCCAGATAGTCCCGGTAATACTTCGCCGACTCTTTCCGGAGCGCCTCAAAATCCGCCTTCAGATGTTCGTACGTTTTCTCCGCCGCCGCCCTCCCCTCCAGGGAACCCGCAATCATGATCAGTTTTCGTTCTCTCCCCTTTGCCGTGACGCCCAGCCGTAGCGAGCTCTCCTCCGCTTCCGCATAATTGGTCTGAAACTCCAAGTGCGGATCGGTGGCGGTCGGCGAACCCACCAGCGCTACAAATTTTCTTTGCTCTTCTCCGAAATAAAAAGCGTGCTGCGCCGCGCCCCATTCCAGGTATGTTCCCCCCAGCGCTGCCGGCCACTCCAGTTGAAAATCCCGGTGAAACGCCGCCTCGATCTCTAGCGGTTGCTCCGTCTCCACCTCGAAGAGAATTACGGCGCCTTGTTCCTTCACGGGCACAAAAAAGGTTTCTGCCACCCGGAATGTGTCGCCCGCGTACAAAATCGTCGCGGACTCCGGCCTCACTGTCACCGTCCGCGCCAGCGCCTCCGCGGGCAAAGCGCGTGCCTCAGTAAGGAATTTCAAATGGAAGTCGCGGAAAATCTTGAGCGGATAGACCCACGCTTCCATCCGTCCCGCTTCATTTCCCAGCAGTCCCGCCCGCTGTCCCGTAACCGGCAGAAATTCCCAGGTCCGCACGGCCCGCGACAACTCCAGAGACTGGCCGGCGTCCTTTTTTTCTTCTCCAGCCGCAGAGCCACCCGCCAGCGCGCCCGCCGCCAGCAGTATGGCCGCCTTGACCACGGCCTTCACTTTCCGCCTCCTGAGGACTTGCTCGTTTCCATCCCGTATCATTCTTATTGGTCCTGCTTGGGTTTCCGGCAGCGCTATTTCGGCCTTACTATAAAGGAAAGCGCCGATTTCTGATAAGGACTTCGTGCGGAAAGGTCACTCGACTTTTGGCTCCCACTCGACGGGCATTTCTCCAATCGCTCAGCCGCACCGCGCTAGTTCTCCCCTTCGAGAAGCTTCTGCACTTGGCCCGCCCTTTACCGGCGCGCTGGTCCGCTGCGCACCAGCAGGATCCTGGAGATGCTTCCGCTTCGGCGCCCGCTGCCGATCTCGGCGTCACCTTCCTCAACATTGCGCGCGAATCTGGCCTTAATGCCAAGACCATCTTCGGCGGCGAACACAAAAATAAATACTTGCTGGAAACCACCGGCTGCGGCGTCGCCTTCTACGATTTCGACAACGACGACTGGCTCGACATTTTCCTCGTGAACGGCAGCCGCCTCGAAGGCTTTCCTCCGGGTCAGGAACCTATAAACCGCCTCTTCAAAAACAATCGCGACGGCACCTTCACCGACGTCACCGCCAAGGCCGGCCTCATTCACTCTGGCTGGGGACAGGGCGTCTGTATCGGCGATTACGACAACGACGGCTTCGACGATCTATTCGTCACCTACTTCGGCAAGAACGTCCTCTACCACAACAACGGCAACGGCACCTTCACTGACGTCACCGAAAGAACCGGAGTCGCTGGCAACGGCAAGCGCTGGAATACCGGCTGCGCGTTCGTCGACTACGATCGCGATGGCCATCTCGACCTCTTCGTCGCCAATTACATCGACCTCGATCTCAAAACCGCGCCCGTTCCCGAATCCGGTCCCTGCCTCTACAAAGGCGTGATGGTCGCCTGCGGTCCTCCCGGTCTCAACGGTGGAAAAAATATCCTCTTTCACAACAATGGCGATGGCACCTTTACCGACGTCAGCGAAAAATCCGGCATCCTTAAAGCCAATGGCACTTACGGCCTCGGCGTCCTCACCGCCGATCTCGACAACGACGGCTGGCCCGATATTTATGTTGCCAACGATTCCACCGCCAGCGCCCTGTACCACAACAAAAAAGATGGCACGTTTGCCGACATCGCCCTCGAAGCCGGCTGCGCCCTCAGCGCCGACGGCAAACCCCAGGCCGGCATGGGCATCTCCACCGCCGACTACGACCTCGACGGCAACCTCGATCTCGTCAAAACCAACTTTGCCGGAGACACTCCGTCGCTCTACCATAATCTCGGCGGCGCTAATTTCGAAGACGTCACCTTCCAGGCTGGCCTCGGCAGGCACACGCAATATCTCGGATGGGGTTGCGGGTTTTTTGATTTTGACAACGATGGCTGGCCTGACATCCTGATCTGCAACGGCCACGTTTATCCTGAAGTCGAGCAGCTAAAAACGGAAGCCGGCTACCCGCAGCGCAAGCTCCTTTACAAGAATCTTCGCAATGGCCGCTTCGATGACGTCTCCTACGATGCAGGACCCGGCATTTCTACTCCCGTTGCTGCGCGCGGCTGCGCCTTCGGGGATTTCGACAATGATGGCGATCTCGACGTCGTTGTTAACACTGTCAACGATTTTCCTCAGCTGCTCCGCTGCGATTCTCGCACTGGAAATAACTGGATCAAGATCAAGACCATTGGCAAAAAATCCAACCGCAGTGGCATCGGCGCTCGCATCAAATGCGTCACGCATCTTCCCGGCGAAAAAAAACCTCACCCTCAAATCGATGAGGTCCGCAGCGGTGGCGGCTATTTCTCCCAAAACGATTTGCGTGTGCACTTTGGCATCGGCACTGCCGAGCGCGTCGACCTTATCGAAATTCGCTGGCCCAGCGGCCTCGTCGATACCCTGAAGGACCTCAAGCCCAATCAGGTGATTTTCATCAAGGAAGGCGAAGGCATCATCCGCACCGCCCAGTTCGATCCTCCCAAGTCCCCCAAACCTTCCAAGTAAACTCACACTGCCAATCCGAAGCATCGCGGCGTCCGCTGTGCTATCTGCTAGCACTCTGTCTCAATTCTTCTTCTTTCTGTGGAATCTCAAACTGTCGACTGTTGCCCTCTCTCGTCGTACACTCCCCTAATGCCACGCCGCTCCCGTCGCAACGTGCTCTTTTTCCTCCTAGCCTTCAGCGCCTCCCTTGCCCTCGCCGCCCAGACCTCAAGCCTCCCCTTCGGTGAATGGAAGCGCGCGTCGGACGCGCCAATTCTCTCCCCGCAAGGCACGGGCTGGGAATCCGCCGGCACCTTCAACCCAGCCGTCGTCTTCTACAACGGCAAGTTCGTCATGCTTTACCGTGCGCAAGATTCATTCGGCACCTCCCGCCTCGGTTACGCCGAAAGCACCGACGGCCTCCACTTCACGCGCCGCCCTGAGCCCGTTCTTTCTCCCGAGACTGATTACGAGAAAGACGGCGGCGTCGAAGATCCGCGCCTGCAGAAATTCCACGACATCTGGTACCTCACTTACACCGGCTACAACAAAAAGGACGCTCAGCTTTGCCTTGCAACATCAAGCGACTTGATTCATTGGACGCGCAAAGGCATCATCCTGCCCTCGTACAAGGGCAACTGGAACGTGGGCTGGACAAAGTCAGGCGCTATCGTCCCGGAAAAAATCGCTGGAAAGTATTGGATGTACTGGCTCGGCACAGCCGCCGACAAGACCGACCAGATGGGCCTCTCCTGGTCTGCCGATCTTATGCACTGGTCCGAATCGACAGGGACGCCTGTCCTCCCCCGACGTCCTGGGAAATTTGATTCCCGCGTTGTTGAGCCCGGACCGCCTCCCGTCATTACCCCGGGAGGCATCGTCCTCATCTACAACGGCGCCGACGATCAACTCGTTTACCGCGCTGGTGTTGCCATTTTCGACCGCGCCGATCCGCGTAGACTTCTTTATCGCTCCGGCTCGCCCACCTTCTCCCCGGAAAAAGAATGGGAAAAACTCGGCCAGGTCCCCAACGTCACTTTCTTCGAGGGCCTCGTCCTCAAGGATGGCCTCTACTATCTTTATTACGGCGCCGCCGACAAATTCATCGGGCTTGCTAAAGCTCGGTCTCTCGCGCCGCATAATTCGCCACGCCAGGCCGCTCCCTGATTCACCTCAAACCTTTCGGTCGGCGATTCATGGTGCCCAGCAAGCCACAACCCCGAGCCCCTTCCTCACTTCTTCGCTTCCACACCACTGCCCTCTTTCAGCGTTTGGATCATATCCACCTTTAAGTTCTCAAACCGCTCTACCAGCCCGCTGGGCCAGCGCACCTGCACCGAATCGATCTTTGTCATCTCCCCGAGGCCAAAATGAACGCGCATGTCGCTGCTCGAATCAAAACTCGATCCGCTTCTCACTTCATCGACGAACGTCCGCGCCCCCGCCTTCATCGTGATCTTCGCGCCGATACCGTCCCGGTTGGACTTCGACCCCACCGTGCGGAACGCGATCCAATGATTTCCATTCCGCACGTCGTTCACCAGGAGCATCGGCGGCGCGTTCATGTTGCTGATCACTGCGGAAATTCTTCCGTCGTTCCACAAATCGCCCATGGCCAGCCCTCGCGCCGAACTCACTGCGGTAATCCCCGGACCGGCACTCGCCGAAATATCCGTAAACGTTCCGTTCCCGTTGTTGTGATACAGAATCTTCGGTTCCTGGAACTCACTCCCCAGGTGCGCGCTGTCCACTTCCGGATAAACGTGCCCGTTCACCAGGAGCAGGTCCGGCCAGCCATCGTCGTCGAAATCGAAAAACATTACGCCCCAGCCGAGGTACTTGGTATTCAGCCCGAACCCCGCCGCAAATGTTTTGTCGTCAAATGTGCCGTCACCGTTGTTGTGGTACAGCGTGGAGGTGTCGTCTGAAAAATTCGTCTTAAAAATGTCTAGCCGCCCGTCGCCATCATAATCCGCCACGGTCGAGCCCATCCCGGCTTGTTCGCGACCGTCTTCGTTGAACGCCGCTCCCGAAACAACCGCGACATCCGTGAATGTGCCGTCGCGATTGTTGTGATACAGGATGCTCGCTGTGCTGTCGCAAGCGATGAAAATGTCGGGCCAGCCATCGTCGTCGTAGTCCAGCGTCGAAACGCTGAAGGCATAATGCCCGTTAGTCTGGTCGATTCTGGCTTTCGTCGTCACGTCTTCAAACGAGCCGTCTCCCTTATTGTGATATAGAATGTTTTTCGCCCACGGCAGTCCGCGCGGCCCGCACATTACCGGAACGCCCTTCCACATGCATGACGGGCGCTCACCCGGTGCGTACGCTGTAGCCGAGTCATAATCGACGTAATTGGCGACGATCAAGTCCAGCTTCCCGTCGCGGTCGTAATCCAGAAACGCGCAGCCTGTGCCCCAGGCTTTCCCACTGCCTGCGACTCCGGCTTTTTCGCTCACGTCGGCGAATGTTCCGTCGCCGTTGTTGTGGTACAGGACATTTTTTCCGTAGTATGTGACGTACAAATCTTCGTAGCCGTCATTATCGTAATCGCCGACACACACTCCTTGGCCCCACCCGGTGTGCGTCAGACCCGCCTTTTCAGTGACGTCGGTGAACGTTCCGTCGTGATTGTTTCTATAAAGATGGCTCGTGGGCATTTTGCTTTTGTCGAGGGGGTCGAGCGTTGTGCCGTTGACAATAAAAATGTCCGGCCAGCCGTCGTTGTCGTAATCGAAAACGGCCACGCCCGTTCCCGTGGTTTCGATAATGTACTTTTTCGTGTTCACTCCGCCGAAGACTACCGGCGACGTGAGCCCAGCCTTTGCGGCGATGTCGGTGAAATGAGCGAGCGGTTTTAGCTGGGCATCGGCTGCAAGTTTCACTTCCGCACTATGGGTTGGACTGTTTTGCGCGTGAATTTGGTAGGAAAGACTTGCGGCGAGGCAGGCAAAGCATAGAACCCCTTGGAAAATGTACCGCGTCCAAGCTCTGTGATTCATGGGCTTCCATGATAGCAAGGAGGAACTGGCGTTTGCGACGGACTGGCTATTGGGTAATCTGCGACCAGCGCGTGCTAGAATTTTTGTCCGGTGATGCACTTGAATTTCCAGTGGTCTAATTTTTCGCTTCCGTCTTTGCAACAGGCACGCACGATTTGCACGGGGCTGCTGGCCCTCGCGGCGTTTCTTGGACCAGGGCTTACTGCACAGGAAAGAAGTGCTGACCAGAGACCCGCTCAGGCGAATCCGGAAGCAATCTACCGTGCGGGAATGGAAGCCCTGCAGAGGGGCGACTTGGGAGGCGCGCGGAAATCCTTTGAACGCGCGGTGAAACTGGCGCCCAAAAGCCCTGAGGCTCGCAACTCCCTCGGATGGGTCCTTGCGGCGCAAGGTGAACTCGCCACCGCCATCGAGCAGTACCGCATCGCCTTGAAATTAAATCCAGGATTCGCGCAAGCACACATGAATCTCGCGACCGCCCTGGCCGGGAGCAGCGACCTGCCCGGTGCCATGAAGGAGGCAAGGGAGGCGGCGCGGCTTGCCCCATCCGATTCCGAAACGCATCACATCCTTGCGCGCATGCTGAATTTATCGCGCGACCTGGAAGGAGCGAGCGCCGAGCTCCACCGCGCAATCGAACTCGAACCGCAACGGCCCGAGCTGCACGATGATTTGGGGACCGTGCTGGTGCAGAAATCCGATTCTCCCGACGCGGCCACGGAATTTTCCGAGGCGCTGCGGCTGCAGCCGAATTTTGAAAAGGCGCACTTCCACCTCGGTGTTCTGCGCTATCAGGAAAAATCGATGCAGGAGGCCGGGCAACATCTACGCACGGCCGTGGACTTGGATCCGAACGACCCCGGCGCCCACTATTATCTTGCGCAAGTGTTGAAGAACAGTGGAGACAACGCCGCTGCGATGCGCGAACTGCAAAAATGTGTGACACTGAGCCCCAGTTATCCCGACGCCCAAAACAATTTGGGTTTGCTGATGCAGCGAGAGGGCAACGTGGACCAAGCAATCGCAGCCTTTCGCGAAGCGGTTAAACTGAACGCTGATGATCCAGACGTCCACAACAATTTGGGACTGTCTTTTCTCCAGACGGGAGAGGGCCACGCGGCCGTCACCGAATTCGAAATGGCCCTCCGGCTGCGGCCAGACGACAGCGGGTACCGTGGAAATTTGGGCGCGGCGTATCTCCAGATGGCAGACTTCGACGCGGCCATATCCGAATTCCAGCGAGCGCTGGAGCTTTCACCGCAAGATGCAACGCTGCACTACGACCTGGGGCTAGCGCTGAAATTGCAGGATAAGCTCAACGAAGCGGTAGAAGAATTTCGCAGAGCCGCAAAACTCGATCCCGCGCAGCCCGATGCGCATTACACACTCGGGGTGACGCTTTGGCAGCAGGGTGACTATGCGGCAGCGATCGAGGAACTGCGCGCGGCTGTTCAGGTCAAGCCCGATTACGCAGAGGCGGACTACACGCTGGGGACCGTCCTGAAGCAGAAGGGCGATCTGAAGGAAGCCGCAGCGGCGCTGCGCGAAGCGATCCGATTGCAGCCGGATTTTGCCGGCGCACACACAACGCTGGCCGCAGTGCTGCGCCAACTCGGAGACAACGAGGGAGCGGCGGCAGAAGCTCGCGCGGGCATGGAGATTTCGAAGCAGAAAACCAACGAGCAGGCGGCGCTTTTTGCCACGAACTCCGGCCGGCGTCTGCTCAACGCGGGAGATCTTGACGGCGCGATTTCGCAATTCCGGGTGGCGATCAACGCGGCGCCAGATTATGCGACTGCGCATTTCGAACTGGGGCTGGCATTGCGTCAGCAGGGCAAACTAGAGGAAGCACAGAAGGAATTTGAGAGAGCCGCAACTCTCAATCCGAAGCTGACGACACCAGGTGCCAAGAAGCAATAGGGGAATAAATAGAAGTTCGCATGTCAGCGAGGATGTCGCAGCAAGGAAAACCGAAACAGCGAGACCGTCGCTTTGGAGAAGTGCCAACTGAGCTGGTCATTTGCGCAATGCGACAAGCTCCGAACCGACGGGGACTCCGCGGACGACCTTTACGTGGATGACAGCTTCGAACGGTTTTAGATCACCAGCCTTTGAAACAGACAGGCGCTGGAGTAATCCCTCGAGAGAGCTCTGCTGACACACGTACTCGACGGCGGCTTGCGTGCCAATAGTGGTGGTGCCAGCAAGGATCAGGGCAGAACGCGAAGGATTCAACCCTTTCACGAGAGCCACCACTGAGTATTCCTCGGTGAGGGGCGGCTGGTTGGCCGGAGTGGCCAGAAACTCTCTGGGTTCTCCCAGCCGCGGATGGACGTTGATGATTTCGACATTCCCTTTGCGGGAGCCGGAAGCCACGGTTTTAAAGACAAAACTCTGCGTCCCTGGGATGTCGAGGAGGGTTAAGTTCTCGGTCGGAGAACCAACGAAAATGAGGTCGTTGTTTTTGGCATCGTCCAGTGAAAACAGACTGCCACGCTTCACGCGGAGTGGCTGATGGAGGAGACCAAAGGCAGTATCCAAGCTGTGCACGGCTAGCACCTCGCCGACCCCCGTATAATGGTCAAAAATCTTGTCTTTTGGATCGCGCGACGGATCGTAATATCGCATTCCGACATCGGGCAGACCTATGAATGCGGCATTGCTAAAGATTACCCAAGGCTCCCCAGGTCCCGTGAGAAAACCTTGCCAGAAGACGCGCAAAGCCGCTGGAGTCTCTGGAGTCTGCGTGGTAGAGATGCCCATGTCGGCCCGCCGCCTTAGGAGCCGGTCCGTGGCGATAGCAACTATAGCGGTGAGAATAATTGACAGGCCGAGAGTGACAGCAAACCATCTGCGGAGAGAGCTAGCATCCGCGACAGTTCCAACAGCGGCTTCTCCGGCCGTAGCTGGGGTGGATTGCGGAGTTTGGGGAGTTCTTGGGTGAAAAGCGAGAGCGTAAGTTCCCTTAGGTACTTCCACCACGAGGGGATCCTCGGTTCCCTCGGAAGCATAGTATTCCGCCAATTTGGAACGTAAACGACCAATCTGGACTCGCACCATCGAGTCCAGATGTGGATCGAAATCCTTTTGGCGCCCGAACACCTCCGTCGCAATCTGGTACTCCTTGGGGGGAACGTTGGAATGCTCTAAGGAATGATTGGCCAAATAACGCAACAATTTACAGAGGGACTCTGACCCATGGAGGGTTTGGCTGGCAAGAAGTTTCTCGATTTGTTCAAGGCTTTCGATTCGCTGAGTCAAGGCAACCACCCGTGGGGGGATTGTAACATCAAACTAAGGTGTTTTCGCATCTCTTTGTAAATACGTAACTTATGGCGTGTAACAGTATCAAAACCCAAAGAGACTATCCACGTTACGCAAAAATTGATAGAAGACAGCAATATTCTTCGTTGCCTGGTGACGATGAAAGCCACTTTTGGCCGTCTGCGCATGAGAGAGCGGGGCCAAGGAAAAAGCAACAATGCGGCTTGCATCGGCGGCGAAGCGTGTAAGTGCCGAGGAGTTTGGGGGGCCGTTCGCTGCAAGAATCAGTTTGAGTGGTTGCCAAATTTTCCAAAATCAATCGTGATACCCGCCCGGTATTCACTCACCTTTCATGGGCGGAGCGGCAGCTACTGAATCAGGCTGGCGAGGGCGGTGAGCTGTCTTTCTTTGAATGATTCCGGATTCACGAAATCAGTAGAGAAGGAACGATGCTCAGGAGGGGTGTAATGAAACGACGATCGATGGTCGGTGGCATTTTGGTTCTGAGTTTGTTGCTAACTCTTGGAGCGGGAAATGCGGTGGGCCAAGCGGTATATGGCAGCATCGCTGGGACAGTAACGGACCCGCAAGGAAATGCTGTCGCGGGGGCCAAGGTCACAGTGACTTCGCTCACGAAGAATACGAGCGAAGAAACAACGACGAACGATAGCGGCAACTTTATGGTGTTGCACCTGATTCCTGACACATACAAGGTGCGCATCGAAGCCACGGGGTTCAAAGCCTTTGACGTCGCAAGCGTGCTAGTGCAGGTGGACGCGTCGTCGCGCGTCGATGCTCAGATGGAAGTTGGAACGGTAACGCAATCAGTGGAGGTCACAGCAGAAGTTCCGCAATTGAAGACCGACCGTGCCGATGTGGCGCTGGACTTTAATGACAAATACGTCAACGAACTTCCCATTTTAGACCGGAACTTTACGACCTTACTCCTCGACTCGCCGGGGACTCAGAAGTTGGTGGGCTGGAGCCACGCGGCCACAGAAAACCCGCAGGGGTCCCAGCAGACCTTCGTCGCTGGCCAGCACTTCAGCGGCACAGGGTACGAATTGGACGGCACGGACAACCAGGATCCCATCCTGGGTATTATTATTATCAACCCCAACCTGGATTCGGTAGGGGAAACCAAAATTATGCTGCAGAATTTCGACGCCGAATTCGGCAAGTCCATTGCCGGGTTGATGGTGGCGTCGACTAAATCGGGCACGAACGACATTCACGGCAGCGCGTTTTGGTACCGGAATTCGGACGCCACGGAGGCGCGTGACCCAATCTCGCAGACGCCAGCCAGCGTACCGAAGCTCCCGTCGGCGAAGTGGAATCAATTCGGCGGATCGGTGGGCGGGGCGATTATCAAGAATAAGTTGTTCTACTTCGGTGATTATCAAGGAACACGCCAAGCCAACGGCGTCAGCAACGAAATCACGATTCCCACACAGCAGGTCATTACTTCATGCACCACAGGGCCCGTTTGCGATTTCAGCCAGTACGCCAGTGTGATCGGCAACGGCAAAGCGGGTGATATGAGCAACTTCCTCTACGATCCGCGGACGGGCAATCCCCTCACGGGCGTGGGACGGACTGCATTTTGCGGCACGGGCGCTGAGTTTACAGTTCTGCCCACGAATACGGCGAACAGCGCCACAAATGCGGCCAATGCAGCCGCAAACATTGCTGCCTGTGCGACTCCGTTTGCGATTCCTACGAGCGCAGTATCTTCTACGGCGCTGAATATATTGAAACTTTTCCCAAAGCCGACGGTTTCCACCCCCAATCAATTGTTCAATAACTTCATCGGGAGCGGTTCCGGCCCATTCCATCAGAACTCGTTTGACACGCGCATCGATTATCAGGCGCCAGGAAACTTGCACATCTTTGGGCGTTACACGCTTTCCTATTACAGCCTTACGGGGAGCCCTAACCTAGGGATTGCTTTGGGTGGCCTAGGCAGTGGTGTAGGAGGCCTCAGCGGAAGCTCCAACATTCACAACGACAGCTTGGCGACGGGGTTTGACAAGGCCATTAGTTCGTCTCTGTTGACCGACTTCCGTTTCGGCTGGTTCCAATACAACCCGCACTCTATCAAACCAGATGCCAATGCCGCTGCAGCCACAGCTCTAGGGTTGCAGGGACTGAACACGAGTCTTCCTGGGAGTGGAGGTCTGCCAGCTTTCAATTTTGACGGCACACTGACTAATTTTGGCGATGGGTTGGGTCCCTCGCGCTGCAACTGCCCGTTGATTGAGAGGGAGCACCAATACCAGTTCGTGAATAACTGGACGAAGATCAGCGGCAACCACACAATGAAGATTGGTGTGGACATTCGCTTTGCCCACAATTTGCGGTTCCCGAGCGACGCCAATCGAACGGGACAACTGAGCTTCAGCCATCTGCAGACCTCCGACGTCGTAGGCCCCGGTCAATTTGGTGGATTGGATCTAGCGTCGTTTATGCTGGGTGATGTCTCGTACTTCGAGCGGTTCGCCAGTCTGAGCCAGAACGCCACGGAAGCTCAACACCGGTACTTTGGGTATGTCCAAGACACCTTCCGAATGACCCCGAAGCTGACGTTTACCTACGGCATCCGGTGGGAGGATTATGCCCCCGAATCAATGGCGGGCAAGGATCTCGGGGGATTTGCCAACATAGACCAAGGGGTTATCCGGGTGGCGGGAGAAGGCCCTTACGGATTGAATGGAAACATCGGCAGTAACTTGGGCGGGTTTGCCCCGCGGATCGGCATTGCTTACCAACTGAAGCCGAAAACAGTGGTGCGCCTCGGCTACGGACGCAGCTTTGATATGGGCGTGTTTGGGTCCAATTTTGGCCACGTAGTAACGCAGAACCTGCCTGTGCTCGTTCACCAAACTCTTAGCGCAGTCAATATCTTGGGGTCTGGCGCCACCAATAACGTCATCCCCGTGTACAATATGGACTCGGCGACGGGGCCCCCACCGGCAACGTTCCCAACCAATTCCATCGTCGATGGCGTGTTGCCAATAGAGGGTCCGACAGGCAGCGTCGATCCTCGGATTCGTCCGACGAAACAACGGGTGGCGACCATCGATATGTGGAACGCCACGGTCCAACATCAACTGACACCCACCATGACTGTGGAAGTAGCCTACCTTGGTAATAAGGGAACGCATGGCTTCGTTGGGGATGGCCCAACGTACAACGTCAACCAGATCTCTATGGTCGGTTACGGGACCAGCCTAACGCAAGCCCAGCGACGCCCCTTGTACGACAAATTCGTCTATCCTGACTGCTCTATTTCCCTCCAGGTGTGCACTGCGGGGGTCATTTACCCGACGGCAGACCAATTGATGTGCTGCTCTGTGGATATGGGCAACTACTTCGGGATGGACGCGACCAGCCATTACAATGCGCTCCAAATTAAGGTGGAGAAGCGGTTCTCGAAGGGACTGCAGTTCCTGTCCCACTACACTTGGGCGCACACCATGCACTACGACTCCAACTACTACGCCATTGACCCACGAGTTGCCTATGGTCCGGACGACCAGAGCCGTAATCACGTTTGGGTGACCAACCTTGTGTATGAATTGCCATTTGGCAAGGGTAAGACGTACATGGGGAATGCCAATACTTTGACAGACTACCTTGTGGGCGGATGGCGCCTGACCAACACGACGAATTGGAGCGGCGGCTTGCCGTGGACACCGAGCTACGCTGAATGCAACGCTGATGAGGATGTTGGCGTGTGCCGCCCCGATCGGTCCTCTGGCTCGTTTGCTTTGGGCGTTCACAGGGATCCAACCACTGGCATCGTCTCTTGGTTTACCCCAATTACCGCGTTGGCAACGAATGGCGCGACTGGCGGCGTTTTTGCCCGTCCGGCGGCAGGCACTCTGGGCAACATCGGGTTCGATTCGTTCCGCGGACCACACCTGTTCACTTCGGACCTGTCCGTGGCGAAAAACTTCCGAATCACGGAGCGTTTCCGGGCAGAGTTCCGTATGGATGCGCACAACGTATTCAACCACCCGGTATGGGGCTTCAATGCCAACCAAGGCAACACCTGTATCGACTGCGGTGGAAACGCGGGACAGATCCAGGACATCGAGCAAGACACGCAGATGCGGCTCCTCACGTTTGCATTGCGCGTTTCCTTCTAACCCCTGGAACCTCAACCACTGCGGGGAGCCTGAAAGGGCTCCCCGTTTTTTTTGCTCCGCGCTTCCGCTAAGCTGGTCTAGGAAACAAGCAATGAAACCTTCATTAGCGTCTCTCGGAATGCTCCTCGCAGCTTCGTTCCTCTTGGCTGGTTGGGCTTGTGCGCAGGCACAAGCGGCGCAAGCGCCAGCGCAAGGTATGGAGACCCCAAAACCGAAACAAACACTGTCGCCAGATGCGATCGTTGCCGAAGCCCGGCGCCTCTCGCAACAGGGCAAGTTCGATGAGGCGCTTGGGCGGCTCGAGGCGCTTTCAGCGACTCAACCGGATGCCAAGGGACTTTCGCATGAATTGGGCCTGGTTTATTACAAGAAGGCGGAGTACCTAAAGGCCGTGGCTCAGTTCAAGAAGGCATTGGAGGAAGATCCCGGCGATAACGAAGCGCTCCAGTTGATGGGGCTGTCCTACTATCTTGCTGGACGGCCAGCGGACGCCATTGCGCCACTCGAAAAAGTTCAGGCGTGGTACCCCAGCGCGAATGTGGATGCAGCGTACATTCTGGGCTCCTGTTACATCCAGACAAAGGACTATCCGGGAGCGCGGCAGGCCTTCGCCAGGATGTTCGGCGTGCCCCCTGATTCCGCCGCGAGTTACCTCTTCACCGCCCGGATGTTATTGCGCCAGGATTATGCACCTGTGGCTGAAGAGTATGCAAAGAAGGCAATAGAGCTTGATGCTAAGCTCCCGCTTGCCCATTCGCTGTTGGGAGAGCTCTATCTCTATAAGTCTCGTTTGCCGGAGGCCATCGAGCAGTTTCAAAAGGAACTAGAGCTGAACCCCGGGGATGCGGCGGTCTACTACAAATTAGCTGACGCCCTCACTCGTTTGCAGAAATACGAGGACGCAGAAAAACTCTTGCAGCGCTCGATCTGGCTCGATGCCACCTCCACGGGACCTTACATCCTTATGGGAAAGGTCCTCGAGAAGAAGGGCGAAACAGTGCTCGCAGTCCGCGCCCTGCAGCGCGCCTTGGCCATGGACCCCAACAATCCCATCCCTCACCATCTGCTCGGTCAGGCCTACCGGGAATTGGGAAGGACGGAAGACGCGGCGCGCGAATTGAAGTTGTCCGAACAGTTGCAGGACAGTCAAAATGCAAAGCCTTGAGTTTCACTGCCCCGTAGGGGTTTTCCTCGCATCGCCGGCAAAGCTTCGCAATATCCTGCTCTGCCGTGCCGACTGCTAAATAATCGGCTTGTGAGACCATGGAACAAAGTAGGACTGGTGGATGCCAGACAATCTGAGGCCTAAATGCCAGTGGGTGCTGGGCATGTCGCTGTACCTTGTGGGCGCGTTTTCTCCCTCAGTCTGCGCTCAACAAACGAAGCCTGCGCCCCATGATTCGATTGTCTCCGATGCTGGTGGTTCTCCAGGGAATGAGGCTTGCGCACCCTGCCATGCAGATGTTTACAGGAGCTACGTACAAACCGCCATGGCCCAGGCCAGCGGCCTGGCAGTTCAGAACCTGATTGCCGGGGACTTTCAGCACGCCCCATCAGGCGTGCACTACCGCGTTTATGCCAGCCAAAGTGAGGCTTGGTTAAGTTTCGAACGCATCGGCGACCCCCTGGTGCGTGGCACACGCAAGCTCCTGTATTTCATCGGTTCCGGGCGCCGTGGGCGCACGTACCTTTTTTCGGTCGATGGATTCTTTTTCGAATCACCCATCAATTGGTACGCGCAGAAACGCTTATGGGATATGGCCCCTGCGTTCCAGTCCGCGCAGCAAATCCCCTTGAGTTTGCCTGCTTCGCCGTCCTGCCTGGCTTGCCATACCAGCAACATGCAAACCCCCGCGCCCGGAACAGAAAACAAGTATTCCTTGCCGCCTTTCGCGCATGCTGGCATTACGTGTGAACGGTGTCACGGGCCGGCCACTGGGCGCGCTCTTTCAGGGAGTGGGGTCATTAATCCTGCGAAGCTTCCTCCTGCCCGCCGCGATGCCATTTGCATGCAGTGCCACCTGGAAGGGAATGTTGCTATTGAGCAGCCTGGCAAGCATCTTTACGATTTCCAGCCTGGCACTGACCTCTCCGAATACGTTCGCTACTACGTATTCGCTGACGACGGAACCCGGTCATTACGGGCCGTCAGCCAATCCGAAGCCCTGGCCTCGAGCGTGTGCAAGCGCAAAGCAGGGGATGCTATGTCCTGCACTAGCTGTCACGATCCGCATTCATCGCCAAGTGCTGATGGAGCGATTTCTTTCTACCGCACGAAATGTCTTGCCTGCCATGGGGCCCCTTTTGGCGCGAGGCATCATCCTGACAAGCCGGACTGCAGGCCGTGCCACATGCCGCCCGTGACGAGTGCGGATGTCGCTCACACCCAAGCCACCGATCACCGTATCTTGCGGATTCCAATTCCAGCCATGCCTCCGCAACAGCCCAATCCGCTGGGGCTACGCCGATTGGTCCGCTTTCCGCCGGTTAAAAACGAGGAAGATATGCGCGATTTAGCGTTGGCATGGGAATCTTTGGCTGAAGGGGGAATGCGATTTGCTATTCCCGAAGCTGAAGCACGGCTTAGGAAAGCCGTATTGGCCACTCCGGGGGATCCTGCTGTGCTCACCGCTTGGGGCTACATCGAACAACTGCACGGAAAGCGGACAGAGGCGCGAAAGAATTATCAGCGCGCTCTCGAAATCGACCCTCTCTCCAACAGCGCGGCCATCAACCTCGGCGTAATTGAAGCGCAAGAGGAACACGTGGATCGGGCCATTTCCCTTTGGCGGCAAGCGTTCGAGCGCGCCCCGGCAAAGAGCGCCGTTGGACTCAATCTTGCGCGTGTCTCTTGTTCCATCGGCCAGTTCGACCAAGCGCGCACTTACACGCTCCGGGTCCTGGAGTTCAATCCGGATCTCCCCGAAGCCAAAAAGTTGTTGCGTGAGTTAAGCGCAGACCGCCCCAGTTGCGCAACCCGCTAAACAGCTCCTGGCAGACAGCGGGCGGCAAATCTATTGAGATTTTGCAGCGTTGCTCCCTTGCTCATTCGCGAGCTTCTCCGCCAGCTTCGGGGGAAGGGCACGCAGAAGTTCCAGGAACACACCATTCGTCCAGCCAAAGCCGACGACGTTGGCATGGTAGCCGGCGGTAACCTGAGTCTCTGAAGAACGCGTCACGGCGTTGTACTTCTCACGGATCGTTCCGTCCCGCCGAAAATTTTCCGCTACGGTCGAAAGAAACTCATACGACACGCGGTCGGCGTCGTCGCTAAATCCATAACGACGGAGTCCGGTGACAGCCAGAAACTGGGATGGGGCCCACGCGTAGGGAAAATCCCACTGTGCACCGGTTTCCTGCTTGCTCATAACGAGGCCCCCTGGCTGCTCCAGATCCGAAAGGTGTTTTCTCAGAGCCTGCGCCTGTTCGGGAGTCGAAATCCCAGCCCAGAGTGGGTAAAACGTACTAATGTACTCGTAGTCCGAACGCACCTGCTTCTCAAAGTCATAGTCGAAATAGAGGCCGCTTCCAGGATCCCACAGGTATTTTTGAATGTTCGATTTGCGCTGTTCCGCGACGCGCTGCCATTTTTCGGCTTCCTCTTTACGGCCAAGTAGCAACGCGAGTTCTTCCAAGTCCTCTTCTGTTTTATAGAGCAACGAGTTCAGGCAGACCGGAGCGAAATGGTGAGTGCCGGCGCCAAAAGGACCAAACCTGAAAGAGATGTCGTAACCGGATTCGCGCATGGCTCGGTCGCCCTTATAAAATTCGGAGCTCAGGGCGATTTCCTGGGCCGGTGTGCATCCGGGACGAGCCATCGTCTTAGGAATGTCGCAGACCTGCAAAGTATAGAATGATCCAATCATCGCAGGTGAAATCGCGCCAACCGCCCGCCGCACCAGGAGCCCCTCGGCTGCTTCCGGATGATTCAGAAAGTAGGCGACGACATCGCGGTAGTGCCCCGTTTCGTCTTTCAGACTTTCCGGTGCGGGGCCGTCGCCGAAGTCGAAATAGCGTGCAAGGCCGGTGGCGCCAGCCAAGTGCGGTTCGCTGGTCCACAGCGAATGATCCTTGACGGCAAGCGCGTAGGCTTTGGTTAGCCATTCGCGGTCATTCTGGTGCTCGGCGACGCGCGCTTCATGGACAGCCAGAATCATGGAGGTGAGAAAGGGGGGCTGGGAGCGGGTCAGGTAATAGCTGCGGTTGGCATTTAGAACGGCGCCGTAGTGCTCGACTTCGAAGAGGAAGTTATCCACCATCCCCTGCGCAAGATCGAGCCGGTGATCGCGAACCAGCCCAAGGATGATGAAGTAGCTGTCCCACCCGTACATCTCATTGAAACGGCCGCCTGGAACGACGTAAGGGTGCTCTAGGTAGAGTAGGCCGGCGGGTTCAAGGACCTGAGAACCAAGATCTCCGAGGTGGTGGAACGACGCAGGAAACTTCTTCAACTCGACGTTGCACCGGGAGGGCAGCTGCTTGACGGATTCCGGAACCTGCAAATCGGTGGGCAGGTAAAGCTGGGGCGCCGTGGTAAGCTTCGTGTCCGCAAATGTGGAGCAATCAGAGAGCGAGCGCGATAGGGAGGTCCAGCCGCTTGAGATGTAACTGCGGATTGGGCCAAGGCCATCTGAGGCAGGGTTTGCAGCGGTTTGCGCCGAAGAAGGCCCGGCAGCACCTAGGATTGCGAGAGCCAGAAGACAAGCTGCCCGGCAGCCCTGCAGGGATTGCGCTTGTCGATAGGCGGAATCACTATAAGCGTTACAGGACATATAAACAGTAAGAATATCGGCTTCCCCCAGCAGGCGCAACCAGGTCTCGTTATGAACATGGGTTAGATTTTTGCCTTTCGCGTGGACAAGACGGGCTCCCGCAACACGCGCTTCAACATCTTTTCTGCGGTGCTGCGACGAAATTCATCCATGATTACAACCTCGTGCACGCGATGATACTCTGCGCCGGGGCGTTAGATAATCCAATCCAGGAACTGGCGCTATTGACATCTTTTAGATGTCTTATAGCATCATAATGATATCTGTAG
>DASPTU010000071.1:0-9711 GCA_035623255.1 Terriglobales bacterium | reverse complement strand
GGGCGCGCGTATCCCCGTCTGCAACCGCTGGTTACGGCATTCTGCGGGCTTGCGGGGCGGGTTGCTCTACATTATTGCTTCATGCTGAAAATGTGCGAGTTAGGACTCTGAATGGACTATTATTTTTGCGTGATCCCTTAGCCCACCGATATAAATTGACCGCGCAGCTGCGCGGAAAGCACACGGTTCAACCCGCTCAGCACGGCTCGGGGGTCATGTGCGTAAGCGGAGACACCGCTATGACAGCCGGCGATTGACTCAGGTGTTCGCCGCCGTACATCGCGCTCCAGAGTCCCAGCCAGATAAAAATGCGCACGCCGCCCCGGCGGCGAATCGCAGCAATGCAGCAGGTCGCCAGTCCAATAAACAGGAAAACCGATCCAACGATGATGTCAGCGACTTGGCCGCGGAGCATCGCTAGAACTTGATCTGTCAGACCCACACCTCCTAGAGCCGCTAACCGGACTAGATTGATTCTAGGCTTGCAACGATTCCGCTTGCATTTGAGTAAACATGAAGCTTGACGTCAACGATTGCGAGCAGGTAATGGCACTAAAACCCCAAATGGGGATGTTTTCAACAGCACTTGGCACACTGGGGTCAACGCCTGATAAATTAGGCTCGAGTCGCGTTTCATTCTAAATTGGCCAAATTGTTTCAGTCCAAAAGAGTGTTTCTTTCTGCTGAATGGCGAGATCTCGTGATGTTGAACTACGTGGTTGAGCCCAAGCTTTTGCATCAGTACGTTCCTCCAGGCACGGAACTGGACTCATTCAACGGACGAACATACGTCAGCCTTGTGGGCTTTCGCTTCTGCCACACAAAGCTGTTCGGGTGCTTTCCAATTCCATTTCACGCCGATTTCGATGAAGTAAATCTACGCTTCTACGTTCGTCGCAAGAAAGACAGCCATAATCGAAGAGGAGTTGTCTTCATTGCCGAGGTTGTGCCCAAGCACGCAATTGCGACAGCCGCTCGCCTAGTGTACGGCGAGAACTATACCTATCGTCGGATGAAGCACCGGATCGAGACAGAAATGTCGAGTAAGACGGCCGAGTATCACTGGCAAGTCTCTGACCAATGGTGCAGGCTCTCAGCTCAGACCGTGGGGCTCCCAACACATCCCCAAGAAGGCAGTTTGGAGGAGTTCATCACCGAACACTACTGGGGTTATTCGACTCAGCGAACTGGCGGTTGCGTCGAATATCGCGTTTCGCATGTCCCATGGCGAGTGTGGGCAACTTCGGAAGCTGGATTTGAGGGGAATGCCGCTGCGCTTTACGGGCACAAACTCGCCAAAGTTCTAGAGCGACGCCCCGCCTGTGCGTTTGTGGCAGATGGCTCGCCTGTCGTGGTCTATATGGGTAACAGGATCCAATGAAATCGCCAGACCATGCATCTGAATGCGTTCCCCCCGCGAGGGGTGGATACTTTACGACGGCGGATGCGGGTTCTGCTTTCGCTGGGTTCACTTCTGGAAGATCTGCGCCAAGCACTTGCAGTCCGCTTCTGCCGATAGCAGTTTGCAGATTTCGCAGGAGAATCTACTGGACGACATACGAGTATTGACTCGCACTGGAAAGCGGGCGCCAATGCATACCTCTATGTGGCACGACGAATATGGTGGGCGTGGCTTTTCTATGAGATCTTCCGCTTGCCGGGCTTCAACTGTCCCAGGCCTGCGGATTGTCATAGACCTCTACCTAAGTGTCGGGTATCGGTGCGCCTCTCCAGTCAGTGACCGCGCCGCGAAGGCTTTTTGCAGGCCCGTCATGTCTTACGATCTCGTGTTCTTGATGGCGGCACAAACATGCGTTACGCCCCGGAGTCATTCGAGGCACGGTCACAGCGCGGACTTAGGCTGTCCTTCTCAAGGAGTGAAGCAGCATACGCTTTCACAAAAATAAACACCGCAGTCAGGCAGCACGAGTTGCAAATCATCCCACCCGATTTGCCCGCGACAAGAAACCGCACTCTCCGGTCGCTTCTGCCACAGAACGAGCAGTGCAGCCTGTGCCATTCGGCTGGATCTTGAACAGTGCGGTGAGCGAATGGGGACATGCCTTCCTCCTTCGTGTCATTGACCTTCACGCTCGCTGCCTCCGAGTCTCATTTGCGGTCCCTGCCAACGTGGAACAAGACTCCGAAGGAAAGATGGATATACCCTGCGGGGGCGGAATACTGGCGAGCAAAAATTCCTCCCAGGCCGGTTTCCATGACGAACTTCGCCTGATCGGAGATGCGCGCCGTCGTACCAACCACGCCCAGGGGAACCAGCGCGCCGGGTGCGTGTTTTGTGCCTTTGCTGCCACCACAATTGACACAGCCCCGGGATGCTCCCAGACGTAAAGACATATAGTAATTCCAAGTCTTGTCTGCATTGTGGGTGCCAATCACTCCGGCCAGATCGGCATTCACATCACCACCATCCCCTCCATCTGCGGCTCCTAACCCTCCTTCCAGGCGAAGGCTCTCGGTTACTTGGTAGCGCATGGCAACCTCCCCTGTTGCTCCAAGGCTCCCATCGGTTTGGCTATTTGTCAGGAAGTCGAAACCCAGATCGATGCGATCGCTGAGACCTCGACGCCAACGCACAAGCCAGTCCAAACCACCTGCGTGGATACACGGGGAAGACAGAATCTCACCGTACCCGCCGAATCCCGCTCCCAGTTCCGTCTTCCCCGGCGGCGCCGTAGTAGGGCCTCCAAAGGTGGCCATTGGAGGTAGATACGCGATGAGCCTGCAGTCCGTAGAAGTTTGTGTCTGCCCCCACGCGGGACCAAGAGGAATCGCCGCGGTCACCAGGACGAAGACCGCTCGGGTCATGACGACAGGCACCAAAAAGCACACTGGTTTCATGGTGGGCTCACAGCCACCTTAGGCCCCGCAAAGTACCACCATGGTGTCCTGAGATTGTCAAGGGGATGTAAAATGCAATCTCGCTCCTTCTTACCGACCACGCTTGTTAAGGGGGCTTCACAATACAATCATGAGTCGTGTGGCTCAGCGCGGGGCTAAACTGGCTTCCAGCGACCCGCCCCCAAATCGATGAACCGCTCTTCCACTTTCGGTGTCATCGGCGGCGCCGGCAGTACTGGGAAAGCTGTTGCTTGGCGTTCTACTGACAGAGCGATCCTCATAGATGGGAGTAAATTTGCCAACCTAGAGGCTGTTGCAGCGGACGTTGGTGCCGCAGTGTCAGCGGTACGAATTGATGTGCGCGATCCGCAGTCGCTGGAGAAGTTTTGCAACCGCTGTTCCGTTCTGGTGAACTCCGTTGCGCGAGTGTCCAAGCTAAAAGGACATGGTTGCGCAAGCGGCGCTGAGAGCTCGGCCATTACGTCGATGTTGCAGGCTTGACACTCGTGCGGGAAGACATGATGCCGCGCATCCTCTCAATCCGAACCGACTTGCTTAGTGCCAAAATTTGTCAGCGATGGCTCATTTCGTACAGTTAAGTTTCGCCGCTGAGCAAAGGAGGGATAGGGCACAATTGAAAACAGGCAGCTTAGGAAGAGTGCGGGCTTACCAAGGTAATGTTCATCTCTGGCCCTTCAAGTGCGGGGATTTGAGACAAATACAAATCCACGCTTGGGGGAACAAAGGAGATGCGGAAACAGAAGGGCTTTTCATTAATCGAGTTGCTGATCGTGGTGGCGATTATCCTGATCATCGCCGCGATCGCTATTCCGAACCTGCTGCGCGCGCGCATTGCGGCCAACGAGTCGTCCGCGGCCAGCGCTGTTCGTACCATCAACACGGCGGAGGTTTCCTACTACTCCACCTATCCCACCACTGGCTACTCACCAACCTTGCCGGTCCTGGGCAATGGCGGAATCGGAGCAGTTTGCCCCAACCCGCCTACGGCTGTGACGGCTTGCTTGATTGACGATGTGCTTGCTCAAAACGGCAACCCTCCAGGCAGCGGTAAGAGCGGTTTTCTTTACACTTACGGAGCCGCGGCTGGCGCGGGTGGTATCAACACCACCTACCACGTGGAAGCGAACCCGGCCGTCCCCAACCAGACGGGCGTGCGTTCCTTCTGCTCGATTGAGGACGCGGTCGTGCGCTTTGTGCCCAACGGTGGGGTCAACCCCTGCACCGCTGCAACGGCACCGCTGTCTTAATAGGAAGAGTACGGCGAATGGGGCATCCGAATCACGCGATGCCCCTTTCTTTTTCTCGAGACCGTCCTATATGGAGTGGAAAGGACCAACATCGTGGGACCGATGCTGCTGTCCGCAGGCAAACACGAGATCAAGTATGAGTTCATCTCGGATGCTCCCAAGCCGGGCTCAGGTGGCAAGTCGGTGCTCTACGTGGATGGGCAGCAAGTGGCTGAGGGACACGTACCTAAGACCCAACCGTTCGCTTTTTCGGGTGACGAGGGCACGGATGTTGGTATGGATAGTGAGACCCCTGTATCCAATGACTACAAGCAGGGAGACAACAAGTTCACCGGCAGGATTGTTAAAGTAACGATCGACGTGCAGCCATCGAAGCTGAGTCCTACGGATGAGAAAGCTGTACAAGACGCAGAGGATGTGGCGGCAGTGATCGAAGACTGATTTCCGCTCCCATCTCCATCCGCCCAACCGGGCCAATTAAATGATCTCTATCAGCCAGTCGCTGCCCGGCCTAAGCGCTACGGCGCCGAGGATGAGGAACTCCAGGAAGACCTCCCAAATCGATACGGCGGCTCTGGGAACAGCCGCAGGGCTTCGCGGTGTCACTCATGACTCTGGGGCTCGTTCCCCTTCAGGCGATACACCATGCCCGTTTTGGTTACGCCCAGCGCCAACCAATCCTGAACGTCCCGCTGCAGGGTGACGTAGAACTGGGTAGCTAGCTTTTTTGGTTTTTCGGCAACCGACTCCCGACTGGGAAACTTCACTTGGAAAGCGAACTCTCCCACAAGAGGCTTATGCTCGCCGCGTGTACGCCACAAGGAGACATCGCATTTGGCAACTTGTCCTTTACCAAAGTCCAACTGGCCCAGAGGGAGCAGTACCTCTTCGACGATGCCTTCGTTCACCAGGCAGATTCGTTCCTCGTCGGACTTCTTGATAGCCGACAAAGCCGGGAGAATTCGTGTCAGCGTAGCCATCGAGGCTTTGTCAGCATCGTGCACTTGGCTCAAGCCGAATTGGCAGTTGTGGGAGTAAAGGATGCGATAGCCGCCGATTTCGTCCTTCAGTGGCAGGGCTTCCGCTTTGAACTTGATGCGGTACGCGCCGGAGATTTTGGGACGAACGTCCACCTGAGTGGCCTTCTGTTCGTCAGGATGCCGGTATTTGAAAACGATTTCCGGATCACCCACAGGAAACCCATCCACGTACCTAATGCGCCGGCGCAGGATGAACGCGTTGTTGTAAAGGCGGAAATCGGGAGTATCGCCGAAAGTGATCTCACGGATTTCCGGCCGCTGGTCGGCATCGGGATCGGCAATGAATCCCACGCCGAGCTTCTTCGCCGTCTGTTTGACGATTTTGCCGAAGTCCCTAAAGCTCTGTACCGAGGTGAAGCGGTCAGGCTTAAGGATCAGCTTGGCCTCCAGGTAGGTTACCTTGTCGAGCGGCTGGCCGTCGGCGTACATCGCTATCACGGCCGAAGCAGAGCTTTCCGGCTCAGAACTGCTTCCGCGGATCCCCTTCTTCTTATCTCTTTTCTTCTTCTTGTCCTTAGCCACAGATTCCCCCTTTCCCTTTCCTCTTCTCAACAAGTCAAAACGTTCGCGGGCCAATGGGTGCTGATGCGTCGCGCCGGCGGAAAAAGACCTGTCCCAATTTGCCTTCTCCAAGAACTCTTTGCAGCTCGCCAAGTCCGAAAAGCGGGATGAGCACCACGAACAGGATCGCGGTGAGCGTAAGGATTCCCTTCCAGGTGCCCCCGCCCAGCTCGGCAATACTCTGGGAGAAAGACTTCCCGTGATACAGACCGACGGCAGCATCTTCCAGAATTTTGCAACAAGCCAGTACGAGAGAAAACAAGGCAGCCTTCAAGAGAGTCGGGTAGATGAGTGCCTCATCGTTAACCCGGTCGCCCAGGTGAAACGCTCGGGCGATGAGTATAAACTTCGCGAACACCAGCGCATTGATGAGCGCGATACCATGGGCCAAGTAATCGATGTGCTCCTCGTTCAGAATCACGGATTTGTACACAAGGAACAGCCCGAAGACCACCCAGAGATAAAGCGTGATGACGAGGAATTCCTTCAGCTCATGAATGGCCTTTTGCTTCAGGGTTTGACTTGAGGTTTCCACGGTATGTTCTCCATATCATCGCAGACAACTAAAAAGCCGAGAAGCCTGTCCAATAACATTCAGAGCAATGCTCCGCCCGGCGCCTTGTCACATTCAGGAGACTCGATTAGGGTTTCTCGATCGACATCTTCACTGGGTACACCCGACGCCAAGTCCAGGTCACATCTGCGGAATTCTGCCGATCTATTTCTGTTTGGGTGGAAAATCCTTCATCAACTTCTGCACGGCCTTGTTCAGGTTCTTCTGGTTCTTTTCCTGGTTGGAACTAGGGTCAATCGTCTTGGTCGCATTTCCCGTCCAGACCAGCTGCTTGCTGGTCGGGTCATAGATATCCAAAACAAGAGTTCCCACGTTGATGGTGGAACTCGTGGCCGTAGCCATTCCACCCCAACGAACGCCGCCGCCCATGCCATATCCGTTCCATTGCGTTTCTTGATCGACCGCGATCTGATATCCGAGATAAAGATCAGCCTTGTCGCCGTCGGTCTTGGTGAAGCCCTTCGCCGCCATTTGCTCGTCAACAGACTGCTTGATTTCCGCGTCCATGATTTGATTAGGGGTCCACGACCTCTCTTACAAACTTTCCCGGGCGCTCAGCCATCTCCCTTCAGCACGAGGCACCATCCTCACCCGCTTTTCCGCTGCCTACACATACCTTGGCTGCATCCCAAACTGCCATTCAAATCCCATAGCGCACCGCGTCCGCCACAAACGCCAGCGGCTTCCTCCTAGTTTCCTTATCGAAAACGCCTCGGGTCGACTTCTTCCAACCCCAAACTCCCCTGCCGAGGCGTTTCCGATCAAGGCTAGCGACCAATCGCCCAGAATCCGCTATCGTGCTTTCAGAACTCCATCCCCGCAGGTATCGTAGATGAAATCGCACAAAGTCTCGGGAGAGGATGGAATGAGCTTTCGAAGGCGCCAATTTCTTAAAATCTTGTCATATGCTTTTGGGTCCAGCTTCATACAGAATAAATTAGCGATGGCGGCACAGAACTCCGCACAGCCAGCGAGTTGTGTTCCGCCTGCGAAGACAGCCACTAAACCTGAATTGGGAGGAACGGATATGGAAAAAGTCGCCGGAATCGGAGGGTTGTTCTTCCGAGCTCATGATCCCGCTGCGTTGGGGAACTGGTACCACCAACACTTGGGGATCGCGCTCACACCAACGAGCGAGGGCGGGACCGTTTGGCAGCAAGAGGCCGGCCCGACGGTTTTCAGTCCCTTTCCCGAAAAGAGTGGCTATTTCGGGGATCCTAACAAGGTCTGGATGGTCAACTTTCGAGTGCATGACCTCGACAAAATGGTAGCCCAGCTGCGAACGGCAGGAATTGAGGTCAAAGACCCGGAATCTTATCCCAACATTGGGCGCTTCGCTCGTCTGCATGACCCTGAGGGAAATCCCATCGAATTGTGGCAACCTTCATAATTCGGCGCTCCACATCGGGTGCTTTCCACGGGAACTGTTGGCGGATTACGGGCCAACCGGAAGTTAACTGTTGATAACAGCGATGTCACAAGGCTTGCGCTATTTGTTTGCCAGTTCTCAAATCACTTTCGACGGGTCAATTTGTGCTATGGGATGTTTCAACAATCATCCGGGAAGGCAGCACGCGAGTGAAAGGGGATATCACCAACAGCAACCGATCAGTTCATGATCTGAATGTCGGCCACGCAGACGTTGTCGATGAAGAGTTGTTGCCCGCTGCCAGCTTGGCACTGGCGAACCAACCATTCTTATCAGTCTTCCCGATCCATGCGATTTCAGATGAGGAGTACAAGGCGAACTTCAGAGGCTTCTTGTGCAGCACCACACCTCCAGCAATCCTGTTGCCGCTAATAGCCGCTTCTTGCAATCTTGGGTCAGAGCATGGGGATGCCGGGATGCACAACGATGCCCCGAAGACCAGAGCGAGTGCAACGCATTTCATCACGAGATTTTTCAACAGGCATCATATCCCTTCGGTGCAAACCGCGTTAGATAAAACAGCACGGCGTTATCAGTTCCTGATTTATTGTGCGAACGTGCACCATTTTCATGGCAGTTATTCCGCCAGTTTCAAAACCCAGCGGCTTCGAGGCAATTCTTAAGTACGAAGTTGATCCTCTTGAAACCAGGCCATGCGGGAGTCTAAGCTTTCCCTAAGGGTCTTCGGCGATACCCACGTATGTTGAATCCGAGTCGGTCGCTCGACCACCGTGAACCGGCCATAATGGGACGTCCCCTTGAGCGCCCAGAAAAAGAGGCCGTCGACTTTCGGATCTAGCAAGAACTTCTCGGCTGCATTCCAGGGATTGCCAGGGATCTTCGGATCCAGCCATCCATCGAATACCTCAGTCAGAGGAGCAGGGATTGTCCGTTGGAGATTAAATTCAAGGATCTTCTTCGAGTTCTCCATTACCTTTTCTCCTTCTTCTTTTTGTCGCGAAAATACTCCTGAAACTGATCGAGGCGCTCGTTCCAGAACCGTTCGTACTCATGCACCCATCCTGCTACCTGCCGAAGGGGTTCCCCTCGAAACGAAATGTAGACCTCGCGGCCCTGTTTTCTACGCTGGATCAGTCCGGCTCTCTCGAGCAGCTTCAGGTGTTTGGTCACTGCATTGAGAGCCGTATCGAACGGTTTCGCGACATCGAGAAATCGCGCAGGTCCGCTTGCTAGCTGCCCAATAATTGCTCGCCGAGTGGGGTGAGAAATGGCTATCAGCACGTCCGTCAGTTGGTCCACCGCTATATTACACCATAAGGTGTAATATGATGCAAGCTGATTTTGTCGGGCGGTATCTGGGGAGCGCGCGGCTCCAGGGGATGAATGACTGACGCGGGAGTACCTGGTGAAAGACTAGGCGCGCAAAAAAGCGCTAACTCGCCATTCTTAGCGGTTGACGAGCAATCCGGAAGTCAACTGTTGTGGCCCGCTGCCAGTTCTGGACTCAGCAGACCCGCGTCGGCAGCTTCATGTGCGACACGGCGCACAGCAGTGGTTGATGGTGTTGGCGGGCCCAATCGGATCGCAGGCACTCGCTACCGCATGTACCCTTGAATCCCGTGGACTGAAGGCGAGGCGCGGTTCCGAGCAGTACCACGCAATAAACCATCGAGAGCATATTCGTAAACGCGGCGCGAACCCGGTGACCCGAGGCTGTTGAGCACTGCCAACTTGGAATGATCGAGGTCTGGCAGTCGAAGCGTTCTAGGACGATAATTGGGCTGGATTCTTTTTTTGCCCATAGCGACGGTCTCCCCTGCTGCAGCATTGGGACTACGGTAGGCCCTGCGACGATGCAACCGCCGATCCGCCATCGGCTTCGACAGCGTTGCCAGCGCACGAGGACATCATGGACATCGACAACGACAAGGTGGATGAAATCACTCTGGCCCTCCTCTACCTCACGACGCACAAGGATAAAACCGGACTGCGGGCGTGGAAGAGCCATAGCTGGGATGT
>DASPTU010000070.1:0-8748 GCA_035623255.1 Terriglobales bacterium | reverse complement strand
GTCATCGTCCAGGTCGGCAGTGTCACCGAAGTGACTGCCAAGCTCAATGTGGCTTCCGCTGGCGCCACCGTTGTCGTTACGGCTGAAATTCCCCAGGTCAACACGAACTCCGCAGAATTCGCTCCAACCGTCGATCAAGCTGCCATCAGCAATCTCCCCATCAACGGTGGCCGCTGGTCCAATTTCGTTCTGCTAACACCGGGCGCCGTCAATGACATCAACGGCTTCGGCCTCATCAGCTTCCGCGGGATCAGCACGCTTCTCAACAACAACACCGTCGACGGCGGCGACAATAATCAGGCTTTCTTTTCCGAGGAGCGCGGACGCACGCGCATCGGCTATTCCAGCGCCAAGGCCGCCGTTCAGGAATTCCAGGTCAATACTTCCAATTACTCCGCCGAATATGGCCGCGCCGCCGGCGCCGTTGTCAACACCGTTACCAAGAGCGGCTCGAACAGTTACCACGGTGAAGTCTATTTCTACGACCGCGACAATTCCTGGGGCGCCATCAACCCCTTCACTACGCTAACCACGCAAACTTCGCCCGGCGTCTTCACCACCTCTCCCTACGCACCTGTCGATGTCCGTAAAATGTACGGCTTCGGTGTGGGAGGTCCCATCAAAAAGGACAAACTCTTTTTCTTCTTTGCCTTTGATCGCTACGACCGCAACTTCCCCGGCACTTCCAGAGCTACCAGCCCGACAGCCTTTTTCGCCACTCCTCTGGCCGCGCTCACTTCGGCCTATACCGTGGACGGCACTACCAACTGTTTCCAGGCCAACGGCAAAAGCAACATCAATTCCAGCGCCTTCACTTCCGGCTCCACCGCTGTCCCCAATGGTGCCAACGTGGCCACCGCGACGGTCGGCGCTTGCACTCTCCTCGGCAATCTGGCCAACGCCAATGTCGGCATCACCACCTATGCAGCCGCCGTTACCGCCTTCAACAACGGCTTGAATGGTCTCCTTGGGGAGCTTGGTTCCGTTCCGCGCAAAGGCCAGGCCACAATTTTCTTTCCCAAGATCGATTGGCAAATCAGCTCGAGAAACCATGCCACTTTTGAAGTTAACCGCATGCGCTGGATTTCCCCTGCCGGCATCCAAACCCAGGCCAGCAACACTTACGGTATCCACAGCTTTGGCAACGACTACGTCCGCGACACTTGGGGCGTCGCCAAGCTCTATACCACCATCACTTCGAAGATCATCAACGAAGCTCGCTTTCAATACGGACGAGACTTCGAGTTTGAGTTCGCCCAACCTCCCACTGCTTATGAACAAGCGAATTTTGTAACCTCACCCAACTTCCCGGGCTACACCAATCCCCTCGGCCTTCCTCCTGACGTCTTCATCACCAACGGCTTTGACATGGGCGTCCCCACTTTCCTTCAGCGCCCCGCCTTCCCAGATGAGCGCCGTACCCAATATGCAGACACGGTTACCTGGTCCTTTGGCAAGCACACCCTCAAATTCGGCATGGATGTTGCGCACACCAACGATCTCAGCGAAAACCTCCGGTATCAATATGGATCTTTCAGCTACACCACCATAGGCAACTATCTTTCCGATTTGATCTCTCCCAATCACTGTGGCACCGCTCAGAACACGCCTTGCTATTCCAGCTACCAGCAAGCTTTCGGCCCTCTCGGTTTCACTTTCAATACAAACGATCTTGCTTTCTTCATCGAAGACAATTTGCGCCTTCTCCCGCGCTTCACCGTGAATTTCGGCGTTCGCTACGAATACGAGATGTTGCCAAGCGTCATTCTCCCGAACCCCGCCGTGCCGCAGACCCAGAGCATGCCCAGTAACGCTAACAATATCGGTCCGCGCCTCGGCTTCGCCTGGGACATCTTCGGTGATGGCAAGACCTCTCTCCGCGGCGGCTACGGCGAATACTTCGGCCGCCTCATCAACTCCACCATTTACAATGCCCTGACCAACACTGGTGTCACCGGCGCGCAATTTTCTTATACTTTCAATGCCACGACCGCCGGTGCTCCTTCGTTTCCGGAAATTCTCACTTCTCAACCAACCACGACTTCCGCTCTCGGCATCATCTTCTTCGATCCGCACTTCAAGCTTCCGGAGGTTCACGAAACCGACCTCACCCTCGAGCGCGAAATCGCCACCAACACGCTCCTCTCCGTCAGCTACATGGGTAGCTTCGGCCGCAGATTGCCCGATTTCGTGGACGTTAACACCGGTGCTCCCGCTACCGATATCACTTACACAGTCACCGGCGGCCCGTTCGCTGGTCTCAAATATACGACCCCTCTTTACGCCACGGTCAGTACAGTTGTGACCGCGCCTGGCGGAGCTGTTCTTTCCAGCACCACTCAGGGCCGGCCTAACCCAAACTTCGGCTCCATGACTGACATCTTCAGCGGCATCAGTTCCAGTTACAATGCCCTGGTCGTTCAGCTCAATCGCAGAATGACGCGCCATTTGCAGTTCATGGGCAGCTACACTTGGTCACACGCTCTCGATTACGGCGAGAACGCCACCACCTTTACCGATACCAATGACCTCCTCGTTCCGTCCAACATCAGGCTGGAATACGGCAACTCCATCTTTAACGTCCCTGATCGCTTCGTTGCCAGCGCCATCGCGGAAGGCCCCTGGCACGTCGGTGGCCCGCTCGGTTATCTTGTCAACGACTGGGAGCTTTCCCCGATTTACGCCTCTCAGAGCGGACTCCCCTACTCGCTGGTAACCTCCGGTAACCCGCCCACCCTTACAACCTCGACCACCAACCCCCTCACTGGCGACACCACCACCGTCACCTACAAAGCTCTCGGCGGCGGTGTGAACGGCTCCAACGGCCGCAAGGGCATCGACATCGTCGGCCGCGACACTTTTCGCATGAAGCGCACCATCAATATGGATCTGCGCCTCGCCAAGCGCGTTCATTTCCACGAGCATTACAGCGTCGAAGCCCTCGCCGAAGCCTTTAACATCTTCAACCACCAGAACGTCACCAGCGTCAACAATACGGGTTACTTCGTTGGGGGTACCTCGGCTTCCCCCACCCTCTCCTACAACGCTCCCTTCGGCTCAGTCACCAACACCAACAGCAACTATGCATATCTCAGCCGGCAGATTCAGATCGGCTTCCGCTTCCTCTTCTAACTTTTTCGCGTCGAGACGCAAAACGCGGCGGGCAGCCCACTTCGTGGGCGTCCCGCCGCGTTTTCCTTTCTTTGGGTTGCGCAGAAATCCCTGCGGATTTCCGCGCCTAACCTCCCTTGCTTTACAGCTCGTCAGCGAGTGCCCGCCGCAGGATCAGGAGCGGCGGGAGTATATGTCGGGGCGTTGTGGGTAAACTTACGAATCACAAATTCCTGGAGAACATTGTTGGCAGCGGTTGCTCCAATTCCGATGAGCGTATTTTCAAACGTTATTGTTACGTCGCGATCTGAGTCCGGGTAATAAAGATTGGAGAGCCCACCTGCGGCAAGGCTGCCAAGGATACCGGAATAGTTGGCCTGCCAGTGTCCATTGTCACCTTTGCAGATGAAGGCATTCGCGATGGCATAGAAGAATCGCGAGCGACGGGTCCCGGTTCCTTTGTAAAAATATCTTGGATCTTGCTTGAACAGGGACGGCAGGATGGCGCTCCCGATAAACGTGCCGGTAACGGAGTCTGCATAGCCGGCCCCGTACCGTTTTGCATATCCTTGCGCGCCTTGCCCATAGCCGCTGAAGGAATTTGCCGCTTGCTGAATTCCCGCGATGGCTCCCACCAGGCCAAAATTGACCGGATCGATTGTCGCCTTCCACGCAAGCTCAAATTTTTGCCTTGGGTGGAGAGGGACTGCCACTGGGTTATAAGTAACGTAGAAATTAGGAATGACACCCAGGACGCGTTGCCTTTCCTCATCTTTAATCTCGGCTTCCGCCATCTCGGTCGGCGTCATGGAAACACGCACTTCCGTCGAAGGGCTGGCGATTGCCAGCGTGATCGGGGGAAGCAGCAGATCCTCCCCCGAATGCAGAGTTCCAGTGGATGTCTGCGTCGCAAAACCTGGCGACTCGATCTTAATCTGGAATGGACCGGGAGTGATCCGCACAAACGCGTATTGTCCGTCGCTGTCCGAAGCCACGTCTGGACTTAGTGGCCGGGTTTCGCGCGACAGCTTCACAACCGCTCCGGGGACGAACGCGCCGGTTCGATCAACAACGCTTCCGCTGATCGTTCCCACCAATTCCGGTGGCTGCCCGGGTAAAACTTCGGGGGCCGCTGTGGCTGAGGCATCAGCGGACTGCTGCGATTGTGCCCAAGCAGGGAGGCTGCTCAGAAGAAGGAGGACTAGAGTTAACCAGGGTAGGCTTGCGCCACCAAACCCAAATCTTGAGGGAGTTTGGACTAGTACTGCCCCGTGGGACCCTTTTCTTGCACCGTTCACAATGGACCCTACTTCACTTTATGCCTTGCAACTGTTTCCATCAAGGGTTGGAACCCTTTTAGTTACTTTAGGTTGCTCCGCCTCCCAATGGTACTCGCGGACAGTCCCCATGGACACACTCATCTCTTGAGCCTTCCGCCGCGTGCGTTCTTAATCTATTCCTCCACGATCATTTCTGAGTTCCAGCCTCACCGATCTATTTTCCCTGCTTAAGCAATGTTTCTTGACCTCCGCGATCTACTTTTCCGTTTCCGCCGTCTTCTTCTTTCGTGGGTTGCCAGCCACTGGAACGGAGCGGGCAGGGTCGGCCTTGACTGTGGACTATGCTGCCTGCCAGGGTGTACGTTCGATGCAGGAGCCAGTCCATGCAAAGCGGGAAACAGGCGACCGGCGTTTTTGCTTCCTTGGGCGCGATTGTCAGTTCGATGGCGTCGCTAAGCTGCTGTCTCCCGCTCGGCTTCGCCGCCGCACTGGGAGCTGGGGCGGCCAGCGCGTTCTTCAACGCTCTGCGCCCCTGGCTGCTGGGACTCTCAATCATCCTGATTGGCCTTGGTTTCTGGCAGCAACGTCGCGCCAGACTATGCGCCGTCCGCGGCAGGCTGATTGGCAACGTGCTGCTTTGGGCGGCAGTGGCCGTTGTCCTGGCAATGATCCTCTTTCCCCAGCAGATCGCTGCATTCTTCGCCGACAGGTTCTACGAGCCAACAAGATGAGCTGGAAACGAGCCATCGTCCTGGCCTTGGCAGCCGTACTTGTGCTGCTGGGCGTTCGGTATCTTTGGGGTCCTTCTTCCGTTCCGCCTGGCCAGGAGCCGCTCGTTACGCTTTCGAGCGCCAATTTCAGCGAATTCGAGAGAGCCTTTGACGCCGATGCGGACATCCCGCGCCTGGTTTTGCTTATATCCCCCACTTGAGCCGCTTGTCTGCGGGGGGCCTCCGCAGCCGAACAACTTCTGACCCGGCTTCCAGACCAAAAGGTGCGCGTGCTCGTGGTTTGGGAGCCAATTCTGGCCACCGATTGGAGGCCGCCGGGCGGCGCGGCGCTTGGACGCATCCCCGACGGCCGCGCGCGGCAGTTTTGGGATCCGAATCACGCGGTAGCCACTGCCTTGAACGACATCGCCAAGCGGACGCCCCCTCAGCCAGAGCCGGACTGCTGTATTGATAGAGGTTTTTTTTGGGATGAAGCCATTCTCTATCCGGCCGGCGCGCACTGGAAAAATCCTCCTCCATCCGCTTTCTGGAATGGCCCCGTGTATCGCATCGTTTCCAGGCTGGACAAAGCTCTCTCCAGCCAAGCTCCGCTGCCTGTTTCCACCCAAACCAACGAGCTACGGCGGTAGCACTGCGGCGTTCAGGGCTGCTGAGCGGGCCGCGGATTCAATGCGAAAATCACGTCAATCGTCGTATCCACCTCTATAGGCTGACCATTGAAAACAGTGGGCTGATAGGTCCATTGTCGAACGGCGTCTATCGCCGCCTGCACTAGCATCGGGTGCCCGGAGATAGCCTCAAGACTGGCCACCGTTCCATCCGTCGCTATGATCGCGTGCAACCGCACGGTCCCAGATAGCTTTGCTGCCCGCGCCACTTCCGGATACACCGGCTGGACCTGCTTGATAAGTCGTGCAGCTTCGACATTCCCGCCGACCTGAATTGGGCCGCTCGCTGCGCCATAAACCGGTGGATTAACGTCCGGGATAAGTCCCAATGACTGGCAGTTCAGCCAACGGTAAGCTCCGTCGACGAAGGTGAAATATCCAAGCCTATAGAAGGAATGCTGCCGGGAATTCCCCACCTCTTCCAAGGTCGCTGTGTAAAACGATGCGTCGTTCTTCACTGCCCGCACCAGGGCGTTCCCGCAAAAGCTAATTCCGGGCACTTTCGCTCCTTCGGCATCCTCGATAATAAGTCGGCCTTCGTGCCTAGCTATGCTTTGAATCAGCTTTGGAAACGCATCTTCGTCTTGGTCCGCGTGCGCCGTGTACGCAGCCGCAAGCTTGGACCCGTATTCCTCCCCAAACGTAGCTTTGAACCACGTTTCGTAGTCCGGAATCCTGAGGCCCCGCGCAATCTCTTCGAGTTTGGACTGATCCCCGTTCCTCGCTGCGGACAGCGCGTCAGTCATCAGAGACCGCAGCGCCTCTTTCTGTAAATCGTCGTCCGCCCAGATTCTCAAAGTTCCCGGTCCAAACAAGAATCCACAAGCGGTTGCCATGAGCACAAATGCCAGCGTTCGCCGAATCAGGACCGTTCGCATGCTTCCCCTCCCCTTAGGCGCCAGAAAACGGCACCATTCTACGCGCATTGCTCCTGGCGTCGTGGCGGAATGTTCCAAATTGGGAAGAAAGAGGGTACACCCCGGCAGTTTTCGTAAGAGTGGCAAACAAAGGACTTATCCCATACGGAAAATGAAAGAGCGCGCAGACGATTGAAAAGAAAGGGGGCAGATCCTTCCCTTCGCGGTGCTCGCTCCCTTCGACTACGCCCTGGGCAGGCAGTACTCGCATCCTTTTCGGATGCTCGGTTTTCGTAAGAGTGGCAAACGAAGGAGTCATCTCGAGCCAACATACCAGTCTGGTGGTATGACCTTTGAAGATGGGAAGCAATGAAGTGTGGAAGTAATGACGTAAGGACGCACGACGAGAAACCATAAAACATTATAGCACAAAAGAGTAAAGCTGTCAATGTAATTATTAACGTACAGAGATAAAGAGGATATCGGGGGAACGTCGAAAATCGCGTCTCCCGCACGGGAAGGTCCGGCCCAAGATTCCTTCCCTCTGAAATGCAGCAAGATGCTGCCGCGCCTAACCATCCTCAGGAGAAGTTGCGGAGCCGGCTCCAGTACTGAGGGATCGGAGCTTTGAGCACGCAGAACGTGACCGGCGCGCCCTGCTCCATGCCCTGCACACCGTACGGGACAGTCAAGTGCGCCACAAGTGTCGCGGATGAGCACATCCAGGCAACCTCCGACGGCTGGTAGTCGACCATCAGTGCGTTCGTCGCCACCAGATCGCTGGGAAGCCAGTACCAGTCGCTCAGGTGAGGGCTGACCACCACGGGTAGCGATCTCTTGTCGCCGTAGATCTGCAGCGCTCCTGGAACACCGTAATAGGCTGAGATGATGATCGTTCCAGTTCGCTTCGAGTCGGGGAGATTGTCGTATATCGACTCGACCTCGTGAGCAACCTCCTCCCATCCCACGCTGTCCGCAAAAAGCTCGTTCTTGGCGTCGAGACCGAGCGAGTGAATCCTGTCCGGCGGCGTGATGGGAAGCGTCAGCTGAGCAAACGTGAGCAGTTGGAGCGCGCAGGCAACTGCGACTGCTATCTGGAAACCGGTGCGCAGCCTCGGCCGCTTGACGCGGGCGATTGCCATGAGCCCCTGAGCAACGGCGATCGGCACGGTACCCACCGCGTAGTAGGACTTGCCCACGAACAGGAAAAGGACGAGAGGAAAGAGGCACGCGATTCCGATGGGCCGCAGTGCGGCGTTGCGAAACAGCGACACCAATCCCGTCACCCAGAGCGGAATCAAGAAGAAGAGATAGACCCCGATCAGGACCAGGTTGCCAAGAAGGCCCCCGCCGGAACCTTGGTGGTTGACGATGTAGATAAGCGAAGGGAAACCTCTCGCAACTTGCCACACCAGGTTCGGTGCCCAGATGAGCAGAGCGATGCCAGCCGCGATCCAGGGATACCGTGTCCGCAGGTCCGAGCGCAGCACGGGAGTAAAAAGGACAGCGATCCCTATGGCGGCCACCAGACCTCCGATCGTGTACTTGACCTCGAGGCCGATGCCGAGCGCGATGCCGAGGTAGATCCAGTACTTAGGCTGACGCTCCTGAACCAGGCATAGAAAGAAGTAAAGCGCGGCCATCCAGGTCGCCTCATCAAACGTCACGGTCTGATAGACCCAGTTCGCGCCGAGGAAGTAGGGCGCCGTGACGGCAATCAAAAGGGCGAGGGCCTGCAGGCGGAGCGACCCGCCAAGGCGGCGCACGTACACCCCTGAGAGAGCTACCATGAAAGCGCCAAGCAGGGTCGGGAGCAGGCGGAGGTTCCATGGCGTGGCTCCCAGGAGATCGGTTTCCAAGCGCGCGAGCAGCGGGACTATCGGCGGAAAGTCGACATAACCGAGCGCAGCGTGCCGGCCGGAATCGATGTAGTAGAGCTCGTCCGTGTGGAAGCCGAGGGTGCCGTTGGTGGTGAGATGCACCACGAGGACGGTCACCATCGCGACGCCGAAGAGAAGCAGCGCGGCAATAGGCGGCGGGTGTCGGGCGCCAGCGCCGATCGGCATCGCGGATAACGTAGCAGCAGGCCGAGCGCCGACCT
>DASPTU010000069.1:0-6033 GCA_035623255.1 Terriglobales bacterium | reverse complement strand
CCCCACTGATCTCGAAATACACCTACGGGTCTAACCGCGTCAGAGTGGATGACTAGCAAGCAGATTCCCGCCCGATCAGGAAACGCCCTTTACTTGCCGGAATGGGCCTGGAAACATCGTTTGTGACTTGGCTCACAAGCAACCATCCGGGATTTCTGCGACAATAAAAGTTTGCTGAATGCCTGACTTTCTCCTTGAAATCGGTTGCGAAGAAATCCCTGCGCGCATGATCGATGCAGCCTCGCTCGAATTACGCGAGCGAGTATTCAATGTGCTGCGGCGCGAACGGCTCAATCCCAAGTCGGTTTCGAGCTTCGATTCACCGCGTCGGCTGGCCGTACTGGTTTCAGGATTTCCAGCAGCTCAACCTGACATTTCGGAGCAAGTGACAGGGCCTTCGGTGGCGGTTGCTTTCAAAGACGGCAAACCGGCTGCTCCCGCACATGCTTTTGCCAAGAAAGCCGGAGTGGACGTCTCGCAACTGGCGAAGGTCATGACAACGAAAGGCGAGTACCTTTCCGCCGAAATCACAAAAAAGGGACGGACTGCGGGTGACGTACTGTCAGAACTGCTGCCGAAAGAAATCAGCTCGATCTATTGGCCGAAGAATATGCACTGGCGCAAACCGGACGAACTGTTTGTGCGACCGGTACGATGGCTCGTGGCCATGCTGGACGACGAACTGCTTCCGCTGGAATTCGATGGGGTTCGTGCCGGAAAAGAGTCTCGTGGCCATCGAATTTTGGCCGACCGTCCCGTTCCGATTGCCGCTGCAGGCGGAGCTTACGTCACGGCGTTGCATGAGGCCAAGGTGCTCGGCCGCGATGCGCGCGAACAGCAGATCCGCAAAGCTCTGGATGCAGCAACCCGTACCATCCCTGGGGCACACTGGCGGGAAGGCAAAAATCTTCTCGATACTGTGGTCAATCTGACAGAGTGGCCTTCTGTCATTTTGGGCAACTTCGATCTCGAGTTTCTACAGCTGCCCGAGGAGGTTCTGGTCACGGTGATGCGCGATCACCAAAAATATTTTGCCATCGAGGATGCCAACGGCAAGCTGCTGCCGTATTTTCTCGCCGTGCTCAACACGGATGGTGACCCGATGGGGATTATTCGGCACGGAAATGAGCGCGTGCTTCGCGCCCGCTTTAATGATGCGCGCTTCTTCTGGGATACCGATCAGAAGCTCCCCCTGCGCGAGCGAGTGCAGTTGCTCAAGCACGTCACATTTCAAAGAGACCTGGGCAGCTACTACGAGAAGACGATCCGGGTTCAGCGCTTGTGCAGCTGGCTCTGCGAAATCATCCGCCAGTCCGGAATGCCGATTCGACCCGGCGTCATCCACAAAGCAGCTCACCTTGCCAAAACTGATCTCACGACCGAATTGGTAAAAGAGTTCACGGAACTGCAAGGGATCGTCGGCGGCCTTTATGCTCGTGCTCAGACCCTTGACTCTGACATGAAGCGTGACGTACATGACGCCATCGCTACTGCAATTTACGATCAATACAAACCGGAGTCGATGGAAGACTCGGTCCCCAGCACGGTCGAAGGAGCAGTGCTATCGATCGCGGACAAGGCAGATACGATTGTCGGCATGTTCGCATTGGGCCTCCAGCCAACTGGATCAAAAGATCCGTTTGCGTTGCGTCGTCAGGCGAATGGAATTGTGAAAATCATCGCCGAGCACAAGCTGGGTTTGCGGCTGACCCAGATCATAACCGATGCCCGCGAAGCCTATCGTGACTCGGAAGCAGAACGCAAGTTTAAGACAGGCAATCATCCTACGGAAACTGTTCTTGCGTTCTTCCGCGAGCGGCTGGAATTCTATCTGAGGGAGACACTGGGCTTTAAGTACGATGTGGTGAATGCGGTCCTGGAGGCAGGTGCCGATGATGTAGTGGATGCGGCCCGACGCTCTGAGGCTGTTGCCAAAGCCCGCTCGTCAGCGGATTTCGAGTCGATTTCGGTTGCGTTTAAGCGCGTAAAGAACATCCTGCGGCAAGCGGCCGAGTCGGGGAAAAGAGTAGCAACTGCGGTTGACAACGCCTCCCTACGGGACGATGTAGAAACGGAACTCGCGTCACAGATTCCCCAAACTTCAGGCATCGTCGAAGCGCTTCGTGCTGAGGGCAACTACGAGCAGGCGCTGGCGGAAATTTCCAAACTCCGGCCGACGGTCGACCGGTTCTTCGATAAAGTCATGGTGATGGTGGACGACGACCAAATTCGGGCCAATCGACTAGCCTTGCTGCATACATTGTTACGGGAGTTTTCGACGATTGCCGATTTTTCCGAAATCGTGACTGAGAGTACGGGATCTACAGAATCTTCGAACAAGTAAAGGACTAATACTTATGGCTACTACAACGCTTTCCGAAACAGAAATCGCAACCCAGAAGCCGCAAACCACTAAGTACGTCTACTTCTTCGGCGACGGCAGAGCCGATGGCAACGGCAAGATGAAAGACGAACTCGGCGGGAAAGGCGCTGGATTGGCCGAGATGACGAATGCCGGTCTGCCAGTTCCTCCGGGCTTCACTATCCAAACCGACGCTTGCCGCGAGTACATGCGGCATGGCGGCGTGCCCCAGGAAGTCGATCGTCAGACGGAAGAAGCCCTCAGCCGACTCGAGCACCTACAACATCAGAAACTTGGCAAAGGCGACAATCCTTTGCTGGTCAGCGTTCGTTCCGGCGCCAAGTTTTCTATGCCGGGCATGATGGACACCATTCTCAACCTTGGCCTTAACGATGAAAGTATGGAAGCGCTGGCTAAGCGCAGCAATAACCCGCGTTTTGCTTACGACTCCTATCGCAGGCTTATCCAGATGTTCGGCAACGTAGTACTGGAGATCCCCAAGCCGGCCTTCGATGAAGTATTCGACGCCAAGAAGAAACAGAAGAAAGCAAAGCTTGATACGGATCTCGACGCTAAAGCTCTCAAAGAAGTAATCGCCGAATACAAGAAGGTCGTCAAAAAGCATGCCAAACGGGACTTCCCCCAGGATCCGCATGAGCAGCTTGTAATGGCGCGCGATGCCGTCTTCCGCTCATGGAACAACGACCGCGCCAAACACTATCGCCGCATCAACAGCATTTCCGACGACCTCGGCACGGCGGTGAACGTACAGGCCATGGTCTTCGGCAATCTCGGCGAGACCAGCGGCACTGGTGTCGGCTTCACCCGCAATCCCGCTACCGGCAACAAGGAGTTTTACGGCGAATTCCTGATGAATGCACAAGGTGAAGATGTGGTCGCCGGCATTCGTACTCCCATTCACATCCGCGAGCTCGAAAAAATCATGCCTGGCGTTTACCGGCAACTTCATGAAATCACCACTCGGCTGGAGAAACACTACCGTGACATGCAGGATTTCGAGTTCACCATCCAGGAAGGCAAGCTGTACATGCTGCAAACCCGCAATGGCAAGCGCACGGGGCGCGCGGCCGTCCGAATTGCCATTCAGATGGTGGAGGAAGGCCTGATCACAAAGGAAGAAGCGATTTTCCGCGTCGAACCAAATCAGCTTTACGATTTTCTGGTTCCACGCCTCGATGAGAAGGAAATCAAGCCGGAAAATATCCTCACCGACAAGGGATTGCCTGCATCGCCGGGCGCCGCTGTCGGACAAATTGTGTTCACCGCCAATGATGCGGTAGAGAAAGCTGGCCACGGCGCAAAGAAGAACCCCGTGATCCTAGTTCGCGCTGAAACCACGCCGGAAGATATTCATGGCATGGAAGTGGCGGCCGGAATTCTGACTTCCCGCGGCGGCATGACGAGTCACGCGGCGGTCGTCACGCGCGGCATGGGCAAGTGTTGCGTGGCAGGAGCCGGAGAAGTACAGGTCAATGAGCATACCCGCGAGATGCGAGTTAAAGGGCAGGTCTTTAAGGAAGGCGACTGGATTTCACTCGACGGCACGACAGGCCGCGTGATCAAGGGCAAACTCAAGACGGTTGAGGCCAGCCCCGATGATCCCGAACTGACCAAAATCCTGAGTTGGGCGGAGCCGTTTCGCAAAATTGGAGTCCGCGCCAATGCCGATATTCCGCGTGATGCGATCCAGGCCCGGGCGTTTGGAGCCGAAGGCATTGGTCTGTGCCGGACCGAGCACATGTTTTTCGCTGAAGATCGCATTCCGCACATGCAGGCGATGATCATGGCTCGCGATGAGAAGGAACGCCGAGCGGCCCTGAAGAAGCTTCTTCCCATGCAGCGCTCGGATTTCGAGGGTCTTTTCCGCGTCATGGATGGTTTGCCGGTAACCATCCGAACGCTCGATCCGCCGCTTCACGAGTTCCTTCCCAAGCGTGAAGACCTGATGGTCGATATTGCAATTCTTCCCTACGCGACCGCCAAGCAGAAGAAATCGATGATTGGAAAGTATGGGCGCTTCGGAGCAAAGAGCGCGGCCGATTTGAAAAAGGTGCTTCCAAAAGTCCTGAGTCGCGTGGAAGAGCTGCACGAGTTCAATCCCATGCTGGGGCTTCGCGGATGCCGTTTGGGAATCACTTATCCTGAGATTACTGAGATGCAGGCGCGCGCTATTTTCGAGGCTGCCGTCGCCGTAGAAAAAGAAGGAGTCAAGACGCACGTTGAAGTCATGATTCCGCTCGTCGCCACACTAAAGGAGATGCAGCACCAGGCAGCCGTTGTTCGGCGTGTCGCCGATGAGGTTTTTGAGGAAAAGGGCAAGAAGGTTCACTATCTCGTCGGCACCATGATCGAGTTGCCCCGAGCAGCCCTTGTGGCAGACGAAATCGCCAAAGAAGCCGAATTTTTCAGCTTCGGCACGAACGATTTGACCCAGACCACGTTTGGGTTTTCGCGCGACGACATCAATAAGGTTTTGCCGACTTACCTGGGAGGAATTCTCAAGCAGGATCCTTTTGCCGTGCTCGACCGCGAGGGAGTCGGAGAACTGGTTCGCATTGGAATCGAACGCGGACGCAAAACACGCCCGAAGCTTGAAGTTGGCATTTGCGGCGAACACGGTGGGGAACCCTCCTCGGTCGAATTCTGTCACCAGGTCGGAATGGATTACGTTGCGTGTTCTCCATTCCGCGTGCCGACTGCGCGTCTGGCTGCCGCCCAGGCTGGCGCAAGCGAGAAACTGAAAGTTGAGGGCGGAAGGACGAAATAGAAATTGGTGATCAGGACGCTGGCGCAGACCCTGATCTCACTGCACTCGTTGCAATCTGCTAATAAGTTTTTGAGCAAAGTTGTCTTCGGACTCTGACCTCAAGAGGCGCGAGTTTGCCTCCGAGGCTTTTTCGGCTTTATTGGTGAAGTCAACCAGCTTTTGCACGTTCGCCCGGACCCGTTCTTCCCCGTCCGGAGTCAGATTCAACTGCTCCTGCAGGAAAGGCGAATCCGAGCCGAAATCGACCTGGATGTGCCCTTCCGATTCGGAGCTTCCGTCCTCAAACTCCTGACCTTGCGCAATAAATCTCACGCGCCATGGCTTCAGCAGCCATTTTCTTTGCTCGTCGTCGAATACCCACAGATCCCAGGCCGCTTCGAAGACGTAGGCGTAGTCATCATGCAGCAGGTCCGATGCAATCAGGACTGCAGCTTCCGGCGTAATGCCCGGATTGAAGCGGCGTTCCAGGATGGTCGCTTCGTTCCATGAAACCGGATGCAGGGCCAAACCGGCGATTCCTCCCTGCTGGGACGAAAACGGAAATTGCCGCATCACGGAGAGCGTCTTCGGCAGTATTTCCTCGGCATCGAAGCTCGAATACCAAAGACTCAAATAGAGCGGATCGGCCACAGTGTATTCTCGCAGTTAAGCTTTTATTGTAAGCGTTTCGAGAGTGGCGCGCGGTGTTGCCTCGATCAGTCTTCCGTGGCCGTTGAGATGCGAGATGCTGCGCCAGCCAAGCTTTGACACTGCAAGACGGGCGCTGCTACGATCAGTTTGGCTGCAGGCGCCCACCCTTGCTCGTCCCCGTCGTCTAGCCCGGCCTAGGACATCGCCCTTTCACGGCGGTAACACGGGTTCAAATCCCGTCGGGGACGCCAAC
>DASPTU010000068.1:0-2404 GCA_035623255.1 Terriglobales bacterium | reverse complement strand
ACGTCGCTGATCTGGCCTTTGGAGAGCGAATATGCCGCTTTTTCAAACTCGGGAGTCATCTGACCACGGCCGATCCATCCTAACGAGCCGCCGACGTTGGCGCTGCCGGAATCTTCGGAGTATTTCTTCGCCAGTTCATCGAACTTTGCGCCATTCTTAAGCTGCCGCGACAGGTCTTCGGCACGCTGCTGGGCCTCGGCGACTTTCTTCTCATCCAGCTTGCCGTCGTCGCCGGGCAAGGGCATCTTGATCCAGATGTGACTCACCTTCACCTGGTCCGGAACGCGGTACTCGTTTCGGTGCTGATCGTAGTACTCCCGAAAATCATCCTGCGTCAGTTGGACGCTGGCCTCGACTTTGCTGGTGTCAACGATTGCGTATTTGACCTTGCGTTTTTCCGGGACCGAGTTGGCGTAGCTCGCTTTGTGACTCTCGTAAAAAGCCTTGAGTTCCTCGTCGGTCGGATGCAAGCCCTTCTTGATGTCGTCCTGCTTCAAGACGGCGTAGTCGAACTTGACGTTTGTGTTCTGCTTGATGAACTGATCGTGGACGTCGGCCTCGCTCACTGCCGCGCCACCGGAAATCAGGACCTGTAATTTGCGGATCAGGATCTCGTTGGGGACTGTCTCGCTCTCGAACTTGGCGGGCGTAAGGTTGTTTCGCAGCAGAAAATCCTCATACTCTTGCTGCCCAATAAAATTTCCGCCTGGAAAGAAGTATGCAGCGTAACTCCCGTGTTCCAGTTCGTCCTTCACCTCCTGCGGAGTCACATGCAGGCCCATACGGCTGGCCTCGGCCACCAAAGCCTGGCGGGTAATCAACTGCTCGACGACTCGCTGGGTCTCCTGCTGTACGAGTAGTGGCATGATCCTCGAAGCCATTTCCCCGTAGCGGGCCGCTTCTTGTTGCGCCGCCGCCCTCGCCTCTTGCCGCACCTCATCGCTGCTGATGTCATTGCCCTCGACCTGGGCAACCACGCCCTTGGCCGGTCCGCCGAAGCTGTAACCGGTGTTGCCGCTGCTCGGCACCAGATACCACACCATGGAAACGCAGATGAGCAGGAGCATGCCGCCGAGCAGGTACTTTTTCAGGGGTCCGGGCGTCTGCAGAAAACGAATCATGTTCTTGTCACTCCAGAGTTGGGAAGCGAATTTTCAATTATAAACTACGCAACTGCGGCTCTGGCTCGGTTCCCTTTCGAGGGGAAACCGCGCCCGATACGAAATCGCGAATTGTTGTAAGATTCCGCTATTGAAACGTATCAATAGAAGTGATATCCAATGCTGCGGGGCAATCTTGCATGACCGCACTAAACCGACACGACCCATAATTGACAGGAGCACTTATGACCTCAGGCAAGCGGCTGGCCATCATGGTTTGCATTCTGGCGTTCGCTCTGTCTTCGTGGCTTTTCGGCCAGGAAGCATCCACCGCCAACCCAGATACCGAAATCAAGCTGGCCCTGCGGGAGGGCTGGTCGCTCCAGACTTCCTCCAGGGTCGAGTCGACCGGAGAGGTCATCTCCACTCCTCAGTTCGAGCCCAACGGATGGCACCTGGCGACGGTTCCCACCACCGTCGTCGCCGCCCTGGTGAAGGATAAGACGCTGCCCGACCCCGACTTCGGCATGAATCTGCGGAAATTCCCCGGAATGAACTATCCCATCGGTGGCAACTTCTCGAACATACCTATGGCGCCGGACAGCCCTTATGCCGTTTCCTGGTGGTACCGGAAACAGTTTGCCGCGCCCGCGTCTTACAAAGGGAGAACTGTCTGGCTGAACTTCAAAGGAATCAACTATCGCGCCAACATCTGGCTTAACGGAAAACAGATCGCCAAATCTGACGACGTCGCCGGCGCCTGGCGCACCTACGAATTCAACGTGACTGAAGGAATCAAAGCCGGCGCGGAAAACGTTCTCGCCGTGCAGGCGTTCGCACCCACGGAGCATGATCTTGCGATCACGTTCGTGGATTGGAACCCGGCGCCTCCCGACAAGAATATGGGATTGTGGCGCGAAGTCTATCTCACGACCAGCGGTCCAGTTGCTCTGCGATATCCCACGGTAGTGTCGAAACTGAATCCTCCCACCAACGATGTCGCGCGGCTCACTGTGACCGCCCAGGTCAAGAACGGCACCAGCAGTCCCGTCAAAGGCAAACTCAAGGGCCGGATCCAGGGCGCCATCAGCTTCGAGCAGGACGTGGAACTCGCTCCCAACGAGACGAAAGACGTCACCTTCACGCCCGACACGTTTCGTGAACTTGTCGTGCAACATCCGAAATTGTGGTGGCCCGCGCAAATGGGCATTCGGAATCTGCAGCTTCTGACCATGCAATTTGAAGTCAACGGCGCGCTCAGCGACCACACCAGCAGCCAGTTCGGCATTCGGGAAATCACCTCC
>DASPTU010000067.1:0-16020 GCA_035623255.1 Terriglobales bacterium | reverse complement strand
AAGGGAGGTCGATCTTGTGGGCCTGTTCGGCATCGAATCCGAAAACGATTGTACCGAGAAGATCGACGAACTGTTGGAACTTCATGCGCAGGCCGAAAAAGCAAGAACCAAGGAAACAGTTCGCGCCGTTAAATCCGCGTTGGAGCAGTACTGCCGGAAGGGAAACAGTGCGAAGGGTAAAACCAAAATGTCAGAGGTCGAAGCTCGATTCTTCTGGCCAGCGATTCAGGAGGTTTATGTGAAAGCCCCAAACCTGAACGACCCACGCTTGTACGAAATTCAATTGAGCCTGCGTTATTAGCGTCCCGACGAGCAGAGCAAATGATCTGGCCCGCAAATTGGCCCGCACTTTGCTGACAACTGTGCCCGAACGACCCCGCACAACTCCGCTGCTTACGCGGGTTCCCGCCGTACTCGAATGCCGGTGGGCGATTCGTAATCGGCAGGTCATCGGTTCAAGTCCGATCGTCGGCTCCAGCATAGCCACAAGCCCTCGCTTCGACCGACTTCAGCTACCCAAGGATCTTGTCGCCGTCAGCGCTTCCGCGATTTTCCGACTAGAGCCAACGCGACGGCAGCCTCAGCTGTCAGTAGCAGGAAAGTAAACGACTCCTGCAGGTACAGCCTGACGGCGGCATCGGTGTGGCTCAAATAGCCAATGGAAACGTCCTGGCCGATTTGCAGGTCAAAGTCGCCGCCGCGGGTGGTCACCACAAAAGCCCCATGGATGCCCGGCGCCCAGATGATTTTGTCATCGACGAGCCGCTTGACGTGTTCGACGACCGGGTATCCTTGATCGCTGGTTTCCGACAGCCCCGTGTAGATGTTGGCGTCCAAAAGTACGGAATAAGGGCCATTGACGCCGGCAAGCCGCAAAGTGCTCAGCGCTTGGGCAATTGCATTCGGGTACTCTCGCACCGAGTCAGGCAGCGTCATTACAGGGTTACTGGTGCTCTGGCGGATGCCTACGATTCCCGCAGCAGCATAGCCTTCGAAGATCGCGCCATCTTCAGCATAGGCGAGTTTTCGCGCGGCATCTTTCGCCGGTTGCCAGTCTGAGTCGTTCGCGCCGCGCTCGACGTCGCCGACGGCCAGGCGATCCAACTCGAACGGAACCCGCAGCTCGATCAGTGTTTTTGCTTCACGCTGTCGCGCGGTGATACCGTCTCCCGACGCCGAAATCGTCCGCAGATGTCCCGTTTGCGCGATACTTCCTCCTCGATCTGTGCCCAGGCGGCATCGGAAATAGGGGCAAGCTCGCGATGTAGATTATTCATTCGGGATTTCTCCTTTTAGGGAACCGATACCTAGCGAACCGTCGCTTCCACGCGCGGGCGGAGAAGAGTCTTTGGCTGGGGCTGTAGAGTCCGCAGTCGGGTCCTCGGATACGTTTTCCAGAAATGTCATTGAGGGCGCGAAAAACAAGTTCCCAGTGACGGCACGACTGAAATCGAGCAGCCGGTCGTAATTGCCGGGCGGCCGGCCAATGAACATATTCTCGAGCATTTGCTCGATCGTCCGGGGCGCGCGGCTATAGCCTATGAAATAAGTGCCAAATTCCCCTTGAGCAGCCCGCCCGAAGGGCATGTTATCTCGTAAGATCTTGGTCTCTTTCCCGTCCTCGACGATCGTCGTCAGCGCGTTATGTGCAGAGGATGGCTTGACGGAATCGTCCAATTCGATGTCGGACAGCTTGGTGCGGCCGATGATGCGCTCCTGCGCTTCTGTCGACAGCGCGTTCCATTTTGAGAGGTCATGAAGATATTTCTGCACGATGACATAACTCCCACCCGCGAACTTGGGATCCTCGTCGCCCACGACTACAGCGTCAATCGCGGCCTGCCCCGTGGGATTCTCAGTTCCGTCGACAAAGCCGATCAGATCACGGTCGTCGAAGTAGCGGAATCCATGCACTTCGTCGGCTGGGGAAACGGCATCACCAATGCGCGCCGCGATTTGCGTCGCCAGCTCGAAGCACAAATCGAAGCGCTTAGCACGGATATGAAATAGCAGGTCGCCGGGCGTGGCGATGGCGCGCCGGTCGCCCGCATGAATCTCGCGGAAAGGATGCAGTTCCGCCGGCCGCGGCGGTCCAAAGAGCCGGTCCCACGCTTCCGATCCAAACGCCAGAACACATGAAAGCCCTGCTTCAATGTCACGGAATCCAACTGCACGCAACAGTGCCGACAAATCGCCGCAGAATGATCGCAGAGTCATACAACTATCCGCGCCCGAGTTTAGGGTGACCACGAGGAAGATTGCGGCGCGAGCAAGCGGTGCGGCTACCGGTTGTGCGATGCCCGACGCAGCGCCACTCGTTACAGGGCTGGTAATCGGATGGGACGCCATCGGTCGTCAACCTCGCGGTATCTGGAATGTTTTGGTGATACGGGCCGGCCTCTATTAGTCGGAGGGCAAGCTTACCATCGGCCGCTCACGGGTGTCCACGCAAGCGGTGTGAACAACAACAGTTAAGCCATCCGCTCTTCTTGTCCTCAGCGTGCGCTGCAGCGTTTCATGAGCGCTACGACCTTTTAAAGTCAATTTGCATGACTGGCACAAGCACCTTGATTCGTTGATCTGAAACCCGCCCGAACGGCGTCGCACTAATGCTTTCTTGGGAGATTCACAGGGCCGTAACATACGGAACCAGCACAATACTGATAGCAATCATAAAAACTTTCGATTTCCGCAAACGTCCAGCCAAGGTTACAGTACGGGGAATGCTTAGAGTGTGTTGCTTTTAAGGGGGTGGCGTGAAGAAATCTTTATTGCTGTTCGGGTTAAGCAGTGTAATTCTCTGCACTGTGGGCGCGACGGGCCAGGACATCGCGGCAACTGAGAAACCTTTGCATCAGAAGCACGCCAAGCTGATCGCCATCTCAGGCAAGCTTAGCGATGATGGTAAAACACTGGCCAGCGACGCAACCCATAGAACCTGGGTCATCGCGAATAAGGATGCCTTGAGAGGCTACGAAGGCCGGCAGCTCTCGGTGCGAGGCAAAGTAGGTCCGGAAGCCAATCGGCTGGAGGTCATTTCAGTTAAAGCTCAAGCCGCCTACACTGCGAACTGGGGCGACTCCGCGTTCCGCCGTTAATCAGCAGTGCGGCCCGACTCACATGCTAATTTCTTCGATAAAGCCTCTGCAGTTACAACTGCCAGACGGGCGGCAAGCGGCTCCCACTTCGCCTCGCGTTGATCGCTCGCAAGCAGTAGATGCCGGTCGATATCACTAACGATCGCTCGCATGTCTGAGCACTCTTCTCCCTGCTCGACATATTCAACTAAAGTGTGATGCGCCTGTTTGCGCTCAATAACTTCAAGTGCATCGAGCATTTGACGGTGAGCGGTGCCCTCCCAAATTGCCAGGATCATCGCCTCGCGCAACCAGCGCTCTACCCGGAATTCCTGCAAAACTCCCAGGCCGCCATGCACCTCCATGCACCATTTCGCGGTTTGCACCGCAAACTCGGCCGTCCAGTATTTGGCCAAATGAGCCATCAGGCGAAACAGATGATAGCGTTGCGAGTAGGGACGGCGTTCTTGCCAAACCTCGTTCAGTAGTTTGCTCGCTTCCCACGCGAGTGCAAATGCGCGACGCAAACCCTGAAATCGATCATCAAACTGCTCGCGTAGCAATGGGTGGTCACTTACAGGACGACCGAACGCGACCCGTGACTTAGCGAACTCCAACGCATCAGCCATCGCCCGTTGTGCCAAGGCAACGCTGCCAATGCTATTCGCAATACGCGAAACATTCAGCGCTTCCAGGATTAGATAGATCCCTTCGTCGGGTTGTCCTAAGAGGTAAGCTTCACTCGCGCGCAACTCTACTTCGCCGGTGGGAACCGAGCGGGTTGCCACTTTGTCTTTGAGGCGGCGCACTGTGTAATTCAGTTCTCCGCTCTTTCGCCAGCGCGGCAACAGGAACATTGCCAAGCCTCGCACCCCGGCAGGCGCGCCCTTCGGCCTAGCTGCCACCACCGCCATCTCTGCGCCAACATTGCTGCAGAAGTATTTGTCGCCACTCAGCCGCCAAATGTCGCCATCCTGCACGGCGACAGTCTCCACGTTATTCCCAAGATCCGACCCGCCCTTGATTTCGGTCATCCAGGTTGCGCCTTGCCAAGGCTTTCCGTCTTTTTGCAGAAGCTTGGACAGGAATTTTCCCTGGATCTGCGGTTTGGCATACTTGCTCAGCGGCAAAGCGGTCGAAAGCGAAACGGTGTACGGACATGAAAGTCCGCTGTCGTAAAACCCAGTGACATAGATAAGCAAGAATGACGGCAGAAGCGATTTCTCCTGAAATGCCCGCCACAACACTCCGCTTAAGTAGCCCTTCTGCAGCATGTACCAGTATTCCGGAGGGTAAAGAACTTCATCGACTCGTTGGCTTTTTGGATTGAACATTCGCAGCCATGGAGTGCCGCCGCGATCAACGGCGTCGGAAATGGCTTGGCCCTCCTGCTTCCACCAGTCTTCGTATTCCTGCAGGACTGGGCTGAGTTCCGAGGGTCCGATCAGTGAGTTCACAAATGCGGCGGGCGAACGCAGGATGTCAAAGTGCATTTTGCCCACTCCCGTGAGCTAATTATCTTTCAGCTCACTACGACATCGGCAATCTTTGCCGCATCCATGCAGGTGCGCACATCGTGGGTGCGAACAATATGGACGCCCTTTAGGATCAGCGCGGTTTCGGCTGCTAATGTTCCAATCGCACGGTCTGCAATGTCCGCATCTTTCCCGTCTCTTGCAAGAGCGCGTCCGATAAACGATTTTCGTGAAACGCCAGCCAGCAACGGATATCGCAACTCGTGGAACTCCTCGAAGCGCCTGAGCAGCGGATAATTTTCCTGAAAACTCTTGCCAAATCCAAATCCCGGGTCGAGTACAAGATGGTCCCGCTTAACTCCGGCTACCCGTGCGGCATCCGACCAGTCACGTAGCTCGCGCTTTACCAGCATAACCATATCCTGAACTGGCGGAAGACTCCGCCATTCCTCCGGCCTACCGCGCGTGTGCATCAGCACCGCTCCACATCTAAGGGACGCCAAAGTCTCAGCCATCTCAGCATCCCAGCGGAATCCACTTATGTCATTGACAATCTCTGCGCCCGCCTCAACTGCCGCTCTCGCCACGCTCGCTTTGTACGTGTCAACCGAGATGATTGCTTCAGGACGCTTCTGTTTGACGGAGCTAATTACAGGAATTACACGCTCCGTCTCTTCTTTTTCAGTGACGGGCTGTTTCAATGGGTTCTCACTCGTGGGAGCAGGTTTTTTTCCCTCAGCAACTTTATCCGCCCAAACCCGGGCGCCAGGCCGGGTTGACTCACCGCCGACATCTATGATGTCGGCGCCATGATTGAGCAACTCCAGCGCATGTTCCACGGCATGTTCGGTGTTGAGATATAAGCCGCTGTCGGAGAATGAATCCGGAGTCACATTGACCACTCCCATGATCAATGTTCGCTTGCCTAGTTGCAGACAACGCGTTCGCAGATGCCATTCGAACACTGGGCGCATTTGGCTGATTCTAAACCTTGAGTGAGGCGCGATTCCGGTCGATGGAGAACTGCCTGCGGCAAAGGGCGAAACACCGGCTGGTACGCAACCCGGTGCTACAATCGAGAATACTCGGATGCACAGAAAGCGTGCAGCTTTAGCAACGATTTTTTGCTTGCTTCTGGCGGCCAACCTTCAAGCTGCTCCCAGGAAATCCCTCAGCAAACGGATCGATTCTGCCCTCGACAGTCCTGATTTGGAGCGCGGATTTTTCGGCATTGAGGTAGTCTCGCTTGAGACGGGCAAAATCCTCTACTCACAAAATGCTGACAAGCTCTTCACCCCAGCGTCCAACACCAAGCTATTCACTACCGCTGCCGCGCTGGCATTGATTGGCCCGGGGTACACTTTTCGGACAACAGTTGAGACAAACGGTTCTCTCGACAAATATGGCCGCCTAAACGGAGATCTCGTATTGGTGGGAAGAGGCGATCCGAATCTTTCCGGCCGCGAGTTGCCCTATCTGTTGCACACCCAACGGAACGATCATCCCATCCAGGTGCTCGAGCAACTGGCGGATGCGCTGGCTGAAAAGGGCGTGAAGTACATTGATGGCGACATAGTTGCTGATGACTCCTATTTCGCCTTCGAGCGCTATGGGGAAGGTTGGAGCCAGGACGATCTTATCCTCGCCGATGGCGCACCAGTTTCCGCGCTTACCATCAATGACAACGTTGTTTTTGTGAATATACTGCCGGCCGATCGCGCCGGGGAACGAGCTTTCGTCAACATTGTTCCGTTTGCCGATTACTACCGGGTAGACAATCGCATCATCACCACTCCGGCAGGCACAGGCCGCAGGATCTTCATCAATCGCGAACCCGGTTCCACACTTCTGACCCTCTGGGGCAACATGCCGCTCGACGACTCCGGCGCCAATGAAGCATTGGCAATCGAGAATCCCGCTGATTTCGCAGCCGCGCTGTTTCGTCACCTTCTTGAGAACCGTGGGATTGTCGTTTATGGCAGTCAGCGGAGCCATCATACCGAACTCGCCAGCCTTTCAACCCTCACGGTCACAGCGGTTGCCCCAGCCCGTGGTGGCGACGACAGTTTGCGGGCTTCTACGGTGCAACCGATGGTGTTGGCCAGTCATGAGTCCCAGCCACTGGTCGAAGATGTCCGCGTCGTTAACAAGGTGAGCCAGAACCTGCACGCTGAGATTTTGTTGCGGCTCCTCGGACGTGAAAAAGGTACGGCCGGAACAGTTGAAGGTGGCCTCGAGGTCCTGAAAGGGTTTCTCAATCAGGCCGGAATCTCTCCTGAGCAGTATGTTTTCTATGACGGGTCGGGCCTGTCACGGCAGAACCTCGTTTCACCTCATGCGGTCGTGCAGCTGTTGTCTTATGCTGCAACCCAGTCCTGGGCGGCCAGTTTCCGCGAAAGCTTACCGGAAGCAGGTGTGGATGGCTCTCTGGCGGATCGGTTTTCCGCTCTCGACCCTCGGGCTCATGTTTACGCCAAGACGGGGTCACTGGGTGGAGTAAAGACACTCTCGGGTTACGCAACCACCATGAAAGGGCAAGATGTCGCATTCTCCATCCTCTCGAACAATTTCAACCTTCCGAATAAGCGGGTACTGGAAACGATTGACAGCCTCGTTGAGGCGATCGTGAACGATGCGGCAAAGAAGTAGATTTTTTCCAGTGCCCACCGCGGCGCAACCAATCGTCACAGCGTGCTGTGTCGGGCGTCACAGAACCGCCGTAAACGGTGGTGTTCTACTTGTCGCCGAGGAAACCTACCGTGTGCCTGGCCATTCCCGGGAGAATCCTTGAAATTCAGGAGCAAGGCAGTTTGCGCTCCGCTCGCGTGCAGTTCGGCGGAATCGTCCGCCAAGTTTCGCTCGACTTCGTGCCGGAAGCCGGCATCGGCGACTATGTGATGGTCCACGTCGGATTTGCTATCAGCCGCGTCGACCCCTTCGAGGCCGAGCGGACCTACAAACTCCTTCAGGAGATGGAAATGCTGAAAGAGGAGCTTGCTCCCACTGACTCCTAGCCTGCCGTTCTGCCCTTCCCCTTCATCTCACATTCCGATGTGATGTGCATCACCGAGCGCCTGTTCGGCGCTGGCTACAGTAGTTTTGCGGGTTCGTTCTTGCCTGTCGCCAGGTAGTACCGGCATGAAATACCTCGATGAATATCGCGATGAGCGTATTGCCAGGGCGCTGCTCTCAGAAATCGCCCTGCGAACCACACGCCCCTGGGTCCTGATGGAAATCTGCGGAGGCCAGACTCACACCATCATGCGATACGGCATCGACGAGTTACTGCCTCGCGGACTCGAGTTGGTTCATGGCCCGGGATGCCCGGTCTGCGTCACACCTCTGGAGACTATCGACAAGGCCATCGCCCTGGCAGCGCGTCGCGACGTGATCCTGGTTTCCTATGGCGACATGCTGCGCGTTCCCGGGTCCGGTTCTGACCTGTTTCGCGCAAGGGCCGAGGGCGCCGACGTCCGAATCGCGTACTCCTCCATGGAAGCCGTGAAGATCGCCCGTTCCAATCCGAATCGCAGCGTAGTCTTCCTGGCGATCGGCTTCGAGACTACTGCGCCAGCTAACGCTATGGCTGTCTGGCTGGCCAAGCGGGAAGGACTGGCCAATTTTTCTGTGCTGGTCTCCCACGTGCTCGTTCCCCCGGCAATTCGCGCGTTGATGATTTCTGAGACAAATCGGGTACAGGGCTTCATCGCACCCGGTCATGTTTGCACCGTAATGGGCTGTCGTGAGTACGAACATCTGGTGCAGGATTTTCGCGTGCCGATTGTGGTTGGCGGCTTCGAGCCTGTCGATCTGCTGGAAGCGATTCTCATGTTGGTGAAGCAACTCGAGGCGAAAGAAACCAGGCTTGAGAACCAATACGTTCGCTCGGTGAGCTATGCCGGTAATTTGGCGGCCCAGGGGATCATGTCTCAGGTGTTTGAAGTTGCAGACCAGAAATGGCGCGGTATTGGCACAATTCCACAAAGCGGATTGCGCTTGCGGAACGAATACGCCGCCCAGGACGCAAACCTCGTCTTTGATCTCGCCGAGTGTACGGTGGATGAACCCGCGGAGTGTATCAGCGCCCAAGTGCTTCAGGGTCTGAAAAAACCAACACACTGTGCCGCCTTCGGCATGCGCTGTACGCCAGAAAATCCTTTGGGGGCACTTATGGTTTCCACCGAAGGCGCTTGTGCCGCCTATTACCACTATCGGCGCCACGCCGCCAGTCAGGAGGCCTCGAATGTGCGCGACTAGATCGATTGCAGAGCTCGTATGCCCCGCTCCGCTTCCTGCCAGAGACACTGTTCTGCTCGGACACGGCAGTGGCGGCAAACTCAGCGGGGAACTTCTCCGCGACGTGTTTCTTCCTTCCCTCGATAACCCTGTGTTGGCATGTCTGGATGATCAGGCGGTCGTCAACATCAACGGCCAGCAACTCGCATTCACAACTGATTCTTTCGTCGTCAAGCCGTTGTTCTTTCCCGGCGGAGATATCGGCTCACTCGCGGTTCATGGAACCGTAAATGATCTGGCCGTGGGCGGCGCGACGCCGCTATTTCTTAGCGCTGCCTTCATCATCGAGGAAGGGTTTTCCATCGATGACTTGCATCGCGTCGTTGATTCCATGCACTTGGCGGCGGACGCCGCAGACGTGCAGATAGTCACTGGAGACACAAAAGTCGTTGAGAAGGGCAAAGGCGATGGGCTGTTCATAACTACGACTGGGATCGGGATCGTGCCACAGGGCATTCAACTTTCTGCCAACCGTGCCCAACCCGGTGACAAAGTGCTGCTTAGTGGCTCCATCGGCGAGCACGGTATCGCCATCCTGGCGCAGCGGCAGGGACTGGAGTTTGAGACCACAATCCAAAGCGACAGTGCTGCTCTTCATAACCTTGTCGCAACCATGCTGAAGGTGACTCGCGACATTCGCTGCATGCGCGATCCGACCCGTGGCGGAGTTTCCAGCGCGCTGAATGAAATTGCGCAGCAATCCCAGGTTGGAATCGAACTCGAAGAGCGATCCATTCCCGTCCGTGAAGAGGTCCGCGGCGCTTGTGAGATGTTGGGTCTCGATCCTCTCTATGTGGCCAACGAAGGTAAGCTCATCGCAATCGTGACACCCGAGGTTGCGGCAGATGTCTTGCAAGTTATGCGAAGACACCCTCTCGGAGTCGATGCCCAAATCGTCGGCACCGTGAAACAAGCGCATGCCGGCCTAGTAACCATGCGAACGCCGTTGGGCACCACCCGTATTGTGGACATGCTGGCTGGCGATCAGTTGCCGAGAATTTGCTAAGGGAACATGCACGAACTCGGAATTGCGAATTCGGTGCTGCACGCGATGCAAGCAGAGATGCGGCGATATCCCGGAGCTTACCCATCCAGGATCGGCCTGCGTGTTGGCCAGATGACAGCGGTCGACGAAGCTGCTTTACGCTTCTGTTTCCAAGCGATCACCCGCGAAACCGATTTCGAATCGGTGATCCTGGAAATCGAGATTTGCCCTCTTCGTTATCGGTGCCCTCAATGCGCACGCGACTTCATCGTGCAGGAATATGTGTTCCGGTGTCCATCCTGCGCGAATCTGGAAACCGAGTGTGTGGGTGGAGATGAGCTGGAATTAGCCTATCTGGAGGTGGAAGAGCATGGAACGAGTACAGTTGGAGCGCAAAGTACTTAGCGAGAACGATCGCATCGCGGCCAGACTACGCGCCCAGTTTCACGAACACGGCATACTCTGTTTGAATATCATCAGCTCCCCCGGTTCCGGAAAGACCAGCCTGCTGGAACGAACTCTCGAAACCCTGCCGCACCATGATCGCGTCGCTGTGCTCACTGGCGATATTCAGACCGATAATGACGCTGCTCGCTTGCGGAGGTTCCATTTCCCGGTAAAGCAAATCACCACAGGCGGAACTTGTCATCTGGACGCGAATATGATCGAACGCCATTTAGCGGACTGGCGACTGGAAGACCTTGACTTGCTATTCATTGAGAATGTCGGGAACCTGGTTTGTCCCTCCAGCTATGATCTGGGTGAAGCTGCCAAGATCGTGCTGCTCAGCGTGACTGAGGGTGAAGATAAGCCGCTGAAATATCCCTCCATTTTCTTCAAGTCCGACCTGCTGATTCTTACGAAGACTGACCTGCTGCCCTACGTGCCATTTGATATCAACGCCGCGGCGGACAATGCTCGCCGGGTACACCCGGGAATCGAGATGGTGAAGGTCTCTTCTCTTACCGGAAATGGGCTGCACGAATGGTTGATGTGGCTTGAGCGACGGCGACACGCGCTGAAACCAATATCGGCCGTGGGTTAACACGATGGATGTCCGACGGCAAATCGAAGTCTCAGGCATCGTCCAGGGAGTGGGATTCCGCCCGTACGTTTACCGCCTCGCGACAAACCGAAACCTTGCTGGGACGATTCGCAACACTTCCGCTGGTGTCACCATTGAAGTTCAGGGAGCACAACACGCAGTAGAGGATTTTGTCGATTGCTTGCCCGCCGAAGCTCCGCCCTTGTCACGGATTACCAGCTACGTCGTGCATGAGCTCGCTTGTAATGACGATGTGGATTTCCGCATCGTTCACAGCCACTCCGGGGAAGAAGTCCTCACCCTCATCTCTCCGGATGTCGCGATTTGCGCTGATTGCTTGCGGGAACTGTTTGATCCAGCCGACCGCCGCTATCGTTATCCATTCATCAACTGCACCAACTGCGGTCCGCGATTCACCATCGTGCGCTGCATTCCCTATGACCGTCCAAGTACCTCAATGGCTGTTTTTCCCATGTGCCCGGAATGTCAGGCCGAGTACGAGGATCCTCTGAATCGCAGATTTCACGCGCAACCAAATGCCTGTTGGGAATGCGGGCCGCAAATAAAGCTCTGGGATAGGTCAGGACGACAGGTTCATTGTCGTGATCCGCTTGCCGAAGCAGTCTCGGCATTGCTGGCCGGATCGATTGTCGCCGTCAAAGGGCTGGGAGGGTTCCACCTTGCCGCCGACGCTACGAGCCGCGCGGCAGTGGGCCTTCTTCGCCAGCGTAAGCGCAGGGTTGAGAAGCCGTTCGCCATCATGGTGCCCGACTTAGCGTCAGCAAAGGAAATCTGTGAACTTGATGGTGCCGCCCATGCCGTTCTCGAATCCATGCAGCGGCCTATCGTTCTGCGTCCAAAGAGAGTTGCCAGCTCGATTCCCGAAGAAGTCGCGCCATTCAACCGCTACCTGGGAGTTTTCCTTCCATACACGCCCCTCCACTATTTGCTACTGAGGGAAGGCGGCTTTCGGGCGTTGGTCATGACGAGTGGGAATTTGAGCGAGGAACCAATTGCCATTGACAATCATGAAGCCGTAACGCGGCTAAATTCGCTTGCCGACTACTTTCTAGTTCACAACCGTGACATTTTGTTGCGGTGCGATGATTCCGTCGTGCGCACCGCCGGCGGAATCACGCGCCAGTTGCGGCGGTCTCGCGGCTTCGTTCCCGTCCCGGTTTTTCTGAAAGACGAGCAGCCTTCGGTGCTCGCCGTCGGTGGAGAGTTGAAGAATACGATCTGCCTCACCAAGGGCAAACACGCGTTTCTGAGCCAGCATATCGGCGACTTGGAGAACGCTGAGAGCTACAACTTTTTTGGCGAAGCCATTACCCACCTGAAGAGAATCCTCGAAATCCAGCCCACAATCATCGCCTACGATCTCCACCCCGACTATTTTTCCACAAAGTGGGCGCTGGAACAGGACGGAACTCAGCTCGTAGGCGTGCAGCACCATCATGCCCACATCGCCAGCTGCATGGCTGAGAATCATCTCGAAGGGCCAACAATTGGTTTTGCCTTGGACGGCACGGGATGTGGCACCGACGGTCACATCTGGGGCGGAGAGGTGCTGGTCGCCGATTACCGCAGTTTCGATCGGGCTGCCCATTTTGAATACGTTCCAGTTCCCGGCGGAGCCGCTGCTATCCGCGAACCCTGGCGCATGGCGGTAAGCTATCTCGCACACCACTTCGGACGTGATTTTTTGCAATTCAATGTTCCATTCATACGTACGCTCGATACCACGAAAACAAATCTCCTTCTCCGCATGATTGAGCAGAAGATCAACTCGCCGCTGAGTTCGAGCTGCGGGCGGCTGTTCGATGCGGTGGCTGCGCTCATCGGAATCCGTCAACAAGTGAACTATGAAGCGCAAGCTGCTATCGAATTAGAGATGGCGATTACGGATTCCAGCAGCCGGGATGGATATCCCTTCGAAATCCTGCCCGACGGGGATGCTTCGATCATCGGTACGCGGCCGCTGTTTGAGGCCATACTTCACGACCTGCTCAGAAATGCGCCTTTAGGAGAAATCAGCCGCCGCTTCCACAATGGTTTGGTGAATACGTTCCTTGGAATCGCCGAACTCGTGCGGGAAAAAACTTCTCTAAACGTGGCCTGTCTGAGTGGGGGGACTTTCAACAACGTATACCTCTCGCAGCAACTCGAATCGCGCCTGATCGAGGCTGGCTTCAAAGTGTTCACTCATCGCGAGGTCCCATCTGGCGACGGCGGTCTGAGCCTGGGGCAGGCTGTCGTTGCTGCCGCGACAGTCAGCGATTGCAAGCGGCATTAAGGCCTGAAAACGTACTCCTATTGAAATCGCTTCAACACCTCCGGCGAGACGTTGGGCTTCGGAGGATAGTCTTCCGAAGGGCCTTTAAACAGTGCAACCGTCTGCTCTGCGCGCTTGCTGCCATCGTGAATGGCGATTTTGTGCGGCTTGGAACCGTGATAGCTCTCCCACAGTGAAACTCCGGCGTACGCACCATCTTTGCGCAGAACGTAATAGATCATGTCAACGTACCGCAGACGAGTCATATCATTGTTGTAGTTGCGAACAATGCGTTTCAGTGCGTCCATGCCCGCTTCCTGCGGCGACATGCCGCGCCGCATGTTTTCCACTATTGTGTGGGCGCCCGCGACTTTCATGTTTTCTTCCCCGCTGCCAGTGGCGCCAGCCGAGCCCACATCCTGGTCCGTATAACAGCCCGCGCCAATAATCGGCGAGTCTCCGACGCGTCCGGGAAGCTTCCAGGCCAAACCGCTCGTCGTGGTGCAGCCAGAAATTTCACCTTTTTCGTTCAGCGCTGAGCAGTGAATTGTGCCGTGAGGCGGGAAGATTACCGCGCGTGCAGCCTCGGAACAAAGTTCAGGGACAACACCAAGATTCGCGGCCATTTGTTCCAGCCGGCGGAAGTGATCCTGCATGAGCTCAGACTTCTCGCCAGCACCTGCAGGCGGCGTCCAAGCTGGATCGGCGATTGCCGGCCCCCACCAACCTGAGCCCGAGTGGTACTCCTTCCAAAGCAGCCAGATTTTTCGCGAGTGATCGGTAAGCAGGTTCTCTCGCTGGAACCCCATGGCGACCGCAAAGCGCTCTGCCCCTTCGCCCACCAGCATCACGTGCCCGGTGTTGTTCATTACTGCTTTGGCAACCAGCGAGACGTTTTTAATATTGCGAACCCCGCCGACCGAGCCGGAGCGCCGCGTCGGTCCGTGCACACAACAAGCATCAAGTTCGACTACGCCTTCTTCGTTGGGTAGCCCCCCGAGTCCTACGCTGGTGTCGTTTGGATCATCTTCCGGCCCCTTGACCACTCTCAATGCAGCGTCCAGGGTGTCTCCGCCGCTGGCCAGGAACGCGTAGGCATCGTCAAGGTAATTGAAGCCATTATTCGCGCACACGATGATGGGGCGCTTGCCACCAGCCTCTGCTATAGCCCGATTCTTCAGCAGTCCTGCAGAGAGTGATCCGGCAACAGCTGTCGACAGAAAATCGCGGCGCGAAACCGACATGCTGAGTCCTCCCGGGAAAGCAGGTCAGCATATCACGGAGGCTAGCGCTACGCGTCCATGCACGACTCGAACAGGTGAGAAAACCCAGGCAAATTAGCTATGACGCCACCTGAGTGATATTCCCCTTGCTCTGGTCAGCGCGAAAGCGGAGCAGAGCAGCGATGTTACCGGCGCGATCGAACTCCTCATTATCCTTCACATAAAACAACTCGATATCACGCCGGATCGCAACCGGAATGATCGCATCACAAACGTCGTCCAGTTGCCGCGTGTCGTGCCCGCACGCTGGACATTGCCGCACGACGTGGGCGTCAACATGACCACAACGAGGGCACTCGATGGCGGGGCGCCTGAAGTTCTCGCCGATGAGCAAGGTTTGAACTTCCCCGAGCTCTAACGAACGCAGTACACGCCGAAGACCCGTAACCCCACGACTGTTGCTCTTCGCCTGATCGAGCACCTCTCGGACTAATTCGCGACGACGCCGGTCCAGCGATTCGCGCAGAATACGAGTGGCGTTCTCCCGTATTTGCTCACTGCTCAGCTTTGCGACATCGGCCGAAAAGTGGCCTAACAACCTGCTGTTGACGTACGGATGCAGCTGGGCTTCCAGTTCATGCCAACTGGTGTCGTGACAGCCGATGATCAGCTTCTCAAACGCTCCGGCTTCCAAGGCATTCTTCAGATGTTCGGCGACAGCCTTAAAGTGGTGCAACGCTTCATCTTCCACTCGCCGCTGCGCATGGCCTCCGTCATAGCCGGCAAAGCCATCGCTGCGGCCCTGGCGAACGGGTGGCTTACGGAACAGCCCTTCTCGTTCAGTCAACTCGTCCAGGCGCAAGTCGAAAAAACGGGCCCGCTGGCGATCCACCAGCGCAGCCCACAACCGAGGCTGCGCACCCAACAGTTGCGCCAGCGGTTTCAAATGGAACTGCCGATTCACAAAGAGCTGGGTTGCCGGCAATTGCGGGGGAAAATCGAACTCCCGCCAGAAATTCTTTCCGGCGCACGCAAATATCGCCTTTGCTCTGGCCTGATTTCCGTGCAAACCCTCGGCCAGAACGAGAATACGATTCAAATCGGCTCGCGCACAACCGTCCTTGCCTCCCTTTTCCGCCTCCCGCAGTGCATCCCGAACCAGGTCCTTGACCAGGATCACCTCCTCTTTGTGGGACTTGTTTTGCGGGGTGCGCGGCTCAAAATAAAAGCTCAACGCGCAGGCGTGGTCGTTATCGGCATTGAATTGCGCCAACTCACGGATGTCTTCGCGGGTAATCATCACGATTTCTCCAGAGTGCTCTACGGTATTATTTGGACGCTTGAATTAGCTTGTCTTTGAATCGCTTCGCAACTGGACTGGTACGTCGCAAGTGGTCTCGGGCTTTGGCTATGGAGGAGCGCACCTCGTCCGCCCTGCGATCTGTGATAGCAGCGATTTCCTGTTCTGAAAATCCTTCAACTGCATGCAGAATGAATGCTTCTCGATCCGCGCGGCTCGAGCCTTCCAGCGCGAACTGCACGAGTGCGATCATTTCATCGGAGGAAGCGATGTCCTCGGGGGTAGCTGTTCTGCGATCCGCGATAACATTTTCGCCCGTCAAAGTCTCATCGGGTTGATGAAAC
>DASPTU010000066.1:0-3818 GCA_035623255.1 Terriglobales bacterium | reverse complement strand
CCAAGGTAAACTCGCTGCACTTCCAAGGAACAGTCTAACTTCTGCTCATAAGGATTCGAGTACCAGCTTAAGGTAGTTCCAGAATTTTTCCACGGTAGAGATCCGCACCCGCTCATTCGGGCTGTGCGGATCCACAATGGTCGGGCCGAACGAGATCATCTGCATGCCGGGATATTTCTCGCCAATGACGCCACACTCCAAACCCGCGTGTATGGCCATAAGCTTTGCAGATTGCCCGAAGAGCTTCTGGTACGCCGCCTGGAGCTTCTGGACAAGATCGCTGGTTGGCTCAGGTTTCCAGCCGGGGTAGCTACCTTCATGCTCAGTTTCAAAACCCGCCAGGTGACAGACCGTGGCAACCATGCGAGCGGCACACTGTTTGCTGGTCGCGATGGCACTCCGCTGGCTGGTGACAATCTCGACCAAATCTCCCTTGGTATTAACGGTCGCCAGGTTCGTGGATGTCTGGACCAAGCCGGGAACATCCGGGCTCATTGCCAAAACGCCATGGGGCAGGCTGGCCAACAGAGCCGCTGTATTTTTCGCGTCAGTGACATCCAGCACCATTGCTGGACGCTCGGCACTCCCGACGGTGATCTGAAGTCCCGAATCGAACCCTCCCAATTCTGCTTTGTATGCAGCTTCGGAAGAGGCCACAAGCGATTTTAGTTCACTTTCGCGAGACGTAGGCACCACCACCAAAGCCACCGCTTCGCGGGGAATGGCATTGTGAGCGCTGCCGCCGTTGACTTCTGCGAGTTGGACTGGAAGGCGGTCCAGCAGGTCCAGAAGGACCGCGCCCATGACACGCAGAGCGTTGCCGCGGCCTTGATGGATATCGACGCCAGAATGGCCTCCCCTCAGGCCAGTCACCTTAATGCGCCAGGCTGATCCAGAGCCCGCAGGAACAAGTTTGCATTTACGTCGCGCAAACGTATTAACCCCACCGGCGCAACCGATGTACAGAATTCCTTCCTCCTCAGAGTCCAGATTGAGGAAATACTTGGACTTCAGCACGCCCGCCGGGAATTGGGAAGCACCAGTAAGACCGGTCTCCTCATCAATGGTAAAAGCAAACTCGAGAGGACCATGGGCGATGTCATTACTTTCCATAACCGCGAGTGCGGCGGACACGCCCACGCCGTTATCAGAGCCGAGGGTCGTACCATCTGCCTTCAGCCAATCCCCATCTTTAACAACCTTGATGGGATCGCGATTAAAGTCGTGAACAGTCGTCTCGTTTTTTTCGCAGACCATGTCGAGGTGGCCTTGTATGACGGTCATCGGTGCTCCCTCGCGTCCGGGCCGGGCAGGTTTGCGGACCACCAAATTGCCGACCTGGTCTTGCAAGGGTTCCAGACCCAACTTCGTAGCCACGCCCCGCACGTATTCGCGTGCTGCAGCCTCTTTTGTCGAGGCGCGGGGAATGGCCGCCAATCTGTCAAAGTGCTTCCATAGGTTTTCAGGTTTTAAGTTCGTAAGTGCAGGCATCATGGCAATGCTCCATAGTACTGGACAGGATTTCATTCTCGATTTTGAAACCCGCTTCATTCTAACCCCATCTCGCTTGACCGCGACAGTGCAGCGCCACCGTCCGAGAGCCATGGCACTCCCAAGACATCGCTGATACACCACAACGTCGCCGTGCTTGCGAACCCAGGAAGCGGCGTGCTAACGTTCGCGGTGTCCTTTCGAGTAAATCACCAGACAATGTAGTTGCGAGGTTCACGTATGGACACGCAATCTTCTGCTTCGCCTGGTCCGAAGAAGTATCAGCCTTATGTCCCCCCAGACATGCCAATGAAGGAGTTCACATTCCGGGCCGTGCTCATCGGCCTGGTGATGACGGCGATCCTCGGCTCAGCCAACGCCTATCTTGGGCTCAAAGCTGGAATGACAATCGCGGCGACCTATCCGGCGGCTGTGATCGGCATGGCGCTGCTGCGGCTGATGAAAGGCTCGCTGTTGGAAGAAAACATCGCGCGAACCGTGGGCTCGATCGGCGAGTCAGTGGCGGCGGGGGCCGTCTTCACGATTCCCGCGTTTGTGATGGCGGGCCTGTGGGCTGGGCTCACCCGCGAGAGGTATTGGAATGCCGTAGCGCTGATGGTGATTGGCGGAACGCTGGGAATTCTTTTTGTGACGCTGCTGCGGCGCGTGATGGTCGAGGACCCCGAACTTCCCTATCCCGAGTCGGTGGCCGCGTCGGAGATTCACAAAGCCGGACAGCAAGGGGCCAAGGCGGCAAAGATTCTGTTTGCCAACATGGCATTCGGCGCTTTTATGTTTCTGCTGGGCCAAGTCAACGTGTTTTCGCCGAGCAACGCATTTCGCGTGAACATTAGCGCGCTGGGCAAGAAGCTGCTGCTGCGTACGAGCACGAATCCAAACGTTACGACAACGATCACCGGGGGTACTACATTTTTCACAGCGCCTGACATCAGCCCGGCGTACCTGGGCGTGGGATACATCATTGGTCCGCGGCTGGCGTCGTTGAACTTCGCGGGCGGTGTGCTGGCTTGGGGACTGCTCGTGCCGCTACTCACGTTTACGGTCGGGCCGTACATTCAAGCGGCTCAGCCTGGCGGGCAGACTCTCTCATGGACCCTGCTGGCCGGAGCCATCTACTACTCCATCGTGCGGCCCATCGCGGTGGGCGGAATGCTGGTGGGCGCCACGTACACATTGTTCAAAATGCGCAAGCAGCTTGCGGCGGGCATGGGGCGAGCGATTTCGGACTTGAAAAAGTCGGCGGCCGCGCATGAAACGACGGATCGTACCGAGCGCGACTTGCCCGCCAAGGCCATCTTTGGGGGGGTTGGCCTCGTGTTCATCGCCATGATTCTTCTGTACTACCACTTCATCAGCGGCGCCGGGACTCTTTCGGGTTCCAAAATAATCTCCGGGGCGCTTGTGGCTGCTGTAGTGATGGTGATCATTGGATTTTTCTTCGCGGCGGTTTCCGGCAACCTGGTCGGCATGATCGGGTCTTCCAACAATCCTGTGTCAGGACTTACGCTGTGTACTCTAGTGATCGCGGCCTTGCTCATGGTCGCTTTGGGGGTTTCCGGCACCGGCGGAGTTGCGGCCGTGCTGGGTGTGGCTGCGGTGATCTGCGTGTCCTCGGCGGTTGCCGGCGAAATGCTGCAAGACTTGAAGGTGGGGTACATTCTCGGTGGTACTCCTTCGAAGATGCAGATCGGCGACCTGTTTGGCATCGGGGTCGCTTCTTTGGTGCTGTTCTTTCCTCTCGCTGTACTCGACAAGGCTTATCACTTCGGCAGTCCAGCGTTGTCGGCTCCGCAAGCGGGTTTGATGGCCATGCTTTCCAAAGGCATTGTGGGCGGCGAGATGGCCTGGCCGCTGGTCGTGGTAGGAATCCTGTTGGGCATCGCGATGGTGTTGATTGAAGTCAAGAGCGTGATGCTGTTCTCGGTTGGCATGTATTTGCCTCTAGGCACAACCTCTGCGATTTTCGTGGGCGGAGTTATCCGCTGGGCCACCGACAAATTGCGCGACCGCCGGGGCTACAACGATGCGCAGAAGGCGCGTGTCGATAACGCAGGCGTTTTAACCGCTTCGGGGCTCATCGCGGGAGAAGCTTTGTGTGGCCTCGTGATCGCTGGCATGGTGGGTGCCGGCAAAGACGTAACGCTGGTGCACTGGGCACCTTCGATTTGGGCCGCCCTGGCAGCGCTGGCAGCGCTGGTGATTGTGATGATTCGTGTGCCATTGGCGAACGCGGGACGCCCCGACGAGCCGGCACCGCCAACAGCAATCATGTAGTCTCGTTTCTTCTTTTTTGTGTGAAGCGACGG
>DASPTU010000065.1:0-3549 GCA_035623255.1 Terriglobales bacterium | reverse complement strand
TCTGCCGTCGGATGATTTGTTGGGTGAGTAGGCACCGTCTGCTTCAGCGCTGACCGCTCAAAGACGCCTCCGGCCGAAACGCGAACCCGTTCTTCAGCGGTAGAGGTTTCCGCCTGGCGCCAACTCCACTCCTGAGGCCAACAGGAACGAACGCAGCGCTTCTTCAGCTGCGAACCAATCAACTTCGGGCGAACCGACCGGACGGCCCCGTTTTTCCCAATGCTGATAAGCGAGTTCCTGAACTATCTCGTGACGACACTCATAAGAGTGCGTCAGCGGCTTGTTCCACTGCAGCCAATCTGGGTTTGTCGACTGTTCTGTCATGGCGTTTCTGCACCAATCTGCACGCGACAGCGGCGGACGCTTGCTGGAGCTACCTCCAGCTGTCGCATAAGCCACTGCAGGCGCGATGCTCTGATTTGTGCACAAGTACCGCCGAACTCGTCGTCGAGTTCCATCACGGCAACTGCCGGCCAACTCAGCAGGTTAGAGAAGACACCGACCCCAAACGCGGAATCTTGAGTACCTGAAGCCCTCGCCGAAGTGACGGAATAGAGTCAGGGGGTACTTCCAGGTCGGTGTGCTGCGAGCTTAGACCTCGGACTAACCCGCCTAGCTCGCGGCATTTACCTATCTGCACGACTCCCCCGGGATCCGGAAAATCAGATGCAATCTCCTATTCGGAAGCCTCTGAACCGTTTCCGGACTCTAATCGGAGCGAAAAAGAGAAGAAGACAGATTACCGAGGCCAATACTGTACCAGCGGAACGGAGTTCATGCATGAGCGTAAATCCACTGGCAGGAACGATTCCGGCTGCTTCGCAACTGGTCAGCGTACCGAAACTCGTAACCTCCTATTACGTCGAACGTCCGGATCCGACGGTCCCCGAGCAACGCGTCGTCTTTGGCACATCAGGACACCGGGGCTCACCCTACAACTCGGCATTTAACGAATGGCATATTCTCGCCATTACCCAAGCCATCTGTGCGTATCGAAAACGCCACAGGATCAAAGGGCCATTGTTCCTGGGCAAGGATACTCATGCCCTCTCGGAACCCGCTTCAGGCAGCGCCCTCGAAGTCTTGGCCGCAAACGGCGTAGAGGTGATGATTGCCGCGAAGGACGAATACACGCCAACCCCGGCTGTTTCGCATGCCATCCTCACCTACAACCGCACCCGAGAGTCCGGACTCGCTGATGGAATAGTAATTACCCCCTCCCACAATCCCCCTGACGAGGGCGGATTCAAATACAACCCGCCGACCGGCGGCCCAGCCGATACCGATGCCACCGGCTGGATCGAGGCCAAGGCGAACGACTTTTTGACACAACGTTTGCGGGGTGTGAAACGGCTCCCGTTCGCAAAGGCGATCAAGGCTGCCACCACGCACCAGCACGGCTATCTCGATGCATACGTCGCCGACCTTGACCAGGTGATCGACATGGAACTGATACGAAGCGCGGAGATAAAGCTCGGCGTCGATCCGCTGGGTGGCGCGGGAGTCCATTACTGGCCGCGCATTGCAGAGCGCTATCGCATCAATCTCACGGTCGTGAACGATGTCGTCGATCCGACCTTCCGGTTCATGACCCTAGACTGGGACGGCAAAATTCGCATGGATCCCTCCTCGTCATACGCCATGCAGAGGCTGATTGCGATTAAGGATAAATACGATATCGCATTCGCCTGCGATACCGACCACGATCGCCACGGCATTGTCACCCGAAGCTGCGGTCTGCTGCCTCCGAACCATTATCTTGCTGTCTGCATCGATTACCTCTTCTCGCATCGACCAGGATGGCGCATCGGCCCCGCCGTAGGGAAGACCGTGGTGAGCAGCAGCATCATCGACCGTGTGACCGCCAGGTTGGAAAGAATGCTTTACGAAGTTCCTGTCGGATTTAAATGGTTTGTGGATGGCCTGCTTGAGGGGTTTCTAGGCTTCGCCGGAGAAGAAAGCGCTGGAGCCTCTTTCTTACGACGCGATGGCACAGTTTGGACCACCGACAAGGATGGAATCGTACCAGCGCTGCTTTCAGCCGAGATTACGGCAACGTTGCGGCGCGATCCTGGAGAAGTCTATCGAGAGCTTACGCGCGATCTCGGCGAACCGGTTTACGAGCGCATCGAAGCCCCCGCCACCTCCGCGGAAAAAGCCGTTCTGGAAGGGCTTTCGCCGGAACATCTTCAGATCGCAGAACTGGCGGGCGAACCGGTGCGGAACCTCCTTACGTCCGCGCCGGGCAACGATATGCCCATCGGCGGCATGAAGGTGATCGCTGACAACGGATGGTTCGCGGCCCGGCCATCCGGAACCGAAGATGTGTACAAGATCTACGCAGAGAGTTTTCGGGGAAGGAACCACCTTGTGCAGATCGAGAATGAGGCACAGGAAATAGTCCGCAAAGCACTGGCAACGGCGCAGCAGACTGCCGCTTGACGAAGTGAGAATTACTCTTACGGAGAATCGCGTGACGTCTGACGATTTGTTTTCCTGTCTAAGGGACTTAGCCCTCGATCTGCGTTGGTCGTGGAATCACTCGACTGATCAGACTTGGGGACAGCTCGACCCGGAACTTTGGGAGCTCACGCAAAACCCATGGGTGGTGCTTCAGACTGTTTCCAAGAAGACGATTCAGGATCTCGCCGCTGATGATGCCTTTGGCAGGAAGGTCCAGCAGATGCTTCGGAGCAAGCTGGACCGAGAGAACGCATCGGCGTGGTTTCAGACAGCCCATTCCGAAACTGCACTTAAGGGAATTGCGTACTTCAGTATGGAGTTTATGTTGAGTGAGGCGCTGCCTATTTACTCCGGCGGCTTGGGCAATGTAGCCGGAGATCAACTCAAGGCAGCCAGTGACTTGAGCGTTCCATTAATTGGGATCGGGCTTCTTTATCAGCAAGGCTATTTTCGGCAGGAGATCGACCCGAACGGGTTTCAAGTGGCGTCTTTTCCATTCAACGACCCGGGGCAACTGCCCATCCAACCGGTTCGGGACGCTGACGGTGAGTGGTTGCGCATTCCTCTCCATCTCCCCGAAGCCACTCTCTGGGTACGTACATGGCAGGTGCAGGTTGGGAGAACGAAGCTCTACCTGCTCGACACGAACGACCCCGCCAATTTGGCAACTCATCGCGGAATCGCCAGCGAACTGTATGGAGGAGGTCCCGAGGTACGTCTCCGGCAGGAGATGGTTTTGGGCATGGCAGGGTGGAGACTTCTATCCTCACTGGATCTTGACCCCGAGGTTTGTCACTTAAATGAGGGGCACGCCGCATTCGCCGTGCTGGAGCGGGCCTTCGCATACATGCAAGACCATAACCAGGGCTTTAATGTCGCACTGACGGTGACGCGAGCGGGAAATCTTTTCACGACGCACACGCCGGTCGAAGCCGGTTTCGATCGTTTTGCGCCTGAATTGATGGAACAGTACTTCAGAAAATATGCCGAGGAGAATCTGCGGATCGACTTCGAACAGTTGATGGCCCTGGGACGACAAAATCCACTCGACCGTTCGGAGCCCTTCAACATGGCGTACCTCGCATT
>DASPTU010000064.1:0-11073 GCA_035623255.1 Terriglobales bacterium | reverse complement strand
GGGGTCCGTTCACAAGAAACCCATGCCTACGACCTCGATTCGGTATTCGCCATGCTGCGCCGATTGGACGAGCCCGACCGCACTCTCGTCGCGACCGCAGCTTTCACCGGGCTGCGCAAGGGAGAATTGAAAGGCTTGCAGTGGGAGGACTACAGCGGCGTGACCCTAACCGTCAACCATTCCATGTGGCGCGGCTTCTTGGGTGAGCCGAAGTCGGATGCATCGCGGGCTGTAGTGCCGGTCATCCCTATGCTGCGGGGAATACTTGACGAGCACCGCATTCACTCCGGCAACCCGGCCAGCGGCTTCGTCTTTCGCGGAACACGCCTCGGACATCCGATTAACCCAGACAACCTCGCGCATGATCGGATTCAGCCTGCGCTCAATCGCTGCCTGGTCTGCGGCAAAGCGCAAGGTAAGCCACACGTCGGCCACGTTTACCAGCGTGACCCGAAACTTCCCTCGTGGCACGGGTGGCACGCCTTCAGGCGAGGGCTGGCGACGAACCTTCACGCGATGGGCATCAACGATATGATCATCCAGAAGATCATGCGCCACACTGATGTCGCGATCACTCAAAAATGCTACATCAAGACGTTGCCCTCGGCGGTTGGGGCGGCGATGGCCAAATTCGATGACCTTGTGTGCAGTAAAAGTGCCGAAGTTGTGCAGTGAACGGCTTCTGCACCTACTGGTAAACTAGAGTTATCAAATAGTTAGACCGTTCTGAATCGCCAGGAATAATGTCCACGGAAACCATTGTTGTTCGCGGTGCGCGGGTCCACAATCTCAAGAACATTGACCTTGAAATTCCGCATAATTCACTGACGGTCGTCACCGGCGTCTCGGGATCGGGCAAGTCTTCGCTGGCCTTCGACACCATTTATGCCGAGGGACAACGCCGATATGTCGAGTCGTTGTCAGCCTATGCCCGGCAATTTTTGGAGAGGATTGAGAAGCCGGACGCTGACGTGATTGAAGGCATTGCTCCCGCGGTCGCGATCAGGCAGAAGAACAGCACTCGCAACCCGCGTTCCACCGTCGGCACGGCTACCGAGATTTATGACTACCTGCGCTTGTTATTTGCCCGAGTCGGTAAAACCTATTGCGTCAGCTGCGGGCAGGAGGTCAAGAAAGACACGGTAGACGAAGTGGCGAGTGCGGTTCTCGGATTGAGTCCGGGTACTCGCTTGAAGGTGTTGTTCCCGCTGCAAACGCCGCAGCAAGCCCACCGTGATCGGCCGGTTAAGGCTAAAAAGCACAGCCGTGGGCGAAAGGAGTCCGAGGTTGCTGTGCCGGACCAGTTGAAAGCCCGGCTCCAGGACTTGCGCACTCGCGGGTTTAACAGGCTCTATCAGAACGGCAAAGTCTTCGAGTTTTCGACTCCCGAGTCCCTGCTGGACATCAACTTCACCCAACCGGTCTTCCTGCTCGTCGATCGCCTGGCAGTATTACGCGAGGCCCGAGCGCGGATCGTCGATGCGATCGAGATCAGTTACCGCGAATCCGGAGAAGTGATTTTCGAGACTGCGCAGCCGGAAGGGCAAGCGTCGGAGCGATTGCGTTTTTCGCAACGTTTTGAATGCAAGCGATGCCACATCCGTCATGAGGAACCGGAGCCGCGCTTGTTCTCATTCAACAATCCCTATGGCGCATGCCCGCGTTGCCAGGGTTTTGGCAATACCATTGACTTTGACCTCGACCTGGTGATTCCCGACAAATCGAGGACCCTCGCAGACGGCGCGATTGAGCCGTGGACGAAGCCCAAGTACCGTAGCCTCGCGACGGAATTGAAGCGCTTTGCCCGGCAGGCGGGGATTCCGCTGGATGTCCCGTGGGCCGAGCTAGACGCCGAACATCAACGGTTGGTGATTGAAGGCGAAGACAGATTTCCTGGAGTGCGCGGCTTCTTCAAGCACCTCGAGCGCAAGAAATACAAGCTGCACGTGCGAGTTTTCTTGAGCCGTTATCGCGGTTACTCACTTTGCTCCGACTGTAACGGATTTCGCCTGCGGCTGGAAGCGCGACAGGTGAAAATCGACGGCAAAAACATTTGTGATGTTTGCTCCATGACGATTGAGGAAGCTTCGGGGTTTTTCGCCCGTATGCAGTTGAGCGAGCAGGAAGCAGGAATTGCGGGCAAACTGCTGCAGGAAATACAGGAGCGGTTGCGGTTCTTGAATGAAGTGGGACTGGAGTACCTTACGCTTGATCGATTGTCCTCGACGTTGTCCGGCGGGGAGGCACAGCGCATTCAGCTTGCAACCTCTCTGGGGTCGCGCCTGGTGGGGACCCTGTACGTTCTGGACGAGCCGTCAATCGGGCTACACAGCCGCGACACGCACCGGCTGATCAAGATTTTGCACGATCTGCGCGATCTTGGGAACACGATCCTGGTGGTCGAACACGATCCCGACGTGATGCGTGCTTCCGACGTCATCCTCGATCTCGGACCAGGTGCGGGGGAGAACGGTGGGAAACTCATCGCGGCCGCTACTTTTGAGCAGATAAAGAGGATACCGGGGTCTCTCACTGGGCGTTACCTTGCTGAGGAATTACGAATTGCTGTGCCGGGGGCCCGGCGCTCGCCGGGAGCTCAGCAGATCAGAATCTTTGGTGCGCAGGCCCACAACCTCAAGAATCTGGACTTGGCTATCCCGTTACGCATGCTCGTGGCTATCACGGGGGTCTCGGGATCTGGCAAGTCGACTCTTCTGCATAACGTTGTGTTTGAAGCATTGTCGGCGGCAAAGAAACAGAGCAACGGCACTCCCATCTCGGGAGCTTGGGACCGCGTGGCAGGCGCCGAGTTCATTGATGATGTCGTGTTAGTCGATCAATCGCCCATAGGGCGCACTCCGCGTTCGAATCCAGTCACCTACATCAAGGCGTTCGACGGAATCCGCGAACTCTTCGCTTCATTGCCTGAATCGAAGAAGCGAGGTTTCACGGCGGGACATTTCTCATTCAATGTCCCCGGAGGAAGATGCGAAGTATGCCAGGGCGATGGGGTCGTCACCGTGGAAATGCAGTTTCTCGCGGACGTGGAGCTGGTTTGCGAGGAGTGCAAAGGGACTCGATACAAACCGCAGATTCTGGACGTACGGTATCACGGCAAGAATATTCACGAAGTACTGAATCTGACGGTACGCGAGGCGCTGCAGTTTTTTGCCAATGCTCCGAAAATTACCGACAAACTCAGAGTGCTCGATGAAGTGGGGCTCGGATACCTTAGGCTGGGTCAATCTGCGAGTACGTTGTCAGGTGGCGAAGCCCAGCGAATGAAACTCGCTGCACATCTGCAACCGGCAACACGGGAAATCAGCCGTGCCCGGCATGCGCATGTTTTGTATATCTTTGACGAGCCGACGACGGGCCTACACTTCGACGATATCAGCAAACTACTTGCCGCTTTTCGTCGTCTGATCGATGTCGGCGGGTCGATTCTCGTCATCGAACATAATCTGGAAGTTATCAAGACCGCTGATTGGGTCATCGATCTGGGGCCTGAGGGCGGCCAGCGCGGTGGCTACATCGTTGGATCGGGAACTCCTGAGGACATTGCCAAATTACCGCAGTCGTACACGGGACAATTTCTGGTGCGAGTCTTGAATGGCAATGGAGCTTCGCGCAATGGCAGCAAGTAGGCGATTGCAGATCGCGTCCTCGCTGGCCACAGTGTGCCTGGGCATACTGTGTGCACCCATCTGCGGTCAGTCGGTGCGACATCATGGGATTGCTGAACAAGACTCGTCATTCCCGCCGGCTTTGACGCAGGCGGAGACTGCCATTGAGAAAAAGGACTATCAGTCTGCTCAGCCGCTTCTGGAGAAAGTTGTGGCCGATAATCCACTGAACTACCAGGCGTGGTTCGATTTGGGATTTGTCTATAACGGGCTGGGGAACAGCCAAGAGGCGATCGCGGCTTATCGCAAATCAGTCGGGATTAAGCCTGATGTGTTCGAATCCAATTTAAATCTGGGACTCATGCTGGCAAAGGAAGGTGACTCGGAGGCGGAACAATTCCTTCGTGCTGCGACTAGTTTAAAACCTACCGCGAACGTGGATGAGGGTCATGCGCGTGCTTGGCTGTCACTTGGTCATGTCCTGGAGAACAGCAAGCCCGCTGCGGCGATCGAAGCGTACGAGAAAGCGGCAGCGCTGCAACCGAATAATTTGGAGCCTCGTCTTTCCGCAGGTCTGCTGCTGGAGAAAAGTAACCGTTTCGCAGATGCGGAGCACGAGTATAAGCAGGCGCTCGATACTGACCCCGCATGCATCGACGCCCTGACTGGGATGGCCAACATTTATATGCGAGGGAACCGGTTTAGCGATGCAGCCGAGGTTTTGCAGAAGCTGGTTGCGCTACATCCGAATGACGCCGCAGCTCACATGCAACTCGGACGTGTGCTCGCTGCTGAGGGGAAAAAGGAAGAGGCCATTCCTGAGTTGCAAACCGCGATTGAGCTGGAACCGAACGATCCAGCGGTTGGGCAGGACCTGGCAGATCTCTACGCCGCCACGAAAAAATACGACGAGGCGCAAGCGCAGTACGCGTCTCTACTGGCGAGCAGCCCGAACGATGCTCAACTGCATTATGGTCTTGGGCTGGTGTTATTGAAGGAGAAGAAATTCGCGTTGGCCCAGCAGGAGCTGTTGACTACCGTCAAGCTAAAGCCGGATTTCGGCGCAGCTTACGGTGACCTTGCGGTCGCGGCCAACGAAAATAAGAATTATGAGTTGGCCATCAAAGCTGCGGATGCGCGCGCCAAATATCTGCCCGATATTCCCGTCAGTTATTTTCTGCGGGCCACTGCTTACGATCATTTGCGCGACTACAAGCAGGCGGCAGAAAATTACCATAAGTTTCTGGAAGTTGCACGAGGGGAGTACCCGGATCAGGAATGGCAGGCCCGCCATCGCCTGATAGCAATCGAGCCGAAGAAATAAGTATGCGGAGCTTCTTCATAGCCGTGAGCATAGCGTTGGCTATGGCAGCCGCTTCTGGCGCTGCCAAAGAGCAGAGCCTGCAAGATCTGATCGCGCGAGCAAACGCGGCTCCAATCAAAGACCAGCCAAGTCTTTACAGTGATATTGCGGAGCGGCAGTTTAAGTCCGCTGAAGACCTGTACAATCAAGGCAAGAACGATGACGCCCGTGCCGCAATTGCCGACGTGGTGACGTATTCACAGAAAGCGCATGATGCCGCCGTCCAGTCAGGCAAGAGGCTAAAGGCCACTGAGATGGCGTCAAGGAAAATGTCGCATCGGCTGCAGGATCTGAAGCTCACATTGAACTACGACGATCAGGCGCCGGTGCAGGATGCTGCAGACCGGCTGCAAAGCATGGCGGAAGATCTCCTGACTCACATGTTTGGGAAAGGAAAATGAAGGCTCCAGCGCAGATTCTCCTGTGTTCTGTTTCGCTAGTCTGCATTTTCCTTGTCACGACCGACGGGCAAACCCGCCGCGAACCCCTCAACCCGGTTGAAATTGACAAATTGAGGGATGCGGCCCAGGAACCTGAGGCACGGATTAAGCTCTTCGTTCAGTTTGCAAGGGGGCGTCTGGCTAGTTTGGAGCAGGTCCGAGCGGATGCCAACGTCGCCGACCGCGCCCAGCAAACCCACGATAAGCTGCAGAACTTTCTTGATGTCTACGACGAACTTAACGACAACATCGACACCTTTGTGGACCGCAAGGCGGATCTGCGTAAGCCGTTGAAAGCGGTGATCGAGGCCGACACTGAGTTTCAGGCCAAGCTGCGAGCATTAAAGAGCTCTGTAGGGGGAGGCTCCGAGGAGGCACAGAAGTATCAATTTCTGCTGGATAGTGCGGTGGATGCGGTCGATGGCGGCGCCCAGGATCATCGCAAGCTGCTTAGCGAACAGGAAGAGGAATTCAAGCACAGGAAGAAGCAAACGCAGCAAAGCCAGACGGTATCAGGACTGCAACCCACTCACTAATGATCGATATCCATTGCCACATCCTTCCCGAAGTTGACGATGGCCCCAAGGCCTGGGAGATATCTGAGCAGATGTGCCAGATGGCGAAGGCCGACGGCATCGAGCATATCGTCGCTACGCCACACGCCAACCATCGTTATCAATATGACCGAGCACACCTGGCTGGAGTGCTGGAGTCATTGCAACAGCGAATTGGGGACCGGCCGCAATTGAGTTTGGGCTGCGACTTTCATCTTTCGTACGAGAACATACAGGATGCCGTGGCGCATCCTGACCGTTATGCGATCGGCAACAGCCGGTACCTGCTGGTTGAACTGAGCAATTACAGCATTCCGCTGCAGATCGCGGAAACCTACACAAGGCTTATAGGAATCGGTCTAACACCGATCATCACCCATCCTGAGCGCAACCCCATCCTTCAGCGCACGCCGCAGAGAGTTCTGCAGTGGGTTGAACTGGGTTGCGCAGTCCAAGTGACTGCATCTGCGGTTACGGGGGCATGGGGAGAAGTTGTATTACGGACTGCGGAATGGCTGCTGAAACGGGATGCCGTGCACTTCCTGGCCAGCGACGGACACGACACGAAACGCCGCCCGCCGCTAATGTCTGAAGCTCGCGAGGCAGTAGCAGAGCTTTGCGACAAAGATGTTGCAGAGGCCCTGGTGAAGGCAAATCCTCAGGCGGTCATCCACGCACAGCCGCTGCCATACCTGCCGCAGCCGCTAATCGAGCGATAATTTGGCGCCCGTCATTTCTGTGGCCGAGTCGAGGTAGTCTCATTGGCGGACGGAGTGGGCGGAGCACCGTGGGCCGACGGTTGGGAGGTCATTGCACTTTCGGGATTCAGCAAGTGCTGGTGGTCTGGCCCCAGGCCTAGTTTAATCAGAGCCCGTGAATCTGGAGTCGTCTTGGTCTGCCAGCCATTGTCAGCCTGGTATTTCTGCATTGCAGCTTGCGTGGTGCTGTCCCAGACGCCGGAAGGCTTTGCGCTTAAGTAATGTTCGCGAACCAAGGCCTGCTGGATCTGCAATGCACGTTGAGAATCGATACGTTGCTGGCCTCGACGGGAGCTTCTGCGTGCTTTCTTGTGGCTGGTTTTATGTACGCTTTTGCTTTGAGGAGTTGCCGCGGCGGTTGGTTGGTGGATGGAGTCGGCCGCCTGCATCGGGCAAACGAGCGCCAACATTAACGCAATGCAAGCAATTAGCGAGATTCTTGTTGGACACCGATCCACCAGGAGGTCACCTTAACAAAAAGAGACTGGCACTATCATGCTGGAATCCGACAGCTTACTGCCAGTCTCTAAGGTACAAGCCACTTACGGAAGAGTACCAGCCAGGAATATGGTACCGTCCTGCCGTCCCGCGCCACGCTGCCGAACGAGGAATACGACATCCTGGCCACTCTTCAGTCCTGACGCGACCCGATTGAAATCTTCCTCAGAGTTAACCGGTTGTTTATTGATCTCGAGGATCACGTCGCCTCGGGTGAGGCCGACGTCATCTGCAAATGAGCCCGGCTTGACATCGCGAACAATGGCGCCCTTTCCCGCGGGAATGTCAAGGCGATCGGCGTAATCGTTAGTCACAGCGCCCACAGAAAGCCCCAATTTGCTGGCTTTCGGCGTTGCTTCCTCGCTGCCTTCTTCGTCTTCGCCCAACCGTGCGGCAAACAATTTTGCGCGATCAGCAACAGTTACCGTAACCTCTTCCTTCTTGCCGTTGCGGATAAAACCGAGGGCCACCTTGCTGCCGGGCTTGCGGCTGGCAATGTCGGAAACCAGTTCGTCACCATTCTTTACCGGTCTACCGTCCACGGTGGTGATGGTGTCCCCGACCCTCAACCCTGCGGCTTCGGCAGGCGTTCCCGGGATTACATTGGCGACCGTCACTCCGTTCCCACCGCCATACACGCGCGCTATGGCCGGGTTTTCCTGAGCGGGAAACTCAATACCGATGGAGCCGCGGGCTACGCGGTGATCGGGGCTAATGAGTTGGTTATAGACGCTAACGACGGTATTCGACGGAAGGGCAAACCCCACCCCAGCGTAGGCATTGGTGTCAGTGAGAATCGCGGTGTTAATCCCAATAACCTCTCCAGCCATGTTGACGAGTGGCCCTCCCGAATTGCCCGGGTTGATGGCGGCATCGGTTTGAATAAAAGATTGAAACTGACGGTTCGGCACGATGTTTCGGCCTTTCGCGGAAACGATGCCCGCCGTAACCGTCTCGTTCAAACCAAACGGGCTGCCCACCGCCAAAACCCAGTCACCGACCTGCATGCTATCTGAATTCCCGAGTTTGGCGACAGGCAGGGGCTTATCCACGTCGACCTTAATCACGGCCAAGTCGGTCTCCTGGTCGGTACCAATCACCTTGGCATCGTGCAACACGTTCGGGGGATCGTCCTGGAGTCTAACCCTTACCCTGTCCGCCTTTTCTACCACGTGACGATTGGTCAAAATGTAACCCTTTGGGTCGACAATGACGCCGGAACCTAAAGAATGTTCCCGTATCGGTCCCTGGTTCTGCTGCCCGCCGAAGAAACGATCGAAGAAATCATCGAAGGGATTCTGATCGTCGCCCTCACCTTGATCGGGCGGCATCCCTCGGCGCCGATGCGGGTTCTTGATCGTAGACTCGGTGTTAATATTGACCACGGAAGGTTCCAACTGCTTCGCGATCTGGGTGAACTCGTTTGAGAGTTGTGTCGGGGAGGGCACTGATAGCGGGGAAGGGGAATCGGAACTCTTCTTGTTTTCCTGGCCTCGAACTCCCTTAGAAATTACTGTCCCAATGAGAATGCCGAGGCCCAAAGTAACCAATATCGTCAATGCGTAGGCTGCTCGGTGAGTTCTCAGGCGCAACCAGAGGCCGCCTGCGTGCGGATCCATACGTTTACTTCCTCCAAGCGTTATTCAGCTATTTGGATTATACCGTTTCGCAGATAGCCGCACGAAAACATGCCCGCTCGGCCAAGAAGCATAGTGCTTTGATCATGGAATAAACGAAGCAGGTGCTCTGGATGCTAGTGCCAACGCTTCAAGCAATACAAAAAGCGAAGAGTTAAGGAGCTGACGAGAGGGCAGCTGACACTCGCTTAGCTTTCGCGGCACGTTCTCGTTCGATGCGTTGAATCGTTTCGCGGAGCCAATGTTTCAGCGCCTCCTCCAATTCAATCTGTTCCCGCTGGCGCTCCATTGTATACACCGTCTCGCCTTGTGTGTTCAGCGGGATGTGATGGCAAGGGACTTTCTCATCCCGATACTTGAGCGGAACGAAATCAGTCAGCAGGCACTCGCCACAGGGATGCGGGGCTGACGAGTCGTTGAAATTGATGCAGGATGGTGAGTCAAGAAAGACCGAAGCTGGCTTCCAGGGAGTGCGGACGGAGCGGCCATAGCCGCCTTGCTCCAGGAAATTCAATTCAAACTTGAGCACCTCCAACACATCGCGCTTGTCGTCCGACATAGTCCACCTCCCCGGTGACCGAGGCGAAATCCATCACGTAATGGCACTCATTCTGGGCGCAGTTGCACAGCCTCGCCGTGATTGTTCTCACGACTATCGGTGACGCGCATCACACCGTCCCTGACGCGGTTGCAGCATGCTGAAAATAAACAAGTTGGGAGGATCTCATGGAAAGCACCTACAGTTATCATGCGAGTGCACACTTTCATCAGTACGATCGTAGTTTTGTGTCAATTGACCAGGGAGTTCCCCGGCTGGTCCACTTCTCGGCTCCTCCGGAATTCGGTGGGGAACCGGGCGTGTGGACTCCAGAACATTTCTTGCTGGCCGCTGTGGGTTCCTGTTTGATCGAAACCTTCAAAGCTGTGGCAAAAGCATCAAAACTGGAATTTCAAGGAATCGAAGTCGGGGTCGACGGCGTAATCGAAAAAGAAGCCGACGGACTGCGTTTTACCAAGATTTCGATTCGCCCTGTGCTGATCATCTATCACGACGCATCCCGCGAGCTTGCGGCGCGCGTGCTTGCGAAGACCGAACGAAGTTGCCTTATTGTTCGATCGCTATCGTCCGAGACAGCGTTCGACTCGAAAATTTTGATCGAAAATCCCGTGCCCGCCTAAGGAGCGTGACACATCTACACCCGAGTTTATCTACCTCCCTGTAGAGGAAGAAGTAGGGTGTAATTTCCACTCCCGCCATTTCCTGCGGGTGTAAAATCAGAAGGTAAGGGACCGGAAATCTTCGCGGGATCTGCTCTCGTGATCCGAGGCCTGGGATGAATGTCCACTTCAGCTATAAAGACCGCAAGACTCCAGACGTCGAAAAAGAAATCAACCACCTGATCGAAAAGCTGGGTAAACGGCTGCAGGTCTTTCGACCGGAGTTGGTGCATTTGAAAGGGCAGATCGAGCAGAATTCTGCCCGCGAAGGTATGGTGGTGAATCTCAATTTGAGGTTGCCGTCCGGGCAAATGGCGGTGCAGAAGTCGGCTTCCACTGCATCAGCAGCCATGAAGGCGGCCGCTGAGGATTTGCTGCAACAGATCAGTAAGCACAAAGATATTTTGCGCAACTCGCGTAAATGGCCGCGCCGACGGGTGGCGGATTTCCGGCCGCACGCGCAGGTTCCGTTTGAACAAACTGTCGCGGCGGTCCAGGTACCAACAGCCTCCTCGGAAGACATACGTTCATACGTGAACGCGAATCTCGGCCGCCTTGAACGATTTGTAGAGCGTGAACTGTATTTCCGCGAAGCAGCGGAGGAGATTTCTCCTGACTCCCTCACCAAGGAAGAGGTTATTGATGAGGCCATTGCCCGCGCGCTTGGTGATGGACTGGAAAAGCCCGAACGCCTTGCGTTGGAGCCGTGGCTCTATCGGCTGGCAATGAGTGCCATCGATGATTTATCGGCGGGAGCACCCGAGGATACGTCACCGGTGCACCTGGAAGATTCCGCCCGCAAGCCTAACGTGCGGGCTTCCGATGAGTCTGAATTGCAGTTTCATCAACCCGATGAGACTTTGACGGGCGAAAATGTTATCGCGGATCGCAGAACAGCTACCCCCGAGGACATCGCTTCCTCCGATGAAATGATCGCACTCGTGCAGTTCGCGCTGGAAGGCTCGAGCCGCGCGGATCG
>DASPTU010000063.1:0-35261 GCA_035623255.1 Terriglobales bacterium | reverse complement strand
CTATCTTGCGGAGACACGGTTCAAGCTGGAGACGTAAAAAAACCGGAACCTCGCGGTCCCGGTCTAGTTGGCTGGCTGCCCGGATAAAAGGATGCTCGTTTCGCGCACTATTGTTTCAGCGCTATCGCGCTGAAACGCGCGCGGACTCGCTCAGATCCTTCGGTCGCAAAAGGCAGCGACCTCAGGATGACAACTGAAGATGCTTAAGCGCTTCGCCTCGGCCGCATCGTCAGGTCCCTGACCTGAGTGAGGATGCTGGACATCTGCATGCCGTTCAGTTGCGAAACAAAGGGCAGGATCTCGGCAACAAACTGATCCTGCATCAGCTCGCGGATTTCCTCCTGGCGGTTGCGTTCGCTGCCGCTCAAAAGATCAGGCACAGTCACCTCCAACGCTTTGGCCAACCGCTCCAAGGACGAGAGCGTGGGTGTGGCCTTCTCGTTTTCGATCTTGGACACATATGTCCTCGGGACCGACATGCGAGCCGCCAATTGCCGCTGGCTCAATCCGTTGCGCAGCCGCATGGAGCGAATCGACGCGGCCAGGTTCAGATGCCCGCGCCCGTTGCTAATGGGCATCATTTGCGGAGGAGGAGGTGCTGAAACCACCTCAGGCTCTTCCTCGTCTAGTGGCGCACGACAGCGCCGACAAAGGTCGTTGGTTGTTCGGAATTGAACCAGCAGACAGTGATCACAACGAACGACTTCCCTGGAATCAACCGGGGCAAGCGTAGTAGCCATTAGGTGTTGGGAGGAGCCAGAGCGGGCTTCCCTGAAACCAGAACCCGAACCCAACTAGGCACTTGGTTTCAAACCTTGGTGCGTAATCTGCGGGAGAAAGGCTGTGGAAGTCAAGTAAAATCTGGAAGGAAACGGCAAGAACAATCCAGAAAAAGCAAAGTTAGCCAGCGAAAAACCGGAGAAAACAAGTAAGAAAATATGAATGATCGCGAATCGGCATGGTGTTTACTAACTGAGTTCACGCAATCGGAGAGTTTGCGCAAGCATGCCTTGGCGGTCGAGGCGTGTCTGAGGGCTTACGCCAGAAAATTTGGTGACAACGAAGAATTATGGGGCGTGGTCGCACTACTGCACGACTTCGATTATGAGAAGTATCCCAGCCTTGAGGACCATCCTTACAAGGGCAACGAGATTCTGAAAGAGCGGGGCTGGCCCGAGGAAATTCGTCGCGCCATTATGTCGCACGCAGAATACACCGGAATCAGTCGCGATACTGCAATGGAGAAAACGCTGTTCGCCTGCGATGAGCTGGCGGGATTTATTACCGCCGTCGCATTGGTGAAGCCGGGCAAGTCTTTGGCGGAAGTGGATGCCAAGTCGGTTCGAAGAAAGATGAAGGACAAAGCCTTTGCCCGGAGTGTGAACCGGGACGACATGGTGAACGGAGCGGCTGAGTTGGGCGTTGATCTGGAAGAGCACATCGCATTCTGCATCGAGGCGATGAAAGGAATTGCGAAACAGTTGGGGCTGGATGGCAGCCTCGCTCGGCTATCATTCAACGAGCAGGCGGCAACGGAGTCCTAAGCTCCCCTGGGCACGACACAAATATCTGGCAGATTCCGGTACTTCTCGGCGTAGTCGAGGCCGTATCCTACGACGAATTCATCCGGGATCTCGAATCCGACATAATCGGCTTTAATCGGCTGTTTTCTTCGCGAAGGTTTATCGAGCAGGGCGGCAATGCGCAGCGTTTTGGGCTGATGCGCCAGCAGAATTTTCTTCAGGTACGAGAGTGTCAGGCCGGTGTCGAGGATATCTTCGACGAGAATGACATTGCGGTCTTTCATCGATTGATCGACATCTTTTGTGAGGCGGACTTCCCCGGTTGAGTTCCATCCGCTTTTAAGTTCCTGATCGGGGCTGGGGCGGTTGCCGTAGCTGGAGACACCGATGAAGTCGAACGTGGAATCCAGCTGAACGTTTCGCGCCAGATCGCTGAGGAAAATGGCAGCGCCCTTGAGCACACCGACAAAAATAATCGATTGTCCTGCGAAGTCGCGCGTAATTTGAGCGCCTATTGCGGCAACGCGCTCGGCGATCGTTTCGTGGGGAATCAGGATTTTGAGTTGGTTCACGGCGAACCATATTAAACTAAGCGATCGGCTTTCAGCATTCAGCATTTGATCAGCCGAGGACAATTACAGTCTCGCGGCAGACCAGGCGCTAATTGCTAACCGGCTAAAGGTAGGAGCCAGTGCAATGAATCTGAAAGGAATTAAACTTACGTGGTTGGGTCATGCGACATTTCGAGTTGAGACTCCGGGCGGGAAAACCATCCTGATTGATCCCTGGGTGATGGGCAATCCCGCATGCCCCGAGAAAGACAAGATTGTAAATAAAGTTGACACGATGCTCTGCACGCATGGACATCTTGACCACATTGGAGATGCGGTGGAGATCGCCAAGAAGCACAATCCCAAGGTGGTTGGCATTCCGGAATTATGTGGCTGGCTGCGGAAAAAGGGAGTCAAGCAGACCGCCGAGATGAATAAAGGTGGAACGCAGACTGTGGATGATATTAAAGTCACGATGGTCCATGCCGACCATTCTTGTGGCATCCAGGACGGAGATCAGATCGTGTACGGCGGTGAGGCGTGCGGCTACGTCGTTGAGTTTTCCAACGGAGTCAAGATCTATCACGCCGGCGATACCAATGTTTTTGGGGACATGGCAATCATTCGCGAACTGTACGCACCGGACATCGCGATGCTGCCGATTGGCGATCACTATACGATGAGCCCGCGGGAGGCCGCGTACGCGGTGAAGCTGCTGCAGCCCAAGACTGTGATCCCGATGCACTTTGCGACGTTTCCGGTGCTGACCGGACGACCCGAACAGTTGAAGAAACTGGCCCCTGGTGTAGAAGTGCGGGAGATGAATCCGGGAGAGACCATCAGTTAATCACTGAAGATGAAGAGAAACTGCAAATGACTCCAAGGCAAATTAAACCTGACTGGCGCATGGGTGGAATTACCATGGGACCAGTCGAAGATTATCTCTACTCGATAATTCCTCCGCGGGATGAAGTACTGACGGAGATGGAAGAGGAGGCGGCCAAAAAGGACGTCCCGATTGTTGGGCCGGTGGTGGGCCGAATCCTGTATCAATTGGCCTTGATCAGTGGAGCGAAGACAGTTTTTGAGATGGGCTCTGCGATTGGCTATTCGACCATTTGGTGGGCGCGTGCTGTCGGAAAGGCTGGCAAGGTGTTCTACACCGATGGCGATCGCAAGAATGCGGACAAGGCGCGGAAGTACTTCGAGAGGGCTGGCGTGGCCGAACGAATCACGGTTTCTGTGGGCGATGCCCTGGAGCTTCTTTCCGAGCAGAAACAGGAATTCGACATTATTTTTAACGATGTGGATAAAGAAGATTATCCTCGCGTCTTTCGCATCGTGAATGCGCGGCTGCACAAAGGTGGACTATTTGTGACCGACAATGTTTTGTGGAGCGGCAAGGTTGCGCAGAAAAATCCCGGCGATGCTTCTACCAAAGCGATTCTGGAGTTCAACCGCTTGCTTTACAACTCACCAGACTTTTTTACGACAATTTTGCCGGTGCGGGATGGAGTGGCAGTGGCAGTGAAGAAGTGACCTATGGCTTGCATGCTCTTACGCGGGATGGCTCTCAGGCACTAGATCGACTTCACCGGAATCATCGTCAGGTCGTCGACCAATCCCACTTCTTTCTGGGCAAAGGGCTCGGCATAGGTAACACCCCCGAGCATCCCATAAAATCGCGCCATGGCTTCCACGCGAGAGCGGATCTCAGCTTCGGCCGGGAATAGATCCTTGCCGGCTTCCTGATCGGTAAATTGGGTCTTGTAGGCCATGAGCGACTGGAAGCGGGTTTCGAACTGGTCGGTGATATCAACTACAAACGTCGGGCGTACGTCGTAATAGAGCGTGGCATAGATGATTTTGAATGGGCGGTGAGGAGACAAGGGATCGTCAGACAGTCCGGTGTTGGCCATCGTAGCCTTGGCCAGTCCCGCGAGAAAGCACGCCTCGTATCCCAGCACGGAAGTGGTGTAGTGGTCGGGATGGCGCCCCTGCCAGTAAGGCAGAATGACCACGCGCGGCCGCTGTTGACGAATCACGCGGGCAATCTTCAGGCGGTTCTCCCAGGTGTTTTCGACCCGGCCGTCGGGAATATCAAGGGCAAGCCGCCAGGAAAGCTGCAGGATCGTGGCTGCCTGTTCGGCCTCCTGGCGGCGATCCTCGGCGGTACCGCGCGTTCCCATCTCACCCTGAGTGAGGTCGAGAATGCCGGTGCGGTGCCCCCGCTGGGCCATTTTCAACAGCGTACCACCGCAAGTCTGCTCGACGTCGTCGCGGTGAGCGGCAATGGCCAGGATATCGAGAGGTGCAATAGGCATATCTGTCGAAGAAGAATACAGATATGCTGGAAGGCAAGGCAAATTGTCTGAACGCGAGTGGAGATGCCGTGAACGGGGTTCTTACTCAACGGCACATCCAAGTAGCAGAACCAGGACAACCGCAAGAGCGTAGAGGCAATCATGAGAGGCTGGTTTTTTGTCGTTATGCTGGTGGTAGCCCTGGTGGCGTTAGGGCAGGACGCGACTTCGCGTGCTCCCGCCGACCCCACGTCGGCTACTGCAGTGACATCAACCGCAACAGACGGAGCCTCACGCTCCGCTCCGAACCCGCTAACCCAGGACCAAATTAAGGAACTGATTCAGAAAGTCGCGGATAACGACGATCAAAACGACAAGAAACAGCGCGACTACACCTACATTGAGCGCGAGGTCGAGAGTCGTCTCGATGGCAAAGGGCGGACGAAGTCGAGTGAAACGAAGACCTACGAGATTCTTGAGATTTACGGCGACCAGGTACAGCGGCTGATCGAAAAGAATGACAAGCCACTGTCTGCCAAGGAACTGGCCAAAGAAGATGAAAAGATCCAGAAGATCATTGATAAGCGGAAGAACGAAACTGCCGAGCAGCGTAAAAAGCGGCTGGAGAAGGAGGAAAAAGAGCGCGAAGAAGGACGGCAATTTGTGCGCGAGATCGCTGACGCTTACAACTTCAGCCTGGTGGGCACCGAAGCGTTGGGAGGACGCGCAGCTTGGGAGGTCGCAGCTGAGCCGCGTCCGGGTTTTGTTCCGCACATGAAATACGCGAATTATCTGCCGAAGTTTCACGGCCATGTTTGGATCGACCAGGCAGACCTCCAACTGGCGAAAATGGATGTAGAGTGCCTCGACACGGTCTCGTGGGGATTGTTTCTGGCGCGTCTCCACAAGGGGTCGCGCGTGATCCTTGAGCAAACCAGAGTGAACGACGAAGTCTGGCTGCCGTTGCACGTAAACGTGAAGGCTGATGGGCGACTAGCTTTGGTCAAGGGATTCAACGTCGAAGATGAGCAGACATTCCGCGACTACAAGAAATTTCGCACGGATACGAAGATTGTGGGAATGGGAGAAGTCCTGCCACAGAAGTAGCTGTCCCTTTTGGCCCACCAACTTAATCCAGATTTCCCTGCTCCAGGACGACATTCTCTCGCACGATCAAGCGGTGCGCGGCCATCTCTTTCAAGGCGGGCAGTACACGGTTCACGTGTTCGTCCGTGTCGACGAAAATAACGATGACCGGTAGTTTGCCGCCGGCATCCACCAGATGAGCAGTCTCGACTCGGTGGCGACCCAGGAATCCGGCAACCGCATGTAGTGCCGTAGCCGCGTAGACGTTCTCCTTGCGTAGATAGTTCAGGATTTCCATGTGCAGTGGGCGGTGACGCCACTGGTCGGCCTCGTTGAGATAGATCGTGACTTGAACAGCCATCGCGTTTGGCATTTTACAGCACCCTCCCCACAGCCGTGTCTTCTAAAACGGCAGGTCAGTCGAGACATGTTCCGCATGCATGGTTTCACTCCCACGAAGCAGTTTCGCTTCTCAGGTGCTTAGCAGCCCGCGAAGCCAACTCGCAATCAGCAACATTTGGCTCAAATCGGCCTCTAAGGATTCCGCTTGGGCGGGCGGCATGGCGCCATATCCTCGAATGCGAACGGGCCTACAATCCTCCAGAGTGACCCATATCTGGGAAGCATCGGCAGCCAAGATGCGACGAATGTTTCTCCTTGCCGGTTGGAGGTCATATTTCTGGACGAATTCCCTGATGAGGACCTGAAGTTGTTCGAGACGGCTGTGAATCTGTTCTCGTTCCGGAAGCGACACTGTACCTTCAATTACACTCATACTTGCGGGCAGGCTTCGGTTCTCCAAAAGGTCGAGCATACGTACTGCCGCTGCGTCAACGATCAGCAGACCGCTACTGATGGCTCGCCTCTGGCCGTCTGTGAGGCGCTCATCCATGGCCGCCACCCCACTTTAGCCGGAAATCGATGTAGAGCGGCGAGAACTTGATATGCTGCTGCGCCACGTACCGGGGATTCAGCGCCATTTCGAGCATGGCGCGAATAGCGCCGGGATTTCCCTTGCTGTAACGCAGAACCTTCTCAATGACATCTTCCTGGTTGGCCGCTTGCAGTTGCAGTTCGCGAGCTACGCCTTCTGCAAATTGCCTTGCCGTGCTCGAATCGAAGTTGCGAAGTTCGTATCTCGCTGAACGCTCGCAGAACATAGGTAACAGAAATCCGACATCCTCCATGTGAGCAGAACGGGCCACAACCAGCAGGGAAGTGTTGGTTGAGCAGATCTCATGGATTGCGGCGGCGAACGCTTGCGAGGGAGATTTCACGTGGTCCAGCACAAGCCAGTAGTTGCTCTCGCGAAGTGCGCGGGCAACGATGCCGCGAACGGCAACCGCAGATTTGCGGGCAAGAACATTGGAGCCGCGAGCCCTACATGCTCGAATGGCATACGCGTTCTCTTTGAAGAGGAGCTGAGCCAGAATTTCTCGAAAGACAAACAGTCCGCCCGTAGCTTCTTCGCAGTAAAGAGCATCGTCAACTTCGGCCAACAGCCGGCTCACCAGCAGCGTTTTACCCACCCCCGCAGCGCCAAATAAAAGGAACGAATTACGACACGCGAGCAGGGCTCGCAATTGCGCCAGCTCGAGATCCCTTCCGTAAATGGTGCAGGGTCTCATTGGTGCACCAAAGGGGGCGAGTGGCTCTCCATCAAGCTAACCAGCAATGCCTGAGCCTCCGATAATTCTGTCAGGGATGATTGCACTGCTGCAGCTCCGGCGGCGTGTTTATCACGAGCCCACATCAGCGCCCTCTCGGTCACCGCAATTAATTCGCGGAGAGTGGCTCTTATCTCGGATTCGAGACGGCGGCGACTGTCGGTTATCCGCGCCTCAAGACCATTGCGCACGCGCTCGCTGTTGGTATCGAGGAGCCGATCCAGAAATTCATGGACATCGGCATCGATCCGGGAAGCACCGATTGAATGCAGGAGCAGGTCCGCGAGGTATCGAAGCGGAGACGCAGGAACCACAATGTGCATAAATTCGTAAAACTGAAACGAATAGTGGCCTCGACAAACGCCTTCAACGTTCATCTCTTTTGGAAGATACGGGAGGTCGGGTGTTCCGAAGCTGCGAACCCGGAACAGAAAATCGTTGGTCAATTGTGTGAACCTTTTCGTCATACCCCAGTAGGCCTCGTCCGCATTCCTCCTCTCGTTTTCCAACCAAGGTGACACCAACTGTCGAGCGAGTTGTTGTGCCGCGTGCATTGCACATCGGCGATAAGGAGGGCCTGCTGCGCGTGGCAGGCTCTTGAGAGCCGTGTCGAGATCGCGGTGCGCTGGCGAACGGGTGGAGTCGAGGAAGGCATTGCGGCGATCGGCAAACGCCCTGGAGATCCTCTGCTGCTCGGCGGAAAACAGGAAGCTCAGGTCATGCAAGGATTGCTCGGCCTTAAAAACCGTTTCACGCATTTCGCGGATTCGTCTCTCGGTATCCTGGAAGGGCCGGGTGAGGGCATTACGTTCCTCTCGGATAACCGCCAGCAGTCGGGCCGACAAGACGCGCAGCGAGCGAGCACTCGCATCCTGAATCAGGCGCCGGCCCGAGTGCTCTACGAGTGCAACGAGCGAATCCAGCAGCCGCTTCCAGTCCCTCTGAAACCCGCCCTTCTGGACCTGCTCAAGAGCGCTAATCTCGAAAATTTGCGGAACTGGACGTTGTAAACGAGTTTGGAGGACGTGCTGGGCGAATGAAACTGCGGCAGCCCGCTCGTCTTCGCCGACACGGTCGGCTTTGTTCAGCACAAACAGTATGTCTCGTATTTGTTTCGATGCCGCGCTGAACAGCTTTAGTTCATCTCCAGAAAGCGGAGGGTCGGCGCCTATGACGGCGATAGCAGCGTCGATATGAGGCAAGAACGCGTGCGTGGCCGCGGTGTTTCCTTCAAACACAGAACCCAAGCCAGGCGTATCAACGAAACACAGGCCCGTCGACAACAGTGAATTGGGAACAAACACCTCAAGAGCGGCAACCCCCTTTCTGTTTTGCGGGTTCTCGAGCTCCGAAACATACTGCTCGATTTCTTCCACCGCAATCTCCGCCCACTCGCCCTGTTCCAGGCGGACGCGCGCCGCGATACGTTCACCGAATCGCAGTATGGTTGGGACGACTGTAACCGGAATTGTTCCACTCGGCAGAATGGCCTTGCCCATCAGTGCATTCAACAGGGTTGACTTACCGCGCTTGAACTGCCCGACGCAAGCGACGTAAAAGCGACCGTCAGCAATTCGTTCCCCCGCAGATCGCGCATCGGTCGCAATTTGCCCGCAACCGAGCCGCTCGGCCAGGCTGGCAATTCGGCGTAGCCCGTCTATATCGTGCACCAGGCCTTCTTCACGCATCACGGCTCACCAATGTGCATCGAGCAAGTTTGACTTAGCGGAGAAAGCTGTGGGATCAGCATCTAAAGCACTCTCGCCAAAGCCATGCCAGCCAGCACACCAAGCAGGCAAAGCACGTTGTTGCTCAGGATATTGGTCCACATGAGCAGCCATTGGCCTTGCTCGAAGTAAGCAATGCTTTCATACGCGTAGCTGGAAAAGGTGGTGAATGAACCGCAGAAGCCGACAACGATCAGAAGCCGCCAGCGTGGGTCGAGGAGGATGCGTTCGGTCGTCCACGCCATAAAAAATCCGACGATCAAGCTGCCGATTATGTTGATTAAAAGCGTCCCGTAAGGAAATATCGGGCCGAGGACCGTCGCGGCTGATCGGCTAAGAAGATAACGGGCATTGGCGCCGACGATAGCGCCCAGAGAAATGATGAGCAGGTCGAGCAAGGATGGAGTTCCTCCTACAAAGTTATAGGAGTTATCAGCCGGTCGTACCAGCGGTTATGGCGAACTCCATCGCCTTCTTATTTTTACCACAGTGGACACAGAGCGCACAGAGGAAAGCGAGTGAGTGGTGGCACGGAGGTCACTTTTTCCTCTCGACCAGAAAATGGGCGAGGGCTTTTAGCGTTTCGGCTTTGGCGCCGAACGAGTCTAGTGATGCCACTGCATGGTTTACAAGTTCATCAGCCTGCTTCAGGGATTCTTCCACACCGAACAAAGCCGGATACGTCGCTTTTTCAGCGGCAGTATCCTTGCCCGCAGTTTTGCCGAGCTGTTCGGAGGTTTGAGTTACATCCAGCACGTCATCCACGATCTGGAAGGCGAGCCCGATCGACTGCCCGAAAGATCTGAGCTTACAGACCGCGTGGTCATCCGCCCCCGCGTAATGGCCGCCACTGACAACACTGGCGGTGATCAAGGCAGCAGTTTTCGAACGATGGATATATTGAACCATCGCAGGATCGGGTTTCTTATGTTCGGCTTCCAAATCGACGACCTGGCCACCGATCATTCCGTCAATGGTTCCAGTTGCGTGAGCGATCTCTTCGATTATGCGGACGCGAGACTCTGCCGGACATCGGAGACGAGCGAGAACCTCATAGGCTCGGGTTTGCAAGGCGTCGCCAGCGAGAATAGCGATGGCTTCCCCGAATACCTTATGAGAGGTTGGGCGGCCTCGACGCAGGTCGTCGTTATCGAGCGCCGGCAGATCGTCGTGGATCAAAGAATAGGTGTGCAGCATTTCGAGGGCAGCGCCTAGCTCCTCGATTCCGCCGGGCAGCGAGCCTGCTACCATACGTCCCGCTTCCATACACAGGATGGGCCGTAAGCGTTTGCCGCCAGCGAAGACACTGTGGCGCATTGCCTGATGGATCGAGGCCGGCTGCTGGGTGGCTTGTGGCAGCAATCGTTCCAAGGCTTGATCTGCAAGCTCGCGCCCTTGCTCCAGGGTAGATTTGAGCATGTCCGGTGAGTATAGCAAGGCGACACGACAGGGACAGGTTGTCCCCTTAAACGGCGAATCTCGCTTATTTCGCAGAGAGGTGCTCTTAATCGTCCGAGCCCAGTGCTTCTTGCCTTCAAGGCAAATCGATCCCGCTTATGCCGCGGCGATGCGAGACCCCACTCCGTTTTTCAGTGCGGCCTGGACAATGCCGCGCGTATCGGAGGGATGGACAAGGTCGGAGGCCCCGGCGCTCAGCGCTGCTGTCCACATTTCCTCGTCAGCGCAGCGGTGAGTACATACGATAGACGCGCCCGGAAACTCGCGCGCCAAATGCTCTACATCCCGCAAGGTAGCATTCTCGATGTCGAGAATCGCAATGGTAGCCCGATGTTTCGCGATGCTGGTGCGGAGTTCGTCAAGCGACCTCACATGATGAACAGAACGAAACGCACTGCTCAGAGCAGAAATGAGAGACTGTGCGACATCGGAGTCGCACTGCAGGAGAATCAAATCCTGGGGCTGCATACTTCCTCGGGCTTCTACCGCTGATCACGGTACTCAGTGGCTGCGGCAGCCCCAACGGACCTTGGGGCAGCGGCAGACGATACTAACGCGGCGAGCCACCGAGGCGACGTTACTTGCGGCCCGACGGGACCTCGGTCATGGGCTCAAACGACTCAGCCTGGAGCTTGCCATTCTGCTTGAGCAGAATCTCGACTTTGCCTTCCGCCTGCTCCAGTTCCTTGCGGCAGGCCGATGAAAGCTGCATTCCCTCTTCGAACAGCGTAAGGGACTTCTCCAGGGGTACTTCACCCTTTTCCAACTCCTGGACAATTTTCTCCAGACGCTGGAGGCAATCTTCAAACTTCGGCAAAGGGATAGCTCCTCCTGCATTGTAATCCACATCACAAAGCGGTGTGTCTAACAAAACAGTGTGGATTAACGAAAATTTACAGCCGCTCAGACCGAAGTGGAACGAACGGAGCCGAGGGCTTCGAGCACATCGACAGCTGCCGCATATTTACCCAGAGGGGCGCTGATCTGAGCGCCTTGCACCATGCTGCGGGCGGCCATCAGCATCTCACGCGCGATGGCAATTCCTTCTTCGCGTGCGGCTTCGGGAGTTGGAGCCCGGCTCATGCGTTCGAGAACCGAATCCGGGACGGAGACGCGCAATTCGTTCTTCATGAATTCAGCATTGCGGAGGCTGACCAAGGGCCAAATCCCTACTACGACCGGGATGCGGCAATGCTCGATCCGACGTAAAAAGCTTTCGAGCAACCCGAGGTCGAAGACCGGCTGAGTGACAACGTACTCGGCGCCTGCCTGCACTTTGTACTCGAAGCGGCGAATCTCCTCGTCGATGTTGGGAACGCCGGGGTTCGCACCTACGCCAATGACAAATGCCGTACCAGCTCCAAGGGGATTATCGCCAATATCGCGGCCGTGGTTCAGGTTGCGCACGATGTTCACCAATCCAATCGAATCCACGTCAAACACGGCCGTGGCATCGGGATAGTTGCCCATTTTCGGAGGGTCACCGGTGATGCAAATCAAGTTGCGAAGACCCATGGCGGCGGCGCCCAGCAAGTCGGATTGAATGCACAGAACATTACGGTCACGGCAGGTGTAATGCAGGATGGTCTCAATACCAACTTCCTTTTGCACCAGAAGCGAGAGCGCCTGATTGCTCATGCGTGCTGAGGCGCGCGGGCTGTCGGGGATGTTGATGCCATCAACGCCAACAGACTTCAGGAAACGTGCTCCTTCAACTTCTTTACGAACGTCGATTCCCTTGGGCGGAACGATCTCAACCATGGTGACGAATTCGCCGGCGGCGAGTTTCGCCCCTAATCGGGACCGCTGTTCAAGAGGCACAGCCGGAGCCGCCAACGGTTTGGGTTGAGCGGCAGCTGAGACCTCTGCAGTTTTCGCGCGGGCTTCACTGACACGCAGGGCGGATTTCATGACGCGTATGTGGGCCGGGGTGGTTCCGCAACAACCCCCGACAAGACGCACGCCTGAGGCGGCAAATTTGCGGGCATAACTCGCCATATATTCCGGCGAACAGAGGTAAATGTTGCGTCCTTCGACGGATCGCGGAATTCCGGCGTTAGGTTGCGCAGCTAAAGGCAGGGACGTCAGGGCTCGCATGCGCTCAATCACCTCCAGCATGGCGACCGGGCCGACGCTGCAGTTACAACCGATAACATCGGACCCCCACTCTTCCAGCTTTGGGGTGAATAACTCGGGCGTGGAGCCGTCCAAGCAGTTGCCATCTTCGTCAATTGTTACCTGTGCAACGACCGGAATTTTGGGATTCACATCACGGGCGGCGAGAATCGCCTGGCGCAATTCCTCCAGATAGCCGAAGGTTTCAAGGATGACCAAGTCGATCCCGCCATCGACCAGGGCCGAGATTTGTTCGCGAAAAGCCGCTCGCGCCTCTTCGAACGAGGTCTTGCCCAGGGGTTCGATGCGTACGCCCAACGGACCTACTGACCCGCCGACCCAAACATCAAAGCTCTTGGCGGCTTCACGCGCGACCTTGGCACCTGCGAGATTGATGTCGCGCACCTTGTCGGCAAGACTGTGCCGTGCCAGACGGAAGGAATTTGCCCCAAACGTATTGGTCTCAATGATTTCGGCGCCAGCCTGCAAGTATTCGTGATGGATGCCCCGGATCAGATCCGGCTGCGAAACGGTCAGTTCGTCGTAACATCGGTTAATGAAGATTCCCTTGGAATACAGAAGTGTTCCCATGGCCCCGTCGCAGAGCACCGGCCCTTGTTTCATCCGAGAAAGCAGGTCGCCAGCCATGTGATTGAGGATACAGGATCAATGGGGTTCTTGCACTTGAGCTTCCTGGAGGCCTGCAAATTGCTTGATTCGAGCGGCTTACGCAATTTGTCAGGATGCGGCTCTGTTATAATCCGACTTTCTCGCATCTCAATTCTTATCCCTGATGTTCTTCGTCCCAGGTGTGAAAAAAAGGTACATCGGCTGGGTTACGCTCGCTGCATTAAGTGTGGGAACTGTGTCCTGTGGTAGCAAGAAGTCTGCCACCAATCAGCACAGGGTAAGCGGGCTCAAGTTTCGCGCTTTTGTCTCCAACCCTCTTTTTCCCAGCGGGGCTGGCGGTGTACCTGTGATCAACATCGTTGACGCGCAAAAGGACATCGTTTCCTTTTCCACCATCGGTCTTCTGGGCGACTCCGATCAGCCGAGCATGATGGTGGTTTCCCCAGACTTATCCCGAACAATGGTGTTCAGCCCAACAGGAAACACAGTTTCGGTGGTCGATAACACAACCGAAGCAATCGCCACGATTAGCGGTAGCAGCACGTCCGTGCCAACCATTACACTCCCGGGTTTGACGGAGAGCATGTTTATTGCCAAGGACGGTGTAAGTGCCTATGCAGCCATACCTTCAGCTCCCGTGACCGGCCAGGAACCAGGTGCTGTTATTGCCATGAACTTGGGGACCGGGGGCATTATCGCAACGATTCCATTGCCGGCAGCGCATTACATCGTTGGTAGTCCGGACGGCACCCACATTCTCGTGTTTAGCGACAACTCCAATACGATGACTGTGATCAGCACGGCCCTCATTGGTGTAGCAAACCAAGTCACAACCGAAGTCGCGGGATTCGATCGTCCAGCGTGGGCTATTTTTACCAGTAACACCACTGCATTTGTTTTCAATTGCGGCGCCGAGTGTGGTGGCTCTACCGCTGGGGTTACCGGCTTTACTATCGGGAACTCCGGGCCGGGACCGACAACCCCACTTAGCGGCGCATCCTACGCGCTCTTGAACGGAAATACGCTTTACGTTGCCGGGACACCACCGCATACCGCTTGTCCGGCAGGAACCGCGGCGGCTACCTGTGGAACGCTGAATCTGGTGGATGCAAACTCACTGGTCAGACTCAACACTAGTCCAATATTGATCACAGACGGCTACCATGACCGCATGCAGATGGGGGCCGATGGGCAGCTATTCATCGGTGCGCGGAGTTGCACCAGCATCAATGTCTCCGGAGGCGAGGTGCGTGGCTGCTTGTCGATCTTCAATACGCTGAACTCGCAGATTGTGATCCCGCCGGAGACCGGAGATGCGACCGGCATCCAGCCGATTACGGGGCGGACTGTGGTGTATGTGTGCCAAGGCGGGCGGTTTCAGATTTACGATACGACCACTGACCGCTTGTTCGTCCCGCCGTACAATCGCAACAACAGTCTCGGCATAACCGACAATATCGTAGGCCAGTCGTACGATGTCAAACTAGTGGATCCCCCTGTCGACTAAAACGTGAGTCATTTCTCGGGATCCAGGATCAATCGGTTCATTGCAGTCTTCTCAACGGCGTCTGCTGAATACGGCCACGGAAACGTGAAGTTCCTATACCAGGCATCCCACTGGTCCAGGTAATAGGGACTGGGAAAATTGCCGGCCTCGCCGGTTACCAGGTTCAGGGTGGATTGATCCAGGTCGGCGAGATTCACGGTGATCCGCTCGGAAGGTCCATAAGTATGCTCGGCGGCTTTTACCGTGTAAGGGCTGCCCGATTGCTCTCGCAGGCCGGGTCCGGTCCAACGCTTCAGGATTGGAATCTGGCCAAGGACCGGATTCTGGATATCGACGGAATTGTGGGCTCCCCATCGCCATAGCTTCAGCTCCTGTGGAGCAGCCGGATCGCTGATGGCCGCTTGTACCGCAGCGGCGAGCAGGGCATCATAATTCGAGTATGCATCGGGCAGCCAGCGCTTGGGCTGACGCGCGACCACGTTGTCGAGCCACACTGTTTCCATCGACCATCTATAGCTTTTCCAGTTGAGGCCGGATGAGCGTGGACCGCCATCCTTCGGGGCAGGACCGAGCTTCGGCTCAAGCAGCAGCCGTTGAAGTTCTTCTCGGGAACGCACCGCAATCGTGGGAGCCGCAGAGTCCGCGGTCATTCGCCCGTCCCATTGGCGCAAGATGTCGACGGCAGCTTTGGCGCGGGTGGAGGGATTCTGGGCGTGATCGACGGCGTAGACAAATCGATCGGCGAAAAACTTGTCCATTGCGGAATAGATGTCAGTCTGAAGCGCAAGCATATCCTGCGGCAAAAATTTCTTGCCTGATTCGAGAACCTGGTAAATGCGTGCGGTTCTCCAAGGGGCTTCCCATTCGACACTTAGCGAATATGGATAATTGTCAGGGGTAATGCGGCCGTTTGCCGTGCCAATAATTCCGGAAGAAGGATTGAAGACGCTAGGCAGTTTCTCAAATGGCACGTAGCCAATCCACTCGTGCGAGTTGTCACTGCCATCTTCCGGCAGACTGCCGTCGCCGGACGCGCGGGTGGGAATTTTGCCGGTTGTGTGGTAACCGATGTTGCCGTCGACATCGGCGTAGATTACGTTTTGTCCGGGAGCGTCGAATTGCGAGAAGGCACGCTGGAATTCTTCCCAGTTGTGCGCGGAATCAACGGCGAAGAAAGGGTTGCGGATGCCGTCATAAAGAGTCCAGCGCAGGGCCAGTTTGCGCGTTTCTCCGCGGACAAGGTCGGTTACGATTGGTCCGTGACGCGTGAGCAGAACTTCGATGCTCACGTCCGGCTTGCCTTTCACATGGATGATTTCCTGTCGGCGCTCGGGCTGTTTCCACCCATCCGGAGTTAGGTATTCGCCCGAACCGTTAAAAGTTTCGACGTATACGTCTTCGACGGTTGGGCCAACGTTGGTAAACCCCCAGGCGATGCGCTGATTGTGACCGACGATAACGTAGGGGTATCCGGGCAGCGTTACACCCGCGACATCGAAGTCGCCGCAACGGAGGTGGGCGGCGAACCATAGGTTGGGCATCTGATGTCCCAGGTGCATGTCGTTCGAGAGCAGCGGCTTTCCAGTCGCGGTGTGCGTGCCAGAGACTACCCAGTCGTTCGATCCCAGCACTACCGGGGGATCATCGAAGAAGTTCCGGCGCGGGAATTCGGCGGCGATTTCATTTGCGTCGAGTGTAACGGATTTCCGAATAAGACCGGTGTCCGTGGGGTAAGCCGCGAGGGATTTCTCTTTGCTGGAAACTTCGTTCTCTCGTTGAAGATCAGGCTCTGCGAGGGCAGGTGGCCGGTCGCGCCAGGACGAATTCACGTAGAGATCTGCAGTAAGCTCCGGCCCTAGCTTGGCGAGGATCTTCTCGCGGGTCAGCGCATGACGCGGGCTGGTGCTGAGATCTTCCACCATGTATGCGCCGATCAAGGCTGAGTCCTCGCTCGTCCATGGTTTTGGGGAGTAACGCAGAATGCGAAATTCGAGTGGCAATCGATCGCGATGCGATTCGATGAAGGCGTTCACCCCTCGTGTGTAGGCCTCAAGGTGCGACCTGTCTTCGGCGGTAATAGTGCCGATTGTTTTTCGCGCGGAAACTGTGAGGCCGAGGATTCGCTGCTGGCGATCGTGGTCGAGTTGGGATTCCCCGACAATTTCGGACAACTCGCCAGCCGCGAAGCGCCGCATGCCATCCATCTGGAACAGGCGGTCTTGGGCGGTGACATAGCCCTGCGCGAAGAACAGATCGTCGAAGTTGGCCGCTTGAATGGTCGGTATGCCGTGATTGTCTCGGATTACCGTTACAGGCGTCACCAAGCCCCGCACCAGAAGTTTGCCATCGAGTTGCGGCAAGGCCGCATGAGCCACGGAACGCAGCCACAATCCGAAACCGAGGGCTGCAATTAGCAGGAGAAGGAAAGAAACCGCGACCGCGGTCTTTCGCCGACTTCGGACATTGGTATGGGCGGGAACGCTGGTTACCATACGGGACACTTGATTTTATCTCGACAGTGAGGTCTTTGGCGGCGTCGCTTGGCGCATTTCGCAAACCTCAGTATCATTCAGTTAATGATGCTGCAAAGGCGCATCGACGATCAGCCCACCATCTCACGTGAGATGATGCGGGAAGCGCAGCAGATTCTGCACCAGCACCTTAAGCGGGTTGGCCTCAAGCATACGGCGCAGCGCGACACGATTCTGCGAACGTTTCTGGAAACCCGGGAGCACCTCTCGACCAACGAACTGCACCGCCTGGTGCAGAAAAAAGACGCGCACATCGGATTCACCACAGTTTATCGGACCCTGAAGCTGCTGGCGGAATGCGGACTGGCCAGTGAGGTCGCTTTTCACGATGGAATCGCGCGCTTCGAGCACCAATACAACCGTCGCAGCCATCATCACATGGTTTGCACGCTGTGCGGAAGTTCGGTGGAATTCTTCTCGCCGGAGGTGGATCGTCTCGAGCAGGAGATTGGCAGTAAGTATCATTACGAAACCACCCGCCACACATTCCAGATTTATGGGCTTTGCAAGGATTGCCGCAAGAGAAAAAACTAAGGAAAGATTTTTGAGCAGCAGCGCCATCTCATGTCCGCAATGCAGCGCCCCCATGCCCGCCAACTCAGCCTTCTGCCCCGGCTGCGGACGGAGAATGATCATTGTTCCGGCTGCTGAAACAACGCGGAGCTTTGGCAGGCAGAATCTTGTGGCAGCGCTCGCCTATCTGACATTCGTGCCAGCCGTGCTCTTCTTGGGCATGACACCCCTGCGGCACAATCGCCTGGTGCGATTTCATTCAATGCAATCAATCTTCTTCACTGTCAGCCTTTTTCTAGCCGGTTTACTGCTGCGGCTGTTGTTCTCAGCATTTGCATTAATACCACGGCTGGGATATCTGTTCGGCACGCTGGCTGTTCTGATCGTTGCTCTGGGTTGCGCGATTCTATGGCTCGTGCTGATCATCAAGGCTTTGCAGGGAGAGATGTTCAAGGTTCCGATCATTGGACATTTCGCGGAAAAGGCGTAGGCTGTTATCGAGGTTTTGCAAGTTAGTGGCAAGCACACAATACAGACTTTGCTTGGGGAGGAACTATGGCCTTTTGTACTTCGTGTGGAGCTCAAATACCGGCCGGAGCCAGTGTATGTCCGGCGTGTAATCGGGCAGCCAGTCCAGCCGCCGGAGCAACGGGAAGTGCGGCCACCGGCGCAGCGCCCGGAACGGTTCAGGGCAACACGGGCGGTCTTACCGACAACGTGGCGGGAGCACTTGCATACGTGACGATCATTCCGTCGATCCTCTTCCTTGTGATGGCACCGTATAACCGGAATAGATTTATTCGATTCCACTCGTTTCAAAACATTTTCTTCGCGGTCGCCTGGATCGCGCTATGGATTGTGCTGAATATCGTCGCCCACATTCCAATTTTTGGCTGGCTGACGATCCTGATCTGGCCCCTGATCGGACTCGCAGGATTCGTGATCTGGATTGTTCTCATCCTGAAAGCCTATCAGGGACAAATGTTCAAACTCCCCATGATCGGCGACATGGCGCAAAAGCAGGCCGACGCAATGTAAAGCGGGTGGCAATGGCGGAAGTTGAGCGAAGAGTCCAAGAGGTGAGCCTGGCGGCTCACCTCTTCCATTTTCTGGAAGGACGCTTGACAGAACGCGTCTGAGATGGCATTCCTATTGTCTTTCCTTTAGCTTGGTTCATCACGGCGGTCAGTGGGAGTTAAGCGAGGACAGGAGCTGGTTTTGCGAGTTCGCGTCTTTTATCACGACAAGTGTTTCGATGGCGCTTCCTCGGCGGCGCTTTTTTCGCGCTTCTACCGCGAGCGCATCCGCAATGACGTCGAATTCGTCTTTTCGGGCTTGTTACATCGCGCTGGGGCCTTGTTCAATGAAAACGACTTTAATGGCGATGAAAACGCAATCGTAGATTTTAAGTACTCGAGTTCGCCAAAGATCACCTGGTGGTTTGATCATCACGAGAGCGCCTTCCTCTCGCCAGCCGACGCAGCTCACTTCGAGCAGGACCAGAGCAATCGCAAGTTCTATGACCCCGATTTCAAATCATGTACCAGCTTCATTGCCACAATTGCCGAGCAGCGGTTCGGCTTCAATCCTGCCCCCGTGGCGGATTTGATCAAGTGGACCGACATCATTGACGGGGCACTGTATCCTGACGCTAAGACCGCCGTCGAGATGCACGAGCCGGCAATGAAATTGACCATGATCATCGAAGCCACGCAGAACCCCGACCTCGTTCCCAGACTGATTCCGCTGCTGGCAACGAAGCCACTGGGCGACATTCTGAAGGAGGCGTTTGTCGCACCCTTATTGCCGCCGCTGCTGGAGCGGCACCAACGCTCCATCGCGATCCTGCGCGAACGCACGGAATTGAAAGACGGAACGCTGTTTTTCGACATCAGTGATCAGGAACTGGAGGGCTACAATAAGTTCATCCCTTATTACCTGCACCCCAAGTCGATCTACAGCGTTGGTCTCAGCAAGAGCACATTTCGCATGAAGGTCTCCGTCGGGTCGAACCCGTGGGCCCCCCTCGAACCGGTGGTTAATCTTGCAAAGGTTTGCGAACGCTATGGCGGTGGCGGCCACGCGCGCGTAGGTGCGATTTCTTTTGATGTTTCCCAGCAGGATGCTGCCCGCGAAGCGGCCCAGGAGATCCTGTCCGAATTGCGCTCGGCAGTGCGTGCACAAACGGCAAGCGCATAGAGCACTTGATGTGATCAGGTGTACCCTACGCTCGGTACGAATCCAACTGTGGCCATCCCCGGTGCTGACGATGCCGTTATCCTGCGCGCGGAGAACCTTGGACGCGTTGTGGACACCAAGGTTCTGGTTGAGCAAGCAAATTTCGGGGTGCGGAGCGGTGAAGTGCTGGCCATTGTCGGTCCCAGCGGCTCCGGAAAGACTTCTTTGCTAAGACTGCTAAACCGACTGGATGAGCCCAGCAGCGGAACGGTATACCTGGCAGGTGTTGACTACCGCCAAATACCGCCACGCGAGTTGCGCAGAAAAATAGGAATGGTTACACAGCGACCTTACCTGTTTCCGGGCACAGTGGAGCAGAACTTGCAATTTGGCCCGCTACAGCGGGGAGAGACTTTGTCCTCGCAGAGCGTGGAGACGTTGCTAAGTCAGGTTGGGCTGGAAGGATATGCTGCTCGCAATGTCGCGAATCTTTCCGGAGGAGAAGCGCAGCGAGTCTCCGTCGCTCGTACGCTGGCGAACTCGCCGCTGGTGCTTCTTTTGGATGAACCGACGTCAGCGCTGGACGAAGCGTCCAAAATCGAGGTCGAAACACTGCTTCAAGGGATTGTCAGAGATCAAGGCCTCACCTGCGTACTTGTGACCCACGACATTGCTCAGGCTTCCCGGTTGGCGGGACCTGCCTTGCTAATCCGCGAAGGGCGGATTGTGCGTTCTGGCCCCGCGAAGGAGGTGTTCGATGCTTAAGGATTTCATCAGCGATCAGTTGGTTCTTGGTCTGGCCCAGGCAGGGGTCGCTGCTCTTGCGGCGCTGATAGTGGTCCTGCTGGCGAGGAGACGGAAAATCCATCTTGAGCGCGACGCGATCGTGGCGATGTTGCGCGGAATTGTGCAGATCGTGGCCATGGGATCGATTTTGTTGTTGCTGCTGCGAGGACCCCGCTGGACGAGTGTGTTCTTGCTAATGGGTATGATGGTGGCGGCGGGAGCAACTTCGGCTCGCCGAGCCAAGGGTATGCCCGACGCTTTTCGCGTTTCCACGTGGGCAATCGCTTGCGGCGCTGGTTCGGTGATTGCTGTGATGACCTGGGCGGGGGTAATTGATACCGCCATTACTGCGCTGGTGCCTATCGGCAGCATGCTGATCGCAAACGCGATGAACACAAACGGCCTCGCATTAAACCGTTTTCGGTCGGACGTGTTGTCCCACACGGGGGAGATTGAGACAGCTTTGGCTTTGGGAGCCGAGGCAAACACCAGTGTGTCACCTTATGTGCAAGCGTCCTGTGAGGCCAGCCTCATTCCGGCTATTGACTCGCTACGATCACTCGGCATCGTATGGATTCCGGGATTGATGGCCGGTATGCTGCTTTCCGGGTCTCGACCGATCTACGCGGCGATCTATCAGTTCGTGGTCCTGGCGATGATTCTAGCCGCCTCGGGATTGACATCTTTGGTGAGTACATTGTTGATGCGTGGCCGCATATTTACTCCGGCGCAACAATTGATGCTACAACCGGGCAGATAATACATTTATGCACTCGACCGTGCACAGCCGAGTCGGATCAACGCGAGGACCCCGTGACCACACTTTGCAAGCGTTGCGCGGCATTGCGACGATCGAACTGGCCAAAGGGTTGGTCGTGCTGGGCGCTGCGATGGTGATCATCTTCGGTGTCCGCCAGGACCCCTGGGGCTTCGCCGACAGCCTGCTGCAACTGCTTCATGTCAATACGGACGGTCATCTCGCCCAGCGGTTTCTGGACTGGGCGGACACACTGACCGACTCCAAGCTATGGGCGATCACCGGAGCCGGGCTGGCGTATTCGGTGCTGCGCTTCCTGGAGGCCTATGGTCTGTGGCACGCAAGAGCCTGGGCAGAGTGGATTGCGCTTATCTCCGGTTCTCTATACCTGCCATATGAGATCTATCGTTTGGCTCACAGGCAGACTCTCTTCGATATTGCGGTGCTGGTTATTAACCTGGGCATCGTAATCTACATGGCCTACCTGCTGAAGACTGGCAAAGGTATTCACGGAATACCGGGTGAGGAATTGAAGGCCGTTCACTGAGCGGCAATGACTCCCGTCACTAGCTCTGGATTACTGCCGTAAACACACCAATAGGTGATATTTGCCACCATCGAGCCATTGTGTGTGCCGGCATGACCAGGCAATCTGGGGACATCCAAGAATTCCGCAGGGAGTTGACAATGAGCGATAGTGGCTCCGAAAAAGTTGTCCAACGCACGGTAGCGTACATAGTCGAGCTGTTGGCGACGGCTTTTTTGACCCTGATGGCGGCAATAAGTACGTTGCGCCTGCTAGGCATACTGTCTTAACCACGAGCCTCGGGACCCCACGCCTGCGGGTCCTGCGACGGTTGACTTCTTTTCTCCACGGTTCGCGATTCCTACCCGCTTTGCTAATCTAGCTGCACTTCCTGGCTTTCCACGAGTGGTCACTGGAGATGCCAAGCTGTTGGGTGGATGTCATAGCGCAGCGGCAGGGTACACTCAACCAGCCAAGTGGGCTCGAATGCGAAATGGGCATCTCATATCAGGGCAGGAGCATCTGACGACGAGCCGCTGTGTTCGCATTGTGGCCGCTACTTCGGCTGTTCTCTGGTACCCACGAATGCTTCGCTTGGGTTTCCTTCTGATCATTTTGTTAACAGTTGATAGTTTTGGGCAGGCTACGTTCTCCGCCGCCGAAGCGGCCTACCAGGGCGAAGTTGTGATTGCCGTGGATCTGGTGGCCGATCCACACATCGATGTCGAGCCCTTTCGAAGTCTCCTGGCACAAAAAGCTGGACAGCCGTATTCCCAGGAGCAGGTAGAGGCCAGCATCTCTGTGCTTGCAGAAACCGGCAAGTTCAGTAAGGTGCGAACCAGTGTCACTCCAGAGCCCAACGGACTCCGGCTGACCTTCATTTTGGAGCCTGCTTATTACGTGCGAATGGTGGAGTTCCCTGAACTAGTCAAGTACTTCAGCTACGTTCGACTGCTCCAGGTTGTCAATTTCTCAGGCCAGGATCCTTACGACAAATATCTTTTGCCGGGAGCAGAGGCAGCCCTGAACAAGCTTCTAGTGGAAAACGGATACTTTCAGGCCCAGGTGCACGCAGATATCAGCCTGGATGATGTCAACCAACTCGTGAATGTCAGCTTTCGTGCCACTATTGGAGAGAGAGCGAAAATCGGGAGAGTGGAGATCGAGGCCCCGAATGCGGCCGTGGAAGCGCACCTGTTGCGCTCAGTCCGTTCATGGCGGGCGCGATTCAGCGGTGGTCTGTTGAAATCAGGCCAAACATACAAGGCCGGCCGGATTAAGGCGGCAACCTCACTGATCAAGAAGTCGCTGGCCAACCAGAACTACCTGGCGAGTAAGGTACAGCAGAAAGGTCCCGTTTACCATGCCGACACGAACCGCGTCGACCTGACCTTTGTCGTTGACCTCGGCCCGACGGTAATAGTCCGTACGATCGGCGCACGACTGACGTTTTTGCCTTTCCTGTCCGGAAGGGAAAGAAGGAAATTGATTCCCATCTACTCGGAAGGTGCGCTCGATCGCGATCTGGTGAACCAAGGGCAACAAAACCTGATCGATTACTTCCAGAAAGACGGCTATTTCGACGCCAAAGTGAGTGTCGCTTTTGAGCGCCAGCCGGACCGAGTAGCTGTTACTTACCAGATTGACAGAGGCAGGAAGCACAAGGTTGCCAAGATTCTTTTTCAGGGGAATCATGAAATCCAGACGAGTGAGTTGCTCGCGAATATTCCCATCAAAAAAGCCCACATCGTGACCCGCGGGACGTACAGCGACAAATTGGTGCAGACCAGCGCAAAGAACATCGAGTCGCTTTATCGCAACATTGGCTACGAAGACGTGAAGGTAACATCACAAGTAATTGATCACGAACCGAAGGTCGACGTGACGTTCACCATTGCCGAAGGCCCACGGACAATTGTTGATAACGTGGCATTGATCGGAAACGAGCACATCCCGGTGGCACAGTTTACGGGGAAGGCTAGGTTCCGGCTGCAAGCCGGGAGCCCCTTCTCGCCGGGGAAACTGGCTAGCGATCGCAGTCAGATTTCAGCCGCTTACCTGAGCCGTGGATATCTCAACTCCGAAGTTAAGGCAACGGTCAGCCGAGCTTCAGACGATCCAAATCATGTCAACGTTGTTTACGAAATCACCGAAAACCAACAGGTGCGGATTCGCACCGTTCTCTACATGGGACAAAAACGTACCCGGGATTCTCTGCTCCAAAAAACCGTGGCGCTAAAACCCGAGAAACCGCTGAGCCAGGAAGAGCTTCTGGCAGCGCAGACGCGACTTTATAATCTGGAGATTTTCGATTGGGCCAGCATCGGACCCAAGAAGCCCATCAGCGACGAGCCTGAGGCGGACACTCTCGTGAAACTGCACGAAGCGAAACGAACGGACATCAGTTACGGCTTTGGATTCGAGGTGTCGCACCGGGGAGCGAATACGCCATCGGGCACGGTGGCGGTTCCTGGCCTGCCGCCCATCAATATTGGTAACGGCCAAGTGGCCCCGAGCCAGGCGACTTATGCCAGTCCCCGGGGATCGATCGCAATTACGCGAAGGAATATGCGCGGGGAGGGAGAAACGGCAAGCATCTCGCTGCGGGCCGCGAGGCTGGATCAACGTGCTCTCGCAACCTACGGGTTTCCTCATCTTGAGGGAACGCGATGGAGCGGCTTAGCCAGTGTTTCTTTCGAGCGTACCACCGAAAATCCGCTTTATGCGGCTAAGCTTTCCGATGGCGCCTTCCAAGTGGAGAGAATTCTCAACAATAAAAATGATACGCGGCTGCAATTTCGCTATGACTTCAATCACACAAGTCTTTCGGATTTGCTTGTTCCCGAGCTGGTGCTTCCGCAAGACAGAGATGTCGAGCTCTCGACCGCTTCATCCGCTTTGATCAAGGATACGCGCGATAAGCCGCTGGACGCCCACCGTGGCTCTTTCGCCACGGCCAATTTAGGCGTAACTCCTACGGCGTTTGGGTCGAGCGCCAATTTTGCGCGTCTGTTTGGGCAATATGCCTTCTACAAGCCAGTCCACGGCATGGTATTCGCCAACAGCATCCGGTTGGGATTCGACAAACCGTTCTTGGGGAGTTTCGTGCCAACCAGCCAGTTATTTTTCACCGGCGGCGGGACCACGCTGCGCGGTTTCCCCATCGATCAAGCCGGCCCGCAACGTATCGTGCCGTTTTGCAACGTGCTCACCGGCACCAAGGATTGCGTCAACGTCACAGTTCCGGTGGGCGGGAGACAATTGTTTATCCTAAACTCAGAACTGCGCTTTCCATTGAAGGCGATCATCTCTGCCTTGGGCGCAGTTATTTTTTATGACGGTGGAAATGTGAACAGCGCGATCAACTTTAACCAGTTCCTCAACAATTACACGAGCACGGTTGGGATCGGGCTTCGGTACTCGACACCGATTGGCCCGGTTCGGGTGGACTTTGGACACCGGTTCAAAGCCATACCAGGCATCAATGAGAACCAATACTTCATCACACTGGGACAGGCGTTCTGAGGCGGACGATGAACTGGAAAAAGCCTCTTCGTTGGATGGCCGGGATTGCGGGCATAGTTCTCATTGTCATGGCGGTTGGGACGTACGTTGTGTTACGGGGTCCCTGGCTCCATCACTTTGTTCTGGAAAAGATTGTCGAGGAAGGTCAGAACGCGACGGGCGGAAAACTGGAGTTGCAGAATTGGAATGTCCACCTTTTGCCACTCCGCCTTGATCTTTACGGAATGGTGCTGCACGGTACGGAGCCCGCGAACACGAAGCCTTTCTTGCAAGTTCAGGAGCTCAAGATTGGAATCGACCTGCGTTCCCTCCTACATCGCAAACTGCAGCTTACGGAACTGCTCATAGAGCATCCCATCGCTAACGTGCTCGTGGACAGGAACGGGAAGAGTAATTTCCCTGAGCCCCCTCAGCGGCAAACCGCGGGCAGCACGAACATCTGGGATCTGGCGGTTGGACATGTGCTGCTCAGCGATGGTGAAATCTCTTACAACGAGGCGAAGATTCCGCTGAATGCGGATTTGCATGATCTGAAAACCGAGATTCACCTCGACTCGTCGGCCGCGCGTTACGAGGGGAATCTTTCTTATCGCCGGGGCCGATTGGAATATGCGAAATACCCCTCTCTGGCGCACAATCTGGACGCGCAATTCAGCGCTACGCCGTCCGGCATAACGATCGAGTCGCTGCTTCTGAACGTGGGATCTTCGCGGATCGCGGTTCATGGTGATATCACCGATTACAGCAATCCCAAGGTCAATGCGGGGTACCAGATTCTGGTTCATCCGCAGGACTTCGCTGCCATGGTGCCTGCGGTCAAATTAACCGGGGACATTCAGGCGGATGGTCGGCTCCGATATCAGAATATTCCTAACCAATCGCTGCTTCGGAGTGCTTCGCTGGACGGAAGAATTGAAAGCAGCGAACTGCAAATGGTCTCTGCCGATGCCAATGTGAAGGCGCGCGCTCTGAAAGCCCAGTACCGATTCGCGAATGGAGATCTTGATGTTCGCGCTATCACTGGGGAGGTAGCGAATGGGAACATAGCCGGCGAGCTTGCAATTCATCGGCTCGATACAACTCCCACAGGCAAGGTGGGCGCTTCATTGCAGCATGTGTCGCTTGAGTCTGCGAGAAAGTCGATAAGGCATGACGAGATTCGACGCATGCCTGTGACGGGTACAGCCAATGCAAAAGTGGATGCCTCGTGGACCGGCAGCGTGAAGAATGTTCGCGCGCGGGCGGATGTTGATGTTCGGGCCACCGTCTGGAACAATTCCATATCCCCGCCGCCGACAGTGCCGCTCGATGGAACGGTGCGGCTGACCTACGATGGTCGGCAAAGTGTAATTGCCCTGCACCAGACCGTGCTCCGCATGCCTTCCACATCCGTGACAGTGGATGGCGAACTCAGCAGGCGATCCAATTTAAGGATTCACGCGATGTTGGGGGACTTGCATCAATTTGCCGATTTGGCGGCGTCCTTCCAACCGCAAGAATCATTGAAGTCGCTGGCGATATCCGGTTCGGCAAGCCTGAACGCAGTGTTACAGGGGCCGGTGAAAAAACCGAATGTCTCGGGTCACCTGGATGCGCACAACTTGCAGGTCCAGGGAAGCCAATGGAAGAGTGCGTACTTGCAGTGGGATGCAAGCCCATCACAATTGAACATTGAGCAAGGATCGCTGGTGAACGCGCGACAAGGGGAGTTGACCTTCAGCGCGCAGGCTCGACTTGAAAATTGGTCTTATGTTCGTTCTGATCCAATTACAGCCAGCTTATCGGCAAGGAGAATGTCGGTGGCCGATCTGGCACATCTGGCAAGTGTCGAGTATCCCATTGCTGGTACCTTGTCCGCCGATATTGCGTTTCATGGCTCTGAATTGCATCCTGCCGGGCACGGCTCAGTTCAAGTGACTAAGGGGGCTGCCTACGATGAGCCGATTCAGAGTTTAGTGGCTCATTTTCAGGGGGCCGATGACACAATTCACTCGCAGGTTGAGCTGACCTTGCGTGCCGGTGCAGCTACAGCCGATCTTGCATACACGCCGACAACAAAGGCCTACAAAGTTGAACTAAGCGTGCCAGGTATCGTCTTGCAGAAATTGCAATCGGTGCAAGCGAAGAACTTGCCATTGGCGGGAACGCTAAGCGCTTCCGGCAACGGAGCCGGCACAATTGACGACCCACAGCTAGACCTTGTGCTGCAAGTGCCCACTTTGCAGGTTCGTGAAACTGCGATAACCGGCATGAGGGCCCAAGTGAGTGTTAAGAACAAGAAAGCTGAACTGTTGATGAGCACCAATGTTACTCAGGCTTTCGTGCAGGCCAAAGCGACCGTCGATCTCGTTGGGAATTACAACACGCAAGCGAAGATCGACACGAGCAAGGTGCCGCTCGATCCTTTTCTTGCGGTTTATGCCCCCGCCGTGCCAGCCGATTTTCATGGCGAGACCGAACTGCATGCCACGATAAAAGGTCCACTCAAGGATGCATCCCACCTCGAAGCACACCTGACCATTCCAAGCCTAGATGGCAACTATCAATCGCTTCAATTCGCCAACTCGGACCCGATTCATGCTGATTACGCCAATTCGGTGATAGTGCTCGCTCCGGCCGACATCCGCGGCACCGAGACCTCTCTGAGAATCCGAGGGACAGTGCCGGTTCAGGGTGCTGTGCCCATGAATGTGCAGGCTGAAGGAACTGTGAATCTTCGCCTGTTAGGCGTCTTTATACCGGACCTCAAGAGCTCAGGTTCGGTCGGTCTCGAGGTTCGCGGCAGCGGCACGATTCGCCATCCGGTGCTTCAAGGAACGATGCAGGTCAAGGATGGAGCATTGTCAACGAGCCAGTCTCCGCTGAGCCTTTCAAAATTGAATGGGACGCTCGACATCAATAATGACCGACTGCAGATCAGAGACTTGAAAGGCGTAACGGGTGGCGGGCAGGTCACGCTCGGCGGTTCAGTCGCTTTTAACCCAACGCTTGCGTTTAACGTTGCCTTGCAGGGAAAGTCCATTCGGCTGCTTTATCCGGAGGGCGTGCGTACTTTGCTGGACAGCAATCTCACTTTCACCGGAACCATGCAGGCCGCACGTCTGAGCGGGCGCACATTGATTGACAGCCTGAGTATTACGCCTGACTTCGACTTGACAAGTTTCACGAGCCAGTTCAACGGAATCTCGGTGCCGTCTTCGCGTCAGAGTTTTGCGGACAACATCAAGCTGGCGGTCGCAGTGCAATCAACTTCGAACCTGACAGCACGCAGTTCTGCGGTGAGTATTGAAGGGACCGTCAATCTGCAAGTAATCGGCACTGCTGCCGACCCGGTCATTGTGGGCAGAGTGGATCTCACCTCCGGCGAGCTGTTCTTCATGAACAATCGATATCAGCTGCAGCGCGGGATCATCACTTTCGATAATCCTAACGCGACTACGCCGGTGCTCAATGTGCAAGCAACCACAACGGTGGAACAATACAACCTCACGTTGACGCTGTTGGGACCATTGGACAGGCTTACCACAACGTATCTTTCCGATCCGGCGCTGCCGACGGCGGACATCATCAGCTTGCTGTATCGTGGACAGACGACGACCGAAGAGGCCGCTGCCGCAGGCACAAGCACAGATTCCCTTCTCGCCAGTCAGGCTGCAAGCCGGGTGAGCGGCAGCATCCAGAGGCTGGCAGGGATTTCCAGTTTGCAGATTGACCCGCTAATAGGGGGAAATAATGCGAATCCATCGGCGCGCATCGCTTTGCAGCAGCGTGTGACGAGAAATTTTCTGTTCACTTTCTCTACTGATGTGACCCAACCGGGCCAGGAAATCGTCCAGGGAGAATACCGGCTGAATAAACGATGGTCGGTGAGCGTCACACGAGATGAGGTTGGAGGAATCGCGGTTGACGCCCGGTATCACACAAAATTCTAGAGCGTAGGTAATTGCGAAGTGCCGCCAACTATGCGTTTTCGCTTCACCGGGCGCACACCGGTTCTGACTGCATGGCTTCGATGATCGACTCGGCAAATTCTGAGGTGGTAGCTTTGCCACCGATATCGCGCGTCAACTTCTCACGAGTGCGATAAACCTTCTCGAGGGCGTTGCGGATCTTCAGGGCGGCGTCGAATTCGCCGAGGTGGCGCAGCATCAGCAGCGAGCAGCGAATGATTGCAGTGGGATTCGCGATATTCTTGCCAGCAATATCAGGCGCCGAGCCGTGGACCGCTTCGAAAATCGCACAGTGCCCGCCGAAATTCGCGCTGGGCACCATCCCCAAGCCGCCGACGAATGCGGCGCAGAGGTCGGAGATGATGTCGCCGTACAGATTCTCCATGAGGAGCATGTCGTACTGGTAAGGATTCATTACCAGTTGCATGCAGGTGTTGTCCACGATGTGCTCGGCATAGGTGATCTCCGGATATTCTTTGGATACATCTCGGGCGCAGCGCAGGAATAAGCCATCCGAAAGCTTCATGATGTTGGCCTTATGGATGGCGTGGATCTTCTTGCGTTGGTTTTTGCGAGCATATTCAAAGGCGAACCGCGAAATGCGCGTACAGGCCTTCTCGGTCATGATCTTCAGGCTCTCGACCACGCCTGGAACAACTTCGTGCTCAATCCCGGAGTAAAGCCCCTCGGTGTTTTCGCGCACAATGATGAGATCAACATCAGGATAGCGAGTCGGAATGTGAGGCAGGTTGCGAATCGGCCGGAAGTTTGCGTAAAGCTCAAAGCGTTTGCGCAACTCCACGTTGATGCTGGAGAATCCGCCACCAATGGGGGTGGTGATCGGCCCTTTCAGCGCGACATGGGTACGTTCGATTGAATCAATGAGGTCTTTGGGAATGTATTCGTGGTATTTGTCGTACGCATCAGCACCCGCCGCGTAGCTTTCCCAGTCGAACGTCAATCCGGTGGCTTCGAGGATGCGCACGGCAGCCTGGGTGACCTCAGGTCCAATGCCATCGCCGGGAATGAGAGTGATCCTGTGAAGCATGGAGATCGTATCCGACTTTATTGGGTCTTGACCGCGTTCTTGGTGCGAACGTCCGGACCGTCCTTGGCTTTAATCAAATCTTTCAATTCGGTCAGGAATTCCTGTACATCTTTAAAGTCCAGATAAACCGAAGCGAAGCGCACGTAGGCAACTTTGTCATACTTTCTCAGGCGGTTCATAATGAGCTCGCCGAGTTCGCTGGTCCGCCGCTCGCGCTCGGGCGATTCAATGACAAAGCTCTCGGCTTCGTTGACGATCTGCTCCAATTTACTGATGGGAACCGGGCGTTTCTCGCACGCCCGGAGCAAACCGTTCAGCACTTTCTGGCGATCGAATTTCTCGCGCCGGCCGTCCTTTTTCACCACCATGTACGGTATTTCGTCGATGCGCTCATAGGTGGTAAAGCGCTTGCCGCATTTCAGACACTCGCGGCGGCGGCGGATGGACTCGGCTTCCTTGCTTTCGCGCGAATCCACCACCTTGTCATTTGCGAAACCGCAGAAAGGACACTTCATGGCGCCAGGAGACTGATAACTGCATTGTAACCTAGGGAAAGAGAAGGCCGCGGCGAGGCCATGCAGGGCTGACTAAGCTTCTTCGGGTGGCAACTCAAAATCAATCAGGTGACCACGAAAGCCGTTGGTCTTCCAGGCCCCGACCGCAATGCCAACAGCCATCCAGAGAGTTCCGAAAATGCGGGCCTTTGTGCTCAGGTTCCACCAGAGGAAGAAACAGATGACAAATCCCAGGATCGGTGGCAGCAGATTACCGAGTGTTTTGTGTTCAGCACGCAGAAAGTAGCGAACAAAGGCAGCGGCGTTTACGCCCATGAAAGCGATGAAGGCGCCGAAGTTCAGAAGATTCGCCCCGAGTTCGAATCCTGTGGCTTCGCCGGCGATTGCCGGCAGGAGGAAAGCTCCACCCAGTGCGATCACGCCCACAAAGATTACATTGTTTCGCGGAACGTGATGCCTGGGGTCGACGGCCCCGAAAAACGACTTGGGCAACGCGTTGCTCCTTCCCATTCCGAACAGCAAACGTGCTGCCCCAAGCTGAGCTCCCAGTCCCGAGCCGAAGTTGGCTACGATAAGTGTGAACCCAAGAACCACAAACAGCGGCTGCCAGGCCCGACCGGCCACGTAAGTGAACGCAGTATCGACATTCGGGTACGGCTGCGAGGCCGGCCACACGAGTTGCGCCGCGTAAACTTCCATTGCGGACAGCAGGCCGATGACCAGGCAGGTGAGCACCGTCGCCAACAGGATGTTGCGCCTCGGATTCTCGGCTTCTTCCGAAAGCGTAGAAATACCGTCGAAGCCGATGTATGTCAGCACCGCGACGGAAGTGGCGCCAAGCACCGCCTTGGCATTGAAAAGCTGCGGATCGTAGAAAGGATGCCTGAAGAATGCGGCCCCGTCGTGCGGCATTCCAAAGATGTACCGCGCAGCCGCAACGAAGAAGATTGCGACGATTACTCCCATTCCCGTTGCCAAGCCAGTATTCACGCGCGCTGAGGTTTTCACCCCCTGAACGTTCAAGAAAGTAAAGATGCCCGCAAAGAAAAGAGCCCATCCTCCGTAAGGAATGGCCGGGGCAAATACGTGCGCCTGCTGGCTGCACCAAATGGTGCAGATCATTGGATTAAGCATGTAATCCATCACCATGCTCCAGCCGGTTACGTAGCCCAGGGCGGGGTTGATCTCCTGACCCACGTACGTGAACGCCGAACCGGCGCTGGGATAAGCGCGCGCCATCCGGCCATAGCTGATGGCGGTAAAGAGCATCGCAACCATGGCGATCAGAATTGTCGTCACAACATGACCGTGCCCGCGGTCGCTCAACACTCCGAAAATGGACATCGGCGCGACCGGCTGAATGACAATTACCCCATAGAGAATGAGGTCCCATAGGGTAAGAGATCGCTTCAGACGCGGGGAGGAAGAAGAAGAGATGCCAGGAGAAATGGAGGAGGCCATTGGGCGTATTGGATTATGTTGGCGGAGAACTGTCAATACTAAAACGATTTCATGAGTTAGTGTTCGTAATCGAACTTGTAACCTCGCGCTTCCTTTCCCGACATAAAGCGAGTGTTGTACTCAAGAAAGTAGTTCAGGTGTTCGTTGTCCAAGGGGAACGATTTTCCGGGGTAGGTATGCATCCGGCTGTGTGGCAAGGGGTCAACACTGGTGAAGTCGTAGGCATAGAAGTCCATGTCTTTCTCATAACCACGCGCGAAGTAGAAATAATCGCGAATCCAGCCGCGAGGCATCACAGGCAATCGCGATGGATCGAAATCGAGAGCGACTTCGTCCCCCGAGCCAAAGATGACCAGCTTGTCGTCAAATTCTCGCAGCAGCGGCAGCACGTCCCCGTAGCGCGTGTAAGCTCCTGCCGGACGCGTGTAGGGGCCGGTCGCACTGGTCTTTTCGTAAACGTATCTCACGTTTCCAGGTGGCAGATCTTCGATCTTGAGTGGAAACCCGTGAAAGCTCAAATCGGCACGAACCAGCGGAACCCCGGTCAGGCGAGCGTTCTGATGCTGACTTGTTCGGTCAATGAGGATGCGATCCCAGTAAATCTGCAGATTTGTCCAAATGCGGATTTGTTTTGTGCCATGGGGCAGCTTGCCGGTGAGGTCTGCTGTTATGGTGCGCGGGCCGCCGGCGGGAAAACCGAGGTCATCAATGACGCGCGTCCATTTTCCGCTCGCGTCCAGCGCCTCCACGTAAGGAGCGATCGGCTTGATTCCGGCTTGATCGGCGGCATACATGCTCGTTGCGCTGAAATACTCGATTTCGCCGTGCATCAGCAGCCACAACGGGCCACCGCGATATGGCGCCCCCAAATCCAGTTCGAGGCCGTGGAGTTTGGTAAACCCTTGGAATGGCAGCAGGTCGAAATCGCCGATATAGCGATGCGCCAGGAGACCAGGTAGAACGTCGTGGTCGTGATCATCGTGCGCTGCCGCAGGGGGTCTCGCGTCCTTGCTGAAAACAATTTTGAATGAAGGGTAGGGAGGATTGCTGGCAAAAAACTCGTTCGGATAAACCTCTATGTCGCCAGGATGATCAACCGCGAAAAGCTTGACCTGATCCAGATAGACCGCTTCTTCAAGAGGCTCCATAAAGCGGAAGCTGAGTTTGCCGTCTTTCTCACGAATGGAACTGCGATCGATCTTCACGTACTCGGTGGGACGCGGAGTGTTGCGTTGGCCCGGCGCGACCCAGTGCCCGACAACTCCAGCACCAAGCATATCAGCGACAAATCGATATTCGTGTCCATCCCAGGCGAAAAGAGTAGGACAGGAACTGCCGCGACGATCAATCTCGAGGAACTTATGTTCCCGGTCGGCGGCGACTTCGACCTCATCCTGCAGAACTCCTGTGGGCCAGAACATGCGGACAACGTCAGCTTCGTTTGCCTGGCCGAGACCCACGGTCAAATAGGGTGAATTCTGACCCAGGTATCCGTTTGATCCCGCAATCTCAAATTTCTGACGGTTGCCTCCGGAGAAGACCTCGACCTTGGCGCCGATAGCACTTTTGTTGTCCGCCAACCCCTTCAGGTTCAAACGCAGCCAGTGGTTTTGATTTCCACCTTGGTTGCGGAGCAGGACTGCCGGGCCGTGATTCTGCGTGATGAGGAGATCGGAGGTACCGTCGTTGTCGTAGTCACCGACGATAACAGCACGAGGATTCTTGAGACTGATCTTGTCGAGGCCGACGTCGGAGGTGACGTCTTTAAAGCCATCCGGGCCTAGATTTCGGAATAAACGTACTTCGCCTTTGCCATCCTTCGTTTCGCCGACAGCGACGAGATCAACCCAGCCGTCGTTGTCGTAGTCGAAGGCGGCGATACCGTAGGCGCGCACCCAATTCGTCTCGGGGAGCGGAACTTGCTCGAAGTTCTTGCCCTGATTGTTGCGCCAAAGCGTGACGGCCGGAGATCCCCAGTGGGTGAAAGCCAGGTCCATCCAAGAGTCGTGGTTGAAATCGAGGACGGCGATGCCAGCGAAGGTGCCGATCCCTTTCGCAGGGAAAAACTGCCGATTCATAAACGGGCCCTCGCGAGGATTCTCTAAAATCGTTAAAGGCTCCAGAGCCTCGGTCAGAACGAGGTCGACTGCCCGGTCGTTGTTCCAATCAGTGCCAATCGCGGCAAGGCTTGGCGACCATCCCTGCAAGTTGATGGAACGAGCAATCTCCGCAAAAGCTCCGTTGCCGTCGTTTCTCCACAACAGGTTCGAACCGCTTGAATCTCCGACAACTCCTTCCTCACGATTTCTAGGATCGAATGCGCGGCTGTCCTTATAGCGTGTGATGTAGAGATCCAGGTCGCCGTCATGGTCATAGTCGATGAAAGTTGCACCTGCATTCAGGCCATTGCTCTGTATGCCAGCAGCTTCGGTCACGTCTTTGAACGTTCCATTCTTTTCGTTGTGTAAAAGCACGAATCGTCCGTTGAACGTTACGGCCAAGTCGGGGAATCCATCATTGTCGTAATCCCCGGCGGTGCAGCCGATGCCGTGAAGTGTGGGATCGAGGCCAGCCTTCCGAGTGACATCGTCAAACCTACCGTTCCCGAGATTGTGATAGAGCGACATGCCGCCTTCCTTGCCATTATCAGGCAGGAAAACGTCAATACGTCCGTCGTTGTCGTAGTCCAGAAAGCAGGCGCCCGGCCCAAGCCAAGACGCAAGATCATCGCCCGCGGGCACAGACTTGGTTACGAGACCTGACTTTTTCGTGACGTCGACGAACTTCACGGCAATTTGCGGAGGAACCTTTGCCTGCGCGGCGAGGGATTCTTCGGCGAGGGAATACTTGCCCTGTTCGCCGTAAGCCAGACTGATCGGGGAGCCTAATTTGTTTTGCGTGATG
>DASPTU010000062.1:0-38779 GCA_035623255.1 Terriglobales bacterium | reverse complement strand
TCTGTTCTGTTTTCGTAACAGCCTAAAGCATGTTGTGTAAGAGACAAAGAGTTGCCTATCCATGGAGAAGCGGTGCCTGGCCGTCAACCCGATGCAATTTACGAATTCAGAAAATCAGCAACGCACTTTTGCTTGACTGGTCTTCGGATTCGTCCATAATACGGGGCCACCATGGATAACAATTTCGCCGTGTTCTTCTCTTTTGCGCTGTACATCTTGTATGTGTTAATGCCGCTGGTTCCAGCGATACTCATCTTTAAGATGTTTCCCGAAACATCTGTAACGGTTTCAGGACCTTTACAGAACTTAAAGTTCAATGCCACCGGCGCATTTGCAGCATACGTTGTCACAGTCGTGCTTGGTTTTTTTCTGGTGAATTACGTGGAGCAACAGATCGTCTGGCTTAGGAATTATGCTGTTCAGGGCGTCATCGCAAATCTGGGGGACAACGAAGGTTTTAATTCAAACCAGTTCTATTCACGCTATGAAGTTGCCGCAGACGGCAGCGGAAAATTTCAAGTCCGTGATTATTCTTTCGTGCTTTTGCTCGACCATCCAGTATTAAAACCTGAGACAGTCTGCCTCAATTACTGGGGCAATAGTGGGGCGGGTGGGGTCGGGGTACCACCCCTCCCGAAAAGCGTACCGATAGTTCTTCTCGCCACGACCACACCTCAAAGGTTCAGGATTCAGGCTCAAAACGGACAGGTGGCGATTGTGCCCGAAACTAATCAAGCTCAGGACCGACACATATTTTCCGTGAACGGAGTCCAACCATGCGCGTAATGATGATGATCGCTGTTGTTGTATTAGCGAGCGGTATCGCCACACCTCACAACCGTACGGCGAACAACCTTACGAATCAAACCGTGATAGACGATATAAGCCGGGGTTACATTTCACATCGCGGGAGTCTTAACGATCGCTTTGAGGTCGCGCAAGCAGTTTCGAATCGATGCCTCACACCTTACTTCTGGTGCCTCCTCCCGGGATATTTTCCCGTGAACTCCCCCTGCTGGTGCGCAACTCCTAATGGGCCGGTCCCTGGAGTAGTTGGTTAGCCGATGTGTCAGATGCTGGGCCTGATTGCCATTTAGCACCTGCGTGTAGAGTCGAACCTGGTCCCAGCCGGTAAACGTCTCAATTCTAGAAAATGGAGGAATTTATCCATGGCACAAGCCCCTCAGCATCCATTTCCCATTCCATCTCACCTAACTCGCCATCAGATGGTAGGAAAGCAACGCCGGCCTACAGGAGACCCGGTCGCAGAGCTAAAAGACATGACGCGATTCGAGGTTATCCCTCATCCGCCACCTCAACACCTGACAGTTCCGTTTAGCGTTTTCGATCCTGTGGCGAGCAAGGCCGCAGAAGATCAAGGTCAAATTGTTTTTCACTGCGTGGGAGACGTTGGCGGCGTCAACGGAACTGCAACTCAGGAATCTGTCGCTGCGGCCATGGAACAGCAGCTTAATAATGTCTCTGCGAAGGAAGCCCCCAGATTCTTATTCATTGTGGGCGACGTGGTTTACTTCAACGGGCAGCAAAGGTTGTACAAAACAGAGTTCTACGAACCTTATCAGTATTACCGAGCTCTGATCTTCGCGATTCCCGGCAATCACGATGGCGACACGCACGTGCAGAAGGGAGATACTCCGGATACCGAACCATCGCTATACGGATTCTTCGAAAACTTCTGTGACTCGGCGCCACGCTACGTGAGCCCGTATCGTATGTCGATGACCCAACCTTACCCGTACTGGACGCTTGAGGCGCCGTTTGTCACCATAATTGGTCTATACTCGAACGTCGAAGGCAGCTTGGACGCGCGAGGCAGAAGCGATCAGCAGTTCTTTTTGGAAGACCAACTCAGGAGCGCTGATCCAACTAAAAAGCTAATCGTGACAGTCCACCATCCACCTTACTCGCTCGACTCTGCGCATGGAGGATCGCCCGATATTTTGAATGCATTAGATCGCGCGATTGCCGCGTCGGGGCGGCTGCCCGACGCGATTATCTCAGGCCACGTACACAATTATCAGCGGTTCTCGCGCAAAATGAAGGACCCTGCAACCAACAAGACCAGGAGTATTCCCTATGTGGTCGCCGGTGCCGGCGGGTACGCCAATGACCCGCGGAGCCTTCACAGGCTGCAGAAGAACCTTGGGCTAAACGACCCGAAAAAGCCGCCCAAGCTGCCGGTCCAGACCACACTGCCCGATGTGCAGCTGCAAAACTTCAATGAGGAGCAGCCTGGTTTTTTGCGGGTGACCGTCAACAAGAACCAAATTGTTTTTGAGTATTTCCTCGTCCCTTTCATCGGAGGTGCCGACGCCACTGCCCTATTTGAACGCTTCACTGCGTAAAGGAAGATCGCAGTTTTGCGGGGATGCACGAATTGCATCTCCCCAGGGAGCGGGATTGTGCTCGTAATCGTTAGTGACTTACATCTGACGGACGGTACGTCGGGCGAGACCATACGAAGTGGAGCCTTTAGATCATTCCGCGAGAGCTTGCGTGAACTCTCTTATGACGCTTCGTGGCGAAGCGACAAACAGTACGCCCCGATTGAACGCATTGACCTTGTTCTACTCGGAGACATCCTTGATGTCATACGCTCCACAAAGTGGTGCAACGCTCCGACGGAGGTTCGCCCCTGGGGTAATCAGAATGATCCGCGTTTCGCTGAGACGGTGGAGCGGATCACGGAAGATGTGATCGCAAACAACAAAGAGTCACTAGCCATCCTGAAGAGCCTGCACAATCCAGAGATCATGAGCCTTCCTCCCGCCAATCCCGACGGCGGAGCCGTGATTAACCCTCCCGCAAGGGTTCCCATACCGGTGCGTATCCACTATCTGGTCGGCAATCATGACTGGTTTTTTCATCTGCAAGGGCCTGCGCACGATCAGATTAGAGCCAGGATTGTCGATGCTCTTGGCCTGCAGAACTCAGCCTCTATCCCATTCCCGCACGAACCCTTTGAATCGGCTCTCATTGAGCAGATTTATCGCGATCACAAGGTCTTCGCTCGACATGGGGACATTTTCGATCCGAGCAACTTCGAACACGACCGGGATGCATCCTCACTCGGGGACGTCATCGTCATTGAGCTGCTTGACAAGTTTGGAATGGCCGTTCGTGATCACTTAGGAAGCCGGTTGCCGGATGCGTGCGACGCCGGGTTGAGAGAGATCGACAATGTTCGGCCACTCTCAATGATCCCGATCTGGGTTGATGGACTCTTGAGCAATACGTGCTCCCCCGAATTGGCGAAAGAAATCAAGACTATCTGGAACGATCTGGTACATAGATTCTTGCACTTGGATTTCGTGAAGGCTCGCCCGTTCGGCAGCTCGATTCTGATAAAGCTGGGCTTTGAGATTTCCACTGAAATGCCGCTGGCGGGTCTCAGCGACGTGACCGCCTGGTTCAGTTCGAAGTTCGGGAGTGGCCGGGCTGAAAGCTTTTATCCGTACGCGCTGCAGGAGAAGGCTTTTACCGAGGGTTGGGCGAAATTCATTGTGTACGGACACACGCACCACTATGAAATCGTCCCCTTGCAATCTGTCCAGGAGGGCAATGACATCGAGAACCGGATTTATATCAACTCCGGAACCTGGCGGCCGGTGCACGAACTGGCCCGATTTCATCCGGGACAGAAGCAATTTGTTGGATACCACGTGATGACTTATCTGGCGTTCTTTAAAGAAGACGAGAGGAAGAGAAGAGCATTCGAGAGTTGGACTGGCGCCTTGGATTCATCTTCTTGACTTAAATGGATCCGGCGCAGCTGCTGCCTCGGTTGGCGCCTCCGTGGCAAGGTAGCCGGTTGTGTGGACGTTGATCGTACCAGCAATGAGCCGCTGTTCCTCGCGATTCCAGCGGTCAATACTTGCCTCCGAGTGGGCGATTCCCTCTCTGTGTCCTATTCGCACAATTTTGCTTTAACTGACCGTGTGGCTCTTGCAAGTTCTGCGTGGCTACGGAAGCGGAGTGAAACTGAAGCTCCGCACGAACATGTAGCGAGTAACATTGGGAGTCGCCAGACCACCCCAGCCCGTGCTGTTGGTTCCCCAATGGTTGATCATGGCAAACGCTGGGACTTGCGGGACGACGCCGGTGTGCGTCGACACCCGCACGCCGTCAACGTAGAACTTGACCGCCGTCGGTGTCCAGACGCACTTGTAATAGTGGAAGCCTTTCTCGGGTGCGATGGGGGCTTGCGTCGCGGTCCATTGCTTTTTGTTCAAGCCTAACCAGGTTGTCCACCACAGGGTACCGGGATTCTGTCCTTCAATCTCTGGGGTGTCGATCTCTGTCTGTGAGTTGTTCACAAATACAAAACCTGAGCTGATCTGGCCGGAGACAGCAACGCCGTCTCCAGTCGGAGTACTTGAAGTCGAGGAAGCGCGGAAGACCCACACATAGGTTCCGAAGCCGAACTTCGGTTTGGTCTGTATCTCGCCGCCGACCGAAGAGATCGCACCGCTTGAGGTGTAGGTCTGCGTGACTTTGATTCGCAGCATCCCGGAGGAGAAATCAAGATACGAAGGAACGAATTGGCCTCCACCCGGCGCGGACCAGTTGGAGGCGATCCATTTGGACGTGTCGAGTGACCCGCTTGAAAAATTGTCGAAAAAAGTCGCGCCAGCCGGAGCGGCCGGCCCACTGGCATGTAATGTACCGTCGGCAATGAAAAGACTTGCTAACACTAACAACATTATTTTTGTCATAGAAATCTCTCTTGTATAAGGATGGGACTGGCAACCAATCCCTTATGGCCAGAGGGACTGCAGGGGCCCAAGAGCGTCAAATTTTCGATTACTGATTTCTAAAGACTTGCGTCGGCGTGTACGGCTCGATGACCCAACAGGTGTCCGCGAAAGAATGGCGAGGACAGCCTCACCTTCACTTTTATGACAAAAACCTACTCCACGCCGACAAGAATTCAGAAGTGGCTGAACGGGAGCCCGGAGGCGAAGTTTGTAACACAACTTCTCCGCCCCACTTCGGGACCAGAACAGAACCACGACAGCTTTTGGACGAAATAGCGGCGCGGGTAGAGTAGCAGACCAGACTGATTCTGGGCGTGGCCTTGCCCTAACTATTTTTTCTTGGATAAAACATTCGCTCCAATCATGCCCTTGCAGTTTGCCGTCAGCTCGGAAGCGTCCAATTTTGGTCGGATTTGAACCCTGCTCCGGTTACTGCCATCCGCCGCCAAGAGCCTGGTATAGCTGCACTAATGAAATCAGTTCGTTGCCTTGGGCCTGGGCCAGCCCTAACTCGGCGGAGAATGCATTGGTCTCATTGGTCAGCACCTCGAGGTAGTCTGTGGTGCCAGCCTGGAAGCGAATTTGGGATAAATGGGCAGCATCCTGGGCCGATTCGACCAGGTGTGCCTCTTGCTCTCTGAACTCCCGATTCTTGCGATACGCGATGAGTGCGTTTGAAACATCTCGGAAGGCGCCTTGAATTGTCTGTTGATAGGTCAGAACCATTTGCTCGCGCTGCGCCTGAGCCAAGCGAACATTGTTCTTCAGCCTGCCGCCTTCAAAAATCGGTTGGGTTACAGAGGCCGCCAAATTCCAAACGCCAGCCGGACCGGTGAAGAGATCTGTCAGCGCCGGACTTTCATAGCCCGCAGCAGCAGTGAGTGATATCTGGGGAAAGTAAGCCGCGCGTGCCACACCAATTTGCGCATTGGCGGCAATCAGGCTCTCTTCAGCTTCACGAATGTCGGGCCGTCGTTCCAGCAGCGAAGAAGGGAGTCCCGCGGGAACATCCGGAGAATGGGGCTGCTCAGTCAGTTTTAGACCCCGAGGGACATCGCCAGGATTGTTCCCCAGAAGAATGCTGATGGCGTTCTCCTGCTGGGCGATCTGGCGCTCGAAGTCCGGAACTTCCGCAGCAGCCGTGTATACCAGTTGCTCCGACTGGCGAACATCGAGCAGAGAGTTGATTCCGTGTTGCTCCAGAGTCTGCGTCAACTGCAAAGAGTCTCGCCGCGAATTCAAGGTGCGCCTGGAAATCTCAAGTTCCAGATCCACTTGACGAAGCTGGAAGTAGGAACTTGCGACGTCGGCAACGAGAGTTGCCATGACCTCTTTTTGAGCCCACTCATTGGCAAGCAGGTTGGCTCGAGCGGCCTCGGTGGCGCGACGATATCTTCCCCAGAAGTCCAGGTTCCAGGACGCAGATGGGCCGATTTCTCCCTGTGTGATCTCATAGGAAGGGATCGGTCCGATTTTCGGCTCCTGGATGCTGGTTATGTTGCCGCCGCCGGTCAACGACGGAAACTGATCCGCCCGCGTAATGCCGAGTTGGGCCCGGGCTTCGAGAACGTGAGTTGCTGCAATACGGACATCGTAGTTATTTTTCAGCGCGGTACGGATCAAGCCTTGAAGTTCACGATCCTGGAAAACCTCCCACCACTTTTCGTCGCCCAGCGATGCGGGCGTCTTGTTTTGATCCAGCTTCGTTTCAACGCCAGTTGAGTCGGTGGTCGCATAACGATAGGTAACCGGGACTTCGACCGACGGACGTTTATAGTTGGGTCCGACAGCGCAACCGGTCAGCCCGGTAAGGGCAAAGAACAGCGCAAGCTGATAAGGACGCTTTAGGCTTTGATTCATGATTAATCTCCGTTCACTTCCTGCAGTGCAAAAGCTGGGCTCTCAGGAGCAACCGGCTTGCGGGCGGAGCGCAGGAAGGACACTCGATCCAGGACCTTCTCCTGGAATTCTTCCAGATAGAGATAAATGGCCGGAGTAATGAACAGGGTGATGAACTGCGAAACGATCAGACCACCGACGACGACCAGTCCCAAGGGCCGGCGCGATGATCCATCAGCACCGTATCCCAGTGCAATTGGCAGTGCGCCGAGCAACGCGGCGGCGGTGGTCATCATGATCGGGCGAAAGCGTTCCATGCTGGCGTCGTGAATTGCCTGATCGTCAGCGATCCCCTGGCGAACCCGCTGGTCCGCGAAATCGACGATCATGATTCCATTCTTTTTCACGATGCCCATCAGCATGAACATGCCAATGTAGGCATAGAGCGAGGCTTCTGCATGGAACAGCCAGAGCGTCAGCAAGCCGCCGAGCAATGCGACTGGCAGGGACGAGAGCACCGTGATGGGGTGCAGATAGCTTTCATAGAGAATCGCCAGAATGACGTACATGACGAACACTGCTACGAGCATAAGGATGGCCAGATCGGAGACTGTATTGCGGAACGTGAGCGCCTCGCCCTGCAACGAACCTTGAATGCTCGAGGGAAGAATCTGTTTCGCCGTCTTCTCCACAAACTGCGTTGCCGGCCCGATTGCGTAACCCGGCTTCAGGTTGAAGAACATGGTCACGCTGGTGAATTGATTAATGTGATTCACGGCTTGAGGCCCGATGACAGGGTGCCAGCTGGTGACAGCGTTGAGAGGAATCATGCGCTGGCCGTCGTCACTCTTGATGTAAAGCTTGCCCAGATCCTCGGGCGCGGAACGCTCATTATCGGCGACTTCGAGGATTACCTGGTATTGATCGGTCGCCTTCTTAATCAGGTAGCTATAGTTCTGCGAGTACGCGTCGTGCAGAAGCGAGAGAATCCGGGCCTCGGAAACGCCGTACAACTTCGCCTGGTCGCGCAAAATATCGACCTGCAGATTCGGCGTGTGGTTGTAGAGGTCCGAGTTCACAAATAGAAAGCCCGGATACTCGTGCATCTTTGCCATCAATTTTTCGGCGGTTGCATACACTTCGTTGGGATCGATTCCAGAGAGAGCGTACGCAAACTGGCCCTGCGCGTTTGCAGTGGCACCAGTGCTGATCTCGAGCGCCGGATTAGGTTGCAGAAAGGCCACCACACCGGGAATCGAACCGGCGATTCCCCCCATCAACTGTCCGGCAACCTGATCAATCGGAGGACGCTGCGAGGGATCTTTCAGAAAGGCGATCAGGAAGGCCTGATTCGACCCGAGGAAAGCCGCATTGCCGCTCATGGTAAACGTGCTGCGAACCGCGGGATTCGCCTTCATGATCTTTTCCGCTTGTGTCTGATAAGCGTGCATCTGGTCAGGCGATGTGCCTTCCTGCGCGACCATCACACCTCGAATAAAAGAACTGTCGCCCACCGGCAAAAATGCTTTCGGGACGATGTAGAACAGGTAAGCAGTGCCAGCGAGACACACCACCCAGGTGATTGCGGAAATCCAACGATTGCGCAGAAAGAACCACAACTGGCGGCCATAGATGTTCAATACGCGACGTTCCACTGCGCCGAACACGCGCTCCATCCAGGTTTTGCTGGAATCCGCGCCGCGACTTTCTAACAGCCGCGATGTCATTAGCGGAGTCAACGTTAATGAGACGATTCCGCTGGCGAGAATCGAGATCACGATGGTGATCGAAAACTCGCGGAAGATGCGCCCCATCAACCCACTCATGAAAACCAGGGGTATGAAGACAGCAGCTAGCGAAAGTGTCATGGCCAAAATCGTGAAGCTGATTTCCTTCGCTGACTCGAGCGACGCATCGAACGCATTGCGGCCTTCCTCCATCAGCCGGACTGTGTTCTCGAGAAATACGATCGCGTCATCGACAAGGAAACCAATAGCCAGCGTCAAAGCCATCAGCGATAGGTTGTCGAGGCTGTAGCCAAGAAGGCTCATCGCGATAAAGGTCAGCAGGAGAGAGAGCGGCAAGGCTACAGCGGGAATGAGGGTGTCGGTCGCGCGGCCAAGGAAAACAAAGATCACCATGACCACCAGCGCGAAAGCGATGTACAGAGTGGTTTGGACATCCTTAATGCCGCCAACAATGGTTTGTGAACGGTCGTATGCCGGCACGATGAGTACGGAATTCGGGAGTTGCGACTGAATGTTGGGGAGAATCTCGCGCACAGATTTCGCGACATCTACGGCGTTGACTCCAGCGCGCCGGAACACCGCAACTACAACGGTTGCGCCGGGCTGCGGATATCCTCGTACCCAGAAGCGCATGTCAATGCGCTCGTCCTGAACTGCCTGCCTCGCGGTCGCGACATCCTTCAAATAGACCGGGGAGCCGTTGTTCTGGCCGACGATAAGCTGGTTGTACTGATCAGCCGTCATGAGCTGCCCCTGCGGCTGCAACAAAAATGTACGATGCGGCCCGTCGAACTGACCGGCTCCGGTGTAAGCCGTGCCGTTCTTGATAGCGTTCGTCAAATCCTCCAAAGTAATGTTGCGAATTGCCATGGCTGAAGGGTCGGCCTTGATTCGCACCGCCGATTGCGTTCCATAGACCGCAACCTGGCTGACTCCGGGCAGGATGCTGATGCGCTCGCCGACTTGTGTATTGGCATAGTCAAAGAGCTGACCTTCGGTGGCCGTGTCGCTGACCATCGCGATGTACATAATCGGCTGATCATTCGGGTTTGTTTTAGTAAAGGTGGGAGGGCTGGGCAAATCGACCGGCAACTGACCGGACGCGCGGGTGATGGCAGCTTGAACATCCGTGGCAGCGCCATCGAGACTTTTGTTCAGGTCAAATTGGAGAACGAAACTGGAGTGTCCCTGACCATTATTCGACGTCACCAATTCAAGGCCGGGAATCTGCATGAACTGGCGTTCCAGCGGCGTGGCCACGTTATTGGCCATCGTCTCCGGCGTGGCTCCCGGATAATTCACTTGCACCTGAATAACCGGGTAGTCGATCGCCGGAAGATCGCTCACTGGCAAGCGAAAGTACGCAGCCAGGCCAAAAAGAATGACCGAGACGGTGAGCGCTACCGTCATCACCGGACGACGAATAAAGAGTTCGGAGAGATTCACGACCGCCCTCCTGATGCCTGCCCGTTCTTGCGGTTGTCGCTTGAAGTTGCCGCGGTAGCGGAACCACCATCAACGTGCACTTTGCCGCCTGGGCGGACCAACATCTGGCCGGCGAGCACGATCCGTTCACCGGCGGCGACACCCTCGGTCACTACGACCTGCTCACCTTGCCGCTGGCCTAGTCTCACCGGGCGAAGTTCAGCGGTGTCGTCGGACTTAACGACGTAGACGAAGGGGCCCTTCTGACTGATCTGGGTCGCCTCGCTCGGAATCAGCACCGCTTGTTTTTGCGTGGTCAAGACCAGTTTCACGTCAACAAATTGGCCGGGCCAAAAGTGACGGTCGAGGTTGCTTAGAGTCGCGCGAAGACTCACCGTGCCGCTGCCATTCTGTACGGCATTGTCGAGGAATTCCACGCGCCCGCTTCTCGCCGTGTTTTCGGGGTCCGAAGGCAGACGAACATCTGCCCGCAACCCACCACTAGACATCTGCTTCTGAACCGCAGGCAGGTCGCTCTCGGTCACCGTGAAGTTTGCATAAATGGGATCGAGGCGCTGAATTGAAAGAAGAGACGTGGAATTGGCCTGCACCACGTTTCCTACATCGACCAGGCGCGCGCCCGCCCGGCCGTCAATCGGCGAGTGGATGTAGCAGTACTCGAGATTAAGGCTCGCGGTTTCAAGAGCGGCCTCTGCAGAATCGACCTGAGCCTGATTCACATCAACTGCGTTCTTTTTCGTGTCGTAGTCCTGCTTTGAGATAGCTCTGGCGCCGATGACCTCCTGGTCACGCGCAAACTGAATCTTGGCCAGATCGAGTGCGGCTCTCGCCTGGGCCAGGGCCGCTTTTGCGGCGTCGACCTGCGCCTTGTAAGGCCGCGGATCGATGACAAACAGCAGCTGGCCGACCCTGAGGTTTTCACCATCCTGAAAATGCCGCTCGACGATGCGGCCGCCCACTTGCGGTGTGACGGTAACCGACTCGAAAGCTGCGTTTCTGCCAATTTCGTCTAGATATTGGGGAACATCCTGCGCGGTCGCCTTCACCACACTGACCAGCGGGGCCGGCATGGAAGGCGCTGCGGCCTGTACGTTGCCCCGGCTGCATCCCACGGTCACTAGCAGGACTAGTGCCGCGGTCGAAAGCGCAATAGATCGGTTGCTGGAAATCATATTCGTTGCCATCCTCATTAACTGTTGTCGTGTGATTACGCCGTCGCGGCCAATCGTGAGAACTCATCGTGATCAATGTTTGGCTGCGGGATTTGCGGTTCTGATCCGACGCTTTTCGTGCTCTTATAAAGCTCCGCCGATCGCACAACCTCCTGCAAAGCGCGCATGCGTGCTGCAATCAGCTCGCTGCGGCTGCAATCGAGAAGAAGTGTGCACTCCTTGAGCGGATAGCCCTCGAGTACGGAGAGCACATAAGCGAAGCGATCGAAATTCGGCAGCTGAATAATTGCGGCGATCTCCGCTGGTTGCCTGATTATGTCGCCATGCTCGCAATTCGACAGGAGAATATCCGTCGGGCGCGGCTGTACCATTTGAATCGCGTTTTGCACGATGGTTCGCCGCGCCCACGATTCCGCCCATTCCTTGAACACCGGGTTGCCGCTTTTCGAGTCGTCCAGGCCGCGAACAAAGCACTTTTCCGCCGCGGAATGGCTGCCAGTTAACAAGAATGAGAGCAGATATAACCGGTTCATGTCCTTCTCGAAGATCCGGCAAAAATCTGCGCTCGTCGCATAGAGTTGCTGGTAGTGGATTGCCTCTCTGGCTTTGCCGAACATTTGCCCCTCCGTACTTCAGTCGTTAGACGTCTGAACCTTTTCGATACCGACATCGATCTCAGCGTTGCATCGGCAACGTCGCGACAAGCGCCGCAGCATGTGCCGGGTGAGCACTCCACGGCTGGCGAACTTTGCGCCGTGTCTCATCAAGTCAAAGAGTGTTTTTTCCCCGTCCCGGCTGATAACAGTCACATTTGTTAGATCGATGACTAACTTTTTGCCCTGAAGCTGCTCGGCAGCGGTTCGCCAAGCGCTCTCCACTTCCGCCGTCCAGGGAGGAACCAGCTTGCCCTCGACGATCAACTTTCTCTGGCCGTGCGTGTCAACGATAGAAATCTTGAACATTTGCGTCACAGACCGAACAAGCACAGCATGGGCCAAAGTGCGATTGTGTCAGGAGGTCGCTAAATCGCTGAATTCGGGGGACAAGGAAAATTGCGGTCGACGCAATTGTCGAAAAGTGTCGAGATCATTTCGACAAATGTCGAAGTGGTGGTGACAAGCGGATATCGACGCTAAGCAGGGGATGCAACCATAACTGCAAGTCGCCGAACGAAATCAGGCCAGGCTTCGGGGATCGATCCCCAGCTTCTTCATGCGTGAGATCAAGGTTGTGCGTTTGAGGCCCATGCGGGTCGCGGCACCGTTTGGCCCCGAAACCCGGCCATTCGTCTCTTTCAGGATGCGCATGATGTCCTCGCGCTCGCCAGCCGCGCGAGTGCTTTCCGCAGGCGCAGCTTTGCCGTTGCCGACCAGTTCGCCGACCGGCACCTGCAGTGCAGGGGTGTGAGTCAAAATCACCGAGCGCTCGATAAAATTCTCCAACTCGCGAATGTTTCCCGGCCAATGCCAGGCGGTCAGCTTCCTCATCGCAGCTGCCGGAATCGATTCGATCTCCTTCTCCATCCTGCGCGCATACTTTTGCACAAAGTAACGCACGAGGAGGGGAATGTCTTCCGGACGCTCGCGGAGCGGTGGGATTCGAATGGGGAACACATTCAAACGATAATAAAGGTCGCTGCGAAATTCCCGGTTCTCGATCATTTTCTCCAGGTCCCGGTTCGTGGCTGCCACCAATCGAACATCGACTTTTTTCGTGACAGTGCCTCCGAGCCTTTCAAACTCCCTTTCCTGCAAGGCCCGAAGCAACTTGGGCTGGATCTCGATCGGAATATCGCCTACTTCGTCCAGAAATAACGAACCCCGATCAGCTAACTCCAGGCGACCTATCTTCTGGGAGATTGCTCCGGTGAACGCACCTCGCTCGTGTCCAAAGAGTTCACTCTCGAGCAGGCCGGTAGGAATCGCCGCACAATTCAGTTTGACAAAGGTACGGTCTTTGCGCCGGCTGCGATCATGGATGGCGCGCGCGATAAGTTCTTTTCCGGTGCCAGTCTCACCCAGCAATAACACTGTCGAGTCGCTGGGAGCGACCGTTTCGACCAGATTCAGCACATGGCGAAGCGCCGAGCTTTGCCCGACGACTCCCTCAAAGTCCATCTCACCGCGAATTTCATCTTCCAGATACAGCTTCTCTTGCGCCAGCCTGTCTTTTAGTTCGCCGATCTCGCGATATGCCAGTGCATTCTCGACACCGATCGCCAGCTGATTTGCAACCTGAATCAGAAAAGGAAGCTGATCCTCATCGAATGCATTTTCTTCGCGCCAGGCCAGGGCCAAGACCCCAAGCAGTCGATTCTTGCTCATCAGTGGCACGTCGCAGAATGAATTCAAGCCTTCCGCAGATGCTTTCTTGTACATCTCAGGCGGCATCTCGGAGGGATTGAGGCGATTTACCACCAAGGGCTTTCCCGTCTTGAATGACTCCCCGGGCATGCTGCCCTCGATCGGCACTGAGGCGCCTTCGGTGAATAGACCTCGACTATCGGGGTAGTCGAGCGCGTGAACCTGCAGGTATTTGCCCTCAGCGTCAGCCAGCATAATCGCTGCGGCGTCACAGCGCATCACTTGCCGGACACTCGCAGATGCAGCATGCAGCAAGTCATGAAACTCCAGGTTCGAAACCACCTGATTATTCAAATCAAGGATGAGCTTGAGTTGGTCCTGGACTGTTTGCGAAATATAGAAGTTCACCGCCGCATCGATTGCGAGGCCGATCTGGTCTGCAACAAGGTTGAGAAAATCAGTTTCTTCCCGGTCATACGCATTCGGATAAAACCTGCCGAGGCTCAATACTCCGAGCCGTCGCGAACCCCTGAGCAAGGGCAGCGTGCAGGTCGAGCTAACATTGATTTCTGCGAGATATTTTCCGTATTTCTGAAACCGAACCTCTTGAGTCCAGTCGAGAATTGTCAGGGCCTGGCCGGAATCGTGCACCCAGTAAATCGGCGAGTCGTCAAGCGACGCAACCTCCGGCGGATCGCCAACTTTCTTGCCACCCGCCTCCACCACGGACCAGCACGGCAGACCTGTGTTCTTGTCGAATGCGACGACGTGGAGATAATCGAACTGCGTGATGTCGTGCAGTTTCTTGACAAGCGTTTCCGACGCCGAATTGCAATCGCAGGCGGTCGCGATTGCATTAGCGGCCTGCAACAACGCTACGTAACGAGCTTCTTCTACCTTTGGGGAAATCGACGCTGCTGTGACCATTCAGAGTTCACTCTACCAACCGATTTTGGGTACTTGCCGCCTGTCGCAGCGCGCCTACAGGCCGCACACAAACAACTTCGTGCTTGATGAGATGCATGGGCAACTTAGAAAGCTTCGAAAATGTCGGAGTTTTCGACATCTGTCGACAGGAGTGACGAATTACTCGACAAAGGTGCCGGGCGGAATTACCTCAGAATGCTCGAAGCGCTGTAGGTTCAATTGCATCCGCCAGGCCTCTTACTGTGGCACACCCCTTGCTAGAAATCGTTCCCAGCGTCAGCTTGGTGGCGTGGCACGAGGCTGCCACAGCGACGCACCATTTTCTGAGAGGTGTTAATAATGAGACGAGTCGCTATCACGATTGCAAGTTTCTTTCTATTGATGGGAGTCAGCGCAGCAGCGCAGGAGTCCCGGTCTGAAATTAGCGTACAAGGCACAGGTTTCTTCACGAGAGACACGACCGGGCAAGGTACAACCGACCGTACGACCAACACCGGTGGCGTGCTTGTAGGCTACCGATATCACTTCAACCGGTGGCTTGCGGCCGAAGCAGTGTATGGATATGACAGGAACACACAACAGTTTTTCTCGAGCAACGGCTTTTCCAGAGTTCAAGCTAATGTTCATCAGGCGACTGCGGGTTTTGTGTTCAGTGTACCGACGCCTGCGAGATTCAGGTTCAGTCCTTACCTGCTGGCGGAGGGAGGCGCACTGGTCTTTGATCCCACTGGTAACGCGTTTGGAACTGTCCCGGGTGCGCAACGTCAGGCAACTGGGGTATTCGCGTACGGAGGCGGCGCGGATTTTCCGATTGTCAGACATGTCGCTTTGCGCGCCGAGTATCGAGGGCTGGTGTACAACGCTCCGGACTTTAGCTTGGCAAGACTCAACACGAATACTGTTACCCACACTGCGCAGCCCTCGGCTGGCATTGTGTTCCGCTTTTGATCGAAGGTGACCTGGCAGGCTTTGTCGCCTGCCAGGCTGCTTACGGTGCAATTGTGGTTGGCAACCCTAAACTGGTCTGATCCTCGGCCCATTCTTTGCGACCAAGTGCCCACTTTTGTATCTAACAAGCGGTCAGGCGTAATCTCGCCTTTCCGAATAGTCTATTGTTCCCGGCATAAGGCTCGTTATGGCCAAGCCAATTCTGCTTAGCGTGGATGACGATTCCGACGTGCTGCGGGCGATCGAACGTGATCTGCGCTCGCAGTACGGTTCCGACTATCGCGTAATTGGAAGCGATTCGCCGGAAAAGGCACTCGATATCCTCAAGCAACTCAAGGTGCGGAATGACAGCGTGGCGCTGTTACTTGCCGACCAGCGCATGCCACGCATGAACGGAGTCGAATTCCTGCAGGAGGGAATGCAAATCTTCCCTGATGCCAAGCGGGCTCTGTTGACAGCCTACGCTGACACGAGCGCGGCCATCAGCGCGATCAACCAGGCTAACATCAACTACTTTTTCATGAAGCCGTGGGACCCTCCGACGGAGAATCTCTATCCCCAATTGAATGACCTGCTTGATGACTGGCGGGCATCGTATCGGCCCGCTTTCGAGGGCATACGGGTGCTCGGGACGCGGTGGTCACCGAAGAGCTATGAGCTGCGCGATTTCCTGGCGCGCAACCACGTTCCATACCAGTGGATCGACGTGGAACTTTCTGCGAGCGATCCAGAAACGAAGCACCTTCTGGATGTTCTTGGCCCTGAGGCGGAGAATCTTCCCGTTGTGCTGTTTCCTGACGGAACAAAACTTCTCGAGAGTGTACCCGCTGATGTGGCGCAGAAAGTGGGGCTGCGCACCCGCGCTCAAACCGACTTTTATGATCTGGCAATTATCGGGGGAGGGCCTGCGGGCCTTGCGGCGGCAGTTTACGGCGCCTCGGAAGGGCTGCGCACGGTCATGGTCGAGCGCGAGGCGCCCGGCGGGCAGGCGGGAATGAGCTCCCGCATTGAAAATTATCTCGGCTTTCCAGTTGGACTGAGTGGAGGTGATCTTGCACGGCGGGCAGTGGTGCAGGCGCAACGATTTGGGGTAGAGATCCTCGCACCGCAAGAGGCGGTAAGCGTTCGCACGGAAGGCTCGTACCGAATTATTAAGTTGGCCGACGGGAGCGAATTCTCCTGCCATGCATTGATGATCGCAACCGGAGTACAGTGGCGCCGATTGGAGGCGGCCGGAGTCGCTAAGTTGCAGGGCGCGGGTGTGTACTACGGTGGCGGAACAACTGAAGCTCTGTCTTGCAAAGGTGAAATCATTTACGTCGTCGGTGGGGCGAACTCGGCAGGTCAAGCGGCGATGAATTTCTCCAAGTACGCTGACCGTGTTGTCATTCTGGTGCGAGGTGACGGCCTATCCGCCACAATGTCGCGATATCTCATCGATCAGATTGAGCAGACCTCCAACATTCAGATCTGGAGCCACGCCAGCGTGGCTGAGGTGCATGGGGATAAGCATCTGGAAGAGATCTCCGTGCTGTGCTCGGATACAAACAAAGTCGAGCGGGTTCCCGCGAGTTCGATGTTCATCTTCATTGGTGCTCTGCCGCGCACCGATTGGCTTGCGGGCCTGGTAGAGAGAGATGACCGCGGATTTATTTTGACCGGACCTGACCTGATCCAAAACCGCGAGCGGCCGAAAGGCTGGACACTGGATCGCGATCCGTTTTTGCTTGAGACCAACATACCCGGGATGTTTGCTGTGGGCGACGTGCGCCACGGCTCAGTCAAACGAGTGGCGTCAGGAGTGGGTGAAGGCTCGGTGGCTGTGCAGTTTATTCATCAGTACTTGAGCAAAGTGTAATGGTGACTCCGCAAGAACTCTTGCGCTTTCCAGCGTTTGCTGACTTGCCAGGGGAGCAGATTGCGTGGTTCCTCAGCCAATCGCAGGAGGTAACGCTTGCGCCCGGCGATGTCTACGCGCGGCAGGGTGATCCGCCCGACGCCATGTTCGTCCTCGTGGACGGGGAATTCGAGTGGCGGGGCGAGTTCAACGGCGAAGCCATTGTCATGCCAGGCAAGAAGGGTGATGTTACCGGCGCTCTGCCATTTTCGCGGATGAAGCAGTACACCGTCACAGGCAGGTCCCTAAGCGTTGGCCGGATTCTACGATTTCCGTCTTCGCTCTTTCCAGAGCTGACTCAGAAAATGCCGGAGTTGGTGAAACGGCTGGTTGGCATAATGACCGATCGTGTCCGTGAAGCAACTCGCCTCGAACAACAACGGGATCGGCTGGCCAGTCTGGGAAAGCTTTCCGCCGGCCTTGCCCACGAGCTAAACAATCCCGCGGCAGCGGCGAAGCGCGCGGCTGCGCAGTTGCGCGACGCGCTAAAGCGTATCAAGGATGCAAGCCATGAGCTGGGCCGGCGCGAACTGACCGCCACCCAGAAAGCAGAGATCGAGAAGCTGGAAGCGTCGTTCACGCAGCAAGAGGCGCCGCCGCCCGATGCGCTGGCTGCCAGTGATCTTGAGGGCCAAATTGATTCCTTGTTGCGGAGCCATGGACAGAATGATTTGTGGCTATTGGCGGCGGAGTTGGCAGAGAGAGGAATCAAGCCTGCCGCGCTGGAGTCTTTATTCGAGAACCTTGACGCTGGGACCGCGCGGGCGGCCCTGGTACGGATCGCGGCATCGGTGGAAATCGCGAGTCTTTTGAAAGAAATTGAGAGCAGCACCTCACGAATCTCTGACTTGGTTGGCGCGATCAAGCAATACACGTACATGGACCAGTCGCCCGTGCAGAACGTCGACGTCGTGAAGAGTCTCGAAACCACGTTGACGATCTTGAACCACAAGCTTAAACGCGGCGTTAGCGTGCAGCGCGAATACCAACCCCTTCCATTCCTCGTAGATTCGTTTGGTAGCGAGCTCAATCAGGTCTGGACGAATCTCATCGACAACGCCATTGATGCCATGAACGGTACCGGTGAGCTCCGAGTCCGCACCTTTCGCGATAACGGCTGTGTTGTGGTGGAAATTGGCGACAACGGTCCAGGAATCCCTCCCGAAGTACGGTCCCATATTTTCGAACCCTTCTTCACAACCAAGGGAGTGGGTGAGGGCACCGGTTTGGGACTTGATACGGTGCAACGAATTGTACGCAAGCACAAGGGCAATATTCAGGTGAATTCGAAACCGGGTGACACGCGCTTTCAAGTACGGCTGCCGCTGTCGAATGCCAGACCCGAATGAGGTCGAGTTGTTGTACCAATGCAAGACTCGGAGAGCGTGCCGTGTGTTCCAGCGGTCTGCCAATTCCATTGGTAATTCGGCTTAGTGAGATGGTGAGCGCGGAAGGAATCGAATCCGCAACCTCGGATCAGAAATCTGGGGAAGAGCTATTCATAGCGAAGCGCCACCACCGGGTTGACTAGGGTTGCGCGGCGCCCGGGAATGTAACTTGCCAGGACCGCAACTGAGATGACCAGGGCAGAAACGACAGCAAACGTGACCGGATCGTGTGCGGTCACGCCAAACAGCAGGTGCGTCATTAGCCGGGTTAATCCCAAGCCACCGGCGATTCCAATAGCCACGCCCACCAGCGCCAACTTCATACCCTGCTGCAGAACCATTCGCAGCACATGTCCGCGCTGCGCTCCAAGCGCCAAACGAATTCCAATTTCGCGTTGGCGTTGGGAAACGGTGTACGAGGTCACGCCATAGATCCCGATGATTCCCAGTGCGAGCGCCATGGCCGCCGCAATTCCCAGCATGACCAGAGTAAAGGAGGTTCGCGCCACCGATTTGTCGTACACGTCCCTCATTGTCCGCACAGACGCCAGTGGCAAATTTGAATTCACCGACCACACTGCCCCATGGACCTCGTTCAGAAAACTCTCCGTTCCCGTGCGCCCGCTGCGGATCGCAAATGTCACCGTCCGTGTCGCCTGTGCCGGTCCCGGTCCAAAAAGATTTTCCATAAGCGGAGGCCAGTACACGATTTCCGGCGCCGTCTCCTGCACGCCCTTCTCGCGTACGTCCTGGATCACGCCGATAACTTCGTGCCACGGCATCTTCGGAAACTCGCGCAGGCGCTTTCCGATCGCGGCCGACGGCGTGCCCCACATCTCGCGGGCCAGATTCTCGGAAACCATCGCCACCGGTTGAAGTCCGTAGATTTCACTCCACGTCATTTCGCGTCCCGCAAGCAGTCTTGTCCCAGCCGTCTGCAAGAAACCGGGCGAGATGTACTTGTACAACCGCAACGGCGCAATGGTGTTATCCGCATAGACCTTGCCCTCAGCAAAGATCTCATCCCAATCCGAGTCGAAGCCTTCCATCGGCATTTCGCTCACGAACCCGGCGGACTTTACGCCTGGAATCGCCACCAACTTGTCGATAATTTCGTTCTGTATTCGTGTCACTCGTTCGGGCTCGGTCACCAATGAATCTGGAATTGAAATTCGCACGAGCTGTAAATGCTGGGGATCCGCGAATCCCGGATCGACGGTTCGCAAGGCTTCGAAGGTGCGAATCATCAAGCCTGCGCTCACCAGCAGTACTAGCGCCATCGCTACCTGGCCCACAATCAGCAAATTTCGCGCGCGATGCCGCTCCCGGCTTGCGCTGGCCGTCCGACCTTCGCTCCGCAGAGCTGATCCACTCCATGGCCGGGCGTATTTCAGTGCGGGAACTAATCCAAACATCACACTCGAAAGCACAGAAAGAACGAAGGTGAATGCCAGGGTCCGTGCATCCAGCGAGATTTCGCCTAAGCGAGGCAGACTCGACGGACCCATGGCCACGAGCAAGCGCACACCGGCATACGCTAAACCAATGCCCACTGCCCCGCCCATCAGGCCAAGCATTACGCTTTCGACAAGAAGTCCGCGCACGATCCGCGCTGAACCCGCACCGAGCGCCGCGCGAACGGCCAATTCCTGCTGGCGCACCTCGATCCGTACCAGCAACAGATTGGTCACGTTAGCGCAGGCAATCAGCATTACGACGCCAATCGTCCCCATCACCACCCAGAGCAGCTCGCCGACGTTGCCGATCACTTCCTGTTTCAATGGACGAACCATTGGCGTGATTTTCCAGCTCTCGTAAATATGAGGATTTGTGCCGGGCCCGTTTGACCAGGAGTCCATCCAGATCGGTAGCATTCGTGCAATGTCCGCATTCGCATCCTGGATCGTTGCGCTTGGCTTGAGACGAGCGATTCCGTGGTATCCAAATCCTGCAAGAATCAGCTTGCCCCGGTCAAAAGCCAGCGGTTCGATCACATCGAAATCTGCGTCGACGAATTGAAACCCTTGCGGCATCACCCCCACAATCTCTCGGGGTCGCGAATCAAGCATGAGATTTCGCCCAACGACGGTTTGGCTTCCGCCGAACCGCCTGTGCCAGTAGCCGTAGCTCAGCATCACTCTTTCCGGACCACGCGGCACTTGGTCCGTCTGCAAAAGCCAGCGCCCAAGTGCCGGCGGAACGCTAAATGCCTGAAGCAAACCATCGCTCACGCCTACTGTGCGTATCTGTTCTGGCTCTGCAAGACCTGTAACGTTCGCGGTGCCGGTCATCCACACTCCCAGGGATTGAAATGTCCGGTTGTGCTCGGCATACGTGAAGTACATCGACGGGGAAAGGAGAAGACCGTTTTCAAAATCCGTCAATCCTTCCGCTCCCGGAGCGACCTGATGCAGCGCGACCAATTGCTCCGCATGCGGATAATGCAGTGGCCTCAGCAGTACGCTATTCACAACGGTGAAAACTGCTGCGTTGGCGGCGATTCCAATCGCGATGGTCAACAACGCCACAACCGTGAACACCGGGTTGTGGCTCAGCGTGCGCAGTCCGTAGCGGATATCCGAAAAGAAGTCTTCGACGGGTAGCCACGACCATACATCGCGGCTTTTCTCTACAAACAAGCTTATGTTCCCAAACTCCCGCAGCGCAGCCTGTTTCGCTTCTTCCTTCGACATTCCGGCCGCAACCAACTCCTCCACCTTCTCGTCGAGATGACCTTGAATCTCTTCCGACAATTCACGATACAGCCGCGGCCGCGAAAGCAATTGCGTAAACCAACTCATGATTCACCTGGCGCTAATACTCGCGTTATCCCCTCCAGCATGCGCTCAAAGCTCGATACTTCACGTTGCAGGTGCTTCGCACCTGCCGCTGTCAATCTGTAAATCCGAACGCGGCGATTTGTAGAAGAGGTGCCCCACTCAGCCTTGACCAACTCCTGCTTGAGAAGACGCTGGAGAGCTGGATATAGCGATCCTTCCTCGATCTGAAGCAGGTCATCGGAAATGCGTTTGATGTGCTGCGCGAGCGCATAGCCGTGCAACGGCTGGCGTTTCAGGGTACGGAGAATCATCATCTCTAACGCGCCTGGAAAAAGGTCTCGTTGTGTTGCGTTGGTCATGCGGACAACTCCGCGTCCGGAGGCTATGTGACTCTAGGCCTAGAGCAACATAGTATAAAGAACTGGCACGGTCAAGTGGTAAATAACATCGTGCTGGATGGGCTGTCGGCAAAATCGAATCAAATGCGTCATTCTGGGCACTTGTTTCCCGGATGGTCAAATGCTATTCACAGGAAAGCGCTTCGTCGCAAAAAGGGGAAACGATGCGACATTTATTCTTATTCGTTTCTATTGTTGCCCTGGCTCTGTTAGCTTTGGCCGCCTCGCCGTCGTCGGAAGCACCCACCGGCTTCGACAACAAAAGTAATGGAATGGTGGATGACCCGACGCACCAGGCCGATCAAGCCAAGTTTGAAGAAATAGAAAAAATCAGTGACGGCCTTGGTCCTTTATATAACGCACAATCCTGTCGCGAGTGTCATCAGAGTCCGGTTTCGGGTGCCGCCTCCCAGGTAACGGAATTGCGTGTGGGCCATCAGGAGCCCAATGGGCGCTTCCAGAATCCAGACATTCCGATTGCGCATGGGGCTGAGGTGATCTCTGGCCGGTCTCTCGTCAATGATCGCGCTATTTGCCCCAATGCTGACTTTCTTAACGACGAGATTCAAGAGCGAGTTCCAGAAACAGAAACGGTCCGGACATTGCGACTTTCTTTGAATCTATTGGGGGATGGGTTTGTCGAGGCAGTTGCTGACCAAACACTCATTGATCTCGCCGAGAAACAATGCAAGTCGTCGCATCGCAAAATATGCGGACAGATTCTCGAGGTGCCAATTGTAGAAGCACCCGGGCAGATGAGTGTGGGCAAATTTGGCTGGAAGGACCAGCACGCCAGCCTGCTGTCGTTCGCGGCAGACGCTTATCTCAATGAGATGGGTATAACGAATCGGCTTCAACCGGACGAGGTAACGAAGCTTTGTAACACGGTGACGGAGCCGAATGACACACCCGGGCCCGACGGCCTCTCTGATATTGATCATTTTGCGCGATTTGTGCGAGCCACTAAAGCACCTGCTCGTGATTCCCAGATAGCGAGCGGCGCGGTTGCACAGAAAGGCGAGCACCTGTTTGATAAGGTCGGCTGCGCGACTTGCCACGTGGACACACTGACTACGGCTCCCGCCGGAACCAAGATCAATGGCAGCACCTATACAATTCCGAGCGCGCTCGGCTCAATCACATTTCATCCGTACGGGGATTTTCTAATGCACGATGTTGGTACGGGGGACGGTATTCTACAAGCCACGCGGGAACACTACGGAAATAAAGTCTTTCAGATGATGTCGGGGTATCTTTCCAAGCAGGATTTCGAGAGTAGTCGGAACAAAATACGGACCGCCCCGTTATGGGGAGTCCGTTTACGCCCACGCCTCATGCATGATGGCGTATCGCTGACATTTCGCGATGCGATCACCCGTCATGCCGGCGAGGCAAGCCATAGTAATCAGCAATTTGAGAAGCTGAAGAGAGATGACCAGGAAGCAATCATCGAATTCCTGAAGTCTCTTTAGTACCCTCTCCGAGCTGCGAGTCTCATCTCGAGCGCAATTTTAGTAGCAACGGAAACGACTGCACTCGCTCAGCGGATCATTCCCCAGGTGTGATTGTGGGCGCCCTTAGCGCGCTGGAGTTGAGATTGACCTGATCGTACGTGGCGGATGTGCTTTGCGCCCGAATGTTCGGGGACTAAGCCATCGAATTCGTGTGCGCAGCATAGTGGGAAGATTCCTGGAGCACAGCCGGATCTTCTACTTTGAAAATGGCGGCACTGCGGAGATTTACCTTGGAAGCGCCGACTGGATGCCGCGCAATCTTTACGAGCGTGTCGAGGTAATGTTTCCGTTAAAGGACTTGTCGCTTCGCCAGCGCGTCTCTGAAAAGATTTTGTTGAACTATCTTCGCGACAACAGCAAAACTCGTCTTCTGGGTCCTGACGGCATTTACACCCGCGCCCATGACAACGGGGCCGTCGGAAGCGGCCGCAATGCACCCGATTTAGCGTGCAGGATTTTTTTGTGAAATTGGCGGAGAAGAAGATGGAAACCGAATTTGATTCGATTCCGGAGCGACCGGCTCTCGCCATGAGCGCAGACTGAAGTCGCCTGATTGGCATCAGGGATGTTCGGCTAGGAAGAAACCGTGTGTTGAGTGCCCGGGTTGCGCCCTAGCGATGAACGAACTGGTAGGCGCGGCAGGAATCCAACCTGCAACCCTCGGATTAGAAATCTGAGCATAAGTAAGTGGACGCGATAGTTTTCAATAACGTAGAGGGCTCTTCGAGGCTGTGAGGTGGGGCAAAGCAGTCTCAGGTGGGTGCGAACATACGATGAAACTTCCAATGAAAAGTGGGTCGACTCAAGGGAGGTGCGCTCAATCTTCGAGCCGATGATCCTGTTGTTGTATCGTGACCTACTGTAACTTTGCGTACTCGGCTTTGGCTTCTTTTAGGATGGGGATGTCGGGGTCGGCGTCTTTCCATATCAATAGGAAGTTTTGGTACTCGGTCTTCGCCTCCGTCGCGTGGTGTGACATAGCATAAGCCCTACCTAGTCCCAAATGCGCGAGCGCACCGATGGGTTCATTCTGGACAAGTCCCGGATGATCGACAATCTTCCGAAACTCGGCGGCGGCCGCCGCGCCCTGCCCCGCTGCCAAGTAAGCTTCACCGCGAAGATACGCTGGGTAAAGAACGAAGGTTACTTGTTGTACGGTCTGACCCAATTCGTACGGCGTGCCCGCCAGTGCAGTTAGTGCCCTCACGGAATCGCCGGTGAGCAGCGCCGCGGCGGCACGCTCTGAGGGTAACAGGCTATATTTCAGAGCTGTGTCATCCGGGAAGCGCTTGCCCAGATCGTCGCTCAGCTGAGTACCGAGGGAATCGCCAGCCATCGCCAGAGCAATGACCGCGATCGCCACTACATCTCTTCCGGATGAGAGTGCTAGTGCGTTCCTGGCTTGGCTTTTGGCCAAAGCCGGATTGCCGACGAGCGCCTCCCGCACAGCAGCTTCGGATTCATACTCCGCCGTAGTTTCTTTCTCGCCGGATCGCGAGGCGGAGTCCGCAGCGCGCCGCGTCAGCTCCCTCGCTTTCACGAATTGTCCGCCGTAAGCAGCCGTGTCGGATTCATAGTAGAAAATGAGGTCATCGAACCCAGCCTTGCCAACTACCTGCGCTGCCTCCCGCTCCATTCCGGCCGTATCGTGCTTGAGAAACTCAACCTGATAGAGGCAGGCGTGGAGGAACGGACCATCGAGATTGTGACTCTGGGCCTCCCGTGCGGTGGCCTCGGCTTCCTGCAGGCGGTTGCTGTGCGTGTATTCCATCATTACGTTCGTGAGCTGTTGTAAGTTGCCGGGAGCTGATTCCAAAGCTTTCTGAGTGGAGGCCAGAGCTCTGTCGTAATCGCCAAGGTAGCCGTAAGAAACACCCAAGTTCGCCAGGGTCGCCCACGCGCGCGGATAGATCTGCCTTTCCAGCAAGTATGAATTGCGCGCCGCTTCGAAGTTTCGCTCGACCACCGCATAGTAGATGCCCTCGATGCCCAGTTTCTCCCGCTGGCTCACACGGTCGCGCAGTTGGTAAGCCTTGTGCACGTTCTCGGCCGCCTGATCGGTCTCGTCCAGGTTGAAGTAGTCAACTCCCAGCCCCAGATAGGCCATCGCGAAATTCGGATCCAGACTGATGGCGCGTTTGTACAAGGGCACGGATTCAACGGCGCGGTTGGCCGACAGGGCCTGATGAGCAAGATCGTAAGCCCGCAGCGCTTCCAGGGACGGCGTGGTCACCTCCTCGGGTCGCACGTCATATTTCTCAACCGAGGCCAGGGACTCGCCTAGTTTGCTGCGGGTCTCGGATGCGATCTTGCCCAAAGCGGCGAGAACATGATTCTTGTCGCTGGCCTCGGCCGCAGTGCTGGCTAGCAACTCACCGGTTGAGCAGTTGACCGCTTTCAGGGTGAGTAGATATCGCACGCCGATCTGTGCAATGGTTCCGTCCAGGACCGCTGCGCTCTGCGTGCGTTGGCATACCTCCCGTCCCAACTCGGCTTTAAGTGGCGCGTCTTTGGGCCGTCCCATCAGCGAAAGCGTGTGTGCCACGCCCGAGTCTGAGAGCAGGTTCAAGAACGGCGACTGCGCCAACTGCGCAGAGAGCCCTTGGCGCAACGTCCCGTCGAAAACCGGATCCCCGGTTTTGTTGTCGAAATCGGCGAGAACGACGGTGTCTTTCTCGGTCAGCTTCGGTTTTCGCTGCGATCGCCAGAACAGTCCGGCAGCAACCAGAGTGGCCACGACCAAAGCCCCGGCTGCCAGCCAAAATCGCTGGTCTTTCTTTCTGTCCCGCTCAATGACCACTCTTGCCAGCGACCGCCTAGCGACCACAATCTGCTCTTCTTGTTCTTCTTGTTTCTCTTCTTCCTCAACCGCAACTGCCCGCACCGTCTGCGCGAAGCGATAACCTCGTCCGGGCACAGTCACGATGTAGCGTCTTTCCTCCACTGCGTCGCCCAGAGTCTTGCGCAGGACAAAAATGTGCTGCGAAAGATTGGACTCTTCGACGAATGTGTCCGGCCACACGGTTTTCATCAGGTCGTCTTTCAAAACCACCTTGTGCGAGTTTTCGACCAGCACCAGCAGGATGTCGAAGGCCTTGGGTTGCAGCGGCACGGGCTGATTTTGGCGCAGCAGTCGGCGCTGATGAGGGTCAACCCGGAAGGGGCCGAATTCGTAGAAGCGCCTTGCGTTGTTCAGCATAGCCAGTCTTGAGAATCTTTGAGATTTCTTGATGGCTTTCTTAAAGACTTCTGAAGGCCACCTGAGCCAGCATCCACGCCGTTCAAGTGACAAAGGCCAACGGGCCGCGCAAACGTGGCAAGCAATCTATCACGATTTCGGCGATGGGCAAAGACGCTGGTGCAGAGGGTTTCAGCTCCTGGAAGACTGGAAGTCACCGTACAAACCGACCAGCTCTTTATTATCCGCCGGCGATCGACGCACGGTTGGTGCCAGGAATGTGGCCGGGAAGTGGGGACGATCAACCTGGAAGAGGCCGAAAAACTTTCCGGAAGGACCCAGCCAGCACTACGGGGCGATGGCAAATCAGTGGATTGGCACGTTTGCGTGGGAGAGAACGGGGAACCCTTTGCCTGTCTGGAGTCGCTTTTGAGGTCTCTGGCAAAAGATGCAAAAGCGCGAGGAACAATTTCAGGCCGAGGCAGTTTGTGAAGCGAATTCAGGTTGTACCGGTCGTGATTGCAAAGTGCAGAACGGAGGAACCAAAGTCATGTTTCGAATCAAGCCGGTGCTGTTCGTCTGCGCGGCACTGTTTGTCGTTTACGTGCCATTGGCATCCGCTACGGTCACTTACCAGGTAGGGGGCTGCCTGGGATCGTCTGTCACCAACTTCACGACCATATCGGCGGCACTAGGAGATATACACCTGCCGAACGTGGTCAAGGTCTGCGCCGGAACCTACCCCGAGCAGCTTTTCATACGCAATTCCGTGACCCTGGAAGGGGTCTCCAACGGGAACGCGGCACAGGTTGTCATCACCGCGCCGCCCGGCGGTCTGGCAGAGTGCGGAGGGAATGTGAATATCGTCATGCAGGTGTGCGTCATCAATGCCGGCACCGTCAACATCACCAATGTCATTGTCGATGGCGACGGGATAATCGGCAGCGGAGTCTATGGAATCTACTATGCAGACACCTCCGGCACGCTGGATCACGTCGAGACTCGATTTCAGAGAGGGGCCGGCGGGGTGGGAATTGATTTGGCGGAATCCGCTAACACCGTAACCGTTGAGAACAGCAACGTACACAGTTTTAACCTCTACGGGATTCTGGCAACCGACGAGAGCAATTCCGGCGCCGAGATGACGGTGAAAATCGAAGCGAATACGATCGCGCCAGACCCAACTGCAATTGGCGGCATCCTCACCGGGGGCGGAGCGTCTGTGACTATAAGCGACAACATCGTCCTGGGACCGACCAAGCCCGTCAGTACCAACTTCTGCGCCGGCGAGGGTGGTTGTTTCGGCATCGCGGTGGCAGTGCCATCTGCCGGCTCCATCTCGGGGAACACGGTGGTGGACGTTGGCAGCTATGCCGCTGGGATCCAACTGCTGGCCTGCCTCTGCGCTGCATCGACAACGTTTTCGGTGACCTCCAACACAATCTTTGATGCCGGCGGGGATGCTATCCAGCTCAGCACAAACAACGGACCACCCCCGCCGCTGAAGATCGAAGGCAACATCATCTCGCAAGCACTGAACGGCATCGATTTCGGGTGCACGATCGACAACAACGTAAGCTCGAACACGATTTCCGCCATTCACAGCTTCGCACTGGCCGACGTCCCGCCGGGGGTAACTACGAGCAATAAATATTACGACGTGCACGCCCTCAGCAGTGGTTGCTGATGTCAGCGGAACTGGAGAACTGCCAACGAGTAAACGGACTGATTTCAGAAATCCGGCGGCCGGGCCGGGGAGGGCCTGGTTGCTGAGTTGCTGTTGAACCTGCAAGAAAAGGAGAAAGTCATGAAGAAGCTGGGAACGTTTCAGAAACTGGTTGCCCTGTTCGTCGCTGGGGCAATCTTGAGCCTTGGCTATGTAGTCAAATCGAAGGCCTTCACCCTGGTCGACCTAATTGTTCCGGCTGTACAGCTGGGTCCGTCGCAGGAACTGCAGGTCATCGTATCGAATATCACTGACGAGGCGCTCGACAGCGTAACCGTAAACATTGTCAATGCCGGTGGCACAGTGGTCATGACAAAGACGTTCAGCCTGGCGGCAAATCAGACTATTCCCATCGTATTCCAGAATGGGGCCACAGCTGCCAGCTACAGCGCGAACGTTACCGGAGGCGCTAGCACCATTGTTGCTGATGTCGCCGTTCTAGGTTCCAATGGCGAAGTCGACGCCGCTTTGCCCTATATAACGCCGGGCACAAGCCTGTACACTCCCGCTCTGCAATTCTTAGGAGGGCAAACGGGAGCGGTTACCATCACAAACCCAGGCAGCACCGCGACTCAATACGAATTGGTCGTCATTGCACGCGCTGGCACTACCGCGTTTACGAGATCAGGAGGGATAAGTGCGGGCCAGACCTTGACCTTCACCTTCACGCATGGAGCTGCTTATTCGCCCACCGATTTGCGTGCTGTGGTGACGACCACGGGGGGCGCAGTCGTCTCCGACATCATGGCGTTTGATATGACCACTAACACTGTCATCGCCATCTTGCCGGCGGTCCAGTAACCCCTCGGTATGGCCGTCGCCAAAGTGGACGGCCCCGTTTGCTGCCCATGGGTACGGCCCGCGATCGTCGGCAACGTTCGCGACGGTCTTCGGGCTGCGGCCGTTCCGGGGCGGATTGCGCGAGGTTATCCAATGAGTGCTCAATACCAAGTCCTGCCGGGCAGGTTTACTGCGGTCCGCTCAGAACGCGTTGCCGCCGAGTGTGTGAGTCCAGTCCGCCTGGCCCTGTGGTTTGCTACCCCTGCTTTCACGGGTGCAATCATCATGGCGCAGGAACTCGTGGCCTTTCGCCTATATGCTCCCTACTTCGGGTACTCGATCTACGTATGGGGCAGCATGATCTCGGTCGTGATGGCCGCGCTTGCCGTGGGCTACGCGCTCGGCGGCTGGATCGCCGATCGCAGCCGAACCGACCTTGCTCTTTATTGCACGATTCTCGGCAGTGCGCTGTATCAGCTTGGCATTCTCTTCACGGTGCATTCTCTGCTCCGCTCCTCTGTGAGGCTGGGAGACTTCACCGGAACCACACTCGCCAGCCTCGTCGTCTTCGCGCCGCCAATGACAGCCATGGCAACCGCTTGCCCTTTTCTGATTCGTTTGCTGGCACAAGCGGGACGGATCGGATCGGTAGCCGGCAGGATTTATGCGGTTTCCACAATCGGCAGCATCGCAGGAATACTCAGCACCAGTTTTTTCCTCGTGCCGCATCTGGGGACGCAGAAAACATTAGAGGTCATCTGTCTCCTGTCCGCAGTGACGGCCGTCGCAGGACTGGCGCTGCAGCTTCGTGCCGCATTGCTGACACTCGGGTTAATCGCTGCAATTCTGCCGTTTGTGCCATCGAGGGTCTGGCCTCGGAGCACCGTCTGGGCATCGGAGTCAGCCTATAACCTGGTGCGCGTGGTTCGCAGGGGGAAGTGGCTGATCCTTGACCTGAACGACGAACGAAGCGTACACACCATACGCGGTGACCCTGGCGGATGGACGGGGCACTACTACGACGACTTCGCTCTTGGACCACTGCTGGCGCCGGCAGAACGGTTGCTGGTGCTGGGGCTCGGCGGCGGCGGCTCCATCGCGTCTACCAGGGTCACGGCACCCGAGGTCGAGGTTGATGCGGTCGAGATTGACCCTGCGGTGGTCGAAGCGGCCGTTCGCTTTTTCGGAATGAACCCTCAGGACGGCAAACTTCACATCCATGTTGCGGACGCCCGCCCCTGGCTCGCGAGAAGTCAAAGCGTCTACGATCTGGTACATGTGGACCTCTACCAGGGTGGGCCTTATATTCCGTTTTACCTCGTCACCCGCGAGTTCTTCCGGGCGGTGCGAGAGCATATGTCCCCAGATGGCTTGTTGATGATGAACTTGTTTGACGCGAGCCGCAGGCAGGAGTTATTGATTTCGACCGTCGCCACTTTACGGCAGGTATTTCCATCCGTGCTGGTCCTCCCGGTTGATAACGGAAACTTCATGCTTCTGGCCTTTCCGCAGGAAACAACGGCGGCTTCAATTCATGAACGGCTTGAGAATTTCCAGGGTGATCCCGCAGCCAAACGCCTTGCGCGACGTGCCGAGACGCTGATTAACGACCTCAAGGTACCGGCTGGGACCTCTGTGTTCACGGATGACCACGCGCCGGTTGAGGAGATCACACGGCGCATGCTGAACACAAATCAGTGAAAGATTGTCACCTCTCGGCAATCTACTGCCTTCAGCCCCAACACATAATGGCCGCCAGGACTGCTGATTGACCCGCCAATGTAAGCTTTGCTATCTGCGCGCTGGCAAACTTCCCGTACAATTTCGGGCGTGAGCCTTATTACCATCAACCCGCCTTTTCCATCGCGATCGCACGAGGGAAGAGGATGTTGTTTTCGAGATGAATATGCAGGTGCAAATCGGCTTCAAACGCCGCTAGAGCTCTAAAGAGTGTCTCGTAGCTCAGGCATGCGTCGGCTGGTGGCATATAGTCGTTGCTGACCTTGCGCATCTCACGTAATTGCTTACCGGCAGAATCGTGTTCGTGCTCCATCATGGTGATCGGATTCTGCGCGCTCCCGAATGGCGGGGGTAGAACCGTTTCCTTCTGGATGAAGGCCTCCTCCACTCTCTCAATATAAGGAAAGAGAACCATCTCCTCTTTCATCATGTGCACGGTGAGTTCCTGCGCCAAAGCAGCGAAGATCGCGCGAAGATGCAACAGTTCGGGATGCTTTTCCTCATGCTGGGAGCAAACCTTGGCAAACAAGGGCACTAGCCGGGCGATCTCTTCACGGGTGTACCTGTGATGCGTGCCTTGAATGTGCGAGATGAGATCAGCCAGCGGCTCATTCTGCCAGTCACGGGCGTCTTTCGCAGGTTGTTCGCACTGTCCTGCCATCTTCAGCGAATTCAGAACCTTGCCCATTGGCAGGTTGGCCGCGCGGCATGCTTCGTCGAGAGATCTGTTGCCACCGCAGCAATAGTCAATTCCCAGCTTTTCAAAGATCCTTGCGACATCCGGATTTTCCAAGACCAATTCCTTCACCGTTCTCTCGGTGGTTGTTCTCATGGTGTCCTCCTGCGATCGCAATTCGCGAATCTTCGCGGGCGGTCGATGTTCAGGAGGTTAGCTAAAAGGTGCAGTGGTGCCGATGACTTTTGTCACGCGAGCGCGATGGCAGTGGTGACAGAAAGGCAATTCTTATTGAGCCTGCACCGCGGAGAAAGCTTAAAAACAACCCCCGACCGGATTTTAGTCAGCACCTTCGATTTCGGTTTCCAGGGCATTGAGATCGCAGATAGTGATATTGCGGCCGTCGATCTTGATTTTTCCCTGCGCTTGTAGCCAGGAAAGGTTACGCGAAACGAGTTCGCGCACCGTGCCAATCTGTGCTGCCAGTTCCTGATTACTCGCAGGCAGTGTGATTTGCACTCCCCCGTCCACGCGCTTGCCTTCCTTTTGAGCGAGACGAAGCAGAAATGACGCAAGCCGATGACGCACGGTGGTGAATGACAGTTCTTCGATAATCCCCACCAACTTTCGCAGGCGCGCGCCAACCGTGCGCAGCACCTTGAGGGCAACCTGGGGATGAGCCAGGCAAAGGGACCGGAAGTCTTCCTTGCTGACAAACAGGAGCGTCGCATCCTCGATGGCGGTTACCGAAGCCGGATAGTTTCCCCCGTCGAAAACGGGAAGCTCAGCGACCGAACTGCCTGGGCCATCGATGCTGAGCACCTGTTCTCGTCCGCCGGAAGAGCTTTTGAAAATGCGCACGTGACCGGACTCAACAACATAGAGTCCAGCGCATGCCTGGCCCTCGCTGAATACGATTTCGCCCGCGGAAAAATGCCTGGGTAAGGCGCGTTGAACCAGAAAGGCAAGTTCAGATTCTGTGAGCCCAGAGAAGATGGGAACTCTCGCCAGCGTTTGACCGTGGTTGATGCCGGCTCCCGCCACACTGGCTATTCTAACGGACGATAGTCGCTCGCGTTTCCATCGATTTAGTTCGTTGATCCGTTTACCTCAGCTGCGCGTACCAACGATAGGTGCAACCCACGTGGAGGACGATGGCGTGATCGCTTAGCGAGCTGGCCCGGCGTGAAACAAGTCCGGATTGACCGGACCGCTAACCTCTAGGACGCCGACCAGGCCACGGGCGACGCGAATCAATGCGTGGTCTACCAGGCGAAATGTTCCTGGAACCAGCGGCTTTAGTTCAAAGACTGTGGCTCCTCCCGGCGGCACGACTGACGTCTGCACGTTGGTGAGCGGCGGGGAGGTGAACGAACCTTCGGGATAGACGCGGTCTATGATTTCGCCGATGATGTGCGGCGACGAAATAATGTTCGGCCCGCCCACGCCGAAGAAAATGCGCACGGTTTCTCCTACCCTGGCATGCATGGCGTGGTCGCCACTGGCTCCGTTGACGAAACCGTTAAAGACAAAGTATTCCGGCTTTTCACTGAAAAGTTTAGGCAGGCTCATTTTTTGATGGCCCTCGGTGCCCATGTCCTCAACGGTGTAGATTTCGCCCTGCATGACGTAGAACTCCCGATCTACGCGAGGTAGCCCGCCGGGCGGTTCAACGACGATCAGGCCATACATTCCGTTGGCGATGTGCTGCGGTGCCAAATCGGTACCGCAGTGATAAACGTAGACCCCGGGCAGCATTGCTTCGAAGGTAAAGGTACGGGTTTCTCCCTGTTTGGCTTCGCTGACGCCCATTCCGCCTCCGGGACCAAGCACCGCGTGTAGGTCAATGGAGTGGGGCACAAGATGGCCTTCGTTCTTGAGGGTGACTTCGACGGTGTCGCCTTGGCGCACGCGGATCATCGGGCCCGGGACCTTGCCATTGAAGGTCCAATACTGGTAGGTGGTCTTCATAGCCGGATCGAGTTTGCCTTCGAGTTCCTGAGCGGTGAGCGCGACCTTCACCACCTGGGGCGGCCGATCGTCGACTGGAGGCGCGCCGTCGGCCGGATTGCGCGAGATGTCCACGGCATCAATGATTTCGCCCTGATCCGGCGTATGAAAATCCTGGGGAACGGGAAGGACTGTGTCGGCTTGCTGCTGCACCTGGTCACCGGAAGACATATCCATGGCGGGGGAATTCTGCGCACGAAGAGAAAGACACGCGGCTGCGAACAGAGTGATCACCATGCAGACGGGATAAGAAAACGATCCTAGCCGCCGGTAGCCCATGATCAACCTCCTTGTGGTCTTAGCTGCACTTCAGCCTTTCCCCAGGCCACTTTTGTTTCGGAGGATAGAAGAGGAGCAAAGCGGTGCCGATGACTTTTGTCACGGGTGCGGGAATCGCGTGATCCGCCTGCTTCCCGAACCTAATTGGTGGTAAATCGCCATTTCACTCAAAATGGCCGGAGACGGTTTTGAGCCCGATTCACGTCTCCGTTGGGACGGCTGTAGTGATAAAAACGTGATAGTTCTATGTTCAGAACGCGTTCATCCGGATCAGAACGGATCAACTGGCCGATTTGGAAACCGCTGAAGAATCAGTTAGAGTAACGAATTTTTATAACGGGTCAGAACACTCCAGCTGATCTTCAAAACCGCGAGACTGGCCCGCCAATCAGTACGATAAGTTCTAAGTCGAGCCCAATTTCCGGTCGGTCGGCTGCACGGAGACTGGCCAAAAACGGGCTTCAGGTCCCCGAGGCGACTTCTGGCGGCCTTGTCTTGCGTGCGATTGGCGTATCCCGAAAGTCCTATCATCCTTTTCGATGTACAATCGTCCAACGTTTTCGTGGGGTCGTCTGCGCAATATGAGTGCTACTTTACCCGTGCCAGACCGCGACGCTAACCGCCGTTCAGGCACTCGAACAGCTATTGTTTTTTCCGGCGACCAGCCCGTACGCCATTCCGCCCTGGTTCGCATCACCCACTGGCTCATGACGCTAGCCTTCCTGGCTTTGCTGCTCACCGGGGCAGAGATCATCCTTTCGCATCCGCGTTTTTATTGGGAAGAAACCGGCAACGTCAACATGCGTCCGTGGCTGAATCTGCACTTGCCATCTTCGCGAGGCACGGTTCCGACCGGCTACGGATACGTGCTGCCCGATCAGAATGGTTGGAGCCGCTATCTTCATTTCGAGGCGGCCTGGCTGCTAGTCGCGACCGGATTGCTCTATGTGATCTGGGGTGTCTTTCGCGGACACTTTCGGCGCAACGTGTTCCCGGCTCGCTCTGACCTCTCAATGAAGAAACTCGGCAGCTCGCTTGTCAGCCACTTGCGTTTTGAACGGCCCCTTGCGGAAGAAGCCTGGTCTTATAACATGCTGCAGCGCGTGACATATCTAATCGTGATCTTCGTGCTGTTTCCGCTGATGATCTGGACGGGACTCGCAATGTCGTTCGGATTTGACGCGGCATTCCCGGCGGCAGTTACGTTGTTGGGCGGCCATCAAACCGCGCGTTCGCTGCACTTCCTGGCTACGGTTTTGCTCGTGTTGTTCCTGCTGGTCCACATATTCATGATTATTTTTGCGGGATTCCTCACTCGAATGCGCGCCATGATCACGGGTAGAGTCGTCTCGCCGAAGGAGTGACGGTATGAGCGAAATCACTCGACGCACATTGATCACCACCGGAATAGCTGCTGCTGCCGGCGTTTCTGGAATTGCGTTTGCTGCCAAACTTGCCCAGCGCCATGGGCTCATTGCTCCGGATGCCGGCGTGCGCTTCGGCGCAGGCGAAGCTCTGACCTACGCGGCGCAGCGAATTTTGGGTAGCCATGCGATGGCCCGCGAATTTTCGCGTAACCAGATTTCGAACAATCCGTTCGCCAATGAAGTCGATCCCTTGGGCGATGAATTCAAGCGGTTGGAGGCCGGTGGTTTTGCCGAGTGGCACCTGACGGTGGACGGCATGGCCGCGCATCCGGCGAAATTTTCTCTCGCCGAGATCAGGAGCTTCCCTACCAGGTCGCAGATAACAATGATTGGCTGCGAGGAGGGTTGGACGTATATCGCGGAATGGACGGGAGTACCGCTGTCTTACATCCTCGATCGCGTGGGCGCGCTGCCGCAGGCGCGATACGTTGTTTACCGTTCGTTCCAACACGGTTGGTGGGAAAGCATCGATATGACGGATGCGCTGCATCCGCAAACGCTCGTGGCCACCGGCATGAATGGTGCCCAGCTTCCTGTTCCCTTCGGCGGCCCGCTGCGCCTGCGCGTCGCGCGACAGCTCGGATATAAGAACATCAAGTATCTCAATCAGCTGACTCTTACGGATAACCCGAAGCCGTTCGGTAAAGGGGGGACCGGCGGCTCCGCTTCGGACGCCGGATATGCCTGGTACGCAGGCATTTAATGTTGTACGGTGCGAACTTGCACTAAACTTGCAATGACTCGAACTGAGATCGGACCGTAAGCTGTAGAAAAACCTGGTAGGCGCGGCAGGAATCGAACCTGCAACCCTCGGATTAGAAATCCGTTCCGAGTCCTTGCACGGAAATGCAGGCAGCTGCAGCGTGCAACGGAATCAACTGGTTACAGATTTAGTTGTTGCTCGGGGATGCACCTAAGCGCAAGGAATCTCAAAACCAACAGCCACCAAAACAGCCACCGATCCTTAAGAAGCCGTGAGCGGCGTTTACACGCGACGGACCGGGTCAAAACGTCGCGATGGCGATTTTTCGCCAACTTGGTCCCTGTTTCCCAACGAATAAGGAGTGGCACGGCTTCCTAAGCCTTTACGCAGGCTATAATTACGCGCACTGATGGGCCTCAACCCCGGAACCAAACTCGGCCCTTATGAAATTCAGACTTCGCTCGGTGCCGGCGGCATGGGCGAGGTGTATCGCGCGTTCGATGCGCGGCTTCACCGCAACGTCGCTATCAAAATACTCCCCGCATCTTTTTCCAGTGACCCGGAGCGTTTGCAGCGTTTCACGCAAGAATCCCGCGCCACAGCCGCGCTGAACCATCCCAATATTCTCGCCATCCATGACATTGGCGACGACCGCGGTACGCCCTACGTCGTCTGCGAATTACTCGAGGGAGAGACTCTGCGCGACCGGCTGCGCGCTGGCCCGCTCAGCTCGCGCAAGGCCATTGAGTACGCGCAGCAAATCGCGCGTGGGCTAGCCGCAGCGCACGAAAAGAACATCGTTCATCGTGATCTGAAGCCGGAGAACATCTTCCTTACCAACGATGGTGGCGCGAAGATCCTCGACTTCGGGCTCGCCAAGGTCACTCGTCCGGGAGCGGAACTGTCCGCCGATGCCCCCACCATGCAAGTTGCGACTGAGGCGGGAACAGTATTGGGTACTGTGGGCTACATGTCCCCCGAGCAGGTGCGAGGCAAAGCGGCGGACCAGCGTTCTGACATTTTTGCCTTCGGCGCAATTCTTTACGAAATGCTTTCGGGCAAACGCGCCTTCCACGGGGATTCTGCAGCCGACACCATGAGTGCGATTCTGAAGGAAGAGCCACCCGATCTTTTCGAGACCAATCGCAATGTCTTGCCTGCGCTGGAAAGCATTGTGCGACATTGCCTGGAGAAGAATCCGGCGGAGCGCTTTCAATCAGCTCGCGACGTTGGCTTTAGTCTCGAGGCAATCAGCGATACGTCGGTCTCCAGCCGGGGCAGTATGAATTCGATACCGCCAGAGAAGGCTACGCGCCACTGGCTGGCCCCGGTACTGGCGGGATTAGTGTTGCTCGCAGTCGGGGCTGGAGTAGGCCGCTACGCCTGGCGCGGGGCCGCCGCAAATCCGACCTTCCATGAAATCACCTTTCGCAACGGCACCATCTGGGGTGCACGCTTCGCTCCTGACGCGCAGACCATCGTCTATGGTGCCGCTTGGGAGGGCCAGCCGCAGGAGTTGTTCTCGACTCGCTTCGACAGTACCGATTCCCGCAGCATGGGTTTGCCTCCCGGGCAGATCCTGTCCATCTCGTCCTCGGGGGAAATGGCGATTTGCCTGCGCCCGACACCGTACACGCACCACATCCAGTCGGGGACTTTGGCGCGGGTCCCGCTGGCGGGAGGCGCGCCACGCGAGGTGCTGGAAAATGTCGCCTGGGCAGACTGGGCACGCGACGGTCAGTCGCTGGCGATTGTTCGACGCGGCAAAAGCGATCTCAACCACCTTGGGTCGCTGGAATATCCCGTCGGCCACGTGATCTACGAGCCGAATGGGTGGGTAAGCGACGTGCGCTTCTCGCCTTCGGGAGAGTTCCTCGCCATTGCCGATCATATCCTGACCGGTAACGACGGCCGCATCGTTATCCTAGACCGGCAGGGGAATCGTAAAGTCAGTTCATCTTTCTATCCCGCCTTGCGGGGACTGGCATGGAGCGCAAACGGCAAGGAAGTCTGGTTTACAGCGTCGCCTGGCGCTTCGTCGCTTGCCCTCTATGCTTTGGACTTCTCTGGCAAGGAACGCCTCGTCTATTCTCCGCCCGAAGACCTGACGATTCACGACATCAGCCGCAGTGGCCTGGTTCTGGTCACAGCGGATAAATTTCGGATGGGCATATACGCGCTAGCACCGGGTGAAACTCACGAGCGCAGCCTGTCGTGGTTTGACTGGTCGTACATAGCGGACATTTCATCCGATGGCAAAACTATCCTGTTCTCGGAGACAGGGAGGGCGGTGGGCACAAACTACAGTATTTACCTGCGCGGCACCGACGGATCGCCGGCCGTGCGCCTCGGGGAAGGTAGCAATGGCGCGCTTTCTCCCGATGGAAAATGGGTGATCGCGGAAGTCGGCAGTCCTGCCAAGTTAATGCTGTTGCCCACCGGCGTGGGCGAAACGCGCCAGTTGACCGATGACAAGATCGACCATTTCGGAGCTGCTTGGCTGCCGGACAGCAAGTCCGTTATGTATAACGCGGCGGAGCCAGGACACGGGCGGCGCAGCTACGTGCTTGATATCGAAAGTGGAACGTCGCGCCCGATTACGATTGAGGACACCGTAGGTTGGACCGTCACCCCCGATGGCAAGTCCGTTGCCGCGGTTGACGCCCAGCGGCAGCGCTGGTTCTATCCGATCGCCGGTGGCGAGCCGCAGAAATTCAGCCCCAATGTGAAGTTTGAAGAAAGTGTCCGGCATTTCATGCCCGACGGCAAGAGCGTTCTGGCGATTACACATGACGTGCCCGCCAAGGTCACTCACGTGGACATCGCGACTGGCCGCCGCGATCGGTGGATGGAAATTATGCCGGCGGACCCGGCGGGCGCGCAGAGCATTGCCGACGTTAAGTTCAGCGCGGATGGCAAGTCCTACGCCTATTCTGTTGTACGTCTGTTATCGGACTTGTACGTGGTTGACGGTCTAAGGTAGACAGCGCCGAATTGCAGGCCGAACGAAACACTGAGAACATCCCCTGAATCGCATGTTGGACAGATGGCCGTGCGGAACGTGCGCCGATCTGCCAACTGTTGTAACCAGGCTTGGCTGTTGAAAAAGTCCAGTTTCCTCC
>DASPTU010000061.1:0-84976 GCA_035623255.1 Terriglobales bacterium | reverse complement strand
TTTCCAGAGGGTGAAGAAGTCTTGATAGGCGGCTTTGGCTTTGGCGCTGTCGCCTTCGATAGCGTAGGCGCGGGCGACGCCAAGGTGGGCGAGAGCACCTAGCGGGTAATTAATTACGATCCCACGGTGATCAAGGAACTTCTGGAACTCAGTGGCGGCCCCGTTGCCATCATGGGCGGCCAAGTAGGCCTTACCGCGAATCCAGACGGGAAATAACGTCCCCAGTTGCAGTGGTTCCGGTGTACCAAGCTCATAAGGAGCAGCCGCTTCCAGGTCTACCAGCGCTTGCTTGGCATTCTTCTCGTCCAATTCGATGGCAGACCGGATTGTGGGCAACCAATATACCTTCATCATCGTCTGGGAGCCGTGGCTCTTTTCCAGTTCAGACAGCATGGCTTTGGCCCGAGCAGACTCGCCGCATTGTGCCAGAGCCAGAGCGGAGAAAATCTTGATATCCCGCCCAGGTGTAAGGGCCAACGCTGCCGTGATCTCTTGGCTGGCCACCGCTGAATTGCCGAATTCCGCTTCCCGCAAAGCGGCGTTCACCTGCCACAATGCCGCTGCCTCCTTGGCGTCATTCCGCACGGCGGCATCTACGGCGCGTCGGGAGAAATCCCGTGCTTTCGTCAAACGCCCGTAATAGGCTTCGGTGTCAGACTGGAACGAAAGCATCGTATCTTCGCTGCCAGATTTACCCGCTGCCCAGGCAACCTGGCGCCCCATCTCTGCCGTGTCGCCGTAGAGAAAAGCGGTTTGATAAATGGCCCAGTGCAGGTCATTACCCTCGAAATTCTCCTTCTGTGCCCGCGAAATGGTTTTCGTTGCGTCCTCGAACCGATTGAGTGCAAGCAGGGTAGCAACTTCGTTCACGTAACCGATTGCACTCGGCTCCAGTTGCAATCCTTCCTCATTCGCCGCCAAAGCCTTCTCAAACTGCCCCAGATCGGAATAGATGACCCCCAGGTTGGCTGGGGGCACCGAATCCTGGGGATAGCTCTTGGCCCACAGCTCATACACCTGGCTCGCCTGCTCCAATTCCCCGGTAACGATTTGGTGATACACGGAAGCAATACGGTATTTCTCCCGTTCGCTGACTCGGTCGCGCAGCTCGTAAGCCTTCTCGATATTTTCTGCTCCGACGCTCGCCTGTCCCAGGTTGCTGTATGCGAGGCCGACACTGACGTAGGCAATGGCCATATTGGGGTCTAGTTCCAGAGCGTGCTTGAAGAATGGAATCGCCTCCGCGTCACCTCTTGTACGGTAAGTTGTTATGCCCATGCTGAAAGCTTTCAAGGCTTCGAGCGATGGCGTCGTAGCCTCGACCGGAACATCAAACTTCTGAATGGTGGCCAGCGACTCGCCCAGCTTGCCGCGCAGACTGGTCGCAGCCTTCCCCAGTGCCTGCAGCACGTCGGCTTTCGTCGCAGCCTGCTCCTGCTCTCTGACTAGCGTGTCTCCAGTGCTACATCCGATGGCATCCACTCCGATTACGTACTGACCGCCAAGGCTGGATATTGTTCCCAACAGGAATGCCTTGCTGCCAGTTCGAATGCAGAGTTCCCGCGCCAGGTCACGCGTAATCCGTTCATTCGAGCTGCGTCCCATCAGGCGAAGCGTTTCCTCGACCCTGCGATCCGAGAGAATGTTGAGAAATGGAGATTGTGCTAGCTGCACCGCCAGCGCCTGCTTCAAAGCATCATCGAATACGGGATCGCCTGTCTTGTTGTCGAAGTCACCCAGGACGACAGTGTCCTTCTCCGTCAGCGGAGTCGCAGCACGGAAGCGCAGATACAGGCCGACGGCAACCAATCCTGCAATGAGCAAGGCAGCGGCAAGGGCGAAAACTTTCAAAAGCTTTTTTGACCTGGCCACTGGAGCGGCCGTACTCTGGGTCGCGGCCGAGGAAGACAAGACGGCCGCAGGAGCTGAGCCGGAGGTGGGGACCTGAACTGGCGGGGCTGCTGACTGTGAACCAGGCTTTTCCTCGGCGGCTGTCACGGTTCCGGAACTAGATGTAGCAACGCCGTGGCGCGATTCCGTTTCCCGTCTCAGCCGCTTGAGATCGGCCCGCATTTCCGCTGCGCCTTGGTAGCGCAGCTCACGATCTTTCTCCAGAGCTTTTTTGATGACTTCTTCCAGTTTGGGCGGAAGGTCAGGGTTTAGGCGGATCGCCGGAAGGGGATCGCGATCCAGAATTTCGCGAGAGATAACACCTGAGCTTTCCCCTCGGAACGGCAAAGTGCCGGTCGCCATCTCATACAACACCGCTCCGAATGAGAACAGGTCGGTTCGCGAGTCTAGTTCCCTGGCCCGCACTTGCTCGGGCGACATGTAAGAGACGGTACCTAACGCCGCGCCGGGACTGGTCAAGTGTTGCTCATCTAAGGTGCCGGTCATCGCGTCGGCGACTGCAATCTGTCTTGAGGAACCGATAGCCTGTGTAACCTTCGCCAACCCAAAGTCAAGAATCTTGGCATGACCCCGCTTGGTGACGAAGATGTTAGCAGGTTTGATGTCGCGGTGAACGATGCCCTCGGCGTGCGCCGCATCCAAAGCATCGGCTATCTCAATCGCCAGGGAGAGAATCAAGTCCGTCTCCATCGGGCGATTGCCGATCTTGTGCTTCAGGGTCATCCCGTCCAGGAACTCCATCGCGATGAACGCTTGCCCGTTCTCCTCGCCAACGTCGAAAATCGTGCAGATGTTGGGATGGTTTAACGCGGAGGCAGCCTGTGCTTCACGTTGGAAACGGGCCAGTGCCTGCGAATCGCGGGCCACGTCTTCTGGCAGAAACTTGAGCGCTACAAACCGGTGGAGCCGAGTGTCCTCAGCCTTATAAACAACGCCCATCCCCCCGCCACCGAGCTTGTCGACTATGCGGTAGTGCGAGATAGTCTGTCCGATCATGGCGCGACGCCATGTTATGCGGGAGTGTAGGACAAGTCAATGAGAGCGAATAAGTTGGGCAAGTCTGGCGTTTCTTTTCGTGAACACCACGGTGTCAGGGCAACTGAGCCACGACCGCAACGTCGAACTTTGAATAGTACTTCTTGACGTCGCCGGCCCCGTGCTTGGCACGAAATTTCTCGACCACGGACTTCACTTGTTTAGGGTCCGTGATGGGGACAGCCTGAACTTCGGCCTTTGCGCCACCTGCCTCGATCCTGATCATTGGATTCTTGAGCACGTTCTTGTACCACTGTGTATCCGACCCCTGCACCGGCAGGAGGTCAAGCTTGTCGCCCTCCAAAGCGAACCAGACCGGGTTGGTGATCGCGCGTCCGGATTTTCTGCCGGTCACGGTGATCTTAATTTCATTGGTTCGGGAAAGGTGACTTAATAAACTGTCGTTCTTCTTTGCCATAGGCGTCTCCTACGGTTCGGATGCTTCCCTGGTGTAGTTCGTGGCGGACTGTTCCCATCAGCGGCCGACTAGTCTCTGCAGCTCTTCGGGATATCGAGCTCCTTGCACCGGAATTTTCTTAGAGGCGGTGTCGATCTCGCGAAGGTCATTCGGCGTCAGTTCGATTGAAGCGGCACCAATGTTTTCTTCGAGACGGTTCAGCTTGGTTGTTCCCGGGATCGGCACGATCCAGGGCTTTTGCGCCAGCAGCCAGGCGAGAGCGATCTGGGCAGGTGTCGCTTTCTTCTGCTGAGCGAATCTGCTCAGCACGTCAACCATGGCCTGATTTACTTTCCGAGCCTCGGGAGTGAAACGAGGCACGATGTTGCGGAAGTCAGTCTTATCGAACTTTGTGTCCTGATTGATCTTTCCTGTGAGGAAGCCCTTTCCAAGCGGGCTGAAGGGAACGAATCCGATCCCAAGTTCCTCGAGCGTTGGTAACACTTCCGCTTCCGGCTCTCTGAACCACAGCGAGTACTCGCTCTGGAGCGCGGTGACGGGCTGAACTTTGTGGGCACGACGAATCGTCTGCACACCCGCCTCGGAAAGACCGAAGTGCTTGACCTTGCCCTGCTGGATCAGGTCTTTGACAGCCCCGGCAACGTCTTCGATCGGAACGCTGGGATCGACGCGATGCTGATAGAACAGATCGATGACATTGGTCTTGAGGCGTTTCAGCGAGGCCTCGGCGACCTCCCTGATGTGCTCGGGGCGGCTATCGAGCCCTGCCTGTTTACCAGTGCTCGGATCAATTTTGAACCCGAACTTGGTCGCGATCACAACCTTGCCCCGAAAAGGAGCAAGAGCTTCGCCGACCAGTTCTTCGTTGGTGAATGGGCCATAAATCTCGGCGGTGTCGAAAAATGTCACGCCGCGTTCGACGGCGGCGCGGATCACTGAAATTCCCTGCTGTTTGTCGACGGCCGGACCATAGCCAAAGCTCATTCCCATGCAGCCCAGTCCGAGAGCTGAAACTTCTAAGTTGCTTTTTCCAAGTTTGCGTTTCTGCATTGCCATGCTCCCTTTGCTACGATCCTCATTGCCTCGAAAGCGTGACCTAAGCATACTCGTGTGACCCTGAAGTCTCTTGTCTATTTCCATGAAATTTTTGCCAGATTCCCCGAACGCAAATCAGGGTCCTTTTCTCGCCGTAGTCCTCTCCGGATGAAAACTGAAGCCTGCGGTTCATCCCGGCGGCTTCAGCCTATAACTTCAACGACCAGTCGACGATTAGCCTTTCTGTTATTCGGGTGCGACTGTTCTCGTGCCCTAGTAGCGGAAGCGGTAACGCAACTCCGCATAAATTTCCCGCGGATTGTTCCAGTGGAAGCCTCCGAACGTCAGGCTGTTGTCCAGCTCCACGCGGCGGTTGGTGACGTTTAAGGCGTTCACCGAGGCCGAGACTCTCTCGCCAAAATCCTTGCCCAGCGACAAATCAAACGTAGTGTGCGCAGGTAGATAGTCACCAGGGTACGGCTGGCCCGGAAAGCCGTTCGTGAACCCCGAGCCGTAGTTGACGTTGGCGGCGGCATAAGAATGCCAAGGCAGACTTACATCGCCGCCGACATTCAGCGTATTGCGCTGGTCGTGATCAAGGGGACTTAACTCCGGAGAGAAGGAAAAGTCGGTTAGGCCGCCGGTGATCGTCCCACTGGCTTCGGCGATCTGGTTGGAGTAAGCGAGATGAACCTGTGCGCGATGGGCAAAGCGAGGCGAGCGCAACGTGAGCTCCCAGCCGCGAATCACCGCTCTTGAGACAGTGATCGGGAAAAAGATGCTGGAATCCCCGATGTTATTGTGGTCGAAGAAATTTCTGGCGTTGGTGCGAAAGTTGTCGGCGTCGAGCGCCCAGCCGCGGAATGGAATAGCCACGCCGAACTGATGCTCTTCGTCGAATTCCCCATGCAGAGGCACAAATCCCAAGCCCTGTCCCTGAACGAAATGGATGAGCGCAGGCCCGCTGACGGTCAGTAAAGGCGGAGCTTGATAATAATGTCCGTAGAAAGCGCGGAAGGTCCAGCGAATCTTGGGAATCGTCACCGTCGCACCGAAGCGTGGACTGATGGCGCTTTCGGATATTTCGCCGGAAAAGCGCGTCGGTCGCACGCCGGCGATCAGGGTCAGCCAGGGAATTGGAGTGAATTTGTCGTCAATGAAAAATGTCTCCTGGTTTCCGGTGGGATGTTGAATGTCATTGATGGGTAAGTTGCCGCTGCCGTCATTAAAGATCGCACCGAAAAGCTGGCTGTCGTGCTGAAAAAAGCTGAAAAATCCCGACTGCAAGCTATTCCTCGCGAAATTGGCTGAAACGCTGGCCTGTCCGCCTGCATAGGTCGATGCGCGGTCTTCGGTCGTAGCCACCGGAATGTCTGTAGGAAGGCTGTTATAGTCACCGCTGTTGTAATGGAAAAGCGGCGACACGGTCGCAGATAAATTGGAGTTGAAGGTATGTACCCATGAAACATTGAGGACACCATCGGACTCGTGCTGGCCATCGCGTAGACCAATGCTTGGGTATTGTGGGGTGAAACCGTTCGCTGGGATCGACCCGTTTTCGATGTCATTCGGAAAGGGATCATACGGAACCTGATAGTAGTCGCGACGTAGTGAGGTCACCAATCGTAGCTGGTTGGAGGGGTCCACGTTGAAGATGAGTGTGCCAAAGCTGCCATAGCCGTTTGCACCGTCATGCACCACCTGAGGAACCGGAGGTTGGAGGCCGAGATCGCTGCGGTTCCCGTTCAAACTGGCATAGTAGGCAAACCGTTCCGTGTGGCTGCCAAGACTGACCGAGTTGTTGGTCTGATAGAAATTGCCGAAGCTCATAACCAGTTCCGCCTCGTTGTTTCGCTCAAAACCGGTGCGAGGAGCCACGTTGAAGACCCCGTAGGTGCGATCGCCGAATTCGGCGCCGTAACTGCCGCGGTTGACCTCGAGATAATCGATGTCCTTTGGGTCGAACTGGGGCCCGATGGTGGCGGCGATGTTGGTGTTGGGCACCGGCACCCCGTCCACCAACCAGGTGGTTTGATGGCCGCCACGGATGTGCAACATATCGTGGACAACATACGCCCCCGGCACGTAGTCGGTAATCATCGCCATGCTGTTGGTGCGATCGGCGCCGGGTGTTCGCTCGATGTCCTCGCGACTGATTAAGGTTGTTGGCGTGGCGGTGTCAGTAGGTACAACTTCCGGAGTGGCTGATACGTTCACGGTCTCGGACTTCGCTGAAACGCTGAGCTGGAAATGAACAACGGGTTGAGTTCCTGAAATGACCTCGACGTTGTGAGTGGCCTGAGTGAAGCCCGAGTTGGCGACCGAGACCACATAGTCTCCAAGCGGCACAGTCTGGAATTCAAATTCGCCATTGGAATTGGAGGTTGTTGTCTGGGTCCACTCGGAAGACTTCGCCTTGATCATGACCATGGCGCCCTGCACGGGGCGGTGTTGCGGATCGTGAATTACACCCCGAACAGACCCGAAAATTGTCGCACTCGCTACGAGTGCAACCAATAGCACGACTGCTGCAAGAAGTAAGCGCATAGGGTCCTCTCACGCCGTTTAGAGAGCAGGAAACGGGCAGAACCGCGCAGAAGTCGAGAGAAACCGGTTCCCCTTCGATTAGCTGTTAGGGCAGGTTTTGTTCTTCAGAATCTACGTTCGGCTCCGCGAAGAATCAGAAACTGAGAACTGGGGCGGAGCACGACTTGACTGGAAAGCGACAAACAAGTTTGAGAATCGCGTGATGCGGACGGTGGGTGACAGCGGCTTAGCGAATACCGGGTGGAAACTGGACCAGAAACCAACATGGGCCCACTGCCGAACCGTCAATGGACGACAGCAATCATGGCTGCAGCAACTCGCAGGCGCATTGAATTGGGACTCGTGTGTCGCGTCTGCATGCAGAGGCTTCCGCATGCAGCAGGCGTGGGGCGCCGGGGCGGAGATCGCGAGCGCCAGCGGCGTGAAAATACTCGCGAGAAAAAAAATCAGCAGCAACCTGGCCGTCTGACGATGCATAGGAAGATTGTCGCGGGTTCCCCACACCCACTTGCAGATAAGAATAGGCCACTTGCGGCATTCGACGCAAGAACGAGAGGAGATTACACGCGCCCTCGGGAGCGCTTCACTGCGGCAGCTTCACGTGTAGCGGCTGCGGGTTTCTTCTTTCCTTCCATCTCGGCCAGGCTCTGTTTCAATGCCGACATGAGGTCCACAACCGGAGCCAGTTTCTTTGGCTTCTCCACCTCGGTGATCTTGCCGCCTTCCAGTTTCGTCTTGATCAAATTCTTGAGATTGTCTTGAAAGGTGTCGTGGAACTTTTCCGGGTCCCAATCGGCAGCCAGCGCCTCAATCAATTGGTGCGCAACCTTAACTTCGGCTTCCTTGAGTTCGACATCCGGCGCGCCAAAACCTTCCACTTCGCGAACTTCATCCGCGTAGTACATGGTGTGCAGCATCATCCCACCCTCATGCGGGCGCAGGATCACGGTGTATTCACGATTGTGCATGGTTAATTTCGCGATAGCGTAATACGCACTTTCCTCGAGGGCCTTGGTCAGGAGCGCATAGGGGCGGCGGCCAGCTTCCTCCGGCAACATGTAGTAGGAAGACTCAAAATAGATGGGATCTACTTCATCCGCCTTCACGAACTCGAGGATCTCCATCGTCTTGGCAGTTTTCGGTTCGATCTTCTTGATCTCATCCGGTTCGATGACCACGTATTCGCCTTTACGATACTCATAGCCTTTCACGATGTCGCTGCGATCCACGACAACGTCTTCCGTTATGCAAACGTACTGCTGTTTCAACCGTGAGTTGTCCTTGCGATGCAGCATGTTGAAGGAAATGCCGGAACTGCGCGCGCCAGAGAAGAGACGCACGGGCATGGAGATAAGGCCGAAGGTAAGATATCCGGACCAAACGGAGGCCGCCATAGTTCACCCTTTTTGACGGCGCCAGAGCCGCGCCACGTCCGCGAGTTTAAACTACAACCAAACCTTTGATGCACAAAGGTTGCGGCAGTAATCGAAAGTTGCATGACTATACCGTGTAGTGCGATCACATCCGCTACCATACCTAGTATTCCGCTGTAGCAGTCAGTTCTAGACACAGGGAGACGATTCCTGATTACGCCATTTCCATCAGAACACCGGCTTTGGATCGCAGCGGCAGTGACACTCGTATTCGCCGGCCTCGGCCGGCTGGTTCGAGGTGTCAGCGTGTCGGGTTCTGTGGCGGGAGCACTTGTTTGTTTCGCCTTGTATGCGGCAGCCGGCCCGGGTGCTTTTGCAGCTTTAGTCTCCGTCTTTGTTCTCACATGGATTGCCACCCGCGTTGGCTACTGGCGTAAACAGAAGCTGGGAACGGCAGAAAGCCGCGAAGGTCGAACCGCCTCCCAGGTATTGGCCAATCTGGCGACTGCGGCGATCTTTGCCGTGGTGTCAACGCTGAGCGGGAAAGCGATTTTTCTGGTCGCAACTGCCGCAGCGCTCTCCGAAGCAGCTGCTGACACCGTCTCAAGCGAACTGGGACAGGCGCAAGGCCGCAATGTTCGTCTGATTACCACATGGGAGGCCGTATCTGCCGGAACCGATGGGGGTGTCAGCGTCGTTGGAACTGCTACCGGCGTTACCGCTGCGCTCGTCATAAGCGCCCTTTGCACTTTGGTCGGCCTAGTACCGCCTAGGTGGGCTTTATTTTCACTCTTCGGCGGTGTCCTCGGGATGATCGTCGATAGTTATTTGGGGGCGACGTTGGAACGGCGAAGATTTCTGAATAACAACTGGGTAAATTTTCTCAGCACGTTGGCAGCTGCAGGAATTGCGCTGTTGCTCGCGAAGGTCTAGTTCGAACAGCAGAGTTGCCCGCGCTCGTTAGTCCGAAATTTTGTATTCGCATGCGTCGCGACAGGGCTCGCAGTAGTACAAGCCGTCAGTGCAGAGGCGAACGTCAAGTTGCGATTGGCAAAGCACGCAATACTTCTCGCATTCGCAACGATCTTCCGTCTGTTCGCACTGTGCGCAGTGGGTTCTGATCTTCGTTTTGGCTGGCATGAGGCCCACTCTAACCGCGTTGCCCGTCTCAGAAAAGTGCCGTTGGTAATGTTTCAGTCCCCTCAAGCTGCGTTCCTTGCTGGCTTTCCACTTCGCATGTTACGGTAATAAGTCTTGTCATCTGCAGGTGACCTGCGACTTACTCGAGGACCAATTGTCCGCGGTTGAAACCACCACGCCGACAATCCGCAAAACGGCGCTGAATGCGGTCCATCGCCAGATGGGCGCGAAAATGGTGGATTTCAATGGCTGGGACATGCCGGTCGAGTATCCATCGGCGGGCGGGATCATCGCCGAACACAACGCTGTGCGCACCGGAGTGGGTATCTTCGACGTATCGCACATGGGTGATATTCGATTGCGGGGCCGCGGGGCGCTCGACGCTGTTCAACACATCTCGATGAACGATGCCTCCCGCCTGGCGATTGGGCAGGCACAGTATTCTGCGATGCTTTATCCGCAGGGAACGTTTGTCGATGATGTCATCGTGCACCGCCTGGCCGAAGACGATTACCTGCTGGTGATCAATGCCGGCACGCGGGAAAAAGATTTCAACTGGGTGCGCAACAACACCCGCCAGTTTGATTGCAAAGTCGAAAATCTTTCCGACGACTTCACCCAGATCGCGATCCAGGGGCCGAAAGCTCAGGAGCTTTTACAAAAGATCACCATCTCCACAGATCTATCCAGTGTGAAGTTCTACTGGGTTACTCGCGGAACGATTGCGATCGTAGAAAAGAGCACCCGTCGATATCTTGGCGATACTTTGATCGCTCGCACCGGCTACACCGCGGAAGACGGCTTTGAGATCTATGTGCCTGCTGACGAGAAGACAAGCGCGATGGTGTGGAACGAACTACTAGACGTCGGCAAAGAGTTCGGCGTCCTTCCCTGCGGTCTCGGCGCCCGAAACACTTTGCGCTTGGAAGGCAAACTGCCCCTATACGGACACGAGATTTCAGATACGATCAACGTTTGGGAAGCTGGCCTTGATCGCTTCTGCAAGATGGAGAAGACCGAATTCATCGGACGCCAGGCATTAGAAAGCGCAAAATCCGCGGGTCTGAAAAGGACCTTGGTCGGCCTGGAGATGGTCGAACGCGGTATCGCGCGGGACGGATACAGAGTTCTGGATGAGGGTGGCCGCGAAATTGGCTATGTCACCAGCGGCTCATACGCGCCGTTTTTGAAGAAAAACATAGCTCTCGCGTACGTGCCTCCCGAGTTCAGCACGCTCGGCACCAAGGTGAATGTTGAAATTCGCAGCCAGGGAGTCAAGGCGCAGGTGGTACCCACTCCTTTTTATAAGCGGCCGAAAAAGTAGCAGGAGCAAACGAGCTATGCCATACCCCAGCGACTTCAAATATGCGAAATCACATGAATGGACTAAGCCAGACGGCCAGAGCGCCACGATCGGCATTACAAATTACGCTCAGGAATCTCTGGGGGACATCGTTTTTGTGGACCTGCCCAAGGTCGGGTCTGAGATCACTGCGGGCAAATCGTTTGGCAGTGTTGAATCGGTGAAGGCGGTTTCAGACTTGTACGCTCCCGTTTCCGGCACGGTGATGGCAATAAACGATGAGTTGGCCAAGTCGCCGGAGAAGATCAACCAAGACGCACATGGCGCGTGGATGCTCAAGATTAAACTGAAAAGTCCCGATGAATTGAAATCACTGCTTTCCGCTGCCGATTATGAGAAATTCGTTGCCGAAGAGGGAGGGCATTAAGCGATTGTCGAATTGCGAACTCTCGAATGGCCCTTGTTTGCCCAGAAATCCCGAATTACCGACTCAAAATCCTGGCAGCCTCTTGCTACATCAAATAATTTCACTCGATGCGTTATCTGCCTAAATCTCCAGCTGACCGCGAAGCAATCCTCAAAGCTATTGGAGCGCGATCTATCGACGACCTGTTTGCGCCCATACCCGCGGAGTATCGGCTCAACCGCGATCTCAAGATTCCGCGGCAAATGGCCGAATCGGAAATTGTGGACTGGTTCCGCGAACGGTCGCGAGAAAACGGTGACTCCTATACCAGTTTTCTGGGCGCTGGAGCTTATCTTCATTATCGTCCAGTCATCATCGACTCTCTGATCTCGCGCGGTGAATTCCTGACTGCTTACACCCCCTATCAGGCCGAGGTATCTCAGGGCACGCTGCAATCGATCTTTGAGTTCCAGACCATGATTTCGGAACTCACCGGAATGGAAGTAGCCAATGCGTCCATGTATGACGGCTCGACTGCGGCGACCGAAGCAGTAATGATGGCGGCGCGTCTTACGGGACGCCATTCCGTCGTCATCGCCCGCAGCGTTCATCCTGAATATCGCGAGGTGCTTTCCACTTATGCTCGGCATCAGGGACTTGCGCTTGCCACCGCAGGATTTGTCGACAGCTGTCGCATCAACTTGAAGGAACTCGAACAAGCCGTCACTGCTCAAACGGCTTGCGTCCTGATTCAATCGCCCAATTTCTTCGGCACAATAGAAGACGTCGCTGCGATCGCGGACATCGCTCACAAACAAGGAGCCATGTTGGTAGTTTCGATTGCCGAGGCTGTGTCTCTGGGGATTGTCGAGCCGCCGCGCCAGGCTGATATCGTCGCCATGGAAGCGCAATCGTTTGGCGTGCCGCTCGGCTTTGGTGGACCCTATTGCGGGGTGATCGCGACGCGTGAACAGTATGTCCGGCAGATGCCGGGGCGGCTGGTCGGCCAAACTACAGATCGCAACGGCAAACGTGGATTCGTGCTCACTCTTGCGACTCGCGAACAGCACATTCGCCGCGAGAAGGCGACCTCCAACATCTGCACCAATCAGGCACTGGTCGCGTTGATGGTCAACATCTTCATGACGGTTTACGGCAAGGTCGGACTTCGCGAGCTAGCCAGGCGGAATCTTGCGAAAGCCGCCTACGCCGCAGCTCAGTTCAGCAAGCACGCCAAAGTGCTTTTCCCAGGTGCGCCACGCTTCAACGAGTTTGTGCTTCAAACGGGCGAAGACCCGTACTCCATTAACAATCGGCTTCTTGGACACAAGATCATCGGCGGTTTGCCGTTAAAGAAGTTCTACCCGGAATTGGGCAATGCGGCGCTGTGGTGCTGCACTGAAATGACAACTCGGACAGCGATCGACACGACAGCACAGGTGATTACCGAGGGACAACGCACAACGAAACCTGCGCCTGAGGCCGACGTGCAGGAGGTAGCGCGGTGAAACACCAGACCCGCAAAGCCACACGGCACGTCAGCCAGAACGAAGGTCTGATTTTTGAGAAATCGTCCCCGGGCAAGGCAGCCTGGAAGCTGCCACCTCTGGACGTGCCTGAGGTTGATGCCAGCCAAATCCTCGGCAACTCCCTAAGAAAAGACCTCGGAAGCATGCCCGAAGTAAGCGAGATTGAAATTATCCGCCACTTTACTCGACTTTCGACATGGAACTACGCCATCGACCTCGGCATGTATCCGCTTGGTTCCTGCACTATGAAATATAACCCTCGCGTGAACGAGGTCGTTTCCCGGTTTGATGGCCTGGCCAACGCGCACCCTTACCAGCCAGAAAAAATCTCGCAGGGGGCGCTCCGCATTCTCAAGACCTTGAGTGAATGCCTGATCGAAATCACCGGCATGGACGCGATCACGCTGCAGCCGGCCGCCGGTGCGCACGGCGAGTTGACCGGTCTGCTGATGGTACGCGCGCATCATCAATCAAAAGGGCATCCGCGTAAGAAAATTCTGATTCCCGATTCGGCGCATGGCACCAATCCCGCAACTGCCACGACCGTCGGCTACGCTGTTGAGAACCTGAAGTCCAACTCGCAAGGCATGGTAGATGTTGCCGCTCTAGCCGCACAGATGAACGAAGACGTAGCGGCGCTCATGCTCACCAACCCCAATACGCTGGGGGTTTTCGAGCAGGAAATCCACAACATCGCTGACATCATGCACGCCAAAGGCGGCCTCCTTTACATGGATGGCGCCAACATGAATGCACTGGTTGGCAAGGTCCGTCCCGGCGACTTCGGCGTTGATCTGATGCATCTTAACCTTCATAAAACTTTCTCTACTCCGCACGGCGGAGGCGGTCCCGGCTCAGGTCCAGTAGCGGTGAAGAACTTCCTGGAACCGTTTCTGCCGAAGCCGGTCATGATCACAAAACCCGACGGAACTCTGGGTTTCGAGTACAACCGCCCGCAATCCGTTGGGCGAGTGCGTGCGTTCTACGGAAATTTCGGGATGTTTGTTCGCGCACTGGCTTACATCTTTGCGAACGGTCCGGATGGGTTGCGCCAAACGACCGAAGACGCCGTACTCAACGCCAATTACATCCGCAAGGGCTTGGAAGGCGCGTATGACCTGCCTTACTCAACACCCAGCATGCATGAAGTCGTTTTTAGTGACAAGCTGCAGGCAAAGAAAGGCGTGCGTACCATGGACATTGCCAAACGCCTTATCGATTACGGCTTTCATCCCTATACCACAGCTTTTCCGCTGATTGTTCCCGGCGCTCTCATGATTGAGCCTACGGAGAGCGAACCCAAGGAGGAAATGGATCTTTTTATCGAAGCCATGCGCTTCATCGCTGATGAGGTGAATGAAGATCCGCAGATCGTCCTGGATGCTCCGCATTCCACCCGCGTGTCGCGGCTGGATGAAGTCACCGCCGCCAGAAAGCCCATCCTGCGCTGGAAACCACAGTAAGTTTGATATTCGGTTGACGTTACGAAAGAGTGACGGGTCGCAGCTGCATCGGTCAGTCTTGCGCCTTCTCTATGGTTAAATCTTTTCAGTGGCTGCTCCCGCAACAGTTCAAATTACAAACCTTGCTCTCTTTTCTTCCCCAGGGAAGCGGAATGTTGTTCTCGGCCTGCTGCTTATCTTGGCGACTCTCGCCTTAGACAACCCCATGAGCCGGCATCCTTTCGTCAATTACGATGACGATCGCTATGTCACAGACAACCTTCACGTTCGGGCGGGGCTGCAGTGGGAAACCGTCAAGTGGGCGTTCACCAGTTTCGATGAAGCGAACTGGCATCCACTGACTTGGCTGTCTCATGCCCTCGATTGCCAACTTTTTGGCTTGAATCCAGCAGGTCCCCACTATGTGAATGTATTGCTTCACTCGCTTAGTTCTCTGCTACTGTTCTGCTTGCTCTGGCAGGCGACGGGAGCTACCGGCCGCAGTTGGATGGTCGCAATGCTTTTCGCAATTCATCCCATCAATGTCGGATCGGTCGCGTGGATCGCCGAGCGAAAGAATCTGCTGAGCATGTTGTTCTTTCTTCTGGCTCTCGCAGCCTACCAACGCTACGTGAAGAATCCGTCGCCAATTCGTTATCTTGCCGTCCTGGTCTCATTTGCATGCGGGCTCATGGCCAAGCCCATGATCATCACTCTGCCTTTCGTCCTCCTGCTCTGGGACTATTGGCCGCTAAGACGGACCGCATTCAACACCTACAAAGCCGCCCAACTGTCCCGGTTGTTCCTGGAAAAAGTGCCGCTCATCATGCTTTCCCTGATCAGTGCGGTGATCACGGTGAAAGCCCAAGAAGCTGGCGAGGCCGTCCGCTCAATTGTGCAATATCCGATTCTCATCCGTCTGGAGAATGCTGCCGTTTCTTACGCTCGCTATTTTGGAAAAGCTTTCTGGCCCTCGCATCTCTCCCCGATCTATCCGCACGCCGGCGATTCTCTGCCGCTTTGGCAAACTCTCTCCGCCACAGTTTTACTGTTAGCAGTTACTGGCTGGGTGGTCGCAGAACGCCGTCATCGGTATCTGCTGGTGGGATGGTTCTGGTTTATAGGCACGCTGGTTCCGATGATTGGATTTGTCCAGGTTGGGAATCAGGCCATGGCAGACCGATACGCATACTTGCCGTTCATTGGCCTCTTCATCATTGTTTGCTGGGGCATCACGGGGTGGGCGGAGTTGTATCACCTCTCGCCCAGATGGCTCGCGGCAGCGGGCACAATCTCTATATGCGCTCTAGCCATCGTCGCGCATCGCCAGCTCGCCCTCTGGGGCGACAATGTGACGCTGTGGTCGCATGCGATACAAGTCACCCCGCCCAACTTCATCGCTGAGGATAACCTGGGAGGCGCGCTGATCGAAGAGGGACGAATCGACGAAGCGATGGTGCATTTCCGCCGGGCTGCTGCAATTGAGCCCTCAGATCCAATGAGCCGCCTCAACCTTGCGGCTGATGAGCAACGCCGAGGCAATATTACTCAGGCGATCGCGCAACTCTCTGTATTGCTCGTCGAGACCAATGATATCCGGCTGCGGGCCAGCGGCCTTTCCGACCTGGGCTACTGTTATCGTCAACTCGGAGATGACCTTCACGCCAGACAAAGCTTCGAGGCGGCAATTCAGCTCAAGCCCCGCAGTTTTCGCGCCTGGCTGGGCCTGGGTCTTCTGGCTGAGGCCTCGGAAGATTCCGAGGAAGCGATCCAGGATTACTCCAATAGCATTGCGGCTCAACCTACCGACTTAGCCTATTACCTCCTGGCGCGTGTGTTGCAAGCCGAGGGACGCGGGGAAGAATCAAGAACCGCCTTGCAAGCGGCAAAGCGGCTGTCCACCGACTTCAATCGACTTCCGCAGCTTGCGGATGAACTGCTCGCCCAGTAGACCGGCTACTTGGCTTCGCTGAATTCGGCAGTGGCTTTGGTCGTTTCCCAGCTCAAGCTCATCGCGCACTTACTGCCTTTCTGGTCGAAGGCGATTGTGAAATTTTCCACTGGTGACGAAGTCTGCGAAACCATCATATCTACCCGGCCCAGTTCGTCCGACTCGTACTTATAAGGAATACCCCATTCCCCGGTTTTCTTGTTGATGATCAGCGTCCACTTATCCTGATTAGGAACCGTGAAAATGGTGTAGTTTCCGGCAGGGATCTTTAAGTTGCCTGCGTTGAGGTCTGCCGTGGTCACGAATGTGGTAGCGTCATTCGCTCCGGTACGCCATACCTCACCGTAAGGGACCAGACCCCCAAAGATGGTGCGGCCTTTCATTCGCGGACTCGAGTAATCGATCGTTATAGTTTTGCCGTTTGCGAACTTGCATTGGGCCTGCGCTGGCGGGCTTGGACGTTTGCTGTTGTCTTTCGACATTTGGGCCAATGCCAGCGAGCCGCAAAGAGTAATCAATGTGAAAACTGCGAAGCGTTTGTGCACGAGGGTTCTCCTTTCAGAATTCATAAAGCCGTGATCGGCACGTTCTAGTCCGCATGGGCCGTACTTCCAGCCGGCACAGTTCTTTCCGCCCCAGACAGCGTGGCCCAACCGCGGCGCGACAGATCCCAGAAAATCAGGTAGCCCGCGCCACCGGCGATAAGCAACAACAGTACTCCCCAGAACCACTGTTGGAAGACAAGCTTGCCGATTCCGAACAGGCATCCATAAACCAGAACGATCCCCATGATCCAATCAAAGGCGTTGCTGCTCAGATCGCGGATTTCCGGCAATTCAGGTACGAGTTTAGCCACGTGTTTCCATCCATAGACCGTTGGATGCACGCGCCGGTAGAAGGTCACCAGGGTCTGCTCAGACTCCGGCCGCGTGGTGAAGGTTGTGATGATCCAAACAACCGTAGTAACCCCGCCCGTAATCAGCGCGCTTTTGGCGTACACGACCGCGCTATTACCCGTGAATTGCACCCTGTGAAGCGCAAGTGTCATCGCCGCTGCGGCGATCATGGCAGAAATTTCGCTCCAGGCGTTGATTCGCCACCAGTACCACCGCAAGATGTAGACCGCACCAGTTCCGAACCCGATATTCAAGACCAGGTCCCAACCCTGCTTGATCGAGGTGAGCTGCATGGCCGTGTAACCGCTCGCAAGCACCAGGAAAACCGTAAAAATCTTGCTGATCAGCACGTAATGCTTTTCGCTCGCGTTGCGAACCAGGAACCGCTTGTAAAGATCGTTGACCAAGTAAGAGCAGCCCCAATTTAACTGCGTCCCGACCGTGGACATGAAGGCCGCAAGGAAAGCCGCGACCATGAGCCCGCGCAAAGCTGGAGGCAGGTAATCGCGCAGCACCATCACGTAACCTTGCTCCGGGTTCTGCGCGAACGCAGCATTCGGATGGATGCCGCCATTGGGAGAGTAAACCGCGATCGCTACCAATCCGGTGACGATCCATGGCCATGGCCGCAGAGCGTAATGTGCGATGTTGAACCACAGAGTGGCCCCGAGAGAATTCTTTTCGTCTTTGGCGCTGAACATTCGCTGTGCCACATATCCTCCGCCACCAGGCTCAGCGCCCGGATACCATGCCAGCCACCATTGCATGCAGAGGTAAACGAAGAAGGTCAGCACCGGCAATGTCCACAGCGCATTACTCATGAATCCCAGGTGAAAGTCGGGCAAGAAGGCCAACGGATCGCCGGTCTGAACGCCCGTTTGCCGCACGCTGTTTTCGACTGTCTGCAGGTGCGCTTGTAGCGCGTCCATACCTCCCAGCTTCGCAACTGCCACCCAGGCCAAGGCGATAATCATCGTCATCTTAAGGACAAATTGAAAAAGATCCGTGACCAGAACGCCCCACAGGCCGCCGATGAACGTGTACAGCCCGGTGAAAGGAATGATGATGAAGATGCAGATCAGCAGTGAAGTAGTGTGCGGGTTTCCAAGCGTGTAGGGAACGCCGGCGAGTTGAACGACTCGCCCTTCAGCAATTGCAGGCCCAAGCAAAACGGTAATGATGTTGATCATTGCCTGGGTGACCCAACCCAGGATGAAGCAGTTCATAAACAATCCGAGATAAACCGCTTTGAATCCGCGCAAGAAAGCGGCAGGTTTGCCGCCGTAACGCATCTCCACGAACTGGACGTCGGTCAAAATTTCTGCGCGCCGCCAATAGCGTGCGAAGAAGAATACCGTCAACATGCCGCCGACACACAGACCCCACCAGATCCAGTTGCCTGCTATGCCTGACTTGGCCACGAGGCCGGAAACGAGCAGGGGAGTATCAGCGGCAAAGGTGGTCGCAACCATGGATGTACCGGCCAGCCACCACGACACTTCGCGGCCGGAAATGAAAAATTCCTCCGTATTTCCGCTGGCGCGTCGCCGATAGTAAATGCTGATCAGCAGATTAATCAGAAGATAGCCGATGATTACGAGCCAGTCGGTCGAGGTGAGAGGCATTCAAGGCACCGTCAGCGTCGTTCCGAGAATTGTGCTGATAAGCGTGATCGACGCTGACAGGATGGTAACAGAAGCTCAAAAACTGAAGCAGAAAGACGTGGCACTACCTCAGAAAATAACCCGACGAATCCAGGGTGATTCCCACTCACTGCCGGCGTTCTGTCTCGCGCAGGACAGTAGCGAAGTTGCGTCCACCCATCGTAAAGCCCTGTTCAATGTAGCCACTCACTGCAACCTTAGCCCCAGTACCGGGAACCCCGTAATGCCCTGTCAGTACCCACATGCTGCCGGTATGATCATCGATCAGGAAGGCCCCTCGCCCCATCGCGCCGTAAGAATCAATGACGCGCCCGGCAATCGTTATTTCTCTGCCCGAATAACGGCCGGGATCGCGGTTAATCTTCGCGATGCTCTCACGCGGCGGGCAACCCGCGAGCAACAGTACAGCGGCTGCAACCACAACCAAGGAGAGAAATCTGGCACGTATCTTCAAGAGTTATTTCTCCGTCTATGGAATCGACAACAATAGAAGTAACCCGATCGCGCAGTCCAAGTTGCATCAGATGAAACTGTTTGTTCCCGAACGACTTCGCTGCGTAGACGCGCGACGGTTATCAGATTTGCTGAATCAAAAGAAGTGGCTTTATAGTATTGCCGTCAACACACGCGACATGGACTTGAGATATATTCGGCGGCTTTTTTCCTACGACGCCTGGGCTAATCGCGAGGTGGTGAACGCATTGTGCAAATTGGATGCCCCGCCGGCGCGCTCGCTGCGATTTCTGGCACATATTCTCTCCGCCGAGCGCCTGTGGCTGGAACGCCTGCGCCATGAGACGCAGACCCATCCGGTCTGGCCTGAATTCAATTTAGCGCGGTGTGAACCAGAACTTGAGGAAATAGCCAGACTTTGGAAGACCTATTTGGGTTCAATCCGGGAACAGGACCTCTTCCGTCCGCTTACCTACAAGAACACCAAAGGCGAGAACTGGACCAGCGAAGTCCAAGACATACTGATGCACGTCATCCTGCACTCCGCTTATCACCGGGGACAGATCGCTGCTGATATGCGCGCCGCAGGGTTCAGTCCGCCTAACACCGATTTCATACATGGGGTGCGGCAAGGTCTTGTGGACCAGGTTCCTTGAGCTGCAGGGTACTGGCGCTTGCCGCGATTGCCAGTAAAGTGACAGGCGGCAAGGCAATCAAAGTCCACACCGGTACCCTTGCGAATGCATACAATCGCTCGGGCGCAACAAACAGAGAGCAGACCGCGAGGATCACGGCACTGAACCATTGCCAGCCCAGGCATGCGAAAGTTGCTTTCGTCAGGGCACGCGTTGCTGGACCTGCAATGCTGTTCAGCTCAAAAAATAAAAACAAAAGTGGAGCTACGAGAAGAACCTGGTTGTAGGCCGTTACGGGAGATATGGCGAGAGTCACGGTTGCGGCCGAAGCCAAGAGCCAGCCAAAAGTCCTTGAGCCAGCTGCACATTTGCTGTATCGCCAACTGACGATCAGTAGAGCGCCACACAGCGCCGCCGCGACCGCCCAGGAGAGTGTTGGTCCGAAAATGAACTGCAAAATTGATGGATCTGTCGTGTAGATTCCGTAGGCGCGAACAGCCCGTACGAACTGCGGTATCCAATGCGGCAAGACCGCCTCGCCCGCTATCACCAGCCCAACCGTCGTTACGGCGAAACTCAGCACGAGGCCTTTGCGCTCCCGCCAGCGCGCGATCACCCAAACCAGAAAGCACAATACAAACAAGACTGAGAGTTGGGGCTTGATTGTCGACAGGGCCAGAAAAAATCCGCTCAGCGAAAAGTAATTACGAGTTGCAGCCACCGCAGCGGCCGCCAACAAAATCGCCACCAGCGCGGCGAGGTTCTGCATGTGGAACTCGAGCACCGCCGGGTATGTGCTGATTGCCAGCACCATGCCCGATAGCACAAATACCGGTTTGGTTCTGATGCCGATCGCGTACATCCACGCCGGCACCGTCGCAGCGATGCCGAAACATGCCAGCCATCGAGAAATTACTTGTACCGTGGTGAAAGGCCAGTTGAGCGTCGGAGCAAGCAAAAACACCAAATAGACCGGATACGCGAAAGCGACCTGGTCCGTCGGATCGTTAGGATTGCGAGAGTCGAGTTCGCGTCCGTAGAAGCCCTGCTGTATCTCCCGCGTCACCTGCGTGCTGTACGGACTGCGGTGATGGAGCAACAATTCGTGAGCGCCATACCACCTCGGATAAAGGTCAGAATTGTTGCCAATCGGAACCCTTTTGGCCTCTGCCGCGAAGGTATTCGCAGGTACAAGGATGCGCTCGGCCCAGCGCCACACTCCGAAGCAAACCAGCAAGCAAGCGGCAAAAACCAACCACTGCCTGGAAGGCGTGAGGTCGTACGTCACGTTTGAATTAGACACTCATCGATTTGTCTGCGCAATTCTAATAAAAAATGGCCGGAGATTTGCTCATCGATGCTCCGGCCATTTTGAATTGCTGCTCAGTCGGTTCCTACGAAGATCTTGCCGCTTTCCTGGATGAGCTTCGGATGGCTTTCCTCCGCATCCACGACGGCAAGAGCTGTGATGTTAACGATTTCCTCCACTTCGGCACCCCGCGGGAGCACGTACGCGGGTTTGCTCAGCCCCAGCAGAATCGGCCCAATCGCGTCCGCTCCGCCTACCCGCATCAACAGCTTATACGCGACATTCGCCGAACCGAGGTCGGGGAATATCAGTACGTTTGCACCGCCCTTCAGCGCTGAGAAGGGATAATCCCGCTCCAGGATTTCGGGCACCACGGCTGTGTCCGCCATCATTTCGCCGTCAATGATAAGCGACGGATCACGTTGCTTCACCAGTTCAGTGGCGCGCCGCATCTTCTGGCAGAGTGGATGATCCGTGCTGCCGAAGTTGGAGAAAGACAACATTGCAACCCGCGGCACAACGTCGAAACGGCGAGCGGCTTCAGCGGCACAAACTGCGATTTCCGCCAGGTCCTCCGCCGTCGGCTCAACATTCACCGAGCAATCTGCCAGGAACAGCATGTCGCCTTTCCGCGTGATCAGTACGTAAAGTCCGGAGACTTTATGCACCCCTTCGCGCACTTTAATGATTTGCAGTGCCGGTCGAATCGTGTCCGGATAGTGCTGTGTCACACCGGAGACCAGAGCATCGGCGTCTCCCATGTGGACCATCAGCGAGCCGAACACATTGCGATTGTCGATCAACTCGCGCGCTTCGCTCAATGTCACGCCTCGACGCTGCCGGAGCCAATACAACTCCTGCACGTAGACTTCGCGCCACGGAGAGTTTTTCGGGTCCACAATGTCTGTCCCATTCAGCGCCAGAGCAAGTTCCGCTGCCCGAGCACGAATCGTGGCTTCGTTGCCCAGCAGAATGGGTCTGGCGATTTTCTCATCCACCAGTATGTGGGAGGCGCGCAGAACTTTCTCATTCTCGCCTTCCGGAAATACCACGCGTTTCGGTTTGGCCTGCGCCTTGTGAATCACAATGCGCATCACCTCATGCGCTTTGCCCAGACGCGTCTCCAACTGCTCGCGGTATTCGTGAATGTCCACGGGCTCCAGAGCCACGCCTGTCTCCATGGCTGCTTTTGCCACCGCTGACGCTTCCCACACCAGAACACGGGGATCAAACGGCGCAGGGATGATGTAGTCCGGCCCAAAGGCAAACCGCTGGACACCGTACGCACGGCACACGGAGTCAGGCACGTCCTCCTTGGCCAAAGCTGCAAGCGCATGCGATGCAGCCAGTTTCATTTCTTCGTTGATCGCGGTTGCATGTACGTCCAGGGCACCCCGAAAGATAAACGGGAATCCGAGAACGTTGTTGACCTGATTCGGGTAGTCAGAACGGCCGGTGCACATCAGAATGTCCTTGCGTGCCGCACGGGCGTCGTCCCATGTGATCTCCGGATCCGGATTGGCCATCGCAAACACAATCGGCTTCGCGGCCATGCTGCGGATCATGTCCTGGGTGAACGCACCCTTGACCGAAAGTCCTACCAGCACATCCGCATCTTTCACAACTTCCGCGAGCGTACGCTGATTGGTCTTTTGTGCGAAGCGCTGCTTGTACGGGTTCATCCCCTCCGCACGTCCGTCGTAAACCACGCCTTTGGTGTCGACGAAGAAGATGTTTTCCTTCCTTACTCCCAGCCGGACATAGTGCTCAGCCGAGGCAATGCCCGAAGCGCCGGCTCCATTGAAGACCACCTTAATCTTGCCGATATCCTTCCCAACGATTTCCACAGCATTCAGAAGCGCAGCGCCGGTAATGATTGCGGTGCCGTGCTGGTCATCGTGGAACACCGGGATTTTCATGGTTTTCTTCAACGTTTCTTCGATGTAGAAACATTCCGGCGCTTTGATGTCCTCCAGATTGATTCCGCCGAAGGTCAGCTCCAGCAATTGGCAAACTTTAATGACATCGTCCGGATTGTGACTGTTTACTTCGATGTCAAACACGTTGACATCGGCGAAGCGCTTGAACAGCACGGCTTTGCCTTCCATGACGGGTTTGCCCGCCAAGGCGCCGATATCGCCGAGTCCCAACACGGCGGTGCCGTTTGAGACTACCGCGACCAGGTTGCCGCGTCCGGTGTACTTGAAAGCATCATGTGGGTTGCTCTTGATTTGCAGGCAAGCTTCGGCAACCCCGGGGGTGTATGCAAGGCTCAAATCCCGTTGTGTACGACAAGGCTTGGTAGGGGTGATTTCGATTTTGCCTGGCTTCGGTAACGCGTGATAATCCAGTGCTTCCTTCTGTGAGATTGGCATAATGGCCTCCGTTCCACAAACCTGCGGTTTTGTGCGCTATGTTTTTTCGATCACTTTTCTGATCCGCTCGAATGCCCAATCGATCTCTTCCCGCTTGATCACCAGGGGTGGCGCGACGCGGATTACCTTGTCGTGCGTCTCTTTACAGAGAATCCCCTCCTGCTTGAGCGCTTCGCAGTAGGGACGGGCGAGACGGTGCAATTCGATTCCGATCCACAGTCCCACGCCCCGCACTTCTTTCAGATCGGGACTGCGCAGCGTCTGCAGCAAGGTCAAAAAGTACGCACCCAGTTCTGCAGAGCGTTCCACCATTTTTTCTTCGATCAACACTCGTAGCGCGGTGCGGGCAATCGCGCAGCCCAGCGGGTTTCCCCCGAACGTGCTGCCGTGGTCTCCCGGCTTGTACACGCCCAGAATTTCGCGCGACGACAACACGGCCGAGACCGGATAGAAGCCTCCGGCCAGCGCTTTGCCCACGATCAGGACATCGGGCCTGATTCCTTCGTGCATGTAGGCAAACAGCTTGCCTGTGCGCCCAAGACCCGACTGGATTTCGTCCAGCATCAGCAGAACGCGATTTTCCGTACAAATTTCAGCAACCTGTCTCAGATATCCCGCCGGCGGAATCACGATGCCTGCTTCGCCTTGAATCGGCTCTACCAGGAACGCGCAGGTATCCGGCGTGACTGCCTGACGCAATGCCTGCAGATCCCCGAATGGAACTACTCTGAATCCCGGCGTAAACGGACCGAATCCATCGCGATATTGTTCGTCGGTTGAAAAGCTGATGACAGTTACTGTGCGCCCGTGAAAGTTGTTCGCACAAACGATGATCTCGGCCTTATCCGGCGGGATCCCTTTGATCGTGTATCCCCATTTACGGGCCGTCTTGATTCCGGTCTCAACCGCTTCAGCGCCTGAGTTCATCGGTAGAGCCATCTCGAAGCCGGTCAAATCGTGCAGGTCCTTGTAGAGCAGCCCTAACTGGTCGTTGCGGAATGCCCGCGAGGTGAGCGTGACTTTCCCTGCCTGCTCCATGAGCGTTTGCAAAATTTTAGGGTGGCAGTGGCCCTGATTCACCGCTGAATAGGCAGCCAGACAATCGAGATAGCGCTTGCCCTCGACGTCATACAGCCATACGCCTTCGGCGCGCTCGATCACAACGTCCAGCGGATAGTAGTTATGCGCGCCATACCGATTTTCGAGATCAATAAGTTCTTGAGTCTTCAACTGCTCATGAAGCACTGGCATACTCATTCCTTTCAAAAAGCAGCCGGAAGTAAGCGGTCGGGAGAAAGCTTTCGCAGACTCCGACTCCTACTCCAGCAACATCGTCAGCAACGCCATGCGCACGTACAATCCATTACGCGCCTGGCGGAAATAAAGCGCTCGAGGATCCGCGTCAACGGATTCGTCGAGTTCAACTGTCCGTGGCAGCGGGTGAAGAATCAACGCGTCCGGTTTCATCCGTCGAACCGACGACGAGTCGATTGCATATCTCTTCAGGTTTTCCACGCCGCGTACCCGCTCTGGCCGAATGCGGGTCTGGTAGATCACATCCGCTTCTGCAAGCACCCGATCAATGTCCGGCTCCAGTTCGTAGTGAACTCCGTGCTCATCAAGGTATCCAAGGATGTCCGGCTTCATCTGCAATTCCGGTGGGCTGACGAAATACATCTTCACGCGCTCAAACTTGGCCAGAAGATATGCGAGTGAGCGCGCGGTCCTTCCTTTATCCAGTTCTCCAACAATTGCTACACTCAAGCCGTTGAGGGGGCGCTCCCGATAAATCGTGTACAGATCAAGCAACGCCTGCGTGGGATGCTGACCGCCGTCGCCATCGCCGGCGTTGATGACAGGAACGGGTGAGACCTGGGCTGCGCGCTTCGCTCCGCCCTCCTGGTGGTGGCGTACCACAATTACGTCGGCGTAGCCGCCGATGATTCGTATTGAGTCTTCAACTTGCTCGCCTTCCATCGCCGACGAAAATGCATGCGCATGTTCGGTCGACAGCACTCTCCCGCCGAGCCGATGCATGGCAGCTTCAAAACTGAATCGCGTTCGCGTCGACGGCGCATAAAACAGCGTTGCCATGATTCGATTCTGATAATCGAGCGAGCCGCCGCGCGCCACTACCCGTTCCATTCCCCGCGAGCGGTCGAACAGCTCCATCAGCAGCGGAACCGTGAACTGCTGTGATTCCACCACGTGCTTTAGCTTGTTATCGGCGCTGACTCTTTGCGCAAGGCTTTGTACTGCGACCGTGAATCCGGACATCTTCAGCGCTCTCCTACCGGAAGTTTGACTCCACGCTGCAATCCCAGGTTGATCGTCTGCTGTTCCGCAATCACGTGCGTGCCGGCTGACCCGTCAACCGCTTGACGCAGATTCTCGCAAGAGGTGATGATTGCTTCCTTCCCTCCATTGCTCAAAAACCGCAGGACCGATTCGATCTTCGGGCCCATATTTCCAGGAGGAAAATGTCCCTCCTCGAAGAACTTTTGCAGCTCAACCGGAGTAACACTCTTCAGCGGCCGCTGCGACGGTTTTTTGTAATCGAGGTACACATAGTCGGTATCGGTTGAGATCACAAACAAATCAACCCCGAGCTTTGACGCCAGCAACGCCGAAGCCCGGTCTTTATCAATGACGGCTTCCACCCCTCGCAACTTGCCGTCCTGCCAAACGACCGGAATTCCTCCTCCGCCGCAGGCAATGACCAGCACGCCCTGTTCGACCAGGTCTTGAATCACTTCCAGTTCGACAATCTCGATCGGTTCCGGCGATGGTACTACTCGGCGATATCCCCTTGACGCATCCTCAACAATCTCCCAACCAAATTGCCGCTTGCGCTCTTCGGCATCCCCTCTCGAGTAGAACGGCCCGATCGGCTTGGTTGGATGGTGCATGGCAGGATCCTCTGTCGACACGACACTCTGCGTCACAACCGTGACCACCGGCATGTGTACGCCCGCGATCCTCAGTTCGCCTTCCAGTGCCTGTTGCAGGATGTATCCAATCTCGCCCTGGGTACTGGCGTCACATACGTCCAGGGGATGGCCGGGAACCTGACTTGCTCCGCGCTCCGAACGAAGCAGCGCCGCGCCTACCTGCGGACCATTCCCATGGGTGAGAACGATTCGATATCCAGCCGTGCAAAGACCAACAACTTCACATGCAGTCCGGCGCGCATTCGCCATCTGCTCCGCAATGCTGCCCTTCTCACCAGCGCGGATGAGCGAATTGCCGCCGATCGCCAACAGAATGGTTTTCATCTCATTCGCCAGTAGCTGATAGCTGGGAGCTACCGACTTTGCTCGACCCGGCACGAAGGCCAGTCAGCAAACGGCCCAGTTCCGCGCATCTTGTTTTCCAGCCACTAGCTCCTCGCCACCAGCTACTCATTACACGTGCACCAGTTCCTGCAGCTCCACCAGGCCCGGCAATTTCACGAACTCCCCTTTCATCAGTTCAAGCATGATCGCTTTCTGCACATGCAGGCGATTCTCCGCCTCCTGGAAGACGAGTGACCGCGGGGAGTCAATCACTTCGCTGGTGACTTCGTCGCCACGATGCGCAGGAAGGCAATGCAGGAAGATGGCATCTTCCTTGGCATGGCGGAAAAGCTTCTCATTGACCTGATATGGGAAGAAAATCTCTCTGCGCCGCTCCGCTTCTGCTTCCTTGCCCATGCTCGCCCACACGTCGGTGTACACAACATCCGCGCCTGAAACCGCCTCCAGCGGATCGTTCGTCAAATGGCAACTGCCTCCAGTTTGCTTGGCACGCTCGCGAGCCCATGCGACAGCCCCCGCCCTCGGTTCATAGCCTTTCGGAGTGGCCACCCAAACATGCACACCCAACTGCGCACCGGCAAACATCAGGGAGTGGGCCACATTGTTCCCGTCCCCGACAAACGCGACCTTCAGCCCCTCCAGGTTGCCCTTCACTTCCCAAATCGTTAGGTAGTCCGCCATCGCCTGGCATGGATGGCTGTAGTCCGTCAGCCCGTTTATCACCGGAATGCTGGCATACTCCGCCATCTGCTCGACAATCTCGTGCGCAAACGTGCGAATCATGATTCCCTGCACCATGCGCTCCAGGTTCTTGGCCACGTCGTAGACCGACTCGCGTTTTCCAAGATTGATCTCGGCCGGCGAAAGATAAATCGAGAAACCTCCCAGTTGCTGGATCCCCACATCGAAACTTACCCGCGTGCGCAGTGACGGCTTTTCGAAAATCATCGCCAGCGTCTTACGTTTCAGCGCGTCGCAGTAGGTCGTGGGGTGCGTCTTGACCTGCCGGCCCAGAATCAGCAGGTACTGAATTTCAGAAGGCGAGAAGTCTTTGATCGACAGAAAATCCTTGCCATTCATATTCCGCCTCCCGCGAAGGCTGGCTCCTGTTCGTGGAGGAACGTGGCCAGCAGGTCGGTCAAACCCGGTTTGCTGAGTTCTTCGACCTCGTACGTGACCCGTAGCGTCGGTTTGTCGATGTTGATGACTCGTGTGAGGTCGATCGGAGTAGCAATTACCACCAGATCGCACGGGGTGCGCCGAATCGTCTCCTCGAGTTCATGCCGCTGCATGGCGCTGTAGCCCATTGCCGGCAGCAGACTTGTCAGGTGGGTATAGCGGTCGTAGGTATTGCGAATCGATCCCACCGCATAAGGCCGCGGATCCACCAGTTCGGCTGCCCCGCATTGTTGCGCGGCTACAACGCCCGCCCCATAGGGCATCTCGCCATGCGTGAGTGTCGGCCCATCTTCGACGACCAATACGCGTTTGCCCTTGACCACGCCAGGTTCGCCCACCGTGACGCGGCATGCCATTTCAAAAACCTTGGCCTTCGGATTGGTTAGTTTTATGTTGTGGCGCACGGTTTCGATGTCCCGTGGTTGCGCCGTGTCGACTTTGTTGATCACAATGGCACCAGCGCGCCTCAGGTTAACTTCGCCGGGGTAGTACGCCAGTTCGTGGCCGGGCCGATGTGGATCAACCACGACAATTTCCAGGCCAGACTTGTAGAACGGCGTATCGTTATTGCCCCCGTCCCACAAGATCACGTCTGCTTCCTGTTCCGCCCGCCGCAAAATCTTTTCGTAATCCACGCCCGCATAGACGACCGTGCCCTGGCGAATATGCGGCTCATATTCTTCGCGCTCTTCGATCGTGCACTTCTGCAGCTCCAAATCCTCCATGGTGGCGAAGCGCTGCACCGCTTGGGCAGCCAGGTCCCCGTAGGGCATGGGATGGCGGATCACCACCGGCTTGCGCCCGTGTCGCCGCAGTTCCGCCGCAACCAGACGCGACACCGGACTCTTACCGCAGCCTGTTCGCACTGCGCAGATCGAAACCACTGGAACGTCTGACTCGAGTTGGGTGTGTTCAGTTCCCAGAAGATAAAAGTCGGCGCCGGCAGCCAATGCCCTGGAGGCCAGATGCATCAAATTTTGATGGGAGATGTCGCTGTAAGAGAACACGACCGCATCAATCTCATTTCCCCTGATCAGATTTTCGAGATCCTTCTCTTCGAAGATTGGTATGCCGTCGGGATAGAGGCGCCCGGCAAGTTCGTGCGGGTAGCGGCGCCCGGCAATGTCGGGGATCTGCGTGGCGGTGAATGCAACCACTTGATAATCAAGGTTGTTACGAAACACCACGTTGAAGTTGTGAAAGTCCCGCCCAGCCGCGCCAAGGATCAGTATCTTCTTCATAATGCACCCCGCTTACCTTGGTATCTTCCTTCCGGCCCACGAGTTTCGGCTGTGCCCTTTATCACAAGCGCCTGTGACTCATGGCGCACTTTCGTGACAGTGCCGGTGTCGGCTGATTGCTGTCGTTGTGACCCGAATCACAGCGGGTATTGGCGGCCCCACTAAATAATCAGATTGGTTTCTTGAACGAGCATGGGGAGGGATGTATGAAGAAATTGGCCTTTCTATTTGCTCTACTAATCGCAGCACAAGTCTTGGCCCTGGATAAATCGACAATTACCGTCAAGAACACGACCGTCAGCGGCGACGTAGTTCTGGTTACCATTCAGGAATCGGGGAAGACTTATGAATTGCAGTGCACGAAGGGGGCTCCAAACTGCTCCACCCCGCAACCGGGTACGTACTGGATGGTCCGGCTGCCGAAGAATCATGGTTACTACGATTGTGCGAACGTCGATCTCTACGTCCAGTCCGCTGATCCGGAACACGGTGGCCCGCTGTTTGCCGAATATTGCATCAGTGAGAAGTGAAACAACGGTGGTCGATCATAAAGACGGTTGGATGTCTAGTCGCTGATTGTGAGGGGTACAGTCACATTTACCTCTGTTCCCTCGCCGGCGCGGGATTCGATTGAAACCTTCCCATTGACCAGGTGAGCGCGTTCCTTCATCCCCATAATCCCAATACCTGAAGAACTTTTGGCGGGTGCGGGCGCCAGTCCCACCCCCTCGTCCCTTACGCTCAGCCGCAGCACCCCGTTAGCCGCTTCGAGAGTCACAAAAACCTCTGAAGCCTTGGAGTGCTTGGAGACGTTGCGCAGGCTTTCCTGAAAAATGTGATACATGCTGCTTGCGACTTCCCCGGGCAGAGATTCCGGGACATCACGACCCAGAAAATGTGTACGAATCCCGGAACGCTCTTCGAATTCCTCGCAGTTCTGTTCCAGCGCTGCTTCCAAGCCGATATCATCCAGAATCGAAGGATGCAATTGGTGCGAAATGTGACGCACGCTTTCCGCGGCTTCACCCGCTCGACGCTGCAGGCTCCGCAAGCTGTTGAGCATTTCCTGAGAAGTCGGTTTGTTCGCCAGCTTCCCAAGGTCCATCGCCAGATAGGCCAGCTTTTGGCTGAGATCATCGTGTAGATCTCTGGCAATCCGGCGGCGCTCGTCGTCCTGGGCCGTCATCAGCCTTCCCGTCAACGCGCGTAAATCTTCGCCCTGCTGCCGGATAGCCTGCTCATCTGCCTTGCGCTTGGAAATGTCCGACATAAAGGCAACCGCCAGTATCTGTTTCGCCCTGCGCATATAGCTGAGACTGATTTCCACGTCAAAAATCGATCCATCTTTTTTCCTCGCTTGCAGATCGAGGCCGAACCCCATGGGGCGATTTTGCGGATTCTCGAAGTATCCCTCCCGATGATTTACGTGACCACCGCGGAGATTTCCCGGCACCAGCAACTCCACCGGTTGCCCGGTCAATTCGCCCGGGGTGTAGCCCAACATTTTTTCGGTCGCAGGATTTGCCATCACGATCAGTCCATCCCGGCCAACTACGAAGATTGCCTGCGCAGCGGCCTCGAACAATGCCTGTGCAGTGGCTTCGCTTTCTTGTTTCTCCTCCTCTGCAATCTTCTGGCGACGTACGGCGCGACGTACATCAATGGGCGCGAAGACCAGGGCTATCAGGGCCAGAAGTGCCGCCAGCACCGTGGCAATAAATCCGTCCTGCAGCCGATTCTGGCGAGTGTGTATGCGCTCTTGCAATAGCCGGTCTTCCTCATCTCCAATCTGCTTGCTGGCTTCGCGAATTTGGCTCATAACGATGCGGCCTTGGCCACCGACCACCACCGCTTGCGCGGCGCTGAAGCCAGACGCCTTCCGCTGCTGGACGGCGGTGTTAAAGACGTCCATTCTTTTCTCAATCAGTGTTTTTAAATTTCTGAGTCGGTCTTGCTGGGCGGAATTGTCTTGCGTGAGCTTTAGCAACTTTTCAAAGCTGAGCTGAATGTCCGCGTAAGCGATACGGTAGGGATCAAGGTAGCCTTCATCGTCGGTAATGATGTATCCGCGTTCTGCCGATTCGGCATCCTTCACATCTGTCAGCAGCTGGCTGTTCGTGTTGATGACTTCCCGCGTGTGATCCACCAGGAAGTCGGCGTCGACGACCTCATGGAGTATCCAGACCGCGACTGCAGCGATCACCAACAGCATGCCCAAGCCAACCAGCGACCACAGAAGAGACCTTCGCTCCAGAACTGGATTGTCGTGGACCGGCGTTGGCGTGGATGGCGACGTGGGGCCTTTCATCAGCTATCTCTAGAAAGTAGTCTTTCCAAGCATGATACGCTGTTGTTATCTTTGTTGACCATGAAGCTGAGGGTGCTGCTTGGCGACGACCACGTCCTGATTCTTGACGGGCTCCGTGCTGCCTTGCAGGCTCAATATGAAATTGTTGGCATTGCCAAGGATGGCCGTGCTTTAGTCAGAGAAACCGAGCGGTCGAAGCCCGATCTCGTGATCCTTGATATCAGCATGCCCCTGCTGAACGGCTTCGAGGCGGCAAAGCAGATCAAGAAGAATCTGCCGCAGACGAAATTAATCTTTCTCAGCCAGCACCTCAATCCTGCCTATCTGAAGCAGGCCCTCCGATTGGGCGCTTCTGGCTATGTTCTTAAGTCCGGTGCTACCGAGGAACTGCAGCAGGCGCTCACCACAGTGTTGCGAGGCAAAATCTATATCACTCCGGCATTTGGCGAGGATGTAATCGCCCGCCTGTGGAATCGTGAGGGAGAACTCAGCGAAGAAACCGAGGAGCTTTCCGACCGTCAACGGGAAATCCTGCAGCTAATCGTCGAGGGTCGCGGCAACAAAGAAATCGCCGACGTGATCCACGTATCTGTCAAGACAGTAGAGTTCCACCGGGCACGAATTATGGCCAAGCTGGGGGTCAGGAGCGTCGCCGAACTGACCAAAGTCGCTCTCCAGCGAGGGCTTATCCCAGGCTAAAAAACTAGGGTATACCCTAGTCCCAAGCAACCTCCGACCTCTCTATTCTGCATTAGTCACAACGCAACCGCGGCTTTGAAATTCCAGCCGCAGTGAGCTGACATTGTGAACTTTTCCAATGGCTGCAGCGACGCAAACTTTTTTCGATGCGGCGGCTAGTTACGCTTCCATGAGTCGAACGCGAATCCTGTTGGCTGATGATCACGCGGAGATGCTGGAAGAACTTCGCGCCTTGCTCGAGCCGGAGTACGACGTCATTGCAGCGGTTGAAAACGGACAGAAACTGGTCGAAGCGGCAACTCAGCTCAATCCGGACCTGATTGTGTCAGACATCAGCATGCCCGTTATGACCGGCTTTGAAGCGGCCGCCAGAATCCGTGAAGCTGGGATCGCGGCCAAGATCATCTTCCTGACCGTGCAGTCCTCCTCGGCTTATCTGAAGAAGGCCCGCGCTCTGGGCGCTGATGGCTACGTGCTGAAGGTCTATACCAACGAACAACTGCCTGTTGCCATCTCCAGCGTGCTGACCGGAATTCCGTACTTCTCTCCGCAATTGAGTAGTCGATCGCAGCACTGAACATCTGCGGATCGTTAGTCTCTATCAACACGCCAAGTTCAGGAACGTCAAAAAACTAGGGATTGCCCTAGTACTGAAGTTTCGTGGCTGCGCGTAGAGTGCAGTCGTACTCAAGTGGGGTAGAAAAACCTCTTCGCGAAAGGAAATCATGATGGCAACCGCAACAGTAAACGCGATTAGCAGGACTCAGGCGCCCGGTTTTTACCCGGCCCCGGAGAGGAGAACCGCGCACTCTCCATACGGCCTTCCCATCGTTGACAACTGTGTTGCATGCAAGCTGCGCAATGGTAATTCTTTCTGCGCGCTCTCTGAGGCCACCACGCAAGACTTGAACAACTTGAAACATGTCAGCTCTTATCCGGAAAGCTCTGTGGTTTTTCTGGAAGGACAAGATGCCCGTGGCGTCTACGTTCTCTGCCAGGGCCGTGCCAAGCTGACCACTACTAACGCCGACGGCAAGAGCATGATTTTGAAAATTGCCGAGCCGGGCACGATTCTCGGCCTGCATGCGTGCATCAGCAGAAAGCCCTACGAAGTGACAGTGGAAACCCTGCAGCCGGCCCAGTTGGCATTCATTCGCCGCGAAGATTTCTTGCACTTCCTGAACCAACATCCCGATGCGTGCTTGCACGCTGCCCAGCATCTCGCCCGCGACTGCCAATCGGCCTACGAAGTGATCCGATCCATCGGATTGTCCCATTCAGTCTCGGAGAAACTGGCTCGCCTCCTGCTGCAATGGTCGACCGATGGCCGCGTTGTAGACGGCACTGTCCGCCTGAAGCTGGCTTTGACACACGAAGAAATGGCGCAGTTGATCGGCACTTCACGGGAAACGGTCACGCGAACCCTGAGTGATTTCAAGAAGCAACATGTCCTGGAGGTGAACGGCTCGACGCTCGTTATCAGAAACAAGGCCGGTTTGGAGAGGCTGGTTGCTTCGTAAAGACATAAAAGCAGAGGAATCAAATGAAGCTGAATCGTAGCAAGACCAATCTTGACCGCGAGCAGATAGCTCTGGCACTGCGCGCGTGGAAAGAAGAAGTGGATCTGCGTGGGTTTGGCGCGACCTGCCCTATGCCACACTGCGGGGCTCTCGCGGTTACCTATGAGTCCCTTGACAGTGTACGAAAGATGGTTCGGTCGGATGCGGGAATGTGGGAATTCGTTTGTCCGGAATGCAGCGCTGAGTTCAGCGCGCCTCCTGGAGACCTTCTTTTTGAGTCTGTCCCGCGAGAATGGCTATTCTCGCAAGTTTGCAGCGCGTAAGTTACTCGGTTGGGGTGACGTAGCCGGCTGGCCTAAGTGCAACAGTCGGCCTTACGTCTTGGGCGCGGAACTATCTCTACCCTGTCTAGGGCCAGCGCTTTGCAGTATCTTCCCATCCCGCGGCGCGAGCAACCGGAGCCGGAGTTCCCGCCGGTTGCGGGATCCGGATGGGCTGCTGGGTGGTTGGCGAGGCTAATGTTGGCTTGTTGTTAGTAGCTTCGGCGAGCGCTTCTTTGTCATCGGAGAGCAAAGGCGCAGCCACCCGCAAAGCCTCTACTTCCTTCTCCAGTCTGGCCAGTTCAAGCTCTTTTTGCCTTAAGACTTCATACACATTCTTCATAGGGTTAGCACCTGTGGAGCAACTGCTTAGGCAGTTGGCCGCACTTTAACAGGTATGTAAGTTTTGTCAAGAAGATAAGAACGCCTGAACCAGACAGTCTCCGATTCATATATTGCCCTTGACTTTTCCTTCGTTGAATTCTGCATCGCTCCATGTTGTGTTCCTACACAGCGTCCATTCCCCTTCTAACTCACTGACTTCGCTACCGCTTGCTGAAAAGACAGCCCCTTGTCTCGAGATGCGCTGTTGCGATCCTCCTCAAATTCACGTTGCGAATTTCAACTCAGTTGCTCGTTCCCTCCCCACCGCAATGACTGCATCTCCTGCACCTTCAATCAATTCCCGGCCGAACTATGTAGCGCACGCAGTTTCGGCAATAGGAATGCCTTTAAGGAAAGTGGCCAGCGAGACGCAGACGGTCCTCCGGCGAGGTGACTTATGACAGTTTTATTAGTCCTGTTCACATTCGTGACTTTTCTCCTGATTGATCACTTCTATAGTCGTAAGAGGGTTGTTCAAGCAGCCTTACAAGCTGTCAAGAGTGAGGTGAAGCCCCGGCTCGCACCCAGCCTAGTAAGCGGATTTCAGGTCCCGGACAACGTTCGCTATCACCCCGGCCACACTTGGGCATTGGGCGAGAGCCCCAACCTGGTACGCGTCGGCATGGACGATTTTGCGGCACGGCTGGCCGGCAAAGTCCAAAGCATCACCATGCCGCAACGGGGTCAATGGCTTCGTCAGGGACAGAAGCTCTGTACGTTGCACCGTGACGGGATTGCAGTCGACATGGTGTCCCCAATTGAGGGTACTGTCTCTGACATCAACGATTCGATCGCCACAAATCCCGAGCTGGCCCGCAAGGACCCTTATGGCGAAGGCTGGCTGATCACGGTGCAGTCGCCCGACGCGAAGACAAATTTCAAGAATCTTCTTGGTGGTGCGTTGGCGAGGTGGTGGACGGAAGAATCCGCCGGTCGTCTGCAGAGAAAAATGCCGAGTCTCGTCGGGGCGCTGGCTCAGGACGGCGGCGCCGCAGTCGAAGATGTAGCGGCGGAAATTCCCGATAGCGATTGGGCAACTCTGACGAAAGAATTCTTCTTGTCATAAGTCCGGCGACGCTGGGTTAACTTCCGGCACTCGCCGCAACTGTCCGGCAGGTCCAACCAGGCCTGCCGGATTCTTTTTGCGCCTGCTTGAGGTGTTATGAACTTTGTAATGGCCACATAAACGAACACTGTGTGCTAACAAACTGAATTGTCAATCGGTGTTATCGACAGTTTTGTCTTGCAAAGCTGCATCCCTCTGTGAATAATTTTTCACCCATATCGGATTGTCACCGCTACGGCTTCGCCAAAGTAGCGGCGTGCAAGGATCACAGCAACCTCCGATGCTTTTGCTATCCGCCGTTTGACCACAGCGAACTGTCCAAATTGTGAGGGCAATATGACAAGCCGCTTTTCCCTAATCCGGACTACATCTATCTGCGTGCTGACGCTGTTTGCCGTCCTGGCCACGGTCAAATCACCAGCGCAGCAGGCCACTGCTTCGGTTAATGGCACCGTTCGAGACCCTTCTGGTGCGGTTGTGGCGGGTGCGAAGGTCACGCTGCGCAATCTGGCCACCAACATTTCGCGCCCTGGCAAGACGAGTAAGGATGGAGATTACCTGTTCACACTGGTGCCCATCGGTAAGTATGAGTTGACGGTGGAGCAGCCGGGCTTCGACAAGTACGTGCAAAGCGGAATTATTCTTCAGATCAATGAAAACGCTCGCCAGGACGTTTCCCTGCGAGTCGGCTCGACGAGCCAAGTCATTGAGGTTCAAGCCAACACCAGTCAGGTGGATACAATCAGCGCCACCTTGGGCAAGGTAGAGGACACTCAGCGGATTCTTAATCTGCCTTTAGTCGAGCGGGACACAATGCAATTAGGCCTCCTGCAGGCAGGAATTGTTGTGCCGGAGGCCGAGGATGGCTCCGGGAATCCTTTTGCGGTCGCTGGTCAGCGCTCCGAATCGATGACTTTTCTGATCGACGGCGCTGACAACAACGACTTCCTCGGTAACAACATGGTCGTCAACCCAAATCCCGACGCGGTGGCCGAATTCAAAGTCCTTACCAACAACTACGAAGCGGAATACGGGCGAACCTCTGGCGGCATCGTCAATCAGGTAATTAAATCAGGTACTAACGCTGTGCATGGAAGCCTGTTCGAGTTTTTCCGCAATACTGCTCTCGATGCCTCTGACTACTTCACGCAGAGCGTTCCTAATTACAAGCGCAACCTCTTTGGTGGCTCGATTGGCTTCCCGATTGAAAATGACAAAGCGTTCTTCTTTGCGTCATACCAGGGTGCAAGGCGGCGGGAAGGCCAAGTGGCGCCGCCTTTTGAGACCTTGAGTCCTGCCGAGAGGACTGGGAACTTCAGCGAATTGCTCCCAGATACGCCACTAATAAATCCGACCACCGGCAACCCATATCCCAACAATCAGGTGCCAGTTGATCCTGTCATCGCCAACTACATCGCCAAATATGTGCCCTTACCGAACCGTCCCGGGAACCAGTTCGTCTCCGCGCCGACGGCAGCTCTTCAAGATGATCAGTTCGTCTTTCGCTTCGACTACAACCTTTCGAAAAAAGACGTCTTGTCTGCCTTTTACATTTTCGATGACCAACCCCAGGTTTTCCCCTTCGAGATCCTGCACGGCGCATCCACTGGCGGAGACGTGCCGGTTGGCTCGGGCTTCACGAACGCGCAACGGTATCAAGCAGGGTCACTCAGCTGGACGCGGACTCTTTCACCGACCATACTGAACGAGCTAAGATTCGCGAGTAATCGCAACGCCACCTTCCAGGCCGTTCCCACGGACAAAACCCCGCCCTCGGCTCTGGGGTTCACGACCGTGCACCCTGACGATCCCGGCGGGGCCGCACCGCCTCTCATGTCTGTAAATGGCGCATTTAGTCTGGGCCCCTCGCCGCAAGGCCCCACCAAAATCCATGACACCACCTTCCAGTATCAGGACACGCTTTCCTGGACGCGAGGACGTCACTCTCTAAAATTCGGTGCCGACCTTCGCTGGGTCGAAAACAACTTCAATTACGACTTCTACAACAACGGCAGTTTCTTCTTTGGTGACTTCGGCTCATTCACCGGCAACAATCTTGCTGATTTCGTCGGCGGGTTCTTCGATAACTACTATCAATTCTCGACAGCCCGCTACGGTATTCGGACCCACTCTTGGTATTTCTTCGGGCAGGATGCTTGGAAGATCACCAACAGACTGACTCTGGATTACGGGTTGCGTTACGAATACAACTCGCCCCAGGAAGACCCGCGCAATGAAATTATCGGTTGGTACCCCGGACGACAGTCCACCGTATTTCCGGGGGCCCCTCCTGGCTTTTTGTACCCCGGTGATCGAGGCACCCCGAACCGGGGCTTAATCTATCCCGATCGTAACAATTTCGCGCCCCGTTTTGGCCTTGCGTGGGACGTGCTGGGAAACGCCAAGCTGGTTATGCGTGGCGGTTTCGGAGTGTTTTATGACATCGAAGATGGCGCCCTGAATTTGCAGTTCGGCGGCCAACCACCGTTCGGCTACGTGGCCAACAATTATCCAAGTTACACTGGGGCCAGCCCGACGGTGCCCAATTCATTCATTTCCGACCCATTCACGCCGTTCGGCTATCCAAACCCGTATCCATTCGCGCAGCAGGGCAAAGTAGGTACTTTCTTCAGTCCCGCGATTCCTTTCGCCTATGTGGTAAGCCCACATTTCAGGACTCCCTACACATATGACTTCAATTATGGCCTGCAGTATCAACTGACTAAGACGACAATGGTGGAAGCTGTCTATGCCGGCAATCTAAACCGGAAGGCCATCGCCACGAATGAGACCAATTACGCGGTCCTCGGCGGCCCGAACGGGCTTTTGGCACAATACAACTACTTCACCAGCCCAAGCGTTCAACTGGATCCGACACAAAACATAAATGTGGATTGTGCCCGCCCATTAGCCGCTTGCACAGGCGCCACTCCAGCATTCCTCGGCAGCCCCACTGGGGCAACGCAGATATACACCAATCTGAGTGACGCCAATTCCTCCAGCAACCAACTGCAGGTCACCGTGGATCGGCAGATGAGCCATGGTCTGATGTTCCGGGCCGCATACACCCTATCCAAGAGTATCGATGTAAGTTCGGGATTCCGCGCGCGATCATCGAGCTATACCAACCCCACAAATCCGGCCTTCGATCGCGGCTTGGCTGATTTTGATGTCAGGAACCGTTTGGTCCTCAGTCCCATTTGGCAGATTCCCTTGGGTGCTCACGGGACGTCAATGCTCAGCAAACTGGCCGGGGGATGGTCTGTGGCTGGCATCATCAGCTTCCAATCCGGAAACCCATTCACCATCTTTCAGAATGACAATTCCAGCGAATTGAATAACTATCTGGACCGCGCTGATGTCATCGGGCCGGTCCAGATTTTCAGCAATCCCCGCCAGATTCGAACCTTCAGTCCGAGCCCCGACGGAGTCCATGGGAGCTGTCTTAGCGGCACCGCGACTGGTCCATTCTGGTTCGATCCCACCAACTTGGTGTGCTCCGTCGGGCCGCCCGTCGGTCAACCGCTGCCCAGCTTTTCGACAGCCCTCGTGCAAGGCGGCGTGCCGCTGTTTACACACGGCGACATGGGTCGCAACTCATTGCGGGGGCCGGGGATTAACGACTGGGATATTTCCATCCTGAAAGACTTCAAGTTCACCGAAAGCAAGTATGTGGAGTTTCAAGCAAACTTCTATAACGCCTTTAACCACATCCAGTTCTATGGCCCCAGCTCGACCGAGGGTGCATCGGGCTTCAGTGGCAATTTCGGAATGGTTACATCGGATACCAGCCCCTCAACCGCGACGGCCTATTACCGAGGGCCACGGCTGATCCAGTTTGCATTAAAGTTCTATTTCTAGGTTGCCATAACGCTTTCGCAAGATACCGGCAGAATCGCACTCTGCCGGTATTTCTTGGCGGAGATGTCCCTTGATGGAATTCTCGAGGCCCGCCTTACCGTACAATCTCCCTTTTTGATCCATGCGCAAGGTCCTTCTGCTCTACAATCCACTCTCAGGCCGACGCCGCCACCGTCGCGTGGCCGACGTTGAAGCCGCTGCTAAGGTCCTGCGTGCCGGCGGAGTTGCAGCTTCCAGTGCAGCTACCGAGGTTGCAGGGAGTGCAACGACGCAGGTACAGCAAGCCATTGCGGATGGTTGCGACACAATTTTCGCCTGCGGTGGCGACGGCACAATCCACGACGTTTTGCAAGGCTTGGTTGGTACCGATGCCGCCCTGGGCGTCATTCCGCTGGGCACGGCCAACTCTCTTGCTCACGACCTCGGACTGCCGCTTTCACCGGTCGGCGCCGCTCGTGCCATTTTGAGCGCCAAGCCGCGCCGCATTGTTGTCGGCAAGCTCGACTATCACGACTTCTCTGAAACACCTCAACAGCGCTATTTCATCGTGGCTGTTGGTATCGGCGTCGACGCTCACCTCTTCTACAAGCTGAATCCAGTCGCCAAGCGCCATCTTGGCATGATGGCCTATTACGTGAAGGCAACGCGTCTTTGGCTTACCCACAAGATGCAAGATTTCGAAATTGACGTCTTCGAGGGAGCACAGTTCCGCCGAACCCAGGTCTCGCAACTGCTAGCGGTGCGCATTCAGGACTTCGGCGGTGTTCTGCGTGAACTTGCGCCAGGAGCCTCTCTCGAACGCGACGACCTTCGTCTCGTGCTATTTCACACTCGCAGCCGCGCTGCATATCTGCGTTACATCATTCGTGGGCTGATTGGTGTGCGATGGAAGGTTCCCGGCATTGAACTGGTCCACAGCTACTCGGTCAGTTGTCCAGCTCCCGCGACCAGCGCAGCAACTCCGCGAATTCTTGTAGAGGCCGACGGCGAATTGCTGGGCACGCTGCCCGCCAGGATTACCGTTGTTTCCGACGCCGTGAATCTGCTGGTTCCGTAGGCGCGCGCCGCAGGGCCACATTGCCGCCTGCTGACACACGTATAATTGACCACTCGCTGCATACACTTTGGAACCCATTACTCACTTCCTGACCGGCGCCTGCCTCGCCCGAGCCGGATTTAATCGCAAGACCGCGCTGGCCACGCTAACCATAACGCTGGCAGCGGAAGCGCCCGATCTCGACGTTCTCGGCGAATTCAATGGCCCAGTTTTCGGCTTTGCTCATCACCGTGGCTTCACGCATTCCTTTCTCGGAATCATTCTTGTGTCCGCTGTCGTGGTCGGTTTTGTGCACCTGTTGTGGCGGCTGGGCGGCCGGCGGGTGAAAAACCCCGCTCTGCCCCCGCGCTGGGGACTGCTGTTCGGCTTTGCCTGCCTGGCAGGACTCAGCCATATTCTGCTTGATTTCACCAACAACTACGGAGTGCGCCCCTTCTGGCCGTTCTCCGAAAGATGGTATTCGTGGGATATCGTGTTCATCGTTGATCCGGCCCTCCTGATCTTGTTGCTCGGCGGCTTGCTCATGCCCGTGATCTTCAATTTGGTTACCGAGGAGATTGGCCCAAAACGTAAGAACCCGTATGGACGCGTGGGCGCAAGTCTGGCTCTCGTCGGCATACTTGCCTATTGGGGAGTTCGCGATTTTGAGCATCGACGCGCCGTGAATGCGCTCCAGGCCCGGCAATACGAGGGTGCCGACCCGGTTCGAGCCTCGGCTTATCCGTTCTGGTGGAGTCCATTTCGCTGGAGTGGCGTGGTAGAAACCGAGAAATTCTTCGCTGTCTTGCAGGTTGATTCCTCGATTCCAGACGTCGATCCCGAGGGCGACATGCAAATCCGCTACAAACCGGAAGAAACTCCGGTGACGCTTGCCGCGAAGAAGTCGTACCTCGGACGCGCGTATCTGGACTGGGCCAAGTATCCCATCACCGAGACCGAGCCGATCGCATTCGGAGAAGGTGGTTACATCGTACGCTTCAAGGATTTGCGGTTTGCCTATCCCGGCCGCACCGAGCGGAATGTGCTTTCGGCCGGCGTGATACTGGATCGAAATCTTACGGTTATAGAGGAGCGATTCGGAATGCGCGGGGTGCGCCGCCCGCCAGATTAGAACACAGGATTAATGCTTCTGCCCGGCACCGCTTGGTTGTCGAGAATGCGCCAACTCCGATAAAATGAATATTTCAGAATAGAGTCGTTAACTTACCTGGAGTAGTCAATGGCACAAGTTTGTGACATCTGCGGCAAGAAGCCGCAATTCGGAAATATCATCAGCCACGCCCACAATGTGTCGCGACGGCGATGGAACGTCAATCTGCGTCCGGTTCGCGCCAGAATCAAAGGCGCTACCAAACGCATCCGCGTTTGCACCTCGTGCCTTCGCAGCGGCAAAGTGGTGAAAGCGTAGGGTAATTTCGGATTGCTGATGCCTTGGCCGTCGGGCCCCGCAATCTGAAATCACAGATCCACAATCTGCATTCTGCTTACTTCACGCTCAGTAATTCCACATCGAAGATCAACGTCGCGTTTGGCGGAATGACCCCGGGATAGCCGCGCTGTCCATACGCCAAATCGGGGGGAATCCGCAGCTGCCGCTTGCCACCCACCTTCATACCGATAATGCCTTCATTCCATCCCTGGATCACCGGTGCGCTTCCGAGCGGTTCCACGGTGAATGGCTGGCCGCGATCTACGGAGCTATCAAACTTCTTTCCGTTTGTCAGCCAGCCTGTGTAATGGACGCTGGCTGATTGACCCTTCTGCGCAGTTGCGCCGGTTCCAACCTTGATGTCCCAGTATTCGAGACCATCCGCCGTTTTGGTCGGCGCGCCGGTGACTTTTGTGGGTTCGCTATTGTTGGCTTTGGCTTGAGCGAAAATCACGGGGGACAGCCCGAGAAACGCAAAAATGCAGATTTTTCTGATCATGAAGAATCTCCAACTTCAAGTTGTGACTGCGAACCTTGGAATTCTAAATGGTCAATTGGAAATCGAGAATTGAAAATTCCCTACGGTCGCTTTTGCCCGCCATCTGATTGAGGACTGAAAAGGGGTTAGTTCGGCTTCCGGGCTTTGCCGTCAGCAAACAGTTGTAGAAGTGCCGCATCAGCTGCGTGCCGCATTTTTTTCGCAGCCGCAACCCGTGGACTTACCGCTGCCTCTGCACTTGGGGTTTGCCGGATGCTCTGCCGTAACTGCTCCGCATCTGCGGATTCATTCGTGATCACCTGGGTGTAGAACCACAGGAAGTGGCGCATCTGATCGAGAGCTGCCTTCAGGTATTGAAGGGAGTCCATTTCCGGCAACTGGCATAGCGCTTCCATCAACTCAGGGTCACCGGGCGCTTGCATGGCGGCGCAATTCAGCTGCTGCTGAATTGCGCGCAGGTCTTCTGTAATCCGCAGAATCCGTATGTGCAGGTCGTCGAGAATCTCGTCGCTTCGCATCCCAGCTCTCTGAGTTCTCAACATCTCATTCACTACATCTAGCGAACAGATATCCCACGTGCATGCGCTTTCGTAATTCGCTGAGTTACCCTCGGCAGGACGAACGATTTTCGAAATGAAAATTCACGCGGGAAGGTCGACGTGATCGCGCGCAGATGTCGCAGACGCACGTATTTCGGGCACTTCCACCACGCAAACCCCTTTACATGGGACCTCGACTGCGTTCACGAGTGCTTGCCACATTTGCTGGAGCGTTACCAGCCCCAGGCGACGTGCGCCATCTTTAGTGCCGGGCAGCTGTTCCGCCAGCCAGTACATTGGTAACAACGCATACGGCCAACGGTGCCCGGGACCCAATACGTACCACGGTCGAAGAATGGTTGCATTCATGCCACTCGCGCGCAGCATGGCCTCGGACTCCATTCGCGCCGCTATGTAAGCTTTCATTACCGGCGCCGGATGCGCCACGCTTACGTAAACGAAATGCTGGATTCCGGTCTCCTTCGCGGTGCTTACCGACTCGCTGGCGGATTTCTGGTCAATCGCGCGAAACTCCGCCGCTTTCGACGGACTGGGATGCGATACCCCTACCAGGTGCACAAAAGTGTCGGCCGGCTGAATCGCCTGCTGGTAAGAACTGCCGTCCAGCGCACTTCCCGAAATTACCGTGCAACCTGCCGGAAGCCTGCCTTCCGAGCCAGCGCGGACCAATGCCCGCACACTATGACCGCGTCGCAACAGTTCTATAATCAGGGGACGCCCGAGATATCCCGTCCCACCTGCCACGAAGACGAGCCGTTTTTCTGAATTCATCTGTTCTTCCGCTACACAATCACCTCGAAGCAGCTTCCAAGGTAGAGGACGGCTGATATACCGGAAATTCCCCCTCCCATTTCGCAATAACTGCGGTCGCCAGGCAGTTACCGATTACATTCACCGCCGTTCGGCCCATGTCCATGAACTGGTCGATGCCCAGCAGAATGAAAATCGGTTCGCTTGGCAATCCGACCGTGGCCGCTGTCGCGAGTAAAACCACAATTGCCGCTCGGGAAACCCCGGCCACGCCTTTGCTGGTCAGCATCAGCACCAGCATGATGTAAAGCTGACGGCCGAAGCTCAAATGGAGCCCGGAGGCCTGCGCCACGAACACGGCTGCCAAAGAAAGATAGAGCGTCGAGCCGGCGAGGTTGAAGCTATACCCGGTCGGCATGACGAAAGCCACAATCGACCGCGGTATGCCCAACTCCTCCATTTGCTCCATGGCTGGTGGCAGGGCCGCTTCAGAACTCGAAGTGCCGAATGCAATCGAAGTTGGCCCAGCAATCGCGCGAACAAAAGGTCCTATCGGTACTTTTGCCAACCACGCAATCGGCAATAAGACACCTACGACGAAGACAACCAACGCGGCGTACAGGCTCAACAACAATTTCGCTAAGCTGCCGAGCAGCCCGGCGCCGCTCGATGCCACCGTATAAGCCACGGCGCCCAGCACTCCGACTGGGGCAAACAGCATCACGATGTTCGTGAATTTGAACATCACCTCAGTCAGGCTCTCTGTGAACGCCAGCATGGGCCGCTGCCTGTCGGCGTTCTTCACCATGGCCAACGCGATCCCGAACAGAATGCTGAAAACGACAACTTGCAGGATCTGATTCTCCGCCACGGATTTGGCGATGTTTTCCGGGAAGACGTGCAGCACGGTTTCCGCAGCGGACATTTTCTCTGCATTGACCGCCTCCGCTAAAGTGCTCGGAATCTGCACTCCAAGCCCGGCTTTACTGATATTGATCGCCGCCAGGCCGATGAAGAGTGCAATCGTTGTTACCAATTCGAAATAAATGATTGCCTTCAGGCCCATGCGTCCGACTCTTTTCAGATCGCTATGGCCTGCGATTCCGCTGACAAGCGTGGCAAACAAGAGCGGAGCTATGATCACTTTGATGAGGCGAAGAAAAATCTGCGCCAGTATTCGTAAGTGGACCGCGAAGCTGGGAAAGTCATGCCCAATTTCCCCGCCCATCAGCATGCCTAGGATGATCCACACCGTCAGCGAAGGGCGAGAGCAGCCGTAAACAACCAGCCCAGCCAGCGCCAGCCAACGGGTGCCCCCAAGCACAGTTTGTGGAACATGGAAAAGGCCGAGAAACTGGGCGGCGGCAGTCAGCGCGGCGACAGCAACGAGGACCATGGACAAGATGACGCTGATTCGCCGCATGCGCTGATACGATATCAGAACTCTTTAAGGCTGGGCGCCCGCACGGTTCAGCGGTACTTCCTTGTAGCCCTGTGAAAGAGAGCCGTTCGTATGACACCTTGCTGCTTCATCGTGGGCATTCTGAGTATGGCGTTGGCCTTTGCTGCTCGCACAAACGCAGAACTGTTTGACAAGGATGTCGCCGTGTCCATGCGCGACGGTATCGTGCTTCGCGCCGACATTTTGCGGCCCGCCGCTAACGGCCGCTTCCCTGTGCTGGTCTACCGTACCCCGTACGGCAAGGAGTTTGCCCTTCAGGAATACACTACTTTTCGGAACGCTGTGCAGAGCGGCTATGCCGTAGTCGTGCAGGATGTGCGTGGTCGCTATGCCTCCGACGGCGAGTTTACCCCTTATCAGAATGAAGGCCGAGATGGCTACGACACCATCGAATGGGCCGCCGCACAGCCATGGTCGAACGGCGATGTGGGCACATTCGGGCTGTCGTATCCCGGAGCAGTGCAATGGCTCGCTGCAGTGCAAAGCCCACCTCACCTCAAAGCGATGGTTCCGGCCATGACGTTTTCTACTCCGCAGAACTTCTTCTATGCGCACGGACTTTGGGATCTCTCATGGATCGAATGGATCTGGGACAACATCGCCCCTGATGTCCGCGTCAAGAAAAACTCTCCTGGTCCGAAAACGTATGAAGAAGCGCTTGCAGCTTGGCGCGAGTTCGGCCCGAGAATGCTCCACACCGTCCCTTTGAACCACGTTGAGGAGCTACGCCCCGTTGCTCCGTATTACTTGGAGTGGCTGGGACATCCGCCCGAGGATTCGTGGTGGGACTGGTGTGAGCTGCGCAACAAATACGATCGCGTGCATGCGGCCGTGCTCAACCTCTCGGCCTGGTACGACGATAACTACGGTCCCGAGGGAGCCACCACAAACTTCTTAGGGCTTTTGAAATCCCGGGCTGGTCAGGCTGATCCTCACACTCATCTGCTGCTCGGTCCCTGGGTGCACGGAGTCGACTCTACTCACAGCCCTCATTCCGGCGAACGCGATTTCGGCCTCGCTGCTCTGATCGACTACGACGAAGTCGTTCTTCGCTGGATGGATCACTATCTTCGCGGCCTGCAAAACGGTATCGAGACAGAAGCGCCAGTGCGTTATTTCGTCATGGGTGAAAACCGATGGCACGACGGTACGACTTGGCCGCCGGCAGCGAAAGTTACTTCCTACTATCTTCATGCCGAGCCGTCAAGTCTTCTGCCTGCAATCTCGCCCAAGATACGTTCTCAGTCGATTTCTTTCATCTCGGACCCTGAAACCCCAGTAACCAACACTTACAGCACCTCCGGCGCTCACGATTACCGCAAATTGTCAGATCGCAAAGATGTCCTCACGTTCGATTCCGCTCCGCTTGAGCGCGATTTAGAAGTAACGGGTCCAATTCACGCGGAGATCTTTGTTGCCTGTGATTGTCGGGATATGGATGTTTGGACACGCCTATTGGACGTCGCGCCCGACGGCACTGCGTTTAATCTGATGAGTCCAGGATTGGACGTGCAGCGCGCCAGCTATCGCGACTTGTCTCGCGGCCGCCAACTCCTCGAACCTGGCAACATTTACGAGATCCATGTGGACGACCTGATCACGAGCAATCTCTTCGCCAAAGGCCATCGTCTCCGTCTGCAGATCTCGGCGACTTTCTTTCCCAACTTCTCCCGCAACCCCCAAAACGGCGATTCAGAAGCGAACTCCGCGAAGCTCAGCAGGGCAAAGATTTCGGTTTTCGCTGACCGCCAACATCCATCCCACATCACACTCCCCATAGTTCCGAAATAGGGCCATCGGCTTGCGCCACGCGGCCAGTTAGTCCGATATAATCCGCCATTCATGCAGAAAACTGGATGTCTGTCCAACCCAACACTCTTAAGCCTCGTCCTTTTGTGCACGGCATTGCCCGTCGTTGCCCAACGCGAGCTCGTCTTGAAGCAGATCGATCTTCCGCATCCCTATTACTACCGCGAGATGTACCTGCCACAACTCACAACCGGGCCGAGTTCCGCAGCCTGGCTGCCTGATTCGCACACTCTGGCGTACTCAATGGCCGGATCGCTCTGGAAGCAGAATTTCGATTCGGCAACCGCTGAGCAACTAACGGCCGGCCCGGGATACGATTACCAGCCAGACGTCTCGCCGGACGGCCATTGGCTCGTGTACTCGTCGTACAACAAAGATGCGATCGAGCTTTGGGTGCTCAATCTGGACACCCGGCAATCGCGTCAGCTTACCTCCGGTGGTGCGGTCAACGTAGAGCCGCGTTTCTCCCCCGACGGCAAACGCATTGCTTTTGTTTCCACGTCGTATAAGGGGCATTTCCACATCTTCGTGGGTGACTTCATCAACGTCGAGCTGCGCAACGTCCAGCGAGCAACCGGCGAAAGTCGCAGCAATCTGCCACGCTACTATTACAGCGAATTCGATCACGAGATCAGCCCAACCTGGTCGCGCGATGGCTCGGAACTGCTCTTCATCTCGAATCGCGGCCACATCTACGGCACCGGCGGTTTCTGGCGGATGAAGGCGGAGCCTGGGGCAGAGGCTCACGAAATTCATTACGAGGAAACCACCTGGAGAGCTCGCCCCGACTTCTCTCCGGACGGCAAACGCATGGTGTACGCCTCTTATCTGGGCCGGCAATGGCACCAGCTTTGGATCATGCCATCGGACGGAGGCGACGCATTTCCCCTTTCGTATGGCGACTTCGACAATATCAATCCGCGCTGGTCGCCTGACGGGAAGAAGATCGCCTTCATTTCGAATCGAGGGGGAAACACCTCTCTGTGGACTCAGGAGATTCCCGGGGGAGCTCAAACTCAGGTCGCTATCAACCAGCGGCGATATCTCAATCCCATGGTCCGCATTTTGATCGCCGTGCTTGATCCATCGGGAAAGCCAACGCCGGCGCGGGTTTCAGTCACCGGCGCTGACGGCCGTACCTACGCTCCCGATGACGTCTGGATGCATGCTGACGATAACTTCGTACGCGCCGAGCGCCCATTTGAAGCACATTATTTCCATATGTCCGGAGTTGCAAAGCTTGATGTTCCGCCCGGAAACGTAACTGTAGAAGCCATGAAGGGCTTCGAATTTCGCGCCGCAGCACAGACCATTCACATCGCACCTGACGAATCTGCAAAACTCACGATTCGCCTGCAGCCGCTCAAGATTCCGCTGGAATCAGGCTCCCGATGGGTCAGCGGTGACGCCCACGTTCACATGAACTACGGTGGCACATACCGAAACACGCCTGCGCACCTGGTTGCGCAAGCCGTCGCGGAAAACCTGCCGATCGTCGAAGATCTAATTGTCAACAAAGAGCAGCGTATTCCGGATATCTCTTACTTCAGCCCGAAACCTGATCAGGCCTCGACGCCTACAAATCTCCTCTTTCACGGTCAGGAATTCCATACCAGCTATTGGGGGCATTTGGGCCTGTTAAACCTCACACGAATCCTCCTCATCCCAGGCTACGCAGCATACCCGGGCACCGCCGCTGCGAGCCTTGTACCCACCAATGCAGACGTAGCAGACATGGCTCATGCCCAGCATGCACTCGTCGGCTATGCTCATCCTTTTGACGCCATTCCCGACCCGGCCAAAGACGCATCCCTCACCGACGAACTGCCGGTCGACGTTGCGTTGGGCAAGGTGGATTACATCGAGGTGGTCGGCTTCAGCGAGCACAAATCTACCGCGGATGTCTGGTATCGCCTTCTGAATCTGGGCTTTCATCTTCCTGCCGCAGCAGGCACGGATGCTATGGCGAACTATGCCTCACTTCGTGGACCGGTAGGTCTGAATCGCGTGTACGTGAAGATCCCGCCCGGCCCGCTCAACATCTCCGCCTGGCTTGGATCGCTAAAGCAGGGGCATACCTTTGCCACAAATGGCCCGCTGCTTGGTTTCACTGTTGGAGGCAAAGACCCTGGCGACGAGATTACGCTTCCAGCCGGGCAGAATCGGGTCAAGTTCACGGCCTGGATGCGCTCGATCGTGCCCGTCGATCACTTCCAGGTGGTATGTAATGGCGAAGTTGCTCGTGATTTGAAGCTAGGCGGGGATCGCGAAACCGCCGACGTTCAGGATGTTCTCCCGCTTTCCCGGAGCGGCTGGTGTCTGCTGCGAGCCTGGAGCAATAAATCCGAATATCCGGTTTTGGATCTATATCCCTACGCGACTACTAGCCCGGTTTACATTAGCGTGGCTGGATCCAGCGCGAAATCGCCCGAGGACGCCTCCTACTTTTTGGCATGGCTCGATCGCCTGATGGAATCCGCCAAAGCCAATCATGACTGGAACACGGACGCAGAGAAAACTTCGGTACTCAACCTTCTCGACCAAGCGCGTGGTATATACGTCAAGTTTCAAAAGTAAAGATGGGGCACCTCGGTCTACAAGTGTTGATACTGATGTTCGTGACGGGCATTCTGTCGGCAGAGAACACACCCTGCCCGAGTCCCGTTAATTTTGCCGGAATACGAACCTTCCTAAGCGCCCTTTGCTGGGAACCTGCGCTAATCCTTACTGAATTTTTGCCATCGGAGGCGATTGTCATCCTGAGCCTGAAGGCTACTCAGGATGACAGAATAAAAAGCACGCGAACAAACAAGGAGATAGCATATTGCGGATGACTCACCGCCTGATGGCATTTCGCCTAATGCGTCGAATCGAAAAACTAAGGTCAGACGGATGCACGCTTGCGTTCCATCTCCAACAGCGCTTCCTTGCGTTCCATTCCCCAGCGATACCCTCCAGTACTGCCGCTGCTGCTTACCACGCGGTGGCAGGGAATGGCCACCGCAACCGGGTTCGTGGCGCATGCCCGCGCTACAGCACGGTAGGCGGTTGGCTTCCCAATTGCCTTGGCGACCGCCGCATACGAGCGGGTCTCGCCCCGCGGTATCGACTGCAGATATGACCACACGCGCCGCTGGAACGCAGTGGCCTGGATATCCAGTGGAAGCGCCGTATTGATCTTCTGGCCGCGTAATTTCCGAAGCAGATCCTCTTTCCACTCCCGCATGAAATCGTCGTCGCGCTTGCGGATCGCAAAAGGAAACTCGTGTTTCAGTCCCTGTTCCAGCTCTTCGTCGGTGTCAGCAAACTGAATGGCGCAAATCCCCTTGTCCGTGGCCGCAACCAACATGCGCCCTAGGGGTGAATCCGCGCAGGTATAACGAATCTGAGCGGCGATTGCGCCGCGCCGATATTTGTCCGGAGTCATGCCGAGCTGCGATGCAGTGCGTTCATACAGCCGGCTGCTCGAGCTATACCCGGCGTCATACATTGCCCGGGTAACCGAGTGGCCCGCACGCAAATTGCTCTTCAGTTGATTCATACGGCATGAATCCGCGTAAGACTTCGGCGTGATCCCCAGCACCGACTTGAAAGTCCTCTGCAGATGAAACGGGCTCAGATGAAATTCGTAGCCGAGCCTGACGAGCGTGAGCGGCTCATCCAGATGCTGCTCAATGTAGCGGCAGATTGTTCTTACCAGCCGCAAACGGCCGTTCCCACCGGTTGCCCTCGGCCGGCAGCGCAGACACGGCCGGAATCCTGCCTTTTCTGCCTCTTCCGGCTGCTGGAAGAACGAAACATTCTCCCGTCGAGGCCGCCGCGAAGGACACGAGGGCCGGCAATACACGCCTGTCGAGGACACCGCGAAAACAAACCGGCCATCCTGGCTCGCATCTCGCGTCTGCACCGCTTCCCACCATCGGCCTTCGTTATTTCCTGCCATCTCTCCAGTTTCCGCCAATCCGAGTATCGCATTCGTAGTCATAATGACCAAACGTTAGACCTCACCTGTGTGTAGCGCCATCCACTTCTTGCGCTCAAAGTAAAATTGCTGGCATGGCGCGAAACTCCCTTATTGCAACCAGCTTTAAAGCGCTCTTAATCGCGGTACTTTTCCCCCTAGTGTTAATAATGATGGCAGGGAACAGGTTGATGACGCACTCAGCCGTAACTTCGGAAGCCGTCGCAATTTACGTTGACCACGAAATCGTGCTGGATGCCAACCATTCGGCTCCGGAATGGCAACGCGCGACTCCGATAGTTTTCTACTCAGATTGGCAAGGCAAGAATGCCGATCCTGCGCGGCAAACAGAAGTCCGCCTTCTGTGGTCTGAGCGCACTTTGTATTTGCGTTTCGAATGCCGCTATCGCGAGCTTTACGTTTTCAACGATTCCGACGCCAATGGCCGCCGCGACCATCTCTGGGACCGCGACGTAGCCGAGGCGTTTCTGCAGCCTGATCCCTCACGCGAGCACTTCTATCGTGAGTTCGAAGTGGGCCCGAATGGCATGTGGATTGACCTGGATATCTTTCCCGGCGGGCTATCGGACTTGAAAAGCGGTCTGCAACGCTCCGTAGTTATCGACCCAAAGTCCGGAACGTGGGTGGCCGAGCTGGCAATTCCGCTCGCCGCACTCACGAAACAGTTCGACCCCTCAAGGGCCTGGCGGGCAAATTTCTATCGAGTCGAAGGCTCGCGGGAACCTCGCGCCTATCTCGCTTGGCAGCCCACTCTGACGCCAACGCCTAACTTTCACGTTCCTGCCGCATTCGGGACGTTGCGCTTCGTGAAGAATTCCAGTGAGTGACCCTTTCGGTCGGGTGGCCAGTTGCAGAATGCTGCCATTACTCTGCAATGGCCGGTCGTAGCAAGGCGAAGGTCTGTGGGACTCCGGAGCGTTTTCGCAGTTCCGTCAGCAGGGCGCTCGCAGCATTCTCGTAGGTTTTGCTGGGATCAGAAGGATCTGCCCAAACCGCGTCATAGATAATCTGTGCGGCTTCTTTCAAATCCATTTGCAGGGCGGCTTCGAGTATGTCGACTCTCTCTTGCAACTGCTCATAACAGCTCTGGCAAACGGCGGCCGACACGAATTCGCCGGGATGGTTTTCTTCGTTTAAGCAGCGCGGAAACGCCGACCCCGACGTCTCCAGCGTGGACAATTGTTCTTTGAATTCCCGCAAGAAGCGCTCCCGCTCTTCTTCCAGGACGGCTGGGTCGGGCAATTCCTCGGCGGGGTTCACCGGAACCGGAACTTTGACCGCAGTAACTGTAACGCGTTCCGTGCTTTTGCAGATGGGGCAGGCTTTCAGATCAGCCGGATAATAGGTGCGACACTTCGAGCAAGGGAGGCCATAGCCCACAGGCTTCCGTGCAACCTCGTGGAGTGGTGCGGACGCTCGCCCCGCCTGAATGCCCGTGGCTCTCGCACCAACTACCTGCGTTCCGTTATCTCTCACAGTTGGGATTGCGCTCATGTGGTAACCTCGCTAGCCCCAGCGCGTCGAGCTGACCGCGCCGGATTCATTGTAAGAACAAGCACCTGCCCCGCCGAGAGCACGGGAGTTCATGACCTCGGCTCAAGTCCCGTTCCGGGTCCACAGCGGTAATCCGCCAGCCGTGCTCTACTGACGGGTACCCCTGTCGGACTTGGGCTTGGTCTCATCTACGGCCGCACGGGTCGGCCCAAGCTCATGTAAAACAAGGTTCAATTTGGTGCGGGCTTGCGAAAGTTCTGGATTAAGCCGTATTGCATTGCGAAACGATTCCGCCGCTGCCGACAGCTTCTTGTCTGTCATTTGCACCAGACCAAGGTCGTAATAAGTGTCCGCCTGGTTGGGGTCCCGTTTCAGTGATTCCTGAAAGGCATGTAGCGCCGCCGGGTAGTTCTCGTTGGCATAGAGTCCCAGCCCAAGGTAGCGGTAGCCTTCCGCGTTCTGTGGATCAATGCTCAAAGCCGTTCGGGCTTCCGCAATTGCGTTTTCCCCGTCATTCGAGCGGTAAAACACCTCCGAAAGCCCGTTATGGATTTCCGGAAACGTAGGGTCTAAATCTTTTGCATCTGCATAATCGTCGAAGCCTTCGTCGACGTCGCCCTGCTGCATGCGGAGAGAACCCAAGGCCAGGTGCAAATCTGCATTCTCCGGATCGGCGACCAGCAGCCTTTTCACAATGGTTTCCCCATCTGCATATCTATGCCGATGGACCAGTTCAGCGGCATTCAGCAGATCCGCTGGGCAATCATCGTTTTGCGCACCGTTGGGGAATGCACCCGGTTTGCGCATCTCGCTGAGAAGATCGTTGGCTGCTCCGATATTTTCCAAAAACTCGGCCGCGTTTTGACCCACCTGTAACTTAATTCCCCGTTCATGAACTAACCGCGAAAGCCGTTGGCTGGGAATGCCCGCGACCATCCATGTGAGCAACTGGGAACAATCAATCGGCTTCGCGACGTGGTCTTCGGCGAATCCTGTAGATACGAACAAAAGAATAAAGACAGCAACCTTGAAGGACACAAAACTCCTTTGCGCATCAGGAATATCGACCGCACTCCCGAAAATAGCCCTCGTGAGACACAGGGACTAGTTACGCAGGTAACTTCTCGGTCTAAGGTTTTCGTGTGGCGAAGGTAGCGAGGGCGAAGGTGGCGAGAATTTAAATCAGCTTGCTATTACTTTTAGCACGGGAGAGCCCCGCAGCCAAGCCCGATTCAATGCATTTCTTGTGGCCGGCACGGTCCATCGATTCAATCACATTTGCCGCGATCCCACCTGGAGTTGCGGCCTCACGCAGCAGGTTTTTCAAAGACGTATTCCCATCTTTCCACGCGGCGATCCCATCCGCCAGCGCATGGGCAGCCGCGACCAGGGCCGCCTTTCGGTTCAACCCTTGTTCTTCGGCCGCCTCTGTCAGTGTGGACAGCGCATGATAGCCATGGCTGCAGGAATACGTGACGGTGAACGCATCAAACTGTTTTTCGGGAATTTCCAATACCTGCCCCACTGCGGCAAAAAGATTCGTGACCTCGCGTTGAGCGCTGGCGGGGAAGCGACGTGGGAAGGTCAATGCTGTCAAACCCCTGCCGATCCGGCACACGGGACTCGGCATCGCTCGCGCCCATAAGACCGGCCGCCCCAGTCGCCTCCACAATCTTGCTAGAGGCACCCCAGCCGCCAGGCTCACGGCAATCAGTGGACGATTGACCGGGCCGATCTCTTCCAAGAGATCGTTGAGGGAACCAGGTCTCACCGCGATCACAAGAATTCCTGCTTGCGCGATCGCTCGCTTAAGATTCTTTTCCGTCGTGACCCCGTAGGCCCTGCGCAATTTTCTGAGTTTGTGAAGATTGTGATCGTAGACCAGCAATGGCGTGCGATATTTCGCCAGCTTCAATCCGGCCAATAGTGCGCTCGTGATGCGACCGCCCCCAACGAAGACGATCGCCTTCATCCCAGTTCCGCGCAAGCCTGGTCGGCCGCCTTCATTAATGCTTCAACATCGTCCTGGGTGTGCGCTGTCGAGATTATCCAGTGCAGTCCGTTGGAGGGAGTCATGTAGATGCCGCGCTCAAGTAGAAGCTGCACAAAGCGAGAATAGCGGGCCGTATCTGCGTAAGCACAGTAATCGCGGTAGTCATGGATGGCATCGCGATCGGTAAAGTAAATCTGGAACATGGGGCCGAATCCTTGCACGATCGCCCTTACCTTGCGCCGGCGAAACACATCGCGCAGACCGGAAATTACCGCATCTCCTGTGGCATGGAGCCTCGAATAGGCATCCTTCGCGGACAACAGATCGAGGTTGGCCGCTACGACCTTCATCGTCAGGCGATGGCCGTTGAAGGTTCCATAATGCAGGACCATATGTTCGCCCCAACGCATGCGATCCATGATCTTGCGCGGTCCAGCCACGGCACCGACCGGAAATCCTGCACCTAACGCTTTGCCGAACGTGCTCAGGTCCGGCTGAATCTTGTAGTACTCCTGGCAGCCCCCGGGCGCATAGCGAAACCCGGTTACGACCTCATCAAGAATCAAAAGTACGCCGTATTCCCGAGTCAGTTCACGTAATCGCTGCAAATAGCCGTCGCGCGGTGGAATGCAGCCCATATTAGCCATAATAGGTTCGGTGATGACAGCGGCGAGTTGGTGCCCATGTTGTCGCATGATCCGCTCAAGGGCCGCTACGTCATTCCACGCGGCGAGAACGACATCATCAAAGGTTGTCTGCGGTATGCCTTCCGAATCCGGGATTCGCGCTGGCGCTTCTTTTGTACCTAGTTTCCCCGCTGCGTGGCTGTGGGCATTTAGAAGAAACGGATCGTACCAACCGTGGTAGTGTCCTTCGAACTTCAGGAATTTCGTGCGGGCCGTATGCGCCCGCGCCAGTCGCAACGCAAGCATCGTTGCCTCGCTGCCGGTGTTGGCAAAACGAACGACTTCTGCTGACGGGACCATGCGCCGAAAACCTTCTGCAGCCTCCAGTTCAGCCGATGTAGCCGAAGCAAAGTGCGAGCCTTCGTTCATTGCATCGCAGACAACTGACACCAGCTTCGGGTGAGCGTGTCCATGAATCAACGCACCAAACGACATCATGAAATCGATATATTCATTGCCATCAGCGTCCCAGACGTGCGGGCCCTTGCCGCGTTCCAGCATGATCGGTCCCGCCGGGTACACCGCAGTCCCGCGTGACGGCGAATTGACGCCCTCAACCAACGATTTCTGAGCGCGCTCAAACAGTTCGTGCGAATGGTTACGGTTGAGTTGCTGCATCGTGTCTTTCATTTACAGTTCAGTCCGCGCTCCCACCACCATCAACCACCAGCGCTGTGCCTGTCATAAACGAGGAGTCATCCGACGCCAGGAAAAGGGCAGCCCGGGCAATTTCGTCGGGTGTTCCAATCCGTCCCATCGGACGATTCGCGCAACCCGCCAGATAATCCTCCCACTTCAGGCCACGCATCCGCGCATCCTCCGGCAACATGGGGGTATCCACATCGCCTGGGCAAATTGCGTTCACGCGAATTCCCTGCGGTCCGTGATCGATCGCCATCGCCTTCGTAAGCAGGACCACCCCACCTTTCGAGGCACAATACGCCACCGCTGAATCGCCGCCCACGATGCCCCATCCGGAGCTGTTATTAATGATGACTCCGTTTCCTTTGCGGATCATCTCCGGCAATGCAAATTTCGACATCAGAAATGTACCCTTCAGATTGACATCAAGCTGCTCGTCCCATTCCCGCTCGGTGCATTCGACAATGTTATGCGGATAGAAAATGCCGGCATTGTTGAAAAGAATATCAATCTGTCCGAAGACGCTTACGGTTTCGTCTACGGCGCGGCGGCATTCTTCCGAGTTGCGCACATCGCACGAAATGAAGATGGCCTTGCCACCGCTGCTCAGAATCTTGTTTCGAATTTGTTCGCCTCGCTGCCGGCTGCGCCCTGTTAGGGCGATGCTCGCCCCCTCCACCGCAAAAAGTAACGCACTGGCTTCGCCAATTCCAGATGTGGCGCCGGTGATTAGAGCGACCTTACTTGCTAAACGCATAATTGCCGGCCTCCCGCTCCAAGTCCTTCTGTGCTCCTGTCTGTCCTTCGTGATGTAAGCATTAATTAACCAACAAAGGCCACGATCCTAGGCGGAGCCCGCCAATCCTCCCCCATCGACAACCAACGCGGCTCCCGTCACGAACGAAGACGCAGGGGTAGCGAGAAACAGCGCCGCCCGCGCAATCTCGTCCGGTTTTCCCAGTCTCCCCAGCGGCCGCCGTGCCGACTCGCTTAAAAACCGCTCAGCCGTTTCTCCCAGTTGTTGGGCTTCGTGGCGCAACATGCCGGTATCGGTGTCGCCTGGGCACAAGCAGTTCACCCGAATGTTCTGTTTGCCGTGATCTATCGCCATCGCCCTGGTCATCAGCACGACCGCACCTTTCGACGCGCAATACGCTGCTGCGCGTGCTCCACCCGCCAATCCCCAGCCCGAAGACATATTGATTACGGAACCGCCGCCGTTTCTGATCATGATCGGAATGACCAAACGACACAAAAAGAAAATCGATTTTACATTCACTGCCATGACTCGGTCCCAGTCTGCTTCACTGAGCTCGGCGACGGAGGCCCGGCGAATAATTCCAGCATTATTGAAAAGAACATCGATGCGCCCGAACTCCCGCATTGCGCGATCCACCAGACGCTCACAATCTCTGGCGTTGGTGACATCGGCGCGCTCAAAGGCCGCGCGCCCCCCCAAGTCGCGAATTTCACTAACGACGGCTTCTCCAGCCTCTTTGTTGAGGTCCGCAATCACCACCCTGGCGCCTTCGCCCGCAAAAAGCTGTGCCGTGGCTCGTCCGATGCCAGACCCGGCGCCGGTAATCACCGCAACTCTGCCTGCGAGAGTATCTGACATATCTTGGTCATGAATGCCTTGTCATTCCGAAGAGCGCCGCGACGAGGTGACTGTAGTTGCGAAACTGCAGGTTCCTCGCTTCGCTCGGGATGACAACAAGGCAATTATCGGCTTGCCAGCCCACCCGCCGTTTCGGCTCCATCAATCGTGTATACCTGGCCCGTAATGTAGGCGGCATCGTCTGAAGCGAGAAACGCGAACAAGGCCGCGATCTCCTCAGGTTTCGCATGGCGTCTCAGCGGAATCTTGCGGTTGACCTCATCCAGCATGGCGTCGGTATACTCGGCCCGCTGCATCGGCGTCAGAACATATCCGGGCGCCACCGCGCACACCCGCACCTTCGGCGCCAGCTCCAGCGCCATGCTTTTCGTAAGCTCGATTACCCCGGCTTTGGTCGCGTTGTAATCCGCATAGAAGGGATATCCGATAATCCCGTTGGTCGATGCTGTCTGCAGAATAACTCCCTGACCGCGCTCCGACATATGCTTCGCCGCAACTTGCGCCATGTTGAATACGCCTGTCAGGTTCACCGCGATTACCCGGTCCCATTCTTCGGGCGTGATCTCCAGGAATTTATGGCGAATGCTGATGCCGGCATTGTTGATCAGCACATCCACGCCGCCCATGATCCGTTCAGCGTCATTGAATGCGGCCTGTACTTGTTTCCGGTCCGTGACGTCGGCGTCGAGGGTCTCCGCCAAGTCCGGTAATCCCTTGCGAATCTCAGCACGCGCCTTCGCATCGCGGTCGAGAACACACACGGCTGCGCCTTCTTCCAGGAACCGCGCGGCAGTTGCCGCGCCAATTCCGCTGGCGCCGCCAGTGATCAGAACGCGCTTGTTTTTGAGTCCCCGCATGGCTTCGGTTCAAGAAGGATCGTTCAGAATAGACGAAAGTAGTGCTGATGGCTAGGCGAGAGGCATGGATCTCTATCGAAGAGTTTTTCAAAAAACAGCTGTTCCTAGAACGGTTTTCCGCGGAACAGCCAGATAAGCTCCACAACCAGAATGATCACCACGGTGAGCTCGAGGAAAAACGCGCGGCTCTGGTTGAACTGGTCCACCATAAAGCGGTAGAGTTCCTCAGCGGTCCGCACCTTTTGCGTCACCAGATCTTTGTAGTCCGGCACACCAACTTTTGCGGCCGCCAGCTTGTAGAGCCGCGCCGAAAACATGTCGCTGAGGAACTTGATCGCATTGTCGGCGTGTTCGGTAAGCTCGTTCACATCCAGCAGCACCGTGTGCAGCTTGGTCGCGGCTCGCGCCAAGCGCCAGCGGGCCATAATGCCTGTGCCCTTGTCCAAGGCCGCATATACACTTTCCAATTCGCGCGTCAGAAAGTCATCGTAGTGCCGGAATTCCAGCAACTGCGAATTGGCATATTCCAAAAGCTGGATAGCGGTTTCCGCGCCGCTCGGGCTGTCATACAGAAATGCCGCATTCCAGCCAATCACCGCCAGGTCGTTGGGATAATACGAAATGCGTGACTGCAAGATTTCCTGCCGCTCGCCTTCCGATAACTCCGCCGTTTCTCCCCGCACGATCTGCGCGATTCGCGCCCCATCACTCCTCACCAACTCTGCAGCTGACGGGTTTCCCGCGATCTGTCGAACGTGGAAGATGAAATAGTCTTCGGTCAACCAATCGGCATAAGGTTTCACCAATGCCGGAACTGCTCTCTCCAGCTTTTGCCGCGCAACCCGAGCAGCATACGCGCCGAAGTCAACGTCCCAGACCCATCGGCTGCCAAGCCGGATCAAAGTGTCCCAATCGCCGGAGAATGGCAGCTCGAAAACTACGCTGACCACGCCGTAATCGTAGTATTTGATCTGCCCATCCAGCTTCTCTCCGCTGTCGAGTACCAGGGTCTCGATCGGCTCCACAATCGGAGGTCTCTGATACCGGATGTACCCCGGCGCCGGATGTTTGAGGCTGGGGTGCTCCAGCTTGCGGGCTCCAATGATCTGCTGCAGCCGGTCCAGACGAATCGCTTCGCAGACGTCAAACTGGATCAAAACAAGGACCGACCCTTGAAGCGTAATGTCCACCGCCTGCTTGAGTTTGATTTGCCCGGCCGTTTCGGTAATGGTGAGAGAGGGCTCGCTATCGCGAATCATATAAAGTTCCCCGGCGGCCTTTGCCTGCCGCACACCCCGTCCAAATATTCTTGCAGAATTAGGATGATCTGGCGAGATACCGTATCAGCCTTTATGTTTCAATAGCTTACAGTTGCATTCATCGGCGGCTGAAGGCCCAAAGCAGCGCTCCCGCAACCCCTGCTACGGCGATGCCCATCGCTGCCCGGGTCATCGAGTTGCCGATCTCGGCTTTCATTTTCTCGACTCTGGGGCGCTCGGGATAGGGCCCGGAAGTGACTTCCCCCTTCAACCCCATTTGAATGACTTCCGCGAGATGAAGCGCCTGCCGGTCTGTACACTGCGCAATCTGCTCGCGGCAACTGAATCCATCGGCGACGATGAGGCAGTCGGGTGAGGCCTCGCGCACGGCAGGAAGCAGTTCGAGTTCCCCAATGGCAACGGACATCTCGTACTTGTCCTCCTCAAAGCCAAATGCCCCCGCCATTCCACAGCACCCGGGCGCCGGCATGCGGAAATCGATTCCCATCTTCCGTAGTACCGATTCCTCATCGCCCATCTTCAAAACAGATTTGTGATGACAGTGCCCGTGAACCAGCGCCCGCCCCTTGATCTTCGGCAACGTGAAGTGCTTGGCTTTTCGCTCCAGGAACTCACTCAGCAGAAATGTCTGCTTGGACAAAAGTCGGGCACGATCATCGTCCGGAAAAAGATTGATTAACTCGTCCCGAAATACTGAGGCACAACTTGGCTCGAGCACGACGATAGGAACTTCTTGCTCGATCTCCGGCTCCAACACATCGAGTGTCTGCAGGAGCAATCTCTTGGCCCGATCCAGCATCCCCCAGTCATAAAGCGGACGCCCGCAACACACACCCGTCGTTGGCAAAAAGACCTGGAATCCCGCCCCTTCCAGCACTTCCACCGCGGCTTTCGCTGTTTCCGGAAGAAAATAATTATTGAAAGTGTCGGGCCACACCAGGACCGGTGGTGCGTTACTGTTTCTTACCGGCCTTCGTCCGAACCAACTGCGGAACGTTTCAGAAGCAAATGCCGGAATCGATCGCTGGGCCGGTACGCCCGCGATGAATTTCGAAAGATCCCGCAGAAACGGCGCTTGTGTAGCGAGGTTGGCCAGACCGGGCACGCTCGACGCCACCTGTGCCCAGAGATCGATGTTGCCGAAGGCGTAGGCACCGCGTGGCCGCACCCGCCCAGCATAATAATGAGACAGGAACTCGGCCTTATACGTCGCAACATCGACTCCCACCGGGCAGTCACTCTTGCACCCCTTGCACGCGAGGCAGAGATCAAGAGAATCCCTGACGTGCTCATCATGCCAACCACCTTCAAGCACATCGCCTTGGGTCATTTCCCAGAGCAGATGCGCCCGGCCGCGGGTCGAATGCTCCTCCTCGCGAGTCACTCGAAAACTGGGACACATCACCCCGCCATCATAACGTCGGCACTTGCCAACCCCGACGCAGCGCAGTGTTGCACTCGCCAGGCTGCCGTGATCTTCCGCAAATCGGAAATGAGTCTGCGGTTCCCAGGGATTGTAGTCCGAGCCTAGACGAAGGTTCTCGTCGATCCGGTACGGCTCGACGACCTTTCCGGGATTCATCTTCCAATCCGGGTCCCACAACACTTTAAATTGCCGAAAGGCCTGCATTAACTCCGGACCGAACATTTTCGGCAGCAATTCGGCCCGCGACTGCCCGTCGCCGTGCTCTCCTGAGAGTGAACCTCCGTAGCTCACGACCAAATCCGCAGCCTCTTCCACAAATTTTCGGTAAGCGCTGATCCCGGGTTTCGACTGCAGATCGAAGTTGATCCGCATGTGCACGCAGCCATGTCCAAAATGGCCGTACATCGCAGTGCGGTATTCATAACTCGCCATCAGCTTGTTCAGGTCGCGAAGATAACCGCCGAGCTTTTCAGGAGCCACGGCCGCGTCTTCCCAGCCCTCCCATTCCAGCGGCTCGCCGGGAACATGCGACGTTGCGCCCAATGCCGATTCGCGCACCTCCCAGATTCGCTTTGCCTGTCCGCCGTCCGTGAATAGCCGCATTTGCGGAGGACCCGAGCTTCGAGACAGCGACTCGATAAGCTTTCGCGCTTGTGACTCTGCTTCCGCTTGAGTATCAGCTCCGAACTCCGCCAGCAGCCACCCGCCGCCTTCGGGCAGCAGCGCCAGTCCCTCTGCATTCAAGCCCTTGCGGCGCGTGTAGTCGACCAGACGACGATCAACTCCCTCGAGCCCAATAGGCTTATGTTCCATAACTTCCGGGACACGATCCGCGCACTGAAAAACGTCCGGATAAGCAATAACGAGCAACACACGTTGCTGCGGGCTCTCCACCAGTTGGCATGTAGCTTCGAGCACGGTGACGCAAGTCCCCTCTGAGCCGACGAGCGCGCGTGCGACATGAAGCCCATTCTCGGGCAAGAGATAATTGAGGTTGTATCCCGAGACGCGCCGAGGAATATTCGGAAACCGTTCCCGAATTAGGTGAGCATAGCTATCAGCCAGCGACTTCAGCCCGGCATAGATCTGGCCCCGGCGGCTGCCTTGGCGGATGATTCGTTCCAACTCCTCTGGACTGGTCTGACCCACCCGCATGCGCAATCCGTCGTAGGTGAGGATTTCGAGCGCCTCGATGTTGTCATCGGTTTTGCCTGCCATTACAGAGTGCACGCCGCAGGAATTGTTGCCAATCATTCCGCCGAGCGTGCAGCGATCATGGGTTGCCGGGTCAGGTCCGTAGGTCAAATGACGTTTCTCCGCCGCGGCGCGAAGATGATCGAGAATCACTCCCGGCTGTACTCGGGCAATTTTCCGAATGGGATCAATTTCAAGAATTCTCGCCATGTACTTCGAAAAGTCCAGCACCAAGGCTACGTTGCAACATTGCCCCGCAAGCGACGTCCCACCGCCACGGCAGAGGATAGGAGCGCTAAATTCGCGGGCTGTGGCAAGGGCTGCGATGACGTCGTCGTTGTCTCGGGGCAGTACGATCCCGATGGGCACCTGGCGATAATTCGATCCGTCGGTAGCGTACAACGCGCGGCTTCCCGGATCGAACCGGACCTCGCCCCGAATATTTCGTCGCAGAACTGATTCCAGGCCGGCACTGTCTACAGCAGGCGACTTTGATGCTCGCGCGAGCTCGGCAAGATCTGGTTGTCCAACGGTGGGCCCGCTAGTCACTGGAGCTGCCCACGTTCTTGCCGGTGATGTTCGCGACCTTGATCCAGGTTCCGCCGCCACGCGGCTCAAGGGTGATTGTTATCAGATTATTTGTCTGGGTTGAAACAATGCTGTAGTGGTTCGCGCTGGAGACGTTGATTGTCGCGTTCGGAAATTTGGCCTTATAGAAATTCGCCACCGTATCGACGGGATCGTCCGTCTCGAATTCTGCCGCGACGGTGTGCATTCCGGCGACGCTTATGTTCGCAGCGTTGCCCTTCTGTAGTCGAGCATTGGGATATATGTCCACTCCAAGGTCGCGCGCGAGATCGGTAGAATTGTTCGTGCTCTCGACACTTCCGAACGGAGTCTCGACCCGCACATTCCCATCTTTACTCCTTACGCGGGTCTGTCGCGCGATGTGCAAGCCAATCAGCGTCAAGCCGGCAATGGCCAGTACCCCAAGAACTAAAATTACAGCCACTCCGATAAGAAGCGGCTTCGCTACGCTGCTTTGGGTAGCCGGTACGCCCCGAGCCGGCACCGCAGGAGCTGGCGGGACGCCGACATTGGCAGCCGCGCTGCTGGGCTGAGTTGAACCACATTTACTGCAAAATTTAGCCCCTTGTTCCACGCTGCTGCCGCATGCATTGCAGAAAGCCATAGGTCAATTCTCGCCTCAATCATACTCTCGGTTTTTCGCAGTAGGTAGACGCGATTCAGGCGATCAAAGCGCAGAATGATCTGACGCTGGGGAGGACTGCTTTACACGTGGCCAAGTGGCCGGGTCGAATAATCTGCCAGGCTGAGGACAAGCAGGATCCCAAGCCAAAAGACTGCCGCGATGATCACGGTTTTGGTGAGCTTTTCGCTCGTGTATTTCACGTGCATGAAAAAGAGCACGACCAGCAAGGCCTTCACCGTCGCAATCACCAGGCAAACGACCGTGTTAAAAGGCCCCAGATCAATGAAGGCGACCGAAGCTGTAATAACTGTCAGGCACATCAGCGTTGCCCAGATTGCGAAGTAGATTTTGCTCGAAACAATATGCTCAGACGCCATTGCAGCTCACCTTAGTGGCTTTCGATCGATCAGATACAACAACGGAAATAGATAAATCCAGACGATATCCACGAAGTGCCAATACAACCCGCCAATTTCAAGCGGATTGTGATACTCCGGCGTATAGCGCCCTTTCCAGGCATGGTAAGTAAGGTACAAGAAGAGTCCAACCCCGATAATCATGTGCAAGGCGTGCAGCCCGGTCATCGCAAAGTAAAGGGAAAAGAAAATCTGCGTTGGCGCCGGTTCGATGTGGAGCTGAGGATAGTCTCGGATTATGTCCTCAGCATTGAACGACCTGCCTGGAATGTGATGCTCTTCGAATTTGTCGTACCATTCCTTGCCCTTGATGCCAAGGAAGGCTAAGCCAAAAACTAGAGTCGCCAACAAAAACGCGACACACAATTGGCGTTTTCCAAGAGCCGCTGCTCGCACGGCCATCGCTACCGTCAAGCTACTGCAGATAAGGACCGCAGTATTAATGGTGCCAAGATAAATATCGATACTGCGGCTACCCGCTGCAAACTCGGGATAGTACCAGTTGCGATAGACCAGATAGGCGAGGAACATGCCCCCAAAGAACATGATCTCCGTGGCCAGGAACAACCACATGCCTAGTGTGGTGGCATCGCGCTGCTGCTGCATGTCCACGAACTGGTGTTGCAGTCCCTCTTCGTGCTCGATGGTCAGCGGCGTATCAGCCAACCGGCACCTCCTCGGGCTCAGCAATTTCGTCGTAGTTGTATGCTTCCCACGTTACTTCAGGAACTTCGTCAAAGTTTGTGGTCGGCGGAGGCGATGCAGTCTTCCATTCCAGCCCGGCAGCGCCCCACGGATTCGCTTCTGCAACCTTTCCATAGCGCATCGACCACAGGAAATAAATCATCGGCAGAACGTATCCCACGGCCAGAATGGTCGAACCCGCCGTCGAAAGTACGTTCAGCACCTGGAACTCCGGCGGATACTGCCAGTACCTTCGTGGCATCCCCAGGTATCCAAGAACGAACTGTGGAAAGAAGGTCAGATTAAAGCCGAGAAACACCGTCAGTGCCGCAAATTTCCCCAGCCACTCCGGATAGAGACGGCCGGAGATCTTCGGCCACCAGAAGTGCAGCCCGCCGAGATATCCCATCACCGCGCCTCCCACCATAATGTAGTGGAAATGAGCGACAACGAAATACGTATCCGTGACATGAACGTCAATTCCCAGCGCGGCCAGGAACAACCCCGTCAGCCCCCCGATCGTGAACAAGCCGATAAAGCCCATCGCGTACAGCATGGGTGTATGAAAGCGTATCGACCCTTTGTACATCGTCGCGGTCCAGTTGAAGACCTTGATGGCAGATGGCACAGCGACCGAGTAGCTCAACATCGAAAAAATCATTGCCGAGTAAAGAGAAATTCCCGCCACAAACATGTGGTGTGCCCACACCAGGAAGCCGAACACCGCAATGGCAATACTCGAAAGCGCTACGGCGCCGTACCCAAACACCCGTTTTCGCGAGAAGCAAGGAATAATCTCTGACACAACCCCCATCGAGGGCAAAATCATGATGTACACCGCGGGATGGGAGTAAAACCAGAACAAGTGCTGGAACAGTAGCGGATCGCCGCCGCGGTTCGGATCGAAAATCCCCAGCCCAAATGCCCGCTCGAACACCACCAGCAACAGCGTGATTGCGAGAACCGGCGTACCCAAAAGCTGAATGATGCTCGTCGCATACATCGACCAGATAAACAACGGCAGGCGCGACCAGGTAAGTCCGGGTGCGCGCATCCGGTGTATCGTCACCACGAAATTTAAGCCCGTCAAAATGGAAGAGAAACCAGCAATAAAGATCGCCAGCCCCGCTTCAATGACGTGCGTGTTACTGAACGCCGTGCTGAAAGGTGTATAGAAGGTCCAACCCGTGTCCACCCCGCCGGTTATGATGCAGTAGCTCATTATCACGGCGGCGATCACCAACAAGTACCAGCTCAGAAGGTTGATTCGCGGAAACGCCAGGTCCTTTGCGCCCACCATCATCGGGACCAGGAAGTTGCCCAACACTGCGGGAATGGACGGGATCAGGAAAAAAAAGATCATCACCTGGCCGTGCATGCTGAACAGCTTGTTGTATGTGTCAGCCTGCACCAGATCGCCGGCCGGCGTCAGCAATTCCAGGCGGATCAGCAGTGCAAAGAATCCCCCGACGAAGAAATACAGCGTGATCAACGCTAGGTAGAGCAAGGCAATCCGCTTATGGTCCGTGGTGAGCAGCCATGAGCGTATGCCGTAGTCCGTATTGAGATAGTGTTCGCGTTCGGCGGTTATGGTTGCCGTTGCCATACTTATTCCTTCTGCTGTTCTGTTCCCGATGAAATCTTAGCTGCTGCTGCTTGTCCTGACGGCTGCGGCGTCAGCGATTTTATGTAGGCCACCAGCGCCGTCAACTGTTCTTCGCTCACCAGCCCCTGAAAGGTAGGCATGATGGGTTTAAATCCGCTCACAATCTTGGCGCTTGGGCTCAAAATGGATTCGCGAATGTAGTTCTCATCCGCAATTACACTTCTTCCATCCTCCAGTTGCACCTGTTTGTTGAATATTCCACGCAGGTTCGGTCCACGTCCCTGAATATCGAAGCGATGGCACGTGGGACACCCCAACTGCTGAAAAATGCTTTCGCCGTTTGCCGCCAGCGATCCAGATACAATCCCGCCCGCCAGCCATGCCGCATATTGTGCCGGTTCCAAGACCACCACCTGCCCAATCATTCCGGAGTGTGCCGTTCCACAATACTCTGCGCAAAACAGGTGATAGGTGCCGGGCCGTATGGCATGAAACCACGCCGTCGTATAACGTCCGGGCAGCACATCCTGCTTGATGCGGAAAGCGGGAACATAAAAGCTGTGAATGACGTCCTGTGAGGTCATGATCAGCTTGACGTCACGCCCCACAGGCACATGCAGTTCGTTGATCTCCCGCTGCCCCTGTTCGTGCTCGAGCTTCCACATCCATTGCTTCGCGACAACGTAAATTTCCTCGGCACCGCGCGGCGGCGTTCGTTCTCGAAAATAAATGATTGCGCCCCAGACAAAGATCGACAGGAAGATGAAGAGAGGGACAGCGGACCACGTTATCTCCAGTGGAATCGACCCCTCAATCTGTTGTGCCTCATGCCCGGCACGCCGGCGGTACCTCAACGCAAATACCGTGATCATGATGAAAATCGCTATCGACATGAACCCGGCCAACGCAACGAGGAAAATGAAGAGCGCATCCACGCTCCCCGCCGTTGTGGAAGCCCGTACCGGCCAAAGTGGAAAATTGTCAAACATGTCGTCTACAAGGTCCGTTTTTCGCGCTGGTGATCTGCTGCCGATCCCAGGCGGAACATCACAATCAGAAAGGTGCCCAGAAGAAGCATCGTCGCCCCCGCCGCCACCTTCAAAACTCTGCTGATAATCGCGCTGTACTGTCCCTGGTCTGGATCGTAGTGGTAGCAATAAAGCAGTACCTGGTCCACCACATTGCCAATCTTGTTCTGCGACGCTTGAATCAGGCCGAGTCGCAAGTCCTTGGGCGCAAACTCCACGCCATAGTAGTACTGCGCGATTTTTCCGTCTGGCGTGAGGATCATGATCGCCGTAGCATGTGCGAATTGCCCGGTTTTCGGATCGTATTCGTACTGAAATCCGGCGGCTTTGGTAAGTGCATCAATCGAATTTTGGGGACCTGTAAGAAAATGCCAACCAGACGCGGCGCCTGGCCGGCCATATCGCCGCAACCATTCCGCCTTCTTCTTGCTTGCCATCTCCGGCGTTTCTTTGGGATCGAAACTTATCGTGAGGACGTCAAATTCCTTTCCCACATCAAACTTGAGAATCCGCAACGCGCTTTCCAGCCCGCTTAAGACCTCCCCGCAAAGCATCGGACACTGGTAATAGCCCAGGTTGAGAATTAGCGGCTTGTGGCCGAAGTACTCTCCCAGTTGCACCGGTTTTCCGGTCTCGTCCCGGAATGTGAGGTTTTGCGGAATCTGCTCGTTCAAATGCTGCTCGATGCCTACATGCTTCAACCCCGGCGGCCGCTGGTTCGCGGGCGGTGACAGCGTGCCTTGCGTCATTCCTTGTCCCCAGGCAGCCGTCGCCAACAATGCGATCCCTAGTACGGACGCACACGCGGCAATCCGGGGCGTCCGAAAGGCCTTGTCATTCCGACGAGCATTCGCGAGGAGGAATCTGCGGTTCTCTTCCGGTATCCAGCACCAACTCACTGCTGTTTCACCTTTCCCGTACCCTGATTCTTTGGCAGGTTGCTCACATCCGCGCGCGCGGCCGCCTGATTCGCCACGTTGACCTCCGCTGGCGGAATCGCACCGACCCTCGGTGTAATCGGCAGACCTCGCTCGGTTATCAACTGCATGGCTCGCTCGATCGGAATGCGTACTACGCCTGCCTTCTGGTCTACCCAACCGTAGCTGTTAAGCGTTTGCTCTTCCTTCAGACGAAAATCGTTGATTTCAGTGCGCTCGTTTTTCTCCAGGCGTGGCTGCGGAAACTTCTCGACCAGCTGAGGTGGGACAGCGCGCGTGTCGGCCTCGGTCTGAACCAGCGGATTCTGCGGTGGCTGATGCGTTCGCTCATAATAATCAAGGTATCGATACAATCCCCAGATCACGAAATAAATCAGAAACCCGGCTATCGCGAGTCCGGCCAGGAATGTATACACACCCACCGGGCGCAGGTCCTGGTGTTCGAATTCCAGTTCCGGATTCTTCCCCGTGCTTTTCGTTCCTTCACTCATGTACTGGCTCCAGCACCTCGAACGCGTCTGGGTCATTCACCGACAGAAGCGGCATGGAGTTCAGATTGCGGAAATAGAGCCACAGCCAAATCCCTCCCATCGCAATGGGCAACACAACGTCCGCCCAGGTCACGGTAAGACGCGCGGAAAAGTTCGGTTCGATGATCCAAAACAGATCGACTAAGCGCATGATCATCAGCCACATCGCGAGCCACACCAGCTTCCGGACATCACGCTTGAAAGACCGCGAGAGCAGGAGGACAAACGGAACCACAAAATGAAAGAAAATCAGCGCAAAGCCCACGGCGGGCCAGCCTCCGCTAAATCTTCTGAAATACCAGGTGATTTCGTCCGGCAAGTTTCCGGCCCAGATGATCAGCAACTGTGAAAACGAAAAGTACGCCCACAGCATCAGAAATGTCAGTATCCACTTGCCATGGTCCTGGACAAAATCCGGCCGCAACCATTCGGACATCGGTTTGTAGTTGACCAGGATGCGTTCCACCACGACCGCAAAACACATCGCCGAAAGCACTTCGCCAATCAGCACAATCAACCCATAAATGGTTGATATCCAGCTTGGATCGATCGACATCAGCCAATCAATGGCGGCGAACGAAATCGTGAATGCGTAAAGCACAAGTCCCGGCCCGCTCACCGCCTTGAACTTTTGCGCGTTGAGCGTTGGATTCAGCTGGTCCTGCTCTCGCGACCACCTTGTCAACAGAAATGACAAAACGTTCCAGATTGCGAAATAAACCACCGCCCGCCATATGAAGCCATGCACCGACAAATAGGATTGGGTGATGTCCTGCAAATGGGCCCGCAGTTTTGCATCCGCAATAGTGCTCAGTGGCCGGTCCCATATATAAAGACGGGGCAGCCCGAACAGAATCGGGATAAACAGCACCGTCATCAGCGGGACGCAACGCATCGCCGCCCCCATCACTCGCCGGATTACCGTTCCCCACCCGCCGCCGGTCAGATGTCGAATCATCAGAATCGCCATCGACCCCAGAGTCACTCCCAGCCAGGCCATGAAGGCCAACAGATACCCGCGGAAGAACTCGTCTGGCCGGGAAAATCCGCCAATTATCGCACCTACAGAGAACGCGATGCCGATGATCAGCGATCGCGATTGAATCGTGCGCGTGACCGCCGGGGCCATCATTCGCGAGCTCTCGAGTGGTCTGGTGCTCATTGCTCGCGCCCTTCCGATCTTTGAATGTCAGGCAACGTCGCCCCGGAACCCGGATCGCCACGAAATAACGGCGGCTCCGACGGCACCTTCTGTCCCACCGGAACATCCGCCGCCGTCGCGCCCTGACTCAGTTGCAGGGCGCGTATATAAGAGACAATCGCCCACCGATCGCGCGGCGGAATCTGCGACGCATATTCCGGCATGGCGCCGAATCCATTGGTCATGACATCGAAGAAATACCCCAGCGGTGCTTTGCGAAGCCGTTCCGTGTGGTAGGAAGGCGGAGCGCGAAAGCCCCGCTGCACGATCATTCCGTTCCCGTCTCCCAATCGTGAATGGCAAGGTGAGCAATAGATGTTGAACCGGTCCCGTCCCCGTGCCAGCAGTTCGAACGTGGCTGGAAATGGCATGTAGTCACCCGGGCTGTTCCCGACTTTTCCGGTGTAAAAGTAGGTGTCCTCATGCAACTGTCCACGCGCCACCGTACCCTCGACCGGAGGCCGGGCCGATCGCAGGTCGGCGAAAAAATCGCTTTCCGCCAGCGGCTTGTATCGCGGTTGGTCATGCATGTCTTGGCGGCATCCCGCCAGGAGCAAGATCGCAAACAGTCCCAATGGCGAAATTTTTGGCAGGCTACTCATTTTCTAGCTGGGCACCTCCGATATCGAGCGTGCCCCAAGGCCTTCCAGAAAAGTGCGCGTTCCGCTACTGCTGTACTTGGGATCGGAAGAGAACACGATCAGAAAAAATCTGTCCTTCGTGGCAAACGCAAATCTCGGCACGTTGAACACGGGATGGTAAGGCATTGGCAATCCGTTCAGTGCCAACATGCCGAAAACGGCGGCTAGCACGGCAAACAAAATGGTCATTTCAAACGTGACCACGATGAACGCCGGCGTCGAGTGGTAAGGCCGGCCACCCACATTAACGGGATAGCTGACGGTCGCAATCCACCACTGCAGCAGATATCCGCTCACACAACCCAGAATTCCTCCCACCAGTACGACCAGTGGCACGCTATTATGGTGAAAGCCAATCGCCTCCGAGAGTTCCTCAATCGGAAACGGGCTGTACGCGTCGATCTTCTTGTATCCCGCTTCGTAGGTCTTGCGAGCGGCAACCACGAGATCGGTCGGCGAATCGAATTCCGCCATCAATCCGTAGATCGGAGTGCGCCTCATTCCGCTTTCACCTCCGCTTCCGGCAGCAGCGTGCGCATTTCAAAGATGGAAATGCTCGGCAGCAAGCGCAGGAACAGGAACATGCATGCGGTAAAGAAGCCCAGAGTGCCGATAAACGTCGCCCAGTCCCACAGGGTCGGATAGTACATTCCCCATGACGACGTCAGGAAGTCGCGGTGCAGACTGACCACCACGATGATGAAGCGCTCCAGCCACATTCCGGTCAAGATCACCGCTGAGACCAAGAACAAGCCCACCGGACTGGTCCGCATCTTGCGAATCCATAGCAATTGCGGAATTCCGATGTTGCAAATCAGCAGCGACCAATACCACGTGTGATAAGGGCCGTGCAGGCGGTTCCACAACAGAAACGCATCATAACGATTTCCGCTGTACCAGCCCATGAACGCTTCGATTCCATATCCATAGGCGACAATAAGGCCCGTCGCTAGCATCACCTTGGCCGAATTCTGCAGGTGCCGTTCCGTGATGAAATCTTCCAAGCCATAAAATTTTCGGATTGGGATCGCCAAAATTAGCACCATCGCAAATCCCGAATAGATTGCGCCGGCGACGAAGTAAGGAGGGAAGATCGTCGTGTGCCATCCCGGCACGATGCCGATGGCGAAATCGAAGCTCACTACGGTGTGGACGGAGAGCACCAGCGGCGTCGCAAGTCCAGCCAGTAGGAGATACGCGGTTTCATAACGGCTCCAGTGGCGCGCTGATCCACGCCAGCCCATCGCCAGAATGCCGTAAATCTTCTTCGCCGCCCGGTTCTCCGTGCGGTCTCGCAGCGTTGCTAAATCCGGCACCAGACCGATAAACCAGAACAGGATTGAAGTCGTGGCATATGTTGAAACGGCAAATACATCCCATACCAGAGGGCTGCGGAACTGCGGCCAGTAGTTCATGGTATTGGGATAAGGAAATAGCCAATAGGCAAGCCATGGCCGGCCCAAATGCAGGACGGGAAACATTCCCGCACAAGCCACGGCAAAAATCGTCATCGCCTCGGCAAAACGATTGATCGAATTCCGCCAGGATTGGCGCAGCAACAGAAGAATCGCCGAAATCAGGGTTCCGGCGTGGCCGATTCCAATCCACCACACAAAATTGACAATCGCGAATCCCCAGCCAATGGGAATGTTGATGCCCCAAATCCCCACCCCGCGCACGAACAAGTAGCCGACGGCATACAGCAGGACCATCGTGATCAGGAAGGCGAGCCCGAATCCGAATAGCCAGCCGTTCGAGACTGGTCTCGTGAGCACGATCGAGCTGATTTTGTCGGTGATCGTGGCGAACGTGTAACCGGGTTCGATGACAGCCGGAGAACGGTCTCGCGGCGCGTCTATGTGACTTGGCTCATCCATTCTTCTTTTGCGCTCAGCTCTCCAGTTCAGGATTGGGATTACGGATTTCAGCCAGATATGTAGTTCGTGGCCTGGTATTCAAGTCCTGCAACAAGCCGTAATTCCGGGATTTCGCTTTCAGCTTGGCAACCTTGGAGTTCGAATCATTCTTGTTTCCAAAGATAATCGCGTTCGCCGGACACGACTGTTGGCAAGCGGTCTGCAGCTCCAAATCCTGTATCTTGCGGTTTTCGCGCTCTGCGTCAATCCGGTGCTCTGAAATGCGCTGTATGCAATAGGTGCACTTCTCCATCACCCCACGGCTGCGCACTGTGACATCCGGATTGCGCATCATCTTGAATTGCGGCGTTACCCAGTCCTGGAACAGCAGGAAATTAAATCGCCGCACTTTGTAGGGACAGTTGTTCGAACAATAGCGGGTACCCACACACCGGTTGTAGACCATATCGTTCAGGCCTTCGGTGCTGTGGACTGTTGCCCCGACCGGGCACACCAGTTCGCAGGGCGCATTCTCGCATTGCATGCACGGCACCGGCTCAAAATATGCCTTGGGATTGTCCCGATCGCCCTGGTAGTAGACATCGACCCGCAACCAGTGCATGTGCCGCCCTCTGTTGCATTGCTCTTTCCCCACGACCGGAATGTTGTTTTCTGACTGGCAGGCAATGATGCAGTTGTTGCAGCCCACGCAGGCATTGAGATCGATGGCCATGCCCCACTCGTATGGCTCTTTCTGGTATTGCTCTGCATACCCCGGATACAGGCTGAAATTGGGCGCTGGCTGATCCTCGTTGAAAGAGTCCGGTTCCTTGCGATATTCCTCGAGCGTGGCGGCTCGCACCAGCGGCCGGGTATCACCGTCTTGAGTCTCCATGGTCTGGTAACCCTGAGTTGAGGCGAGTAGATAAGTTCCGCCAGCTTTCTCGATCTTTAAACCCGTAGTGAACCACGGCGTCGCGCTATAACGAAGTCGGTAGAAATCAAATCCCGCGCCCGTTCCAACGCGGCCCGCGCGGCGGCGGCCATACCCCAGGTAAACCGTAACCGCATTGTCTGGGTGTCCAGCCTGTATCCACACTGGACCGGTCACTGCTTTCCCATTCAGTTCCAGGCGGATCGTGTCTTCCGTTTGCAGTCCCAAACGTTCCGCCATCTTGGGTGCGATCAGTACCGGATTGTCCCAAGTCACCTTGGTCATTGGCTTGGGCAACTCCTGCAACCACCCGTTGTTCGAGAACCGGCCGTCATAGATCGACGGATCGCGCCGGAAATTGATCTCGATGTCTTGCCCCGCACTTGCGGCGGCTGGTAAGTTACCCATCGTGGCTGCGACTTGCTTGGGTGGAAATGTCGTGCCTTCAACCCATCCGTCATGCAGTGACTTTCGCCAGAACCTGTCGAAATCTGCGCCGGGATACTGAATCTTCCAATAGCCCTGAACAATCTCGTGTCCCGTCGCTTCCGCTTGCCCGGCGAGCAGGGCCATTAGTTCGTAAGCGCTCTTGCTGTTGTACAGAGGAGCAATCAGCGGCTGCTGAATTGTCACCCTGCCGTCGTACGCGCGCACATCTCCCCACGCTTCGAGATAATGCGTCTCACTGATGTGCCACTGGCAGAGTTCTGCAGTTTCATCCTGATAAAGCCCAAGGTGCACGCGAAATGGAATGTTCGTGTTCTTCAGTGCGTCGGCGAAATCGATGTCCGCGGGCGCATCATAGGCTGGATTGCCTCCGAGGATGAAAAGCATATCCACCTTACCCGCGCGCATGTCCGCAACCAACTCTCTCAAGGAATCCGTTTGATTCACCGCATTCGCGTTTATAGGATCGGTGTAGAAGACGGTTTGTCCGACATTGCCGAGTGCCTGATTCATCACATGAACCAGTGCGTGGACCGCCGGTCCTTGATGGTCGCCGACAATAATTACGCTTTTTCCGCGATGCGCCTGAAGCTCTTTCGCGACGGCACTGGCGTATTTGCCTTGCTCTCCGGACAACATCCCTACATTTGCAGGAACACCGATTGCCTCTGCCAGAGCGCGAGTAAACGATTCGATCTCGCTCGCTCGCATCGGCAAGCGATGGTCCGCTTTTGCCCCGGTCGAACTCGGCGTACTCTCGACCACGTATAGCCGGCTCATCTTCTCCGAATCCGGATCACGCCGTTTCGCAAAATCCCGCGCATATCTGGTCATTCCCGGAAAGCCCGCATATAGAAAGTCGGCATCCAGCGAGACGATCACATCAGCATTCTCCAGGCGGTATTGCGTCTCCACCGGCTGGCCAAACGCCATCTGCGCACCGGCATAGACATTGTCGCGATTAATTGGCTCGTAGATATGCCACTTCGCCTGCGGATACAGCTTGGGCAGTTGCCGGAATTGATCAGCAAAACTGGGCGACGAAATAGTTCTCGTCAGTATGCGTATGCCTGCACCCTGCACCGCTTTCTGCGAGTTCAGCGGCCCGCGTACGGCGCCAACAAAATTACCCCAGGTCTGCACTTCGCCGAGCTTCGTGTTGGTCTGCGAGCGATCGGGATCGTAGAGACCGAGGATGGAGGCCTGGGTGAATACATCCGTGCCACCCAGGCTTGCCATATGTTTGTCGTTACCCTCTATCTTCGTAGGCCGGAACAGGTGGCTCTCAACCAGAATCGGAGTCGCATATCCACCCAGAGTAAACGCGCTGGCATAAAACATCGGACGGCCCGGGACGACTTCTTCCGGCTGCCGGACATAGGGAACAATCGGTTCAAGGGGCTGTTTGGTACAGGCGGTCATACCGGCCATCGCCAGCGACGCACCCATGAGCTGCAGGAATCCCCGGCGGGAAACAGAATCCAGCCAGTCCGATGCACCTTTGGGAAATTCCCGGTGCATCATTTCTTTAAATTCAGCGCTGCCTGCCAGTTCTTCCAGGCTCCGCCAGAACTCCGGACCTTTCGTCTCCGCAATTCGGGCGCGAGCAGCTGCCAGATCAAGCTTGTTTTTCTTGCTCGGGCAAACTGCCTCGTGTCGGGATCTTCCGTTCTCTTCCTTCATCTTGCTTTCGATCTTTCTTCTCACTTCACCGATGGCAGGTGGAGCAGTTCGTAATGTCCGCCACGCTCCGCAAACCGTATTTCTTCACCAGATCAGTCCCGAGCGACAACTGGTCTGTATATTCCTTTCCATCCATCACGAGCGGTTTCAGACTCGACGGAGCCGCGTACCGCATATTGAACACCTGGTCCCGGGGCCGCAAGTGCTTTGCCGGGTCACGATGACAGTCCAAACACCACTCCATCTGCAAGGAAGCGTAGTTATACATCAGCGGCATGCGGTCTACCGGGCCGTGGCAGGTATTGCAGCCAACTCCCTTATTGATGTGAATGCTGTGGTCGAAGTAAACAAAATCTGGCAGATCATTGACCCGGGTCCACACCAGCGATTTGCCGGTTCGAAAACTCTCCCTCACTGGCTCAAGCAGCGGCGCCCCGGTCCAAATCTGCGAGTGGCAGTTCATACATGTTCTTGTTGGCGGAATTCCGGCAAAGCTTGAGACCTCCACGGACGTGTGGCAATAGCGGCAATCGATTCCCAACCCTCCAACGTGATGCTGATGGCTGAAAGGCACGGGCTGTGGACGCGCCACTTTGGCGTAAGTCACATACGGGGAGCGTTGAAATTCGATGCAGGCCCACAAGACAAACGCGATCAGAAATATTGCGCCGAACAAAGTGGCGCGAGAGATAGTGTTAGTACTGCGATGAAAAATCTGCATCTGACAGAGCTTTAGTGCAGCGGGAACCCCGGCTTATTCCCTGGTTGAACGTTCTTCGTCGGCCAGCACTCACAACCGGCGGTGATACCTGACACGGAGAATCGTGATTATAGCAGTTCACATTCGCTTTCGCGCAGCCAAATGTCGCTATGGCGGCGCGAGTATCGAAGTGTAGTGGAAAACGCGGCCCGCTTGCGCATACCCTCGCTTTGGTCTCAGCTCTCTATCGGAAGCCAATACAATCCCGCGACGCCACGCGAGTTTTATCACGGCAACTTCCGCGCTGAAGGTAAGATTGTAAGCTTGCGTCGTGAATGAAACTTTTGCTCCCCGGTAACAATCAGACCTGTGCAAACATCGATTCTGGAACTCAGCCATCAACTCCGTCGCCGCGAACTCTCGCCCGTCGAACTGACTCGCGATTGCCTGGCCAAAATTGAAAAGTTGAATCCGGTTCTCAACGCTTTTATCACCGTGACCGCCGATTCCGCGTTGCGCGAGGCAGCTGAGGCAGAAGCCGAAATCCAGCGCGGCCATTGGCGAGGTCCATTACACGGCGTCCCAATCGGGCTCAAAGACCTGATTGACACGGCCGGTGTTCGCACCACCGCCGCCAGCGCGCTGTTCAAAGACCGGATTCCATCCGAAGATGCCGAGGTCGTGAGGCGCTTGAAGAACGCGGGAGCCGTCCTGCTGGGCAAGCAGAACCTGCATGAGTTCGCTTTTGGTGGCAGTTCCGTCATCAGCTACTTTGGCGAAGTCCGTAATCCCTGGACCCCGGAACACATCGCTGGTGGCTCCTCAGGAGGATCGACCGCGGCTGTAGCCGCCGGCATGTGCTACGCGGCCATCGGCACCGACACCGGGGGTTCTATCCGCGAACCCGCCTCCCTGTGCGGTGTTGTCGGGCTGAAACCAACTTATGGCCGCGTCAGCGCCCGCGGAGTGGTCCCGCTCGCACCATCGCTCGATCATGTGGGCCCGATCACGCGGACTGTCGCTGATCTCGCCGTTCTGCTCCAGGCCATAGCTGGCCACGATCCGCGCGATCCTAACTCCGCAAACACGCCAGTTGACGACTATCTTGCGGCGTTGGACCGGAAAATTGGAAAGATCAGAATCGGCGTCCCGCGCAAATACTTCTATGAGAAGCTCGATTCAGAAGTCGCTTCCGCGGTCGAGCAGGCGCTCGCCGTCCTAAAGTCGCATGGCGCTGAACTGCGTGAGGTCGAACTGCAAGTCCCGACTGATTGGACTTTGCTTCCCGCAGAGGTGTATTTGTGCCACGCAGACCTTGTTGTCCGCGCTGCCGAGCTTTACCAGCCGGAAACTCTGCGGCGGATCCGCGCAGGACAAAACATCTCAGCCGCCGAAGCTGAAGCTCGCCGCCGCGACTTGAAGAAAGTCCGTAGTGAAATCGACCAGGTGTTCGAAGACGTGCAGGTACTGGTCACTCCTACGACTCCGCTCCCAGCACCTAGTCTGGCTGACATGGAGCGGGATCCCGATCAGTTGCGGCCAAAAGAACTCACCCTTCTGCCAAACACACGTCCCTTCAGCATGTGGGGTTTGCCGGCGGTCTCAGTTCCTTGCGGCTTCACGAAGTCCGGTCTGCCAATCGGGTTGCAGATCACGGGAGCACACTGGTCGGAATCTTCGGTCCTGCAGGTTGCTCATCTCTATGAGGGTTCCACAGACTGGCACCGAAGACAACCGGATCTCAGTTTTGCCGATCAGCGCGTCTAGCAATTTTTTTTATTCCACTTCGAAGTCAGCGCTCCGCGGTACGCTTTTGTTGCCTGCCGAATCCGCGGCGCTTAGTTCGACACGATAAGAACCGGGGTCTAGTGAGTTCACGGGCAGCTTCAAGCCCACCGGGATCACCGGATTCCCCTTTTGCATGAACGAAGCTGCCGTATTGAGCCCACTGTCGAACTTGGGTTGTCCGCTCTTCTTGTCGAAAACCTTTACCTCGATTCCAACCTGAGGTTGTGTCCCTACCGCCATCAGCGGTTCGTATACCTCCGCATAAAGAGCTGCCATATCAGTCTTCTTAAAGCGATAGGTCGCTGCGGGCACGATCTGCATTCCCCGCGTCACCAGGGGTGTGTGATCTTCCATTAATGCCGCATCCAGGCTGGTGCCCATATCGCTCGCGCGACGGACATTTTTGCTCAACGCCATAGCACTCAGCCCGAACTGCTTGCCATCATAAGGATCGACATTCAGAGCAGTTTCGATCTTTCCGAATGCTTCCCCACCCGAGCTGAATACGACCTTCAATTTGTACTGCCCGCAGGCAATATCAAACTGGTTCTCGTAGTGAAATGGCTGTTTGGCAAATTCCTCAACATCCTTCTTGTTTTCAAAATCAAGATTGACTCCGTCGCTGAAGCGCGCCGCAACCGAATTGTCATTCTTGTACGCAATTCCAAGGATGTTGAGAGTCGAGTGCTGCTTGCCTTTTACCTTCTCGAACTTGATCGAATCCGCGGGAATGTCCATCGCAATGTGTACCCGTGCGGTGTTCGCGCCGGTATAGAAATAAGGGGTCGCGATGGAAGCGGCAATCGAACCCGACTGCGCTCCATTCGCCTGGTTTTCAAGTTGCTTCTCCACCGGTTGGCCGGCGAGCATGTCGGCCGGTTTCACATTGCAGTATCCGCTGCGAGAGCGCACCACTGTATCTTCGCGAACGACTTTGACGCGCAGGGTGTGGCAGCTTCCCTCCGGTGTCTCAGCCGGCGTGTATCCAAGAACGTAGTACTCGCTGAGCTCCTTTGCAATCTTTTCCATGCCTCCCAGCAAGTCGTTGGTGTTGAGTATCACGAACCCTCCGGTTCCGTTGGCCAGCGCATAAAGAACCTGCTGGTTGTCGGTGGCACTGGGTGGAAACGAAGGAACGATGACCTGCGGTTGATAGTTTGGGTTGTAGAAGTTGGAGACCGGTACGGCGCCAGCCCCGCTGCGACCGCCCGTTGACCCGCCGGTCCCATGGGTGCCGCCTCCGCCGGGTGACCCGCCATGTCCACTCCCGCCCGGTGCACCACCATGACTTCCACCGCCGCTGCTCCCGCCACCGGGCGTACCACCACCCCCCGGTGTGCCGCCATGCCCTCCTCCTCCGCCGGTTCCCCCTCCTCCACCGGTTCCTCCTCCTCCACCGGTTCCTCCTCCGCCAGTACCATGCTGCACGAACACCAAATGCGCTTTCGGCGTCGCATCGGTCCACGTCGCGGACAGGAGCCGAACTCGATGAGGTGCTTCTGGCGTCACCATCTCCGCACCTGTGGGCGACGCCGCGGTACCCGGCGCGACCAGGCCACGCACATCGATGGGATAAACAGCAACGTTGTACTTATTGCAAGCGTCGATCGTTGCCGTGAGTTCCGATTCCAGCTCGGGTGTAAGCGGAAATCCCGAAGTCAGCATCACTAAGGTCTTGCGTCCTGGCACCGATGCCATGTTCTTGGCCAAATCACGCAACGAGAGCAGGACGGTACGTGCGCCAAAATCCGTCTCCGCATAACTAAGCGAAGGCATGCCAACCGGCGGCCCGCCCAGCGAAGCGACTTGAACTCCGGATTGCGGCGTAGGAATAGAAGCCATCGTGTTGTCGGCCAGCGGCGCATTGGTCGCAACTGCTGATGCCTTTACTCCGGCTACCGCCTGCTTCAGGCGATCAGCACTCGCGGTGAAGTTCTGGGCAATTCGCGTTGTGCCTCCGAACTCGATGATCGCCATCAGCCGGTTCGGGCTAGCATTCGCGTCAATGAACTTGCCTGCAGCTTCTCTGGCCCTCATCTGATCACTTGCGTCCATGCTGGCGTTGTCAAAGAACAGGACCAGATAGTGTCTCTGCGGACTTGCGTTGGGCCCGTTCTCCGATTCGAACGAGAAACTTTTGATCGTCTGCTCTTTGTTGTCTTCCCAGACCTTGAAATCCTTTTGCTCCAGGTCGTGGACGTAATTGCCCTTTATATCCATGACCACTGTGTCGACCAGCACCAGTCGGCTTTCTGCCTTGATTGTCGCGGCGGCATCCGGCTGCTGTGCCTGGACCGTGGCTGGAGAGAGCACGTGCCAAATCATCCAGACGATCGTCAGCGCCACAAACCCTAACCCCATCACCAACAGATAGCGTTTCATCCCGCACCTCTCTGCCACCTAGGGAATCTCAATCGGCCCGTTTTCCGCTGCTATCAGACCTTCACTGTCCCGAACCACCAGGCGAACAAGATAACTCCCGGGCTTCACTTCAAAGCTGCTTTTTAAGGTCACTCCGCGATCCAGCTTATTTTCCAGGGTTTCATCTTTCCAATGCATTTCCAGGATCTTCTCGTTCCCCGACACGAAGCCGCCATTGCGATCAAACAAGGCGGCCGCAATCGTCAGGTCGTTATTGTTCCGGCCGCCGGCTTTGCGAAAATGGATCCGCTTCACGTCCACATGAACGAGTACCGAAAGCTTGGCATTTTCGTCGCTGGCCTTGAAAAATTGCGTGTGTAAATCCACCGGTAAATCGTGTACTTCCTCCTGCGAAAAGATGGCTTCCTGGATCTCCTGCCTGGCTTCCTCGTTGGCGTTTGGTGCTTGTTTCGGCGCGTAATAGCCCTTTCGCGCCTGAATGCTCAGTTTTGCCGGCTTGGCGAGCTTGACCGTCAGGCCGTGGAACCCGCCGTCGAACTTCAGGTTTTGCGGAGAGAAGCCAAGCACGTAGTAATAGTCCGGCGTTTCGGCCGCCTCCTTCAATCCGCTCTCAAAATCGTTGCTGTTGTGGAAAAAAGTGCCGCCTGCTGATTCAGCCAGCGTTGACAACACGATGTCGTCAGAGGATTCCTCCGACGATTCGTATATGAGCTCCTGTGGCGACGTCTGCGTATTGGGCAGGTTCTGGCGGCTCATATCGCCGTACAGGCTTGGCACGTAGAGACCGCGCGCATCGACCGAACTTACGATGACATTCGCCCGCAAAGCGTAGTCGGTAATGTCGGTGACGTCCTGCTCGTGGTACGGGGTGATGAAGCCCGGCGAGACCAGCACCACGATGCGCTGGCCCGGCGCCGATGCCATCCTCCGCACCACATCCTTCAACGAGCGCAGGGTAAGAATCGTCTCGTTGTCGCCCAAAGTTAACTTGAGCTGCGCCGCCGATTGTGCCATAGACTGCGCCGTCTGCAAGGCGATCGCAAGCTGGGCCGAGTTGCCTGCGGCCGCGGCTAATCCCGCGCACTGCAGTGTATCTCGCGATGCATTGTCCAGCGCCTGAGGATCGTTCTTGTTCACAATCAGGTCCGCCATGTAATAGCTCATGTACGGACACTCTTGCATTACACTCGGAGAGATCGGCCGCGGAGTAATGTTCAGCAGGGCCTCATGCAACTTCGCTCGGTCGTCCGTGAAGTCGAGGTTGCCCTGGCCCGACGTCGTGAAGATGGCAGCGCGGTCCGTCGGCTGCATGGCGGCAATACGATGATCGGCCGCCTCGCGAACGGGAGTAACGTCCTGCATCCTCAGATGGACGTCGTCGAAAACGTAAGCGATAAACCGCTCTGCCACGCTCGAAGTTTTCGTCGGTTGGCTCTCGTCTGCCGGTATTTCTGTACTGCGCTGTTCTCGCGCAATTTGACTGCCGGGCTGCTCGACCGAAAATTGGCTGATTACCTGTGGCTTGCGGTTATCAAACACCTGGAAATCTTCCTTGTGCAGGTTTCCCACGACGTGCCCTCGCTCGTCGCGCACCACCACACGCACCAGAACCAGTCGAACATTCACCTTGAACGTGGCTGCCTCGTCACGGGAGCTCATCTCCGGCGCCGCCTGCTCTTTAGTTGCAACCGCCGTGCTTGCTTGCGGAGCAGGAGATTCTGCCTGCGAACTCTGCGCACTGGCCAGGGGGAGCAATGCAGCCAACAGGAAAGTAATCTGGCCGATCACGAACAGCGCAAAGGCGCGTGGTCCTTCGGAGATCATGGCTGGCAATTCGAGGCAGTTGCCTGCCTGGGAGGGAGCAGACTAAGCATACGCTCTTTATGCAAGAATGCCAGCTTCCGTGGGAGGAGTCTATGTAGGACCGACACTCTCGATGCCCCAAGACCGTGTAGGGCGGACATTCTTGTCCGCCAAGTTCATCTGTCACAGACCGCGGCCTACGTTTCCAAAAACAATTTGGAAAATGCTCGCCAACAAGTATGGCTCTATCTGTGTGGGTCGGACACTCCTGTCCGACAAAGTTCTAATCCACCAAAACAGCCCAACCCTTCCTCATCACGGCGTTCACAAGCGCGGCCATCCATCACCGACGAACTGGGCAGCCTGCCACCACAATCAACTGCGGCGGACAAGAGTGTCCGCTCCACATACCATGCTTCTTGACCGAAAATACGAATATCGGCGCAAGTTGCCTCACTATCAGAAAACAGGCCGCCCCATATTTGTGACGTTCCGCAAACTGACGAGTATTCCCTTTCCAGAGGAGGCACGCGATGCAGTGCTTGCGCATTGTTTGCATGACCAAGGCAAGAAGTATCACCTGCACGCGGTGGTGATCATGCCCGAGCATGTGCATCTTTTGCTTACGCCTTTGCGGGACAGCAGCGGCTGGCCCTACGCACTTGCGGCAATCCTGAAATTGATCAAGGGAACGTCGGCGCGAAGCGTCAATAAACTTCACAGTACTTCCGGCCCGGTCTGGCAGGAAGAATCATTTGACCATGTGCTCCGGTCGGAGGAGAGTTTCGTGGAAAAACTTGACTACATGCGGCAGAATCCGGTGAGGAGAGGTTTGGTGCAAAGACCGGACGACTATCCCTGGCTCTGGATCGAACCGTGTGGGTCGGACACTCCTGTCCGACAAGAACCACGATGAAAACCAAAATCCGTGTGGGTCGGACACTCCTGTCCGACAAAGGGACGTAATGAAAATCAAACCCAAAAGCGGCGGACAAGAGTGTCCGCCCCACACAAAAGGAAAAGGCTACCAACATTTCTGTTGATAGCCTTTATTTATGCCGGCAACGACCTACGCTCCCACACACTTTCGCGTGCAGTACCATCGGCCCTGCGCGACCTTGGGATAGTATGGAGCATAGGGGGCTGCTAAATGGGTGACGAGATTCAACGTAAGCTCCAAACACTGGGGTCCGATTATCAGGAGGTAACGGGAAAGACTTTTTCACACTTCTTTTGCCCGATCCTCTTCCGCGATGAAAAGGTCCCGCTTTGTTGCGCTCACATTGTGAATGCAGCATTCTCGGCTTCAGACCGGGGCTGGACGGTGCAACGCGCCGATGTGGATAACTTCTACGGAAGCGCTTTTGAAGGCGACTTCGTAGATATCCAGCACCGAGGGCCGCAACTGACCGATAGCGTACTCGGCCACCCTGTCCTTTCAAGGAAGCTCCGGCCCAAGATCATGATCGGGGGCGAGCAGGTGGAACATTTCGTCGCCAATGGGCCTGTGCCCCCGCACTTTACAGAGGTCCGCATAGATGGGCCGAACGGCCCGATCCGGCTCGGGCTGAAGATTCACCCAGACGACGCCTTGAAGACCAGTCAGTGGCAGATTGCAATTGAGAAAGACATCCGGCTGCCTGCGCTTGTTTCTACGCTCAAAGCCGCGCACCTCACATTGTTCGAAATGCTCGGCTACAGGTATGCGCTATCCGCCGGTGGATACTTCCTAGGACACGACGTGCTCGGAAAGTTCTTTGTCAGCAATAAAGGTCGAAGCAAAGCGGACGTAGTCGCGAATGGATTATCTCATTTCCGGGAATTCGCGAACATGATGCGCCCGCTGCTGAGTCCCCCGCCCGACCTCAAGGGAACAGCCGACGATCGGTTCGTGTTTGTGTGTCGCTGCGATGGCGACACTCCCTGGGCCTTCATCGTTTTCGTAAAGACGTCGCATTTGGTGCACAGCGTTTTGGTTCCAGTACTTGAAAGTGAGAGCGCAGCCGGTAGATTCATGGCATTTCTAAAGGGCAAGGGTTGCCGCATAAGGGCCAACAGGTGCAGGTTTGACGGGAAGAATTGGTATGGGGCAAAGGACTACGAATTTCTGAACTGGCCAACTGCGGATATCGAAGAACCCGTGTTCCAGGGATGATTTGGGTTAGTGCTTACCGCCTCTTACGGAACGCCTCCTAAAGCGGAAAAGGCCACGCTGCTTTCGCAACGTGGCTTTATTTATGCCGGCAACGACCTACGCTCCCACACACTTTCGCGTGCAGTACCATCGGCCCTGCGGGGCTTAACTGCCGTGTTCGGGATGGGAACGGGTGGATCCCCCGCGGTAAGATCACCGACAAATCGATCGCGCGCAGTGCGCGCGAAGCTTTTAGCAATTAGTCTTCAGCACTTAGCCAAACCGCCCAATGCTAAGTGCCGATTGCTAACTGCGAATTCTCAAAGATCCTGAGGCTTGATACCTCACAACTGAATAGATTGGAGCAGCAGATTCCTCGACACGTTCTCGCCGCTGACGCGGCTGCGAACGGCTCGGAATGACAATTACAAGACTCTTTCGTCGGCGCCCAGTTGTCAGTCGAGTACGGAGCAGCGGTTCAGGTTCTAACGCGCCACTGGGTACTCAGCACTGGCAACTGGAAATGCACCGAGTAAATTTTATGGTCAAGCCGAACGGGCGATTAGTACAGGTAAGCTACGCGAGTCACCCCGCTTCCACTTCCTGCCTATCAACCAGGTAGTCTTCCTGGGCCCTTCTTAGACCTTGAGGTCTTGGGAGATCTCATCTTGAGGAGTGCTTCCCGCTTATATGCATTCAGCGGTTATCACAACCGAACTTCGCTACCGAGCGGTGCCATAGGCATGACAGCTCGAACACAAGAGGTTCGTCCATCCCGGTCCTCTCGTACTAAGGACAGGTCCTCGCAAATCTCCTCCGCCCACAACAGATAGGGACCGAACTGTCTCGCGACGTTCTGAACCCAGCTCACGTACCGCTTTAATAGGCGAACAGCCTAACCCTTGGAACCTTCTACAGCTCCAGGATGCGATGAGCCGACATCGAGGTGCCAAACCGG